>DATFZQ010000231.1:0-52516 GCA_035314345.1 Candidatus Acidiferrum sp.
CGAGAAGGTGATGGTCACCGTGATGCGGGGGCACGAGAAAATCACGAAGGAAGTGACCCTGGCGGAAATGCGGTAAGCGCCATTCGGTTTAGTAGGGTGCTGGATCATTGATCCTCAGCTCCTGATTAGTCGCGTTACCGGACAAATGGTTTTAGATCAATTTATTTGTCTGGTAAGCGAGTTTTATCGAGGACGTGGTTCGTTTCTACGTCCGCCATCAACTTGCATTGATGACTTTGCGGGCCGCGAATCAAGGCGCGCATCTGTAGCTTTGTGAAACGGATCGAAGACGCTCTGCTACACTCATAGCGAGCCGCGCCGCGCTGGCGCGGGAAAGCCCCAAAAGGAGCATCTCCGATTATGTCAAAGCAAGAAGAAGCCGGTCTCATCCTCAAACTGTATGAACTGCGCCGCGACGATACTATGCGCAAGGCGCGCGACTGGTATTTTCGGGAGTTTAATCCGCAATCGATGGCGGACTTCAATACTGCAATGTTTGGTGACCACAGCGGTCATTTGCGCATGGTTGTTTCCTACTGGGACATGGCGGCGGCACTCGTCAACGACGGAGCCATCAGTCTGGAGCTCTTCAATGACAGCAACGGTGAGCACGTCGGCGTGTTCGCGAAATGCGAGCTGTTGCTCGGCGAAATTCGCTCTGCCTATGGACCAAAATTTGCAGCCAGCTTGGAAAAGCTGATTGACGCAACGCCGGATGGCCGGACGCGGGCCGCAGCAGCTCGCGAACAAATGAAAGCGATCCGCGCTCAGCTCGCAGCAAAACAGGCTAAGGCTGCGCAGAGTTAGACCTCATTGCAGGTCGCTGCTGTATTTTCGACCCAGGCCCCGTACCACCAGATTTGGACTCGTGGCTAACGGATGGTCGGCAACTCGGCAATCACGCGAGCGGTCTGCGATTTCTATGCTGAAAATAGCATTCGCCTGACTGTGTAGTCGGGTAATCGGAAACTTGAAATCCACATGGACGATTACCGCGTTTACCAGGCACTACTCCGAAGCAGGGTGTATGATTCAGGTTGCATAGCCCTCTTGTTATCTGCTGATGAACTTCATCCAGGTGACTAGGGATGAAAAGACCTTGGATTGCAATTTTCTCAGTTGGCTTCCTGGCTCTCTGCAATTGTGGTGACGCGACATCACAAAGGATTCCGGAACAGAACTCTCATAAGTCTGCAAGCCAAGTTCAACCAACCTTGCAGCCAATCGCGACCGGGAAACAGCGAATTTCCCGGGACTCACAAACAATTGCAATCTTCAGAGGGAATCAGAACATCACGGTCGATTATTTCACCGAACTTGTAATTGGAACTATGATTGCTGAAAAGGCAGTACCCGAAAAGCTGGAAGGAGACACAATTTCTCTCACACGGGACACAAAGCAGAAGGATCGCTGGATTATTTTCCCTGGGGGTGCCTCCGACGGCGACAGCCTGATTATGGCCGAGAACGTGTTCCGGGTTGAGAAGGTGCTTACATCCACGGCACAGAACCCAGTGAAAATACAGATGAATGATAGGGTTTACCGACTGCAACCCGGCGAGATCCTATTTCTACTCGGCTAGTCCGAACAGCTCCGCTGCGAGGCCGATAACTTATTGGGAACTACGCTATATCACCAGTGAACCGCGATTTGAATGGTCGTCCAACTCCTGGTTAGCCTTACCGGAGATGGACGGTTACCGCGTTAATCAAGACTTGGTCGAGCCGGATAAGGACATCCTGCCGGTACGAACGGTTTATAACGGTCGAACGAAAAATATCGGACTTAACTATCTCAGTTCCAAAGAACCTATCTGGTACGCCGGTCCAGACCTTGTAGCTTCCAAACTGCTCAGGGGCAAGTCTCCCCGCGTCATCAAGGCAATTCGGATGCTGGCCTCGGGCGAGCAGAGGGAGCTTCGCGGCACTGACTTGGCTGGAACAGTTCGGACCGATCCGAGAAAGGGCGATTTTTTCGTTCGCGTCATCGAAGAGCGCAATCGGCTAAAACGCATCAATAGACCTATCTCCGATTTTATGAAAGTGGTCGGTAACTCAGGAAGTTATGGACTCTTCGTTCAGGTTGATCCCGATACCTTGCAGAAATCAAAGAGAATCAGAATCTACGCAGGCGAAAAGACTCTATCGCAACACTCTCGCTATATTGAAAAGCCCGGCCCTTGGTATTTTCCACCGATAGCTTCACTCATTACCGCCAGCGGACGCTTACTGCTCGCAATGCTTGAAAAATGCATCCACAAGGCTGGTGGTAGCTATCTTTTCTGCGACACGGATTCGATGTGCATCGTTGGCTCGGAAAAGGGTGAACTGGTTCCCTGCGCTGGCGGACGTCGCAATGCTGAGGGGAGTGACGCCATCCGCGCTCTGTCGTTCAAAGAAATAGAATCCATTGCCAATAAGTTCGACCGGTTAAATCCGTACGATTCGAAGTTTGTGAGCAAGGTTTTGAAGATTGAAGATGTCAACCACGTGGACGGCAACCCGAGCAAACCTCGTCGGCGAGTCATTGGATATGCGATTGCGGCGAAGCGATACGCACTCTACACACGGGTTGAAAACGATATTTCGGTCGTCAAAGCGAGCGGTCATGGGCTTGGCTACTTGTTCGCGCCAAAGAAAATCCAGCCGGACGAGAAAAACGAGCATGAATCAGACGACGATGTCCCAGAGTGGGTAGTCGAGGCTTGGACTGGTTGATTCGTCGGGAATTTAAGCTAAACGCAAAAAATCCGACGTGGCTCGGCCTCCCGGCAATGATGCGGATGACAATGACCTCACCAAATGTGATGCGCCACAACCGCCCGGACTGGTTAGCACAGTTTAATTTTTTCCTTTTCCCGATGATCTCTGATCTCGGGGGCTATCCACGGGGATTGGATAGAACTTGTTTCAATTTCATTGTTCCGTTCGAATCAGACCGCAGCAAATGGAAGACACTCCGAGGCATTAATCTGTGGGATGAACGGATTTATCGGATTGCGATGTTTCCCAACGGCAGACGCGACACGGTTGTTCCAGAATCATTTCGAATTATTCTGGGTCAGTATTTGAGGCATCCTGAGGTTAAATCACTGGCTCCCGATGTTAGCGCATGTGTTAGTGCCACTCATGGCTTGCTTCGGCGGGCGACAATCGTCGCTGGGGAACTGATTTCGATTGGCAAAGAAACTGACCGCTGTTGGGAACAAGGCGAAGACCCTAGCATTCTGGACTTCAAACTGAAGGAATACGGCAAACAATCAAAAATGGTGATCGCTGATGAATTAGACAGAAAGAGATGGATAATACTTGGCCCGCGCCACTTAATGCGCAAGTCCCAATTAGCGCAAGCGACCGTGTACAACATTATTCATGGTCGACCTATTAAGAAGGGAACTTTTGGGATCTTCAAGCGGGCAATTGACAGTTGAACTGCCGGGCGGAATACAGGCGAAGACGGAAAGACGAGGCGGTAGATGCGCGTGAGCACCAAACGCTACCAAAATGTTTTGAGTGATGCGTTCCCCGCAACGTCCTTAGCCCTTGTCCGCTTCCTTAAACAGAAAAACAGACGCTCCCAGCGGATTCCATGGTGGCGGGTCAGACAGGTCCAAAACTTTGTGATCGCACTCAATGCAACGGCATTCGAGCTTGAACGTGCACGCCGCGAAGAACGTACGGCGACCCTCGCATGGTTGGGGCGGAACTTTCTCGAACTTTCAATTTGGACCGAGTATTGCTGCGCTTCAGAGCAGAATGCCAAACGATTCAAGGAAGATACGAGCCGCGACGTTTTCGGAATTATAGCCGCGATCAAGGGGGCTGTTACAGAGCCAGAACTGCACAAAAGCGCGGACGAGCTCCTTCAACGTCTCGAAAGAATTTTCAATACTCCGTCGTTCAAAATAAGGGATGAATTTAAGAGGGTTGGCAAAGCCGCAACGGAATTAGGCAGAGAACGCGAGTTCTTCAGCAAGAATAAGCTCTTCTCCAAGATGACTCATCCTACTGCTTTCATTCTGAACAACAGAATGACAAAACGATTGAGAAACGATTTCAGGCCACTATTTTCATTTTAGGTGTCGAGCTAGCTCTCAAGTCGATGGTGACGATGATTAATTTTTTCATGACCCATTTTCCGGACCCGAATCCCAAGCGGAAAGTAAATACGTCGCGTCCCTGAAATCCTTCGGGCTGCCCTACATGGGGCGCGGGGATAGCTTGCGATTCGCTGCATTATTTTTCCAACGGAGTACCCTCTGACATCGTCTTCAGCTCGTGACAGATATTGCCAACGCAAATCCGGGCTCAGCCCTACCACAGTAAGAAATATTTCTCGACGGGACACCAGTTAAGGTTGTCACGCTTGAGACCTTCCGACGGGCGATGGACGGCTGAATGTCGGTCGCTACGGTCTTGCCCTTCAGTGACGAACCGGCAATTGAATTCGCATCACCGCGATGGTGCTGGTCCAATGGACGGCATTGCTCCTTCCATCGTGTACCGCACGAACTGTATCCCCAGCTCAGTCAATTCGTACTTTTTTTTCATCCTCAAAAGCTGAGGTTAGGGCGGAAGAATAGAAAGGCGTTTCGCGCCAGGCGTCGAGCTCGTAGAGCCGCTGCTCCGTTTCGCCGAGAGCCCGAGCATCTTTTGAGTGCATGCCAATGCAATAGGCGCAGCCATTGATTTGGGACGCGCGCATTTTCATGAGGTGAATGAGGCCGTGCTCGAGGCCACATTCCGCAAGGTATTTTTCGAGCGCATACATGGCCTTCTGGGCTTCCTGAGCGTGTCTTCTGCCATCAATTCTGGGTTCCATAAGAGGTCTCCTCTCTCACCGTAGAATCCGGCTACGAGCGTGACGGCGTGGATGACCAACAGTAATGCTCGCCGATCGGTTCCATTTGAATGGATGATCCGATACAACGCCTGGGTATACCGAAGCAGAAAAATTCGTGCGTCTTGCTGCTAATTTGCCGATGTCAGCGGCGAGCGCGATCTTTGCGGACGGCCTCATCGATGAGGGCATCGAGTTCATTGCGCGTGAGAGAGACGTGAGAGCCGGAGGATTCGCCGGTGTCGTTGGTTTCGGGAAGTTCGGCGCCTCCGCCCGGCGGCGGGGTGACGAAATATCTCGCGCGCGCAGCCATCAATTTCGCGACTTCGCGACTCGTGAGAAGGACCGGGCCTCCTGCCAACTCCGCGGAAAGCACGATTTTTGCGAAATGTTCGATAGTTTCCATGCGAAAGAAGGCGGTTAGAAGATCCGGACCGCAAGTGACCGCGCCATGATTCGCCAGGAGTAAAGCGTCGTAGTGCGGGACGAATGGTTCGATCGCGTCGCTGAGCTCCGGCGTTCCGGGAGTGGCATAGCGCACGAGCGGAATCTGCCCGAGGCCGATAATCACTTCCGGCAAAAGAGCTTGATTCAGTGAACGCCCAGCCGCGGCAAACCCCGTGGCCGTCGGCGGATGCGCGTGACAGATGGCATTCACATCGGGCCGCATACGATAAAACAGCAGGTGCATGGCAATTTCGGATGAGAATTTGCGTTCGCCCGCAAGCTGGCGGCCTTCCAGATTCGTGATCACCAAGTCTTGCGGCTCGAGCATGCCCTTGTTCATGCACGTCGGTGTGGTCAGGACACGGTTTTCGTCGAGGCGAACGGAGATATTGCCTTCGCAAGCGACGATGAAACCGCGGTCGTACATCCACTTCCCCGCCGTACAGATTTCGCGGCGGTGTTGTTCTTCGCTTTTCTCGTGGGTGGGCCAGAGGGAGTTGGTAGTCATCGCACGCACTTCTTCCTTGCCCGGCGTTTTGTCCGGGCCTTTGCTCTGCCCCCCAGCAAAGTAAACTCTTGGACCCCGAACGACCGGAATCCAGAGGCGCACTTTATCACACTAGGCGTAGATTCCGCGCAACTTTAGCGCGTTGCCGACGCGGTCAATAGCGAGCATATAAGCAGCAATGCGGTTATTTACTTTGTGCTTCTCCGCATAGCGGACGACTTCGTCAAAGGCATTTTCCATGACGTCGAGAAGGCGCTCGTTGACCTCGCTTTCGCGCCAAAAGAAGCCCTGCCGGTCCTGAACCCATTCGAAATAGCTGACGGTGACGCCGCCAGCGTTGCCAAGAATATCCGGCACCGTGAAGATGCCCTTAGCGTCGACAATAGCGTCGGCTTGCCAAGTGGTGGGGCCGTTGGCGCCTTCGCAAAGAATCCGTGCCTGGACCTGATGGGCGTTTTGTTCGGTGATTTGGTTTTCGATGGCGGCAGGAATGGCGATTTCGCAAGGTTGAAAGAGAACGTCGCGCGCAGACATTTTCGTGCCGCCGCCGGGAAAGTCTTGAAGCGGTTTTTTCTGTGCATAGACCCAATCAATTATTTTCGTAACGTCAAAGCCATTTTCGTTGTAAAGGCCGCCGCCGATGTCAGCTAGTCCAACGATTTTGTAGCCCGCTTTCTGCATGAGCTGCGCGGCCAGGGAACCTACGTTACCAAAACCTTGCACCACGACTCGGCAGCCTTCCTTCTTGATACCGAGTTTGTCGAGGGCTTTGTCACAGCAAATCATCACGCCGCGGCCGGTGGCCTCTCGCCTTCCGCGCGAACCGCCGAGTTCGATGGGCTTGCCGGTGACGACGGCAGTTGTAGCTTCGCCAACGTGCATTGCGTACGTATCCATCACCCACGCCATGGTCTGCTCGTTGGAGCCAATGTCCGGGGCGGGAACGTCGCGCTCCGGGCCGAGCCAATCAGCGAGTTCCGCCGTGTAACGGCGCGTCAGGCGTTCCAATTCTCCACGCGAAAGTTTACGAGGATCGCAGATTATGCCACCTTTGGCGCCACCGAAGGGAATATTCACCACCGCGCACTTCCACGTCATCCACGTGGCCAGCGCACGCACTTCGTCGAGAGAAACATCGGGAGCAAAGCGGATGCCACCTTTGCCCGGGCCGCGCACGGTGGAATGGAGAACGCGGTAACCAACGAAGACTTCGAGCTGACCGTTGTCCATCCCAACGGGGATGTAGAGCGTGATTTCTTTTTTGGGATATTTGAGATAGCGGTAGAGCCCTTGCTCGAGTCCCAGCTTTTGCGCAGCTACTTCGAAGCGCGCTTCCGCGTTCTGGTAGACATTCATTTCTTCCGGTACTGGGGCTTGCGGCATGCGGGACTCTCCTTTGAGGCGGCAACGGCAGCAAAACAGTCCACAATTCGCAGTTCGGCCGCGAAAGGAAATCAGGACCGACTTGCAAGGCCAAGAGAGACGACTGGCGGTCTACCCCGTGCGTGAAACTGACGTGAACGGTCCGCCAGACTCGCTTTTGGCCGGGTCGCCAGTATACGAACCTGCTCCCTTGGCTGCAAGGGAGGGGACTTCGAACACTTCGAACGCTCCTTAGGAATAATTCAGTCGGCTGGCGAGTTTTTGGCGTCAAATCAGGTATTTGAGAGTCTCCTCGATCAGCTCGGATGTTCCCTCGTAGGGATCGCCGGGGCTGTCAAACTCCATGGAACAGTAGCCTTTGTAATTGCTGTTTTTGAGAATGCCGAAGGTCCTCGCCATATCTACGTGAACCAGCTGCTCCTTTTCATCGGCTTCCATGGCCTTCACATGGCAAATGCTATAGGCGTGTTTAAACATTGCCTCGATACCTTTGTAGGCATATTCCGTCTTGCCGGTGGTCAGGGTATTCGCGAAATCCGGATTCGCATGCAACCAGGGGCTGTTCACTTTTTCAATGATGCTGACGATGAAAAAGGGATCTTCGCTGATAGGATTGTCGTTCTCGAGATTTACGAGGATGTTTTTCGCAGCGCCGTACTCCGCCACGCGCAGGAGAGTGTTGGCAGCGCGATCTAGATCGGGCTTCCAACCCTTGGCTGGCGGCATGTTCGTGCGGACGCTCGGTGAGCCGACGGTTGCGGCAACGTCGATCCATTGCTTGCTGAAGGCGACGGCTTTTTCGCGCTCAGCTTTATCCGCCGTGTAGGGGCTGTGCTCGCCGTCGACGGCAATATTGACGATGGCGCAGTCGTTTTTTTCGACAATCGAACGAAGATCGTTCAGATATTTTGCATCGAGCGAACGGAAATGCTCGCTCCACGGTTCGATCTTATTGATGTTGAATTTCGTTTTGACGAAAACCACGAAATTTCTCAAATCCATCTTGGGGATTGTGGTGGGATAAGGCTTATCGTGAGCACCTGCTATAGTTTCGCGGAAAGGATAGGAAGCGATGGCGATGCGATCGCGGGGCGCCGAAGGAAACTGCAAGTTGAGGCCGGAACTAGGGGCGATGGCGGTCTTTAGGCGCGGCCAAAGCATGGCCGTTGCCGCGGTAGCAGCAGACTTCCTAAGAAAATGTCTCCGAGTGGTGGGCGCCAAAGCGGCGCCAGTCTAGCAGAATGAACTCGGACGCGCCATGAAGAGAGTGATATGAGATTGGGTAAGTCTTGGCGTTTGGAGACATAAATCACAACCGCAAGTTGCGCATACCGGCTCTGGTATAATTCGCCCGATTTTGCGTGAAGCAGGGTTTCCGGAGGCGAAAAATGAAACGCACCCTGACTGTTCTACTCGGCTTCTTTCTATTGGTTGTGCCAGGAGCGGCCTTCGGACAGGTGCCCACTGATCTGCTCTCCGAACTGACAAAGCCGCATGACTACGTCTTAAAACGAATCTCCAGTTACGACAGAACGGGTGGCAACGATGACTACCGGCCGCTTGCGCCAGGAGAGACACTCACGTTGCTGGACGAAGCCGGCCCTGGCGAAATCTCCCACGTGTGGATCACCATCGCGAGCGATGAAAGACTACATTTGAAGAAGATGGTGCTGCGCATGTACTGGGACGGTGAAAGTTCACCCAGCGTGGAAGCTCCTGTTGGCGACTTTTTTGGGCTTGGCCTTGGAGAATATTTTCTTTATCAGTCGGCGCCGCTTTCGGTGGGAGGCGACAAAGCCCTGAACTGTTTTTTTCCGATGCCGTTTCAAAAGCACGCGCGCATCACGCTTACGAATGAAGGCCGGCAGCGAGCCGAGGCAGTTTACTGGAACATTGATCTGCGCGCTTTTAAAGCGCCCCTGCCTGCCGAAACTCTGTACTTTCACGCACAATATCGCCAAGCAGCTCCGAACAAGGCTTTCCCCGAAAACAAAAGCAATTTAGACGGCAGAGAAAACTACGTTTGGATGGAAACGACGGGACGCGGGCACTTTGCCGGCGTGACTATGTCCGTGCTCGAAAATCAGGATGGCTGGTGGGGTGAGGGCGACGACATGTTCTTTGTGGACGGCGAGAAGCTGCCGTCCATCAACGGAACGGGTTCGGAGGATTATTTTCTGGGCGCTTGGGACTTTGGAGGCAAGCCTTTTGCTTACGCCCTATTCGGAGCGCCAATAGTTGGCGGGGAATTCCAGGGCGGCCGATGGTCCCTTTATCGCTTCCATCTCGACTCACCGATCCCGTTTACGAAATCTTTGCGCGCCACGATCGAACATGGGCATGCGAACAATCGCGGAGACAACTTCTATTCGGTCGCCTATTGGTATCAGAGCGAACCTCACGGAATTTTCCCTGAGCTGCCAGCCGTGGAAATTCGACTGCCGCGCGTTTTTCCTGTATCAAGCGCTCAAAAATGACGTGAAGCAGCGCTAGGCGGGGCTAACATGCGTGGGCGCAGAACAATAAACTATTGCGGACGGAACTGCAGTGTGACCGACAGGTGCATCGACACTGGTTTGCCATCGAGAGATGCCGGCTGATACTTCCACTGGCGCACGGCGGCCATTGCCGCTTGATGGAGTAGCGCGGGACCAGAAATGACTTTCGCTGTCGTGACGTGTCCGGTCTCGTCGATCAACGCATCGATGACTACATTGCCAGACACGTGCTGGTTTTTCGCCAAGATCGGATAGACCGGAGCTACGGAACTTATCAACTTTGCAGCCTTTACATCTCCGCCGACGGGAAGCGGTGCTTCAGGAGCGGTAGGCTGCTTTCCGTTACCCGCCGCGAGTCCGGAGTCCAGTCCGCCCGCATTCTCATCCGCGTTGCTTGAAGGAATTGCGGGAGCCTCGGCTCCATCATCTTGAGCAGTTGCGGCTCGATTCATCGTGGGACTGGCCAAGTGGACTTCGCCGAGAGCGGGCTTCTTGGGTTCCGGTTCAGCGGGAGGCCGCGAAATACGCTCGGTAGCGGCTGCGGGAATCGTCGTGCCCGCGCCGCGAGTGTTGTCTCGTGTCGCAGGAACAGGTTGCGGATTCTGTGGAGCTCGGATGAAAGGCGCGCTGGCGGGCGCGCTCGAAACCGGCGTGGCGTTCGAGCTGGAGTTTGGTTGAGGCGTGGTCGTGGAAATTTGCGATGCGGGTTGTGACACTGGCTGCGCTACGGCAGGCGCTGGAGAGCTAGCTTGAGAGCTCGGCGCAGACGTGAAAGGCACGCTGGTGCCTTGAGCAGCCTTCGTCGGTTGCAAGAAGTACCATACGCCCCCAGCGGCGAGCAAAACAGCCGCGGCAATCGCACCGTACAGGACTCCTCTCCCCGAGCCGCTTGACGAACGCTCATGTGTGATAACCGGTTCATCGAGCGGGAGCAGGCTGCCGAAGGCTGGCAGCGCAGACTCGGGAACACTTTCCACCGCGGTTATGGGCAGAGGCTCTGCGGAATGCTCTTCTCGTGCAGCAATCTCGGAGACTTGCTTAGCTTTTTCCCGCTCGGCGAGGTCTGGCGGTGCAGGAGTGGCGGCGTTACGGGCCAAAGGCTCAAGCCAGGATGGAATTTTGACCTCTTCCGTATCCAAGGATGATTTGATAGGAGGAGGAGTTTTTGCGGGCAGGGCGGCTTTGACCGGAACCGGCTCGGACTTGGCAATTTCGAAAACCTGAGCAGCCACGCCCGAACCGGCCTTTGGATCAAGAGCGGTAACAGTTGGCGCGGGAGTTGCTGGGTTTGTAGCGGGCGTCGCACTGAAGAGCATAGAAGAAAGCTGCTCCTGAAGCCGCGCAGCTTGGAATTTCAACTCTTCGGTCGAATCCTGGCGGACGACACTAGGCGGCGGCTGTTTGTTTTCGGACGGGGGAGCGGGCGATGGCGGTTTAGACGCTGCCACAGCTGGCGGCACTTCGGGCGAACTCAGAAGACTTGCAAGGGAAGACGCAAGCGAAGAAGTGATCGTGGGAGCTGGCATAACCGGCACGTCAGTTTTATTCGCAAACGGAGTTACGGGCGCCGCGGTATTTTGGACGGACGGCGCTTGTGGTTTCGGGGCCGCGGGTGCAACCACACTTATCTCGGCAGGGCGGGGCTGAGGTGCAGGCTTCATTTCCGCATGAATTTGGGACGCCTGAACTTGGGCAGGCTTGATCTCAGGAATTTTTGGCGCGGCGCTGACGACGGGGCTCACAGGCTTTAGTGCGGACGAGATGGGAGCAACAAAATTGCTTTTGCTTACGGTCGGAAGCGTTGCAACAGACGTAGCCGCAGGAACCGGCGCGCCGATACGATCCGAGGGGAAACGCATCCCCCAGAAGCCAACGACGGACTCCGTGAATTCGAGTTCGACATAGCCGCTGACGCTCTTGTAATTCTTCGATTTGACGACCTGACAGACCACTTCCTTCTTTGTTTTTTCGTTCGTGAGGAAGAGCAATTGGCCTGCGGACACCGGCGAACCCAGCCGAATGACGGCGCCGTTGCCGAAAACAAGGACGGTCTTTGTGGTTTCAGAAAATGGCTCGCGCTTATCGCTGCCTTCAACCGTTCGAGCACCGTTGACGGTTACCGGGACTTCCAGAGCGACAGGCTGCGGTCTGCTCCCCGTAGCCGTGTCTTCGTGGCGCGGGCCGGCGGCGACGGAAACCGCGCCAGCTTTCTCTGGTGTGGCGGTTAGGAGTTCATTTTCTTTGCTGCTAGGCGCCATTTGGGTGCTCACTTCGTCCGTAAAATTTTTGTTCGAATACTGCATGGACAGGGCTATCCCGGAACTTCTATATGTTCTTCTTCGCCCATGCTCTTCAGCCATAGTACGGGCGTACCAAGAGGGAAACACCTGTCCCGAAGGACAGGCGTGTTGTGGGTGGAAACTGCTCTAGCGACTCAGCGGCGGGCGGAATTGCTCGTCAATTTCAACCTGGTAGCCGGTGACGAGCTTGTTGGTCTCGTTGGCCATGCCGATGACGGCCTGCAACTCCTGGAACATGGCATCCGTCATGCCCTTTTTGAACGCTGAGGCAGTGTGCGAGGCGATGCAGTAGTGGCAATTGTTGGTGACGCTGACGGCGACGTAAATAAGTTCCTTGGTTAGCGGATCGAGTGCGCCGGGGCTCATAATTTGTTTGATGCTTTCCCAGGTGCGTTTCAGAGTGCCGGGGTCGTGAGCGATGGCCTTCCAGAAATTGTTGATCCAATCGGTCTTCCGCGTGGCCATGATGTCGTCATAGACGGCGCGAACTTCAGGGGTCGCGTCTGCATACTCAATGAGGCCAAATGTCGCCATGCGATTCTCCCAAAACGAGGTCCTCCAAAGTTCGAAGGAACAGTGATCGCGGAAACGTTAGCAAGAACCAGCGGTCTTGGCCAGAAAATCGGCGAGGCATTCATTCAATCCGTTCTTTCGTCCTGTTCTTGTTGAGCGAAAAACTGTCCGGCCTCGCGACACTTTGTCCCATAAGCGGACAGCCGAGGGCAGACATGGGCTCGCGTAGACAGGTAAACCTTCTGAAACCCGCAAGTTGCAGATTTCTTCGCTTGGCACGGAACCTGCAAACGAACTATAACGTATCACGACATAGTCTTCCTTCAGTCGATAGAGGCGCGCAATCCGGGTTTGCAGGGGCCGCCAGGTGAAAACGTGACAAAAAAGCGAGAAACCGAATCGTTCTTGCCGCTTACCCCGGCGATGTTTCATATCCTCCTGGCGCTGGCCGACGGCGAAAAGCACGGGTATGCCATTTTGAAAGAAGTGGCGCGGCGCACCGGCGATAAGGTGCGGCTGAGCGCGGGAACGCTCTATGGAAATCTGGCGCGGCTGGAAAGCGAAGGGCTCATCGCGGAATCCGACCACCGGCCGGAAGTGGTGCTCGACGACGAGCGGCGTCGCTATTACCTCCTCACGGAATTTGGCCGCGAAGTGGCGGTTGCCGAAGCGGAGCGCATGGAAGAGGCGCTTGGCCAGGCACGCGCCAAAAAGCTTTTCCGAAAACCAAAACTTGCTTAGCGAGGTATGACTGTCATGGGAAAAGAGGCCCTGCCGTTTTCGCAAAGGCTGTTTCGAGCACTGGTTCGCGTGTTGCCGTTCGACTTCCGCACAAATTATGAAGGCGAGATGGAAGGCGTCTTTCGGGAGCAGCAGCGCGAGGTGGAAGAGCGCGGCGGCCCCCTGGGAGCGCTCAAGCTCTGGAAAGAAACAATCACCGGGATATTCACCACGGCTCCGCGAGAGCACTGGCAAATCCTGACCAGCGACTGCAGTTATGCATTCCGCATGATGGGAAAAAACCGCGGGTTCACCGCGGTTGCCATTCTCACGCTCGCATTGGGAATCGGGGCGAACACCGCCATCTTCAGTGTGGTGCACTCTGTGCTGCTGAGGCCGCTTCCCTATCCCCAGGGACAGCAACTGATCTTCATCCGCCAGCAGGAAACGAAGCTGGGCATCCCAGATCTGTCGTTTTCGGTGAAGGAGATCGAGGACTATCGCGCGCAAAACCGCACGCTCTCGGGGCTGGTGGAATACCACGCCATGTCCTTCACGCTCTTCGGGCACGGTGACCCGGAGCGAGTGCGAACCGGCGTCGTTTCCGCCAACTATTTCGACCTTTTTGGAATTCAACCTTTGCTGGGCCGCACATTTTTGCCGGACGATGAGAAGCTAGGCGCGCCGCCTGTGCTTCTTCTCAGCTACGAATACTGGAAAGACAATTTCGGTTCCGATCCTGGGATCGTCGGCAAGACGTTTGAGATGAACGACAAAGTGCACACCGTTGTGGGTGTTCTTCCGCCCGTGCCGCAATATCCAAATGAAAACGATGTCTACATGGCGACTTCGGCGTGCCCTTATCGTTCCAATAAAATGCATCTCGAAGACCGCGATATGCGCATGATGGAAGTGTTTGGGCGATTGAAACCTGGCGTGACCGTATCACAAGCGAACGCGGACGTTTCTACCATTGCCGCTGGATTGAAAGCTACTTATCCAAAATCGTATCCGGAAAATGTCGGCTTCACTTCCGCAGTTTCCCCTTTACAGGAGGAGTTGACACACGGAGCGCGGCCGACGCTTCTTTTGCTTCTCGGCGCGGCCGCCTTTGTGCTGCTGATCGCATGCGCGAATGTCGCGAACCTGACGCTGGCGCGCATGGCCCGGCGCGAACGCGAACTCGCCGTGCGCAGCGCACTCGGAGCAGGACGAAGCCGGATCCTGCGGCAGCTTTTGACGGAAAGCTTTCTCCTGGCAATTGTGGGCGGCATTCTGGGTTTGATGTTGGCCTATGGGAGCTTGGAGCTTCTTACGGACTTTGTGGGACGTCTGACGCCGCGTGCCCGTGAAATTCAAGTTGATTCCGGAGTTTTGTTGTTTACGCTTGCCGCCGCGCTGGGCACAAGCATCGTTTTTGGGACGCTGTCGGCGCTCTTCTCGCGAGCAAATCTTACTTCCAGCTTGAAAGAAGGGAGCAGCGGAGCAGGATCCGGCTACCAACAGGGTCGCGTGCGCAGCGCGCTGATCGTTTGTCAGATCGCCTTTTCGTTCATGCTGCTCATCGGCGCAGGACTGATGATGCGCAGCCTTTTCAAAATGCAGCAGGTGGACGCCGGCATCGTGCCGCAACGTGTTCTCGCCATGAGGATCGCTTTCAATTGGTCGAAGTACAACTCAGCCGACAAAACGCGAGTGGTCATTCAAAAACTTCTCGATCGCGTGAAATCGGAACCAGGCGTTCTTTCCGCTGCCATCTCGAGCAGGTACCCGTTCGAGCCGGAAATGATTACTGGCGGCCCCGAATCGGTCTCCTTCTCCTTCCAAATCGAGGGACAGCATTTAGAGCCCGGCCAGGCCCCGCCAGTCAGTACGTACGCGGCTGTTTCTCCCGGCTACTTCGAAACTCTGGGCATTCCTCTAAAGGCTGGCCGGATGCTGGCCGATACGGATTCAGACGATCTCAAAGCGCCTCAAGTGGTGCTCATGAATGAAGAGGCGAAGCGCCGATTCTGGCCCAACGATGATCCGCTCGGGAAGCGCGTGTCCGGCGATGGCGGGGAACACTGGGCGACGATCGTTGGAATCGTCGGGGACGTTCGGGAATTTGGATTGGATCATGCCCCGTCGCCGGAGTTCTATGGTCCGCAGGCGCAAGGTCCGCAGCCCGGAAATCTGGTTGTTCGTACAGCGGTGCAACCGCAAAGCATGGCGCAAGCGTTGACGCGCGCGATACATGAAGTCGATTCTCAAACAGCGGTGACGCACATCCTGACTTTGGAACAGGCGCGCTATGAATCGATGGCCTCGCCGCGGGTGACGGCAAGCCTCCTGGGAATTTTTGCGGCGCTCGCACTTGTGATTGCCACGGCGGGCATCGGCGGCATCATGGCGCTGATGGTCAGCCAGCGAGTGCGGGAAATTGGAATTCGCATTGCGCTCGGCGCTCGCCCATCAAGCATTCTTCAAATGGTGCTCGGGCAAGGCATGTTGCTGGCTGTTGTGGGAGTAGGGATTGGAATCGCCGGCGCCGTCGCTTTGACGGGGCTTGTGAAATCGCTCTTGTTTGAAGTGCCGCCAACCGACGTGCTGACATTTGGTGGCGTTGGCCTGACACTGCTGGCAGCCGCAGCGCTCGCGAGCTACTTACCAGCGCGCCGCGCTGCCGCGGTCGATCCAAACGTGGCGCTTCGCACGGACTAACTCCTAAACTTCTTCAAAAACACAACGGCGCCAAAACTCAAATTGATTTTAGGGGGAGAGAAATTCCTCGAGGAGAAGACGCGCGAGACGCGGAGGATTGTGCCGGATGACGCCGTGCTCTTCTAGCAGATTGTCGAGAACGACGCGATAGCCGAGTTTCTGAAGCTCGGGCAGGTCGACGACAACCTGCTCCGCTCCCTGACTCCGATAGCGCTTGGCGACTTCCGGCGAAACAGGCCGGCGGTTGGCCACCACCCAGTCCACGACGGAGCGCGGCGTGTGGTGACGGATCGCGCGCAAATGATCGGCCAGAGAGTACGCGGCGGTCTCGCCCGGCTGCGTCATAAGATTCGCAATGTAAACGCGCGGAGCCGTGGACTTGGCGATTGCGGCGGCGATTTCCGGGATAAGCAGGTTCGGAAGGATGCTGGTATAGAGCGAGCCGGGACCGAGAAGAATCAAGTCGGCTTCGCGAATAGCATCGATAACCGCGGGAAAGGGCGGAACGCGCCGGGGAGAAAGCGAAATTTTTTCTATCGGCGTTTTGCTGGCAGAAATGCGCGTTTCCCCGTGAACGATGCGGCCACTGGTGAGTTTGGCGACGAGTTGCACGTTGGACAGCGTCGAAGGAAAGATGCGTCCGCGAATGGCGAGGACTTTGCTGCTCACGCGAATCGCTTCGGCAAAATCTCCAGTAACATGCGTGAGCGCCGCGAGGAAGAGATTTCCGAAATTGTGGCCGATGAGCCCGCGTCCGGCATGAAAGCGGTATTGAAACAGTCGGCCAAGAAGAGCTTCATCTTTCGAAAGCGCAACCATGCAATTGCGGATGTCGCCTGGTGGAAGAACTCGATTCTCTCGGCGAAGACGGCCAGAGCTGCCGCCATCATCGGTAACAGTAACAATCGCCGTCAGTTCTGTTATGGGCCGCAGAGAATTGGGATGCTCGTCGCTGCGGCGTACGACATACTCCTTGAGCCCGCGGAGAAGAGTGGAAAGTCCGGTTCCCCCGCCGAGAGCTACGACGCGGAATCCGCGAGAGAGGGGTTTCGGTTTGAGCGCTTTTTTCTTCACCGGATGACGTAGTGAAACCTGGCGACGAATCGTTTCGTTCGAGGCGTGTTTCTCCGACCCTACACTAGCCAACAACCATAGTACTGCGTTGGGACTCTTTCCTATCAGGCCGGAATTTGCAATCGGGCTTTTACTTTAGGCGCGTTCCGGTTCGCGGGCAAGAAATCCACATCATGAAGCGTAGCCGGCAGTGCCATCTTTCTCCGGATAGAGAAGCTCAGTAAAGCGAGGATCTTCCTGGAGGAAAGCGAAGTCTTCATCGTTGCGCGCGTGATAGCGATTTTCGGGCCGGAGCTCGATAGCGACTTTAAGATTCGCCATCGCCGAATCCGCTTCGCCGGTAAGGCAATCGAGCGCGGCAAGCGCGTAGTGAATGTAATCCGATTTTGGTGAAGCTTTGCGTGCTTTGATCAGACTTTCGCGGGCATCGTCCCAGCGGCCGATGTTCATCATGCCCACGCCTCGCTGGTAATGCTCATCGGCGGTGCGCGGATTCTGTTCCGCGCTCGGCTTCATGCGCTGCTCGGCGATGCGCAGATGCATGCGCGCGCGGTCGGCAAGGCCCTTACTGGGTCCTTCGAGTACTTTTTCCAACTCTTGCTTGGCCTTGGCAAATTTCTGCTGGTGGAAGAGGGCAAGCGCTTCGTCGTAGACTTTGAGCTGCGCCTGAACCAGGGGATCGACTAACTCCACTCCGCCCCGCTGCGCGGGTGGCGGTGGCGGTAAGTTCTTCTTTTTCTGTGAGTTAGAATGGCCATGCGCCGCGCCTTTGCCATGCCCGGATGAGCCCGAAGAGGCTTTGCGCGCTTTTGCCATGCCGCGAATCGTAGCAGAGGAAAATGACGGCGTCAACGAGTGGTAGTGGGATTGCGAGGACATCCATGAGTTACCTCCCGGCGGCATGGAACGAAAAAAGGGCATCGAAATGGGAGCCTTTTCGCGGAAACTGTAAGCAAGTTACCCGACAGGGGACAGGCTCAGCCGGAATGCTGGCCTGCCAGCACCGCGTATGCTATAAATTTGTGGCCGAACTCTGGTTAGGAACAAGTGCCTTTCATCAATTTTCCTGCTCGCGAAATTAATTGCAAGCTCGTGTACTACGGTCCAGGTCTGGGCGGAAAAACCGCGAACCTTCAGTGGGTCTACGATCACACCGGACAAAACCAGAAGGGCAAAATGGTGTCCCTTGCCACCGAAACGGACCGCACGCTCTTCTTCGACTTCCTCCCGTTGGATCTCGGAACCGTGCGCGGCTTCAAGACGCGCTTCCACCTCTATACCGTCCCCGGGCAGGTGTTCTACGAGGCCAGCCGCAAGCTGATCCTAAAAGGCGCGGATGGTGTGGTATTCGTCGCCGATTCGCAGGAAGAGCGGCTCGACGCGAATTTCGAAACCATGGAAAACCTGCAGGAGCATTTGAAAGAACACAATCTGAATTTCGGTACGATTCCGTACGTCCTGCAGTTGAACAAACGCGATTTGCCCAATGCCATGCCGGTGCCCGAGCTAACGAAGCAGCTCCAGAAAAAAGGCGAGCCGGTCCTCGAAGGAGTGGCCATTCAAGGCATCGGCGTATTCGAAACGCTGAAAGAAGTGGCTAAGCTGGTCCTCGCGGAATTAAAAAAGGGCGGCTGAAACTTCCACATTCTCAATAAAGCTGAAACTCGATATCTACAGGCACACGGACTGAGACAGACTGTCCATGAAACTTGGCAGGCTTGAACTTCCACTTTTGAACGGCGTCGATCGCTTTTTGCGTTAGCGAAAAAGGCGCACCCTTCAGAACCAGCACGGAATTAACGACGCCATCCCTTGTAACAATCAGCGAAAGTTCCACCGTGCCGCGGTATTTCGCGGTGCGCGCGAGGTCGGTGTAATCTGGACTCGGGCAAAAAACGCAAACCGGCAGCGTTGCTCCGTCCACTCCCGGTTGAAGAATGCCAGGTTCAGCCGGAATGACGCCCGGCGAGCGTTCGTAGGAAATAGCTGGTTGTTTCAAAAGTTGCTGGAGCGCTCCAGTCAATGGGAACTCCGCGTCTCCCGACCAGGTCGTTCCTAGTCCATCGATATTCACGCTGATTCGTAATTGCTGATTGGCATCGGTTTCGATGGTTCCGCGCACGATTCCAGCTCCTCCCATGGAACGCGCAAGAGTCAGGCAGACAGCCTCGCTTTGAAGCTCCTCAAGCCCCATCCAGTTTTCTTTCAAGTAAGCAGTAAAGGCCTTGCGGTCCTGCACCTGGAAACCGGACGCTAATCCCGCAAGGGACTGCGCCAAGTCGTCAGCGAGGAAGGTACCCAGTTTTGAAAATTGCTTGTCGCCGGCGTTGGAAAAATCGATCACAAAAATCTTTGGAAACGCGGGATCGATCTTGGACTGGCGGATTTGTTCCGCTACGCGCGATGCGAGCGAATCCATCTGCTCTTGAGCGGCAAGCGGCAGGGCCGGCACATCATCTCGGGCCGCCGTCGAGGCGCTGTACAAGGAACACATCATCACGGCAGTCAGTAGAACGCCGAGCGGTCCCAAAACGCTGGAAAATCTGCTGAGGCACACAACCGAAAAGGTCTTTTTCAGCAAAGAGGCCCACATGTTCCGACTTCAAATCGACGTCATTTGCATGGATTCGAGGTACACCCATGCTGAAAGACGCCCAGCGGACGATAAACGTTGCTTAGACTAGACTAGGCGAAGTTAGCGAGGGCGGCGGATTCGGTATCGAATGTCGGGATGGCCTCGACGAGGCGCGTGACGGTCAGGGCATCGCGCACGCGGCCGGGGCCGCAGATTAGGCGCAGCGCGCCGCCTTCGCGAGTCAGCTTGATGGAAATGCGAACGAGAGCAGAGATGCCGGAACTATCGATCTGCGGAACGCCATTGAGATCAACGATGACCTTGTGGGCACCAGCCTTGGCAACCGCCTCAAGAGCATCGTGGAGCTGCTCGCTAGGGTCGCCAATCGTCAAGCGGCCGCGCACCTCGAGAATCGGGATAGTCCCGGATTCTCGAACGGTGATTTCCATGGGCGGATGCTCGGTCATAGTACTTCGCTCGAAAACCTCATTCTTGCTAATGTGGCATCACTCCGCTTCGACAAAACTATACCAGCAGCGGGTTTACGGCCGCGATGCATTATACGATGGCAGCGCCTTGAGGATCCCAAAGAATTGCCGGGGTGAGGGTCGCATCGTTGGAGGAAGGAATGAAGGCAACACCGGGCTTGCCTTAAGGTCTGGCCGGCAACGAATCTGAAAAATGAATCCGACGAATGCAAATTTCTAAACGTGACGCCGAGTCGCCGCGCGTATAATCCGAGTCGCAAAAGTGGTGGGTCACTGTCAGTCTCTTTTTCAGCGTAGCCCCGGCCAAGCCCGGAGCAACCCAAACGCAGCGGAGCGAACATATCTATGAAGCACCTGGGATGGAAGTGTTGTTTGCTTATGACCATGGTGCTCGCCGCTTTGCCCCTCCTTGCGCAGCAAACTCCCGCCCTCGCTGCCAGCAGCTCCTCCGCACCAACTTCCAGCACACCGCCAGCCACAACTCCTGAAATTTCCAAGGCCGTAAGCGATCAACTGAAACAACTTGACCAGCGCGTGACGGCAGCGCAATCGGCCGGGGACAACGCGTGGATGCTGGTGAGCGCCGCGCTGGTTTTGATGATGACAGGCCCGGGACTGGCACTCTTTTATGGCGGGCTCGTGCGGCGAAAAAACACGCTCGCGATCATGATGCAGAGCTTTTTGCTGATGGCTTTGATTAGCGTTTTATGGGCACTTGTCGGGTACAGCCTGTGCTTCGGCGGAAATGGCCCGGTCATTGGCGGGTTCGAACACGTCTTCCTGCGCGGCGTGGGCGCCGACCCAAATCCCAATTACGCGGGAACAATTCCTCAATCGACTTTCATGATTTACCAGCTCATGTTTGCGATCATCACGCCGGCGCTGATCACCGGTGCAACCGCCGAGCGCATGAAGTTCAGCGGCACGGTCCTCTTCCTGACGCTCTGGTTTTTGGTCGTGTACGCTCCGCTCGCGCACATGGTCTGGGGCAAAGGCGGCCTGCTGAACGCGTCGCTCGGCGGAAAATTCCCAACGCTCGATTTTGCCGGTGGGACGGTCGTGCACATAAGCTCAGGGGTCTCGGCACTGGTGTGCGCACTCTACCTCGGCAAGCGCACTGGCTATCCAAAGCAGCCCATGCCGCCGCACTCTCTGGTCTTAAGCTTTATTGGCGCGTGTCTCTTGTGGGTCGGCTGGTTCGGCTTTAACGCAGGTAGCGCGTTGGCAGCAAGCGCCCTGGCGACGAGCGCATTTGTGGCCACGCACATGGCCACCGCTGCAGCGGCAATGAGCTGGAGCATCGCGGAGTGGATCAAGAACGGCCGCCCGAGCGCTCTCGGCGCAATCTCCGGAGCGGTTGCAGGGCTCGTGGCAATCACACCAGCGGCAGGATTCGTGGCTCCAATGCCCGCTCTCGCAATCGGCTTTATCGCAGGCCTGGTCTGCTACTACATGGTGACAAAAATAAAATCGATCTTCGGCTATGATGATGCTCTCGATGCTTTCGGCGTTCACGGCGCGGGCGGCACCATCGGCGCGCTCCTCACCGGCGTCTTCGCGCAACAAGTGATCAATCCGATTTTCGGCGCGAGTAAACCCGTAGGCGGAATGGACGGTCACTGGGGACAGCTCGGCAACCAGCTTGTAGGCGTATTGATTGCCTGGGGCTTTGCGCTCGTCGGCACCATTGTGCTCCTGAAAATAACGGATATGATTACCGGCGTGCGCGTGAGTGAGACGGAGGAGATCGAAGGCCTGGACATCACGCAACACGGCGAAGAAGCGTATAACCTCGAATCCTGAGAGAGCCCCGAAAATGATCATCACGGCAGCGTCAGGCATTGGGCGGAGCAGAAACCTTCATGATGAAAATTGAGGCAATCATTCAGCCCTCGCGGTTCGAATCCGTGAAAGACGCCTTGCGCGAAATTGGCATCGAGGGAATGACGGTCACCGAAGTCCGCGGCCACGGCCGCCAAAAGGGACACACTGAAGTCTACCGCGGCCGCGAATACACCGTGGACCTGCTGCCCAAACTCAAACTCGAGATGGTGCTGCCGGATCCGCTGGTGCAACGCGCGGTGGACACAATTTTAAAGACGGCCAAGACAGGAAAGATTGGCGACGGTAAAATATTTCTATCACGGGTTGACGAAGCCATCCGGATCCGGAACGAGGAGCGCGGCGAAAACGCGCTCTAATTCAAGTGACCACCGCAGCTCGCCCAGGTCTTAATCCGGCCAACCGACCCGTAAAAACCATGCATGGTTCTCTAACTCCCTTGTCCGTCCTCGGACCATTGGCTGAGGATGAACGACAACGTATCCGGCAACAGTTTGAAGCCGGCGGAAGCGCGCAAGACACGCTGCGCGCGCTTTGCGAACTTGCCGATCGCACTGCCCAGCAAATTTTTGGAGAAGTCCTGCGAGTCAACAACGCCGAGCCGCAGGGGCTCAGCCTCGTGGCCCTTGGCGGATACGGCCGCCGCTTACTTTTTCCATACTCAGATTTGGATATTCTCTTTTTGTTCGGCAACGAAAAAGCCGAGGCCGAATTTCGTCCCCTAATTGCCGATTTCTCCCGCACGTTGTGGGACCTCGGTTTCCGCGTAAGCTCCGCCGGTCGCACGCTTGACGAATGTAAACGCATCGAAGAAGACAATGCGGAATTTCATCTCGCGCTTCTCGACCGCAGATTTCTCGCAGGCGATGAAGAACTCTTCGACCGCCTCACCAAAAAGATCCTCGCCGGACCGGAAAAACAAGCGCGGCCGTTTATGCTCGCGGAACTGACCAAACTCACGAAAGAGCGTCACGCCCGCTACGGCAACACGATCTATCATCTCGAACCGAACGTAAAAGACGCGCCGGGAGGTCTTCGCGATTATCAAGCGGCGGCGTGGCTGCGGCAAATCGCCAACGGTCAGAAAGACGGTTGGAAGAATAGCACGGGCGAGGAAGAATTAGCCGCCAACGCCGTCGATTTTTTGAGCGCCATCCGCTGCTTCTTGCATTACAGCAACGGCCGCAACGACAATACTCTGACCTACGAGTTGCAAACCGCGGCGGCAGGGCGCTCTCTTGGAGTTGCAGACGGCGCGGCACGCGATGCGAAACGCAGCCCGGAAGAGTGGATGCGCCTTTATTTCCGCCAGGCTCGCATTCTCAACCGCCTACTGCTGCGCTACATCGAGCAAAAGCCCGCGGCGCAGCCGACCTTTCGGGAACGATTTTTTAGCGCGGCACGCAGCGCACGCGCCGAGATCGGCAAAGGAAAACCCTTCGCCGTACGGGACGGTTTGCTCGAAGTGGTCGACGAGCCTGCGCTTTCCGATCGCGCGGTGACCTTCGCGCTCTTCGCCGAGGCCGCGCGAACCGGCATTCCTCTGAGCCGCGAAGCGGAACGCGCCATCTTTTACATTCTGAAGCATCCCGAGCTTCCCCAGAAAAACACGCAAGTAAATTGGCCCATGCTTCGCGAAATTCTCGCCGCCGATTTTCCCAGCATGGCGCTTCGGCCAATGCAGCGTCTCTCTCTCTTGATGGAAGTCTTGCCAGAGTTCAAAGCCATCGATTCCCTCGTCGTTAGGGACTTTTATCACCGCTACACCGTCGACGAACACTCGCTCCGCACCATCGAACATCTTCAGGAACTCGCCGAGCCGCCCGATGAGCGCGCCACTCATTTCCGCCAGCTCTGGAAAACAGTTGAACGCCGCGACTTGCTGATTCTCTCTCTTCTCCTCCACGACGTGGGCAAGGGCATGTCCGTTGAGAATCACGTCACGGGAAGTCTCGAAGCGCTGCAAAGCGCCGCCGCGCGTCTCCAGCTGTCTGCCTACGAAATAGACGAGGTTCATTTTCTGATCGAACACCACCTGGACATGTCCGCAACCGTCCAGCGCCGCGACATTTTCGATCCTGGTACCGTTTCCTCCTTTGCCGAAACAGTGACAACGCAAGAGCGCCTTCAGCGTTTGTGCTTGATGACCTACGCCGACATTCACGCCGTGAATCCCGAGGCCCTCACCCCGTGGAAAGCCGAAATGCTATGGCAGCTTTTCGTCGCCACCTCGAATCATTTCAGCCGCACTCTGGACCGCGACCGCCTGCACGCCTCCGACGAAGTGCCTCTGCTCGAACAAGTCAGCAGCCAGGCTGGCGGCGCGAAGAAATCAGAAGTCGAGCGGTTCCTCGAAGGATTTCCGCGGCGCTACAGTGCGGTTCACTCCGCCCCCGAGATTGCCGCACACTTCCAGCTGTACCAAAAATTGGGGACAGAGCCTGTCCAGACCGAACTGAAAGCCCACCATCATTCTTTCTCGCTGACATTGTTAACCGCTGACCGTCCGGCGCTCTTTGCCACCATCTCGGGCGTGCTCGCCGGCTGGGGCATGAACATCGTGAAGGCCGATGCCTTTGCCAATGCCGCCGGCGTCGTCCTGGACACCTTTCAATTTGTCGATCTGCACCATACCCTCGAGCTGAATCCCAGTGAAATCGCCCGCTTCCAGAAAAGCATCGCGGATATTGTGAATGGAAAAGCGCCGCTGGAGCCGCTCTTGAAAGGCCGCGAAAGCGCCAGCAGAGCGAAACCGCCGAAAGTGGCTGTGGAAACGCGCATCGGCTACGACGACACTTCCTCGGCGCACAGCACGCTGCTCGAAATCATGGTGCAAGACCGTCCAGGCTTGTTGTACGACATCGGCTCGGCCTTGGCACGCCTCGGCTGCAACATTGACGTCGCCCTCATCGACACGGAAGGCCAGAAAGCCATCGATGTCTTTTACCTCACGGAACGCGGAAGAAAACTCAGCCAGCAAAAACAAGAATTGTTGCGAGAAGTGCTGCAGAGCACGTTGTCCTAACTCCTCGTATCCTCTTCAATCGACCCGTGATTTCATGGAAATGGCTACAAATACTCTGAAAACATGAAAAAAGACTTATTCACTGCCTAAGCCACTCTGTGCTTTTTTGAACAGCCCTGTGCACCGTGTCGTGTGACTCTAAATATCCCTTTAGTCTGATTGAGCCTGCTGTCTCACCCTTCACAGGCGTACGTAGGGGAAGAGGCATGGCTATCTCCGAGCGTCGTATCACACCGCGTTTCAAGCAGCACACTCCTCTGTGTTTCCACCGCATGGAAGCACTATCCGAGGGTGAGCGACAAGCCAAGGCGATTAACATCTCGACGCGCGGTGTGTACTTCGTCACAAATCTTGTCCTCCGTGTCGGTGAGGCCGTAGAGCTTCTCCTCGAAACGCCAAAACGGGTCACCGGTTTCTAATTGAGGAATTGGTTGCAAAATTCTCAAGTTGGCCTGCCAGGTTCCGGCTGAAACTGGATGCCTCCTCCCGTTCCGAGACCAAGACGTTTTACGGAGAAAGCTGCTATGAAGTTGCGGAAAAGGCCGCGGACTCTTTAGCCCTCAGTGGCGGCTCGGCAAGCCCGAACAAAACAACATACTCGTCACAGAAATCGCCACCGCCCCCTCGCCCAACTCTCCAGCCACTTCAGATTCAAGAATCAGAATCCGACTAATTGTCCTGAAAGCGCGGGCTACCGAGCACCTGGCTTGACTTCCCTACTTATCGGTAGCCGCCCCGGAAGAATCCGTTGCGTGGGCAGGGGCAGTTACAAGCGAATAGAGAAAAAACAACACTCCGAGGCCAATCAGCGCCCCGCCGATGCATACCAGCACGACGAACGCGATCGGCTTCGACCACACGAGGCACAGAGCCTCAACAAGCAATCCGATGATCACTAGGATTCCTGAAATGCGCAGCCGCCGGCCCATGGAGTCAACCCGATGCATCAGCTACCTCCATCCCAGAACTTCACCTTGTCTCCCCAACGGCCCACGTTGTGAACCGTATCGTGGCAACCGCTCGAAACGCACGACAATGTGTTCGCCTTTATCGCCGGCAGCGTAGCCGGGTCCGCATTGTGAGTGGCTCCTTGCTCGAACGAACGCGCGCCGAGATGACAGTGGAGGCATTCGCGGTTGTTGAAGGGTCTGTAGAGCTTGATGTTCTGCGGCAACGGTGGTTTTCCCAGATAATAGATATAAAGATGGCGCAAGCCGCCGAGCTTCGCTTCGAACGTGCCGAACATGGCGTAGTCCGTATGGCAGGTGTAGCACGCTTCGTCCGAGGGAACGCGGTGATTCTGGTAATGCGCCCCGGCAAGGTAGGAGGCATCATCAATGTGCAGACTTTTTCCGTAAGGCTCCATGATGTGGCAGGACAGGCAAAACGCGGTGCTTTCGGAGCGCTGCATCTGATTGTCCATGCCGGCCACCAGCGAAAACAGCGGAAGAAAGAAAAGTACGCCGAACGCAAGAATCTTCCCGGCGCGGCTCGCCGTGAGCGCGGGACGCACCACCACAACGCCCGCGAGCACGGCGGTGAATAGAACCAGAATTACGACGGAGATGGTCGGCATCGGTCCGTAGGCCTCACCCAGCTTCTCACTTCTTCAAGGTACGTATGTAAGCGACGAGATCCTTGATCTGATCGGGTTTCAGGCTCTTGCCGTAAGCCGGCATTTTCCCTTTGCCGTTGCCGATGATTCCGGCAATCGCATCGTCACTTTGCGCTTGTACATCCGCGGAACCGAGATCCCGAACGTTGTTCGCTTTTCCTACGGTCGTTTGGCCCTTTCCGTCCGCACCATGACAGCCGGCGCATTTTGCTTTATACAGTGCCTCCCCGCCGGTTTGCGCCTGCGCGGGCACACTCAAAAGAACAAACCCGGCCAAGGCCACAACGGTCGTGATGGTTGCGATCCAGTTCGTCGTTTTCTTCATGTATTCCTCCTGATCCTCGTCCGGCATAGGCTGAATAAAACCCATCCGATTCCGTTCGTCACGGAAACCCTTCTTGGTTCTGGCCTTAAAACATGTGCCAGCAACCCGATTCTTCTTTCGCCACCCGCCTGCTCCTCAGCCTTTCGCAGGACTGCTTTCCACCTGCCGGATGTACAAAAACAGGCCAACGAGCGTAATCCCGATGAAGAGTACTGCAATTCCAAGTCCTCTTCTACGATAATCCCGCTCGGAGAGCGCATCCTTCCCCGCTTGTAAATCCTTGGCCGCAATTTTCAGTCCAGTTTGAATGTCCTGGTTGACAAGCTGTGGCTGAAAGCTATGGATCGTCACACGCGCTTTTGTCAGCGAGTCGCGCGCTAGATCCTGCTGCAGGCGGGCCTCGCTCACTTCCATTCCCGAAGACTCTGCAACCCCCAACAAATGATCCGCGCTTTTTATGGACTCATCCAATTGTGTCAAGCTGGCGAGCATGCCCGCCCTGGCTCGGTCGCAATCATCACCAGGGGTATGACATTGCATGCATACTCCTTCTGGTCCTGTGCCCAGCTTCGCGTCGGTAGGGTGCGTGATTTCATGATTGCTATGGCAGACGACGCATCCCGGCAGCCCTGCAGACTGAAAGACCATCTTATGCGGGCTTTTTTCGTACATCTGCGCCTGGAATACGTGGCAATTGGAACAAACATTTTTGACGGAATCAACGCCGGGAGGAGCCGCTCCATGGTTTCCATGACATGTAGTGCAAGTGGGAGCACTTAGATCGCCGCGTGCGGCCATAGCTTCGTGGTGCACGCTTGTGCTGTACTTCGCAAACTGGTCCGTAGGTATCCCATAGGATTTCATGTATGCGGCGTCGGCGTGGCAGCGTGAACAGGTTTTCGCGATGTTGAGCGGGTAGACCTTGGAGCGCAAATCGCTGGCGGGCCGCAAATCATGCACACCGTGGCAATCGATGCAGACAGCCACCTTCGTATCGCCCTTGGCCAGCAGTTTTCCGTGTACGCTGGTTTGATACTGGCTGAACTGGTCGGTGCGCAGTCCCGGATTGTACTGCTTCATTAGGGCCGCATCGGAATGGCAGCGTCCGCACAGCCCCGGAATCTGGCTGCGTTCAATCTTTCCGCGGAATCCAGCGGCTTTGCTCATAGCGTCCATGTCAGCCTTCGTCGGATCGCCGCCGTGGCAGCTCGCGCACGTCAATCCTTTTTGCGAATGAATGTCTTGGGCGAACTGTGCCTCGGTCACCTGCAGCGGCGGATCGAGCGCGCTGTGGCATTCCACGCACGTGTTAGCCGTCTGCCCGCGGCTTCCCGGTGCCCACGCGCATAGCGCCAAAGCTAACAACACGAAGCGCCAGAGTCCGCTATTTTGCCATGTAGCCATAGATGGTCATCGCTACGATGTAACACAGAGCAAAAACGCCGGCCCCTCTGATCAACGCACCCCCACGCTTCTCTCGCCGCCCTTCGAAAAATGGGAGTAGGACCCAAATGGCCCCTGCCAGTCCAAAAGCCATGATCCCGAGCAGTTCGCCATCGACGCGCCAGATCTTCGACGGAATCAGCTTCAAACTCTGAAACATGAACATGAAATACCACTCCGGGCGAATTCCCGCGGGAGCGGCGCCGAACGGATCCGCTTTAGTTCCCAGTTCCCACGGCAACCACGCAGCCAGCGCACCCAGCACGCCTAGCGCGACGTACCACGCCATCACTTCCCTTAGCAAAAAATTCGGCAGGAACTTCATCTCTTTCACTACGGCAGGATTGACCTTTGCCGTTGCCTCCACCCCGGGAGGCAGGCTCATGCCAAACTTTTGGACCAGCGCCAGATGAATCAGAATCAGAAACGCCGTAAGCCCCGGCAGGACCGCGACGTGAACTCCGAAGAATCGCGTCAGCGTAGCGCCTGTCACCTCTTCCCCGCCCCTCATCAGAACCATCATCGTGTGGCCGATCACTGGCACTTGCCCGGTGATTTCCGTTCCCACCTTGGTCGCAAAAAACGCCAGCGTATTCCACGGTAGCAAGTAGCCGCTGAAACCGAATCCCAAAACCAGAAATAAAAGGATCATGCCGCTGACCCACGTCAGCTCACGCGGCTTCCGGTAGGCGCGCAGGAAGAGGACGCTGAACATGTGCATGAAGGCGGTGAAAATCATCAGATTGGCTGCCCAGGAGTGGATGGATCGAATGAGCCATCCAAACTGCACGCGCGTCATGATGTACTGCACGCTCTCGAAGGCTTCGTTAGCGCCGGGCCGGTAGTACAAAAGCAGCAGCAGCCCCGTGCAAACCTGAATCCCGAAGAGAAAAAGCGTGATGCCGCCTAGGAAGTACCAGTAGGAGAGCTTGTGAATAGGAACGGTTTTGTGACGCAGGGGTTCGGTGAGTTTTGCCCAATCAAAGCGCGCATCGACCCAGCTGCGGACATGCGTGATGATCGGCACCTCAGGCGCTCCGCTTCCGGGTGATCACAATCTCGCTTCCGCGAACATTCACTTGAAACGCTTCGAGAGGCCGCGGAGGAGGGCCCGAAATATTTCGCCCGTCGAGCCCATACGTGCCATTGTGGCAAGCGCACCAGATCTCCACCAGGTCGCTGCGGTACTGAACCGTGCAGCCCAGATGCGTGCAGACGGCGGACACGCAGCGGTATTCGCCCTCCGCGGTAAGCAGCAATAACGCCGGCCGGGTGCCAAAGCGGAAGACCTTCGAACCATTCGGTTTGAGATCCCCAACCTTGCCTGCGACTACCTCATCCTCGCCCAGGTCAGGAACAGCAGGAGGCACTAGATACTTCAGCACCGGATAAAAGAAGGAGACGACGGAGGCGAACATACCCCCTCCGAGAAGGACCTCGACCAGACGGCGCCGTGCAGGCCGAATCTGTTGGGAGTCATCCATCGCCATTGGATAGGTAATTTCCGTGGTCGAACGCCCGCGCCTTCCGCGGAGAATCAGTGCTTCTTTGCCAGGTCGCGGATGAAACCGACCAGTTGCGTGATCTGTTCCTTGCTCAGCTTTTCCTCATACGCTGGCATCTTGTTTTTGCCCTTGGTGACAATCTGCGTGAGCTCTGCATCGCTCAGTTTTTGAACCTCTGGGGAATGCAAGTCGGGGATTTTCAGCGCCTGTCCCATGGTCGTCTTGCCCGCGCCATCGGGCCCGTGACACATCGCGCATTTGGCCTTGAAGAGGCTTTCGCCCGTTTCTTGCGCTCTTCCAGGCAAGCTAAGAAACAAGACCAATCCAATTGCCACGGTACCCAGCACAATTATTTTTCCGTGGTTTCTGATCACCATAGCCTCCGCTGCGATTGCTTCCTGAATCTTGTCGCGGGATTCTCCGCGGCATCTTGCCGGCTTCAAAATGCGTATTTCACGGAAAGCGTGTACAAGTTTCCTCTGAAATTTCTTGGCGCATAGATGTCTTGGACAGCTTCGGCACCTGTGATTCCATAGGTCGGGTCTTCGTGGTAGCCGTAATAGTCCCAGAAAGCCTTGGCGGTCCAATTCTTCAAGAACTTGTACTCCAATCCGCCGAAAGGATGAAGCCATTTGGAGTTCAGCGGGCCAGTCACCTGATTGGGAATCAGCTCCTGCGGATCGAGGCGCAGGTCGGAACCGCTGGTGCCAGTCAGGTTGGCGCCCAATCGTACGGTCAATTTGTGAATCGGCCTGTAGGTAAGGTCAAAAAAACCGTAGTTAGAATTGTTCGTATAGGTGGAGAGCTGCTGTACCAGGCCCGGCACGTTCGGGCACGCTTGTATTCCTGGGCCCGGTTGACCCGCGGCCACGCTAATGTAGCAAATCAGGATTTGCGAATAGACATCGTTGTAGTCATATCCAATTTGCATCCCAAACTTGTCGTTAGGCTGTAGCATCGCGGAGATGCCGTACGAGCGATTGTGCTGCGAGTCATCTTGCTGGAACTCGTTGTTGCGGGATTCCCAAATGAGAATGTTTCCGTCCAGGCTCAACCAGTTGTTGACAACATATTTTGACCGGACGCGGTATTCCTGTGACTCCTTCGGGCTGATGCGCGTAAACGTTCCATCCGCACTGAACAGCTCCATGTCATAACTGATCTTCCACTTCTGGTTCGGCCGAGCCCAAAGGCCCAGCAACCCGGAGTATTCGTTGATCGGAGGCACGGCTGCGCTGGCCGGGGCGAAAGGGGGGACGGAGACAAAACTGATGGAGTTGTCAGCGTTCAGCGTGCAGCCGGCGGGGAGGTTGGCTTGCGAAACTGGGCCAGGATTCACTACAGCGCAAGAGCCGCGGGCGGCCAAAGCGGCGGTTGGGCCCGGATAAAAGACTTGGTCCAAAGCTTCATAGAAATTGTCGGCAATATAGCGGTGCCGGTAGCGGAATCCGATTCGTGCTCCGTACTTCTCGGAAAAGCGGTAGTCAAATTCGGCCAGATTTGTTTCCTGTTCCTGTTTCAGGAAATTGCTGTCCAGGACGTTCGAGAGGTCCGGGTACGAGCTCGCATTATGAGCCACAATTCCGGGCACTACGCCAGTGGGCGGGACGCAGGTGAGCGGAACCGGAGCGCTGGGCGTAAAGAAATTCGCGGCAGTGTTCAGGTTGGGGCTAAAGAATGAGCAACTCGAAAGGGCGAATTGGGCCGGATCGTGCCAATTCGAGTAATGGAATGTCTCGTTGAAGCTCAGCTTGTTGGTGATGTGCCAGGTCGCGCCGAAATCCGCAACGGCCGCCACACGCCTCCCTTGCACGGGCCCGGTGTTGATCTGGTTGCGTAGATTGGTGCGCGATTCTCTGCCCACGATGGTCTGGTCGTAGCCGGACACGCTAGTGTCCCCGCTCGAGTAACTAACCCGCGCCGTAAGGTCCCAGTTCTTCCAGTAATTCGATTGGACGGTTAGTTGTTCGGTCGGCGTATTCGTGCGCGTGCGGCCGTGATCCAGGTAGCCGTTGGTGTAGGCGCTGCAAGTCGGATTCACAAAACCAGAAGCAAGAAACGTGCCAGCGCATGGCTGACTGGCCCCGGCATTGAAAGAAACTCCCAAGTCCACATTCAGGGTGGGGTTCACTGGGAAAGGCTGGGCATAATCCCCAATTCCAGTGTCGCCTTTGTAGTAGGTCCAGATCTGGTCGTAGCTGATATTCGTTCGCGGGAGAATCTTGAAATCTATGCCTAAGCGATAGGTATTGACGGTGGTTTTGACATCCGCCAGAAGGAACTGCTCGGTACCTTGGTGAATGGTGGTGAACGCCGGGCCCTCATTGATATTGCTCGAGTAGCCCATCCGGAAGCGCACCGAGGATTCCGGACGTATGATCAGGTTGTAATTGCCCATCTTCCGCCGCGTGTTCAAGTTATGCGGCGAGACCGCGATGATGCAGGCCGTACAAACCGTGCCGCCGTAACCGGGAGGTCCGTTGACAAACGGCGTTGTCGGGTTCAGGGGATTTGCCAGGAGTGAATAATCCCAGGTGTTTTCGTCCTTGCGGAACAGGGCGTCAAACTTGTACCAGGTGTTCTTGGACACCCGGAGCCGCGACACGACGTTGGGATCGCCGCCATAACCAAAATTGCTGGCCGAAAAGTGGTCAAACAGGGTTCCATGATGATCGAGAGAATTCATCTCTGTGTTGAATCCCAGCAGGCGCGCTCCTTGCTGTAAATTCACAAAGGTGTCGTAGGTCTGCGTATTGCCGGAGATGCTTGTGAATCGGCCGCCGAACTCAATCGACTGCTTCACATTGTAATTTCCCTGGTCGATGCCCTTCTGCTCGTCGTCCTGCTGCGCACTCACCAGGGGCACTCCTTCGGAGAACAAAGCGCCAATCAGCAGCAAGCCAATGCCTATCGTCCGGTGCTTCCGGTTGATTCTGCAGAGCTGATGGACTCCTCGCATAGCGGCTCTCCCTCACGGGGTAAAGAAAAACTGATTGCTGTTCGAACCATGAATGGCCGTGTGGCACATGGTGCAGGCTTGGTACTTTTGCGCCTGGTTGTGGAATGTGGGTGTCGCTTGGGGGCCGCCGGCATCGGCTGAGAAAGCGTGGCATTCCAGACACATGAGGTTTACCTGAGCACGTATCAGCAGGCGTGGATTGGAAGAGCCATGAGGTATATGGCATGCCGCACAACCTTCGACCTTGACTACTTCATGCTCATACACATACGGTCCCGCTTTGTCCGTGTGGCAGGTGAAGCAAACCAGGTCTTGCGATGCCGTGGCCCGCAATTGCCGCGACTGGAATCCGCCATGTTGATTGTGGCAATCCGTGCACTTCACCAAACCTTCGTTCACGCGATGATGGAAGGGCCGGTTGAACTGCTGCTTCTTGTCCAGGTGGCAGCCGTAGCACAAATCAGGCTGTTTCGCTTTCAGCAGAAACTGGCTTTCTTTTGCGTGGTGCGGGTCGTGGCAGTCGGTACAACCCACGCTGTTCTGGAGGTGGACGGAGCGCGCGAAATTGCCATGCTCCTCTCCATATTGGTGGCAGTCCAGGCACCGGGCGCTGATCTCCTGCGCCGACACGCCCTTGAACGTAAAAATCTTGGTCTTGTCGCCCCCGCCGTCCACGTGGGCCTTCCCAGGACCATGGCACGCTTCGCAGCCATGCCATTCCGGGCCTTTCTTCTTGTCCAACATGGTCACGTAGTGCGGGGAATCTTCGTAGCTCTTGAAAAACCCTTTGACCGGCATGTCTTCGTGGCAGGTTTTGCACGTCTCGGAGCCGACGTAGAGCGAGGGATCCGTCTGGCGCACATAGCGCTTTTGATCCGTCTGATTTGCTGGAGTTTGTCCTCGTAACTTTCCGCCAAACGAGAGCACCACAGCAACAAAAACGAATCCCAGACCGAAGAGAAAAGCTATTCCGGGCTTTTTCCTGTGAACTCCCATCACCACCCCTCCGTTTGCACACCTCAGCCTTAGAGAGTCTTGCAAAACTAATGCAAGGCTAATTCCAAGTCTGTGACTGCCGTCACACAGCCGCGTGAATAGTGAAAACAAGCAAGTTTCTTGTCGGGTTCAAAGCAGGAATGCTCTGCGAATACTATTTTGACACCAACGTAATGATTCCAGTCCAGAATGGAATCGGGGGTAACCATCACGCATTCCCCTACTGGAGAGAGTGGTTGATGCTGCACCCGGAGGAATAGCCAGGGAGAGAATAAGCTGTTTGCGCTATCCATATGCGGCTGCATTATTGTTCGGGGGGCGCTGTTCGTCTGTGCAATATAGCACACTTCTGTATGAGCAGGGTCACAGAAACTGGAGGTCCAATGGCCCAAGTTGAGAATGGACTTCATGCGATCTGGCTATGGACGCCAGGAGAAATGTCTTCCCAGGCCAAAGCGAACCGGCAGAAAAGAAAACAAATGCGTGGTAACCACTGGCCCTCAAAATAGCTCTAAGAGCTGAGACAAGAATCAGACCGCATGAATGGGACCAATATGTAGGTCGAAGGAGAAAACACCATGCCTTCCGCGTCAGGGACAGGATCTGCACAAGCTGCCCTTCCGCTGCCTCTCTCTCCAGAAGAGTTGCGCAAGGTTCACGCGTACTGGCGTGCCGCTAACTACCTCTCTGTCGGACAAATCTATTTGCTTGCCAATCCGCTGCTGCGTGAACGTCTTTCCCTTAAACACATCAAGCCTCGCCTTCTGGGACATTGGGGTACAACTCCCGGACAAAACTTCATCTACGCCCACCTCAATCGCGAGATCAAGAAACGCGACCTTAACGTAATCTATGTTTCAGGCCCCGGACACGGCGGACCAGCGCTTGTGGCCAACACTTACCTGGAAGGAACGTACAGCGAGTTCTATCCACATATTCCGCAGACCGAAGACGGCATCCGGAAACTGTTCAAGCAATTTTCCTTTCCAGGAGGAATTCCAAGCCATGTCGCGCCGGAAACTCCCGGTTCGATTCATGAAGGCGGCGAACTCGGGTATTCCATCGCACACTCCAATGGCGCCGCGTTCGATAATCCCGACTTGCTCGTTTGCTGCGTGGTCGGAGACGGCGAAGCGGAGACTGGCCCGCTCGCCGCAAGCTGGCACTGCAACAAATTCTTGAATTCCGCGCGCGACGGCGCTGTTCTGCCCATCCTGCATTTGAACGGCTACAAAATCGCGAACCCCACCGTGCTCGCCCGGCTGACCGACGAAAAGCTTACGCAACTGTTTTCCGGCTATGGCTACAAACCGTATTTCGTCGAAGGCCACGATCCGCAAACGATGCATCAACTCATGGCGCAAACGCTGGACACCGTCCTCGACGAGATTCATGCCATCCAGCAGGCGGCTCGCAGCGGAGGCAGCACGGCGCTTCCGACTTGGCCGATGATTATTCTGCGCACTCCCAAAGGCTGGACCGGGCCAAAGGTCGTCGATGGCCAGCCAGTCGAAAATACCTGGAGAGCACATCAGGTTCCTATCGCGGATTTTGCAAAGCATCCAGAGCACCTGGCCCAGCTCGAGGAGTGGATGAAAAGTTACAAGCCGGAAGAGCTCTTCGATGAGAGTGGCAAACTTGTGGCGGAACTCGCCGAACTTGCGCCATCAGGCAACCGGCGTATGGGAGCCAATCCGCATGCGAATGGCGGTCTTTTGCTGCGCGATCTCGCGATGCCGGATTTCCGCGATTATGCCGTCGATGTGAGCAAACCCGGAACAGAAAATGCGGAAGCGACGCGCGTGCTCGGACATCTATTGCGCGACGTGATGCGGCTCAATGAAAGCGCGCAAAACTTCCGCGTGTTCGGGCCGGACGAAACGGCCTCGAACCGGCTCGAGGCGTTGTACGAGGTGACTCCTAAAGAATTCATGGAGCCGACGCTCCCGACTGATGAATTTCTGTCGCCAGACGGACGCGTGATGGAAGTGCTCAGCGAACATCTGTGCCAGGGATGGCTCGAAGGATATCTTTTAACCGGGCGGCACGGGCTCTTCTCCTGCTATGAAGCGTTCATTCATATCGTCGATTCAATGTTTAACCAGCATGCGAAATGGCTGAAGGTCACGCGCGACATTCCCTGGCGCAGGCCTATCGCTTCGCTGAACTATCTTTTGACATCGCACGTCTGGCGGCAGGATCACAACGGCTTCACGCATCAAGACCCGGGCTTCATCGATCATGTCGTGAACAAGAAGGCCGATGTTGTGCGCGTATATCTGCCGCCAGACGCGAATACTCTGCTTTCCGTGGCGGATCACTGTCTGCGCAGCCGGAACTATGTGAACGTGATCGTCGCGGGGAAGCAGCCGGCCCTGCAGTACTTGCATATGAAATCCGCGATCGAGCACTGCAGCGCGGGGCTTGGGATTTGGGAATGGGCATCGACGGACAAAGGGAGCGTGCCGGATGTGGTGATGGCGTGCGCGGGAGATATTCCGACGCTGGAGACGCTGGCCGCCGTCGACTTGCTGCGGCAGAATTTTCCGGACATCAAGATCCGCGTCGTCAACGTGATTGACCTGATGACGTTGCAGACTTCCTCGGAACATCCGCATGGACTTGCGGACAAGGAATTCGATTCCATCTTCACGGAAGATAAGCCCGTGATTTTCGCGTTTCACGGCTATCCAACGCTCGTTCACCGGCTCACCTACAAACGGAAGAACCACGAGAATTTCCATGTTCACGGCTACCGCGAAGAAGGCACCACCACGACTCCGTTCGACATGACCGTTTTGAACGAACTGGATCGATTTCATCTTGCCGGAGACGTCGTGGACCGCGTCGAACGACTGCGCCCTCTGAACGCGCATTTCAAGCAAATGTTGCGAAACAAACTGGTGGACCACAAGGAGTACATCTGCGAGCGCGGCGATGACCTGCCGGAAATCCGCGATTGGAAATGGCCGTACTGAATGAAGATTTTGGTTCTTAACTCCGGATCGAGCAGCCAGAAATCGTGTCTCTACGAACTGGGCGCCGCGCTCCCGGATTCTCCTCCGGCTCCTTTGTGGGAAGCCAAGATTGAGTGGCGCGAAGACGGCGCAACTCTCAACGTGCGTACAAGCGCTGGAAAAACGTCTGAGCAACGGTTGGATAAATCCAAGAGGGCTGAAGCCATTGCGCAGCTGCTGAAGGCCTTGGTTTCCGGCGAGACTCAGGTGCTCACACAACTTTCGGAAATTGCGGTTGTCGGTCACCGCGTTGTGAACGGCGGCCGCGAGTTCACGAGTCCGACGTTGATCACGCCCGCGGTTAAAGCGGCGATCGAAAAGATGGCTGCGTTTGCGCCGCTGCACAATCGCGCGGAACTGGAAGGAATCGCGCAAATTGAAAAGCTGTGCGGGCCCGTTCGGCAGGTCGCGGTGTTTGACACGGGATTTCATGCAACTTTGACGGAAGAGGCGGCTGTGTATCCGGGGCCGTATGACTGGGTGGAACGCGGTATCCGCAAATTCGGCTTTCATGGAATCAACCACCAATACTGCGCGGGACGAGCGGCGCAATTGCTGGGACGAAATCTCGCAGAGCTGAAACTCGTGAGCTGCCATCTTGGCAATGGTTGTTCTCTTGCGGCGATTCGTGGCGGTGTGAGCATCGACACCACCATGGGATTTACACCGCTGGACGGACTGATGATGGGAACTCGTTCGGGGTCGGTCGATCCGGGGATTCTCACGTACCTGCTGCGGCAAGACCGGCTCGACGGCGATACGTTGGATGAAATGCTCAATGCAAAATCCGGATTGCTGGGAATTTCCGGAGTCTCCAGCGACATGCGCGAAGTTGTGACTGCGATGAAACAAGGAAACGAACGCGCGAAGCTGGCGTTCGACATTTTTGTGCATCGGCTGCGGTCGGAAATCGGCTCGATGGCTGTTGCTTTGAACGGGATCGATGCTTTGGTGTTTACTGCGGGGATTGGCGAGAATTCGGCGGAGGTCCGGGCGGCGGCTTGCGCCAACTTGGGTTTTCTCGGACTTGCGCTCGATCCCGCAAAGAATTTGACGTCGCCGATGGAAAGTGACACTTCGACGACTGGGTCGAAAGTGCGTGTGCTGGTTTTGGCTGCGCAGGAAGATTGGGCGATTGCGCGCGAGTGTTGGAAGTTGAGTAGGCCTCCCTCCTCCCCCTCCTCTGTTTTTTCGTAACTGCCGATTCTAAAGGGTTTTAAGTCCAGTGTTTTGGAAATGCGGATTCCAAAGGGACACTGCATTGCTATTCGAACGGCGGACGAGGATTTGAATGGGACTTGCGGAAGTTGCAGGAGTGGAAGGACTTGGCTGGGCGGTGATTGGTCTGTTACGGCTGTGGAAATATGTGGAAAAGCCAAAATCACCTAGTGCGACACAGACGCCCGGAGCATCCGACGTCCAGCCCAATCACTGCCGGGCGAGATTTTGTCTTTCGAGAATGAGCTTTGAGTTTCTGGTGAGGTAGGAAAGGATACAAGGAGCATGGAACCGGACCCTGTGTTGTTTCGCGACCTGACATACATATTCCTGGCTGCGGTGGTCGGGGGGCTGGTGGCATGGCGGCTGCGTCTGCCGCTGATCCTGGGGTTCGTGCTGGGCGGGATCGCGATCAGCCCGTTCACGCCAGGACCGCGCGTCTCGGACTTGCATACGTTCGAGGTGTTTGCCGAAGTCGGCGTCGTGCTGCTTATGTTTTCGATCGGAGTTGAGTTCTCCATTCCTGATTTGATCCGCGTGAAATGGGTGGCGCTGGTCGGGGCGCCCATCGGGATTCTGGTGATGCTGGGAATTGCGATGGGGGTGGGAAAGCTTGCGGGATGGAGTCTTACGGAGGGGCTGGTCATCGGCGCGGCGATCTCTGTGGCGAGCACCATGGTGCTGGCGCGGCTGCTGAGAGATACCGGAAACATCACGGAAACGCACGGCCGCGTGATGATCGGCATCACTCTCGTCGAGGATCTCGCCGTCATCTGCATGACGCTAGTGCTGCCTGCCTTCGGCGGCTCCGGAAAAGATCTCTTCGTGAACGCGGCCTGGACGCTCGGCAAGGCTTTGCTGCTGCTGGTTCCGCTGGGGTTCCTTGCAATCAAGGTGATTCCGCCCGTCTTCCGGCGAGTGAAAGCAACCTGCAACCAGGAACTTTTCTTGTTGATCGCCATCGCGGTTTGCCTGGGGACGGCGGCGCTGGCGCAGGCGGTTGGGTTTTCGGTTGCGCTGGGAGCGTTCCTTGCGGGGCTATCCATCAGCGGATTGGAGGACCTTCACGACGCGCACACTCAGCTTGTGCCCCTGCGCGATACGTTCGTGGCGCTCTTCTTCGTCACACTCGGGACGCTGATCGATCCCCATGTGCTCGCCAAGAGCCTGCCGCTGCTTGGATTGATGCTTCTGCTGATTGTGGCCGGCAAGTTTCTCGTTTGGATGGCGGTGGTGTGGATCTTCCGCTATTCCTTCTGGACGGCGATTGCGGTGGCCGCGGGGCTGACGCAGATCGGCGAGCTGTCCTTCGTGGTTGTACAAGTTGGGCGATCGTCGGGAATGGTGGCAGAAAACGTGTTCAGCACGCTGATCGCTGCGTCCTTGATTTCAATCTTGCTCAACGTCTTTATTGTGCGCGGCACGTTCGCCTGGCTGAAGCGAAAGTTTCCTGTAAACACCCCGGTCCGCAGTGAAAGTGTGGCTTGACTCGCAGAATGGGAAGCGGCGGAGAGCGCAAATAACCGATTACTGGAGCCTAGTGGGTTCCAAATTCCGGAGGACGCGCAGACACAAGACCACGCGAAGGATTGAAATTGCAGGAAAAGTTTTGGTGGACGTGACAGGGATCGAACCTGCGACCTCATGCTTGCAAAGCACGCGCTCTCCCAGCTGAGCTACACGCCCACAGTTGGAGTACCATTCATTCTAAAGCATTTCTCCCAATTCCAAAATCCATTCCCTCGCATTTAGGGCCAATGGAGTGAACCCCTGTTTTGAGACAGTTTTTGTGGTCGAGCTTCCCGCCATATTGAGCATGCTGTGGAGTTGAGACTGAGCCGACCGTGCAAATCGAGTACGGCGATTATGTTTGGGTGCGCGACACCGCGTCCGCAAGCCCCGTCTGTCATTTCCCAGAACCCCGTTTCTGGATAGTTTCCGGGCTGCAGACAACAAACTTCAGACGCTGGCAGCAATGAGGGCATCTTCCGAACACGTCGGAAACACGAGTGGTCCGAGACAGTCTGAATTTTGCCATTGGACACTCGGCTCATATTCGGACCAGTGGAACAACTTGCAGAGATAAAAAGCCGTCCAAACCTACGTTCCGTATTTCTCAGCGTGCTTGCTAAAGCTCGTTCGCGACCGCCTTCGTGCGCTCGGATTTGCGCGGCGAGGCGGCGGTCGCACTCCGCTTGGCTGCAAACGCGCTGCTGGAGTCAGTGAGCCAGGGTTGGAAAATGTTTTGACAATAAGGGCAACGGCGGATCGGGGATCAAGGCCGCTAGTCAGAAGCTTCGAACAGGATTAACTTCTGAGAACAAACAACGAGGGCTATTGGCCATCGGAAATGTTGGAGGGCAGAATGCAACTCTACAAACGACTTCGGCGGGAATATGAACACGGGTTAGGAACCATCAGGGGTGTCGCTCAAAAATACAAAGTACATCGTCGGACCGTTCGGGCGGCACTGAAGAACACCGTGCCGCCGAAGCGCAAAGTGACGCCAAGAGAACGGCCGAAAATGGCGTTGGCCATTCCATTCATCGACGCCATCCTGGAAAACGACTTGAAGGCGACATTCAACCACCGACATACGGCACATCAGATCTGGGGCCGTATGCAAGTTGAGATGCCAGTATGCGATATCGGGGAATCGACTGTCCGGGCGTACGTGCGGGTCCGGAAGGCTCGGCTGGATGATCAACAGACCTCTTCTCAAGCCGCGGCCGCCTGGATGATGGAGGTACTGCATAGTGACGTCCCTCTACGGGTCATTGAAAAGGAGTTCCCGAGCGGCACAGCATCGCGCCTCGCAGGGTTCATCAAAGGCGGCCGATTCCGGGAACGCAAGAAAGCTCTGGCCGTTCTCGGCTACCTGAGAGGCATCCCTACAGCGGTCATTGCTCGGTGCCTTCGGATGTCGCGCAAGACGGTGGGCCGCTACTTCTGCCGCTTTGCAAACGGTCGCCTCAATGCACTGCTACCAGAGAAGGCCAAACCAAAAGACGATCCAGAGCGTGAGCAGTTACTGTTTTCGCTACTTCACTCGCCTCCGTCCGCTCACGGGATTAACCGAACCTCCTGGAGGATGGCTGATCTCCACCGAATTATGGCGGAGACTGGTCATCGCACGTCGAGAAAACGTATACGTGCCATCATCAAGGCGGCCGGATTCAGATGGCGGAAGGCCAAGGTTGGACTCACCAGCAACGATCCCGAGTACCACATCAAAGTGGGGGTCATCAAGCAAATCCTTTCGGACTTGAAAGAAGATGAGGCCTTCTTTTCCATCGACGAGTATGGCCCATTTGCGATTAAGCGAAAAGGCGGGACCAAGCGGGTCGGCCCTGGCGAAGACTATGTGGTCCCGCAGTATCAAAAGTCGAGGGGCTGGTTGATCCTCACGGCTGCGCTCGAACTATCCAGAAACCAAATAACCCATTTTTACTCCTTGAAGAAGAACACCGAGGAGATGATCAAGATGGCGGATCTATTGCGCGTTGGATACCGCACTTGTCGGACGATTTATCTGTCGTGGGATGCAGCCTCATGGCACATATCGAAGAAGCTGTTCGCACATCTGTATGAGCTTAACGAGCAGGCAATCCAAGACGGTTTCCCCCTTGTGAAGACTGCGCCCCTGCCCGCTGGTGCGCAGTTCCTCAACGTAATCGAGTCGGTCTTCAGTGGTATGGCCAAAGGAATCATTCACAATAGCGATTACCCTTCAGCAGAAGCTGCAAAGCATGCAATTGATCGATACTTCCAGGAGCGGAACGACTTTTTTGTCCAGTGCCCGAAGCGTGCCGGACGAAAAATCTGGGGGCAGGAGCGGGTGCCAAGCGCGTTCTCCGAAGCAAACAACTGCAAAGATCCGCTGTATCGCTGATTCTCCGCATTGGGAGCCTAGCGGTAGATTGGTGTAGTTGCAGATGAAGGCCAGATATTGACCTTGTTCTGCACTGAATTACGGTGCGATTGACAGATCGAGCTTTGGTGCCGGATTGATGACTCGGACGTTGCGAGGAAGAGTGCCCAAACCGTCAAGCCGACAGCCGCACTTCGTTTCCTGTCGCGAAATCCCTTTCGCACCACCAAATTCCCAAGAAGTCCCGTTGGGGGAAGCGAGGTTTAGTCGAAGGTAGTTCCTGCCACTACTGATGCTGGCTTATGGAAAGGATATTGCCATCCGGATCTTTGAACCACGCGACCTTGTCACCTGAGGGTGTTGTCCAAATTCCGAGTTCACGGTCTTGCACGAAGGGATACTTTTCCAGGGTAACGCCGCGATCCCTGAGCCAAGTGACGACCGTTTCGATCTCTTTTACTTCCCAGCCGAGGATAGTGCCTTGCAAGGGAGTGAAGTTGGGAACCTTGGCAATCCTAATCTTGTGTCCACCGACGCTCAATACCAGAGCATATTGATCAAGGCTTACAAACTGAAAACCAAGCTTGCCTTCGTAGAAGGCGCGCGCCTGTTCATAGTCTTTTGTGGGAACAAAGCCAACTAATTTTGCTGAAGCGAGCATGAGTGCCTCCTCGAGGGCTTTCGAAGCCACACGAATACCACTTGTCTATCGGATTTTCTCTCGCTATCGTGACAAGGAATGTCGCAAAAGTGCCACAGCCTCCTCTTCGGAAAGAACGGCCGGCAGCTCGCCCAGGTTGGAAGTGTGTCCGCCGATCTTGTGAATGGCCACGTAATCGCAGAACACACGCACCCAGAGGATCAACTGCTATTTGCTTCCAAGGGCGTGATGACGGTGCGCACGAAGCTGGGCGTATGGGTTGTGCCGCCTCTGCGCGCGGTGTGGATTCCCGCGGAAACACCGCACTCGGTAGCCATGTCGGGCCAGGTTTCGATGAGAACGCTCTACTTTCTGCCGGGCCTTTGCCGCACGCTGCCTGGAGAATGTCTTGTGATGAATGTCTCTCCGCTGTTGAAGGAGCTAATTCTTCATGCATGCAAATATGCAAAGTTGAACAAGAGAGTTTCGCGGGAGAGACGGATTATCGAAATCATTGTCGATCAATTGAAGGCAGTCGAATCGATCCCGCTCCAGTTGCCGCAACCCTCTGATGCACGAGCGTTGAGAGTAGCAAAAGCAGCGTTCGCAAATACCGCGGACCAAAAAACATTGGGAAAACTTTGTAAGGACTGCGGAGCAAGCAAGAGGACGATTCAGCGTCTCTTCCTCGAGGAAACAAGAATGACTTTCGGAAAGTGGCGACAGCAACTGCGCCTCCTTCATGCCATGCAGGTCCTTGCGTCTGGGGAAAAAGTGACTACAGCTGCGCTGGAGGCCGGATACAGCAGCACAAGTGCGTTTATATCGATGTTCCGCAAACACCTTGGGACGACGCCGGCGCGTTATTTGAACAGTGGAATAGAGCGGGAGCGCAGATTGGAAAGCTGATCGGGGCGCTCTCTTAGACTGCCATACCTGCTACCACATCCAGCACACGTCTTTTGTATCCGCGGATGAAGAGGTCGATCGGATGTGGGCAGACCCTACCTGCTAGCACGAAGTCGCGTTGCCTCAGCCACCCTTACTCTGGACACCAAATGCCTGGGGTGTGCGAATCAGAGTAGATCGACTCCCGCCGCGTAGCGCGTGGAACAGAGAGGCCCTAATCCTGGGAAGCGTCGGAGTCTGAAGTACGTAGATTCAAATCGTGCTTCCACCAGGAATTTGAACTGAATCGGATTAAGGCACAATCCTGAGTTTCACTTGGAAGAGCGAGGTTAACAATTATCCGCATTCGTGGTAAACGTTTCTGAATCTCTGAACTTGATAAGCTTGGTGGAGGTAGAAGGAGGAAAGCATGAACAGGGGCCGGATTGTTTTTGTTTTTTTGCTCGTTTGCGGCCTCGTGGCGCTCGGCTCGCTGGCAGCGCAGCAAAAGCACGCATCTCGGGCCGGTTGGATCAGCGACGGGGCTTGTGGGGCCAAGCACACGAAGGCCGGCGGTGCGGATTGCGTGCAGAAATGTTGGCGTGGAGGCGCTTCGGTGGGGCACCCGGAATGGAAACCCCAACGACCCGTCTTTGTAGCAGATGATGATCAAGGAATCTGGATAGTCGAAAACCCTGAAGCCGTTAGGAACTTCCCTGGTGCACATGTGGTGCTGGCGGGCAAATTCGATTCCGCGAAGAAGACCATTAACGTCGAGAAGATCACCCCCGCTTCGCAGTAGGGTGGTCCAAAATACGCGTCAGATCCTGATAGGTCGCGTTCCCGGACATCTGGCCAGGACGAATCCACTTCTCCACCCCAGCCACTCAGCAGCGTAATAGGGCTACTTGAAGTCGGGAATGGCGGTGTCGGCGGTCTCGATTCGGCGCCGTTCGAGGACGACTGGCTTGCCCGGCGATCCGGCCACGGCCACCACGGCTGTCCACCCGGAGTGGGCGCAGAAGCCTAAGTGCCGCCGCTTCACTCATACCAGATTTCGACTTCGTAGCCGTCCGGGTCGTGGACATAGGCGTATGGGTAGCCGGGACTGAATTCGCCTCGGCGTAACAATTTGCCCCCGGCGCGCTCGACTTCGTCGACCGCCACGTCGATGTCGCCGGGCGAAACAAGACGAAAGCCGAAATGCGCGATACCGCGTGACTCACCGGCGCCTGCCGAATGTTCGTCAAAGGTGATCACGTCGTGACAACCCGGCGTCCTGGTGTGGACCAGCCCATCGGTCCGGCCGTATTCCTCGACGCCGAACACTTGTCCATAGAACCGCAGTGAGCGCGCAACATCTCGCACCACGAGGTTGATATGCGTGAGTCCATAGGTGTGCACCATGGTGCCCTCCTTCGCATCCCGGGAGACGTGCCAGCTTACCGCGAAGATCGGCCGAATGGCATCGGCTCCAGCTCTAATAGAATACAAACAGCTCACCAAAAATGCCGAGTGTTGACCGAACCGACTCACTCCCGGATGGTTGCCTACTCCGAAGTAACCGTCGAACTCGAGAGTTTTCTACATCACTCCCGAGAAGTCCCGATCTGGGAAGTGAAGCGATCACCTACCTCAAAGAGTCTGACTACGGTCAGATGGCGACCTATTCGGGAAAGAAGCTCACCATGGGGGTCTGCAAATACGTGAGCCGAAACTCTGATTGAAACGCTTTCACAAAACACGCTTTGCAGGAAAGGAGCCGCAAAGTGAAAAGAAAATGGCATGAGCGATATCCCAGAAATTCCGTATCCGAGCTGTGGAGCGGATGAACAGTTGTGACAATGTCCTGCGACTGGCTCGAGAACTCGGGTTGAACCGGAGCCTGCTGTACAAGTGGCGGTATCGGCTGGACCCAGCTAACGGTCAGGCTCAAGGCGAAGTCATGATACGCAATTCCCGGGAATCCACACTTCGCAAGGAAATCGACAAATTGCAACGACTACTAGCGAACAAAACCGTGGAAGTGGATTTTTTCAGATGTGCCTTGCAAAAAGTCGAGGCTCGACGCCGGAAGAGCGGTATCTCTGGCGAACAGGCGTCTACGATGCAATCCGAGACGTCATTGCAAGGCAGCTTGAGTATCGAGCGGATGTGCCAGTTGGGAGAAGTGAGCCGAGCGGGATTCTACCGACATTTTCAGGCCCGAGCGCCGATCGAGGAGAACATGAAAGTACGCTCTGCCATTCAGGAGATTGCATTGGAACATCGAAAACGGTACGGATACCGGCGCATCACGGCGGAACTGCGGCGACGTGGGCTGGCGGTGAACCACAAGCGGGTCGCACGGATGATGCAGGCGGACAACCTCCTGGCGATCCGGAACTGTGAATGGTTAGGTGCCACCGATTCGAATACCGAACTGGAGATTTACCTAAACCTCGCCAGTCGTTTGAAGATTAGCGGCACAAATCAGCTTTGGGTTGCCGATATGACTTACATCCGGCTGAGGACTGAATTCGTCTATTTAGCCGTAGTCCTTGACGCCTTTTCGCGCAAGGTGGTCGGATGGTCGCTTGATCGAGGCTTACAGGCTAGGCTGCCGCTCAGCGCCCTAAAACAGGCGATCGTCAACCGACAACCGCCTGCGGGACTGGTTCACCATTCTGACCGCGGAGTGCAGTACGTTTGCGAGGACTACGTGAGGATGCTTCGGGATCACGCGATGATTCCCAGTATGAGTCGGCCGGCACACCCCCATGACAACGCCAGCTGCGAAAGCTTTATGAAAACCCTGAAGCGCGAGGAGATCTACGCCAATGAATATCGCGATTTAGAACATCTGGCCGAGAGCCTCGAGGCATTCATCGAAAGCTACTACAATCGATGCCGTTTACATTCAGCGTTAGGTTACCGTCCACCCGAAGAGTTCGAACGACAATCCGAAAACGCAAACAAGCAAGTTACCCTGGCAGCAGCGACCATGACCACTTTCAAATGGGATCCTGCTCGCGCAGGTTAAGAGACACTGTACCCATTATTTTGTCTCAACCAGGGGTTCACCCACCACGGTTTCAGTTCAAGGTGCACTTGAGCTGTGCCAAAACTGTGCCAACACCCTATCCAATTGTGATGTCGGGGTTTACTTCGAGCGAGAAGCAGATTCCCCGAAATTGTTGAAAACATTAGAAAGGCAGAATAAGGGAAGGAATCTTTGGAACGGCTGCGCGTGCTTGCAAAGCACGCGCGCTCCCAGCTGAGCTACACGCCCATCTTTGCGACTGTAATAGTTTAAGACAATTTCGGTGACAGTGCATCTCCGATCGCTTTTCGCTGTGCCTGAAATTGTGCCAGAACTTATCTTTCTTTTATTTCTATTTATCGCGGGGCTTGCAACTTGGCGTTAGTCGCTATAATGTTAGCGCGACTATCGAAATGCAGGCCGCACAGCCCGGAGCGGCGCCCCATCCAGGAGGAAACATTTGATGCGCCCGGCGAAAGTTGGTGTAAGACGACCGGCCTCGCAAACACCTGGGAGGGTGAACGAGAGCGGGGCTATGGAAAAAAAGCGCAGTCACGCAGCCTCCGCGAGGAAGCCCGTCGCCGGCCTTCGCGAACGCAAGAAAGCGCGGCTCCGCCAGCAGATCATCGAAACAGCTTTGCATCTTTTTCGCCAGCGCGGCTACGAGAAGACGCGCATCGACGATATCGTACACACTTTGGAAATCAGCCAGCCCACGTTTTTCCGCTATTTCCCCAGCAAAGATGCGGTATTGCGCGAAGTGGGACGGCGTGCATTTGCCCGCCAGGCCGAAAGTCTTAAGTCCGAGTTATCCATCAAAGCGACGACCGAGCAGCGCTTGCGTCGGTTTTACGAAACTTTGGGAAACACCACAGAAGTGGGGCGGCCACTTTGGCAGGCCGTCATTCTGGCCGGGGCCATGGACCCGGTGCGCTCGCCGGAGTTGCGCGGAGCCGAAGCGGCGACCGTCAGTCTTCTGCGTGAAATTATCGCGGAGGGCCAAAAGAACGGCGAGATCAGCCGCGATTTTCCGGTCGTGCACCTGGCCGAATTCATGGAGGGGCTTTTCAATACGGTCGTCCGTCAGTGGGCTGTCGACCTCACCGGGCCCCATAAACTTACCGAGCGGGTGCGCAATGCCGTCGAATTTTTCTTGCGCGGCGCCAAGCCTTAAGACACGGCGGCAGATGGCCTGCTGATTTCGTCAAAGCCGAAGGAGTTTCCACCCCTTGCGCGAAAACCAAGAGTCACACTCCCCTAAGCCACGGCAGTGGGCACGATGAAAGCAGCGATTCTTCGTGAGTTCAAACAGCCACTTAGCATCGAAGACGTCCTACAGCCTTATCCCGACGCGCATGAAGTGCTGATCGAGGTCGAGGCGTGCGGCGTCTGCCATTCGGATCTTCACGTGGCCGACGGCGATTGGCCGCAGCTCGTCCCTATCACCAAGCGGCCTTTGATTCTGGGGCACGAAATCGCGGGTCGCGTCATAAAAAAAGGTCCGTCCGTCGATCATTTGGAAGTAGGCGACCACGTCGGCGTTCCCTGGGTGTATTGGACTTGCGGCGAATGCGATTTCTGCCGCGAAGGCAACGAAAATCTTTGCTCCAAACAGAAAATTACCGGCGTGACCGTGGACGGTGGATACGCGGAGTTCGTCAAGGTTCCCGCGAGCCATGCCACGAAAATCCCCGATGGACTTTCCTCCACCGACGCCGCCCCTCTTTTTTGCGCGGGAGTTACCGTCTATCGCGCCCTGAAACACGCCAAAATCCAGCCAGGGCAGCGTTTGGCGGTGTTTGGTGTTGGCGGCTTGGGGCATTTAGCCGTGCAAATCGGGCTCGGTTTAGGAGCGGGCGTCACAGCCATTGATGTCTCCGACGAAAAACTCGCACAAGCCAAATCGTTGGGTGCATCCGCAACCCTAAACTCGGCCGCCGTAAATGTTGTCAAAGAGTTGCGGCGTGCGGGCGGAGCTCATGTTGCGCTGGTGACATCCGCCGCAAAAGCGGCTTATGACACGGCCTTTCCATGCGTTAGGCCCACCGGGACGCTTCTGGTGGTCGGTCTGCCCTCCGAGTCGCTCTGCTTTCCACCGATCATGCTGGCTGCGACAGAGGTGCGCATTCAGGCTTCCTCCGTTGGAACCAGGGAAGATTTGCGTCAGGTCCTGGCCATGGCGGCCGCAGGAAAGATCCGTTGCCAAACGGCCACGCGCCCACTGACGCACATCAACGAAGTCTTGGAGCAACTCCGGCACGGCCAAGTTTCCGGTCGGATAGTACTCGTTCCCCGCTGATGGAGGCCAGCTGCTTGAGCTGGTACCGGGCCCGCCTCGGGACCACGGCCTCTCCACTCGTGTCGCCGTATATCCGGAGTCCTGCCCAGAAGTACTGCTAATGGCCGGGTCTTTGCCCTCCTCGCGGTGCACCCTCGAATTCGTCTTGACGTTAGTCAATATTATGTGATACGGACAATCATAATTTTGGATGCATCCGTCGGGGGTATGGGGTCCGTGAATTCCTGAAGGATGAAGCTGAGTCTCCTCCAGTACCTCCATGCAAATTGCCAAGTCTTCAAGAAGCCGGCTAGGGTCCGGTAACGTTGGTCGGGGCAGTCTCAGCCGGGCACTTGGTATAAGGAGCATAACGCAATCGGTCAAATGCAACAAAAGTTCTGTGATCTGTTCGTTGAACCAGGAGGACTTATGAGGTCGGCCTTACTTGCTGGCGTATTCCTGTCGTTGGCATTCCTGCTCCCGGCAAACAGCGTGACGCGCGCCCAGGGCACCGGTACATCGGGAGAGATCCGCGGGACGGTCACGGATCCCACTGGAGGAACGGTTCCGAAAGCCACCGTGACGGTCGAGGATTCCGAGAAAGGAATCCGGCGGACCGCAGTGACGGAAACCGATGGCGGGTATCGCGTGACGGGGCTTCCGCCGGCCTCCTACACCGTGACCGTGGAAACTTCCGGCTTCCAGAAGGAAATCCGAAAGGATGTGCTTCTCAATGTTGGACAGACGCTCATTCTGGATTTTCATTTGCAATTAGCGTCGGCCACGGCCCATGTGGAAGTGACGGGAGAGTTGCCCGTAGTGGAAACGGAGAGAGGTAGTCAGGCGGACACGCTAACCCAGGAGGATATCGCAAACCTGCCCATCGGCCGGCGCGATTATCTTACCTTCACGCTCCTTGCTCCAGGGGTCTCGAATTCCACACGGCTGGCCTCTGACCAGGATTATCGAGTCAAACAAACACCGCAGAGCGGTCTTTCGTTCTATGGCAGCAACGGCCGGGGCAATAGCGTTACCGTGGACGGTGGAGAAGCCAATGACGACTCAGGTGGCGTACGTCTCACGGTAAGCCAGGACGCCGTGCAAGAGTTCCAAGTCAATCGCAGCAACTATTCGGCTGATCTCGGCGGAGCAAGCGGGGCCACGATTAACATCGTCTCCAAGTCCGGCACTAACGAAATACATGGCAGTCTTTTCAGTTATTTCCGCAATAGTGCGATGGATGCCGCCGACCCGTTTGCCATCACTCAGGCGTTGCAACCAGGCCAGACCTTCGATCCATCCCAGCCAGATAGCGTGGGTCACCCGACAAAAAATTCTTTAACTCGTTACCAATATGGTGGCGCGGTGGGATTCCCGATCCAGAAAGACAAATCGTTTCTTTTCCTCTCCTTTGAAGGATTGCAGCAGGACTCTCAGACCGCTGTCCCAATCCTAACCAACACAAGTGTGCTACGGCCGAATCCCACACAACAGACGATTATCAATGGACTAACGGGCACGGGGATTGTGCCGTGCCTGAGCGGACCCGTGGGCGGCGCTGTGGCTGCGCAGCTAGGCTTGCCGGCGCCGAACCCGACGACGAATTTACCTGCGAGTACATGCGCGGCCATCTTGAACGGAGCTTTGACTTTAAACCCGGCCTCGAGTCAATTGCAGGCCTTTCTCTTGAACGAGCTTGAGTCAAACGGTGGTTTGTTCGATTACAGCACACGGCAGTACTTGGCGTCTGGCCGCTTCGATCATCGTTTCAGCGACTCGGACCAGATGACTGTCACTTACAGATATGGGCACGATCTGGAGGAGAATCCCGACGTGCAATCGCTCACGGGGTATTCGGCAGGCAGTTCGATTCACGACTACGACAACAATGCTCTAGCCGCTTGGTACCACCAGTTCAGCCCCACGGCACAGAACGAAGCCCTATTTCAATTCGACTACACCAGCTTCAACGTCATCCCCAACGAACCCGGGCAAGTCGGACTGCAAATACCCGGCGTTGTGAATAACCTGGGAACGAGCATCTTTATACCCAACTTCACGATCACTCGCAGATATGAAATTGGGGACAATTTCACTCTGATCCGCGGCCACCACACCATGAAAATGGGTGGTTCCGAGCTACTGCGCGGCAATCACACGGAATCGCATACCTTCTTTCCCGGCCGCTTCATCTTTGGCTCGCTCCCCGGAGATCTGATAACGCCTCTGCTCCCCGCCATAGATCCCTTGCAATCGGCGTCCTTTGGCGTACCGCAGGTTTTCCAGCAAGGATTTGGCAATCCCACCTATCCCTACTACACAAGGCCGTTCACGGCGGTCTACTGGCAGGATTCTTGGAAGATCGTGTCCAATTTCACGCTGAACTACGGTCTTCGCTACGAACTTGACTCCCAGTTTGCTCCTTTGAGTACCTACAAGAAGGATTTTGCTCCCCGCGTGTCCTTCGCCTGGGATCCTTTCAAAGACCACAAGACGGTGATTCGCGGCGGCTATGGGATCTTTTACGCGCCAATCTACGCACAGATTCCGGATGTTGATTACTCCCTCGGAGTTCGGAACGCCAACAACAGCGCTGTGGGAAACACGACATCGGCCGGTCAAGTGAATAACCTGGACGCCATCTGCGGAATGTCCGGAGCTTTTGGGCTTTACCCAGGCAACGGAACAAGTCCCTGTAACCGCGAGATCTCGATCTATATCATCCCCATCACCGGAGTGCCCGGCGGTAACCCAGCACTGAATGCCCCGACGGTTTTCCAGACCCTCTTCGCGCAAGGTGCAATTAGCTGCACGACGCCGCCACCCGGAAGCTATGCTTGCATTACGCCCAATGGTGGCACGGGCGGGGCGGGTGGGTTGTCCCAGTTTGGGCTCCGTATTGCCAACGGTGGTCAACTTTCCCCGCTGCAGGTGGTTTTCGTCAACCAACCGAACTTCAGGTCTCCCTACGCTCAGCAGGCGGAGTTCGGAATTGAGCGCGAAGTTGCTCCCGGCTTTTCAATTTCCGCGAGTTACATCTACTCTCATACCATTGGCCTTCCAACTGCCATCGACACCAATCTACTTCCCGCTCCCATGTCCACGGTAACTTTGGCAAACGGCAAGAATTATTCCTACCGAAATTGGAACACCACGGCTGCTGGAGCCGATCCACTCGGGGGTGCGGAAGGCTTGCCTTGCGATCCAACGGCTGGCAATCCCGGCGCTACGTTCGCTTGTTTTGTGAATCCGTTCATCGTTCAAAACAATGAATATGCTTCCGTTGGCTCCGCTGTTTACCAGGCCGGAATTCTCGAAGTCAAGAAGCGCTTTAGCGATCACTTCACCATATTTGGCAACTACACGTTCAGCAAAGGCTTCGATACGGGGACTGATTTTAACAGCGACTACGGACCCCAAGATCCGACGAACCTGGGCGCCGATCGCGCACTTTCCGAATTCGATCAGCGCAACAAGGTCGTAGTTGCCGGCGTGTTTGCTAGCCCCTGGAAAAATCCCATTCTCGCCGGCTTTCAGTTGTCTCCCATTTTTACCTACAACAGTGGACACCCCTTCAACCTCTTGGCAGGAGGTGAGGTGAACGGCGACAATCACACCACCAATGAACGCCCCATCGGAGTCGGCCGTGACACCGGACTTGGCCCGGACTACATCAATCTCGATATGCGCCTGAGTTGGCAACATAAGGTCGGCGAGAAGGCGATGCTGCAATTTACAGCCGAAGGCTTCAACATTGCCAATCACACCAACTATGCAAGCGTAAACAATGAAGTGAGCCCGCTTTTTGGTCTTCCTTCAAATG
>DATFZQ010000232.1:0-59593 GCA_035314345.1 Candidatus Acidiferrum sp.
CGCCAAGATTCGCCAGCAACAATGATTTCCTAGCCTTTACCCGCCTCCGCAAAGGCGTTCTTCCTACGCCGGACTCTGGTCCGATCATCGGAGACTTGTACTGTCGGAAAACGCTGACATTGACATTTCTATACTTTCTGCTGTTCTTCTATTTGAGTAATTCTGCGCACTTTTTTCTGTAGAGCCTATCCCGTCTCAATTCTTGCACTTAGCTGATTGGTTGCAATGGTCCTAACTCTTTAGAATCCGCAGGGAAAACCGGGGAGGGGGAGGGGTCGGTTCCACCAAGAGAAAGGCACGAGCCTCGATTCAAGCCAACCTCGAGTCGCCGAGGCCACTCCGGGCAGATCCGCTGCAAGAAAATTTGCGGCTACGAAGCCGCCGCCACCGGCACTCCCATCGAACTGGGAGAAATCTTCGGCTGTAGCCGGCCATAGAGCGCCAGGGCGATCGCGCCCATGCCCCACATCCAGATTCCCAGTCCCACCAGAATTCCAATCACATGCAGCGGCGCTATCGGTGTGTACACGATGCGAACGATCGCAAAACCTGCCGCCATCCTTCCAATCTGGCCCCAGACGTCTGCAGTCCTTCCGAAAATCCAATTGCCAACCACCGTACCGACCACAAGTTCAGCGCAATTGACCGCCAGGAACCACAGCCCCAGAGAGAGCAGTCCAAGCGGGAGGCCGACGACCGTGATGCATGCAAGGATAGCTGCGATCGGCACACCGAAAAATATCAGGACGCCCAGCCCTATGGGAGCTCCCACCCGTTCGCCGGCGGCTACGGTCTCCGAGGCAAATTTCGGGAGGAGCAAAAACAGCACAAGTCCAAGCAGAATGAAGGCTGCCGTCCAGATAATCCGCCACACATAGTAATGCCCCGTCGAGTATTCCGACTTGCGCTGCCTCTTGGTAAATTCCACCGGTGAGGCCAGTTTCGCCCCGGAAGACACGCTCGCTTCATTTTCGCCTTGGAACTGAATTCGTCCGCCAACCTGGCCGGTAGAAGCGATGTTCAGCGAGTTACCTTTCTCCCAGATGCCTCCTTGGACCACGCCGTTCACGCTCACTCCATTTCCAAAAAAAAGAATGTCGCGGCCCAGTTGGCCGTCAACGGCCAGATTGCCGCCGAACATGGAGACGGATCCACCCACTTTTCCCGTGGAATCGACAGTTACGGAATCGCCGAACCAAGTGACGTTTTTTCCGACACTTCCGGAAATGATCCCGTTGTTGCCCCCCGCGCGAATATTGCCGTCCACCCGCCCGCGAACCCGCATGGATTGGCAACCGCCGATCACATCCCCGGTAACGTGTCCATCGATATCGATGTCCTTGCCGCCTACAAAGACGTCTCCGTCCACCGTGCCCTCGATGCGAATTCGTTCACCGGAAAGATAGATGTCGCCTTTGATGGTTTCATCCTGCCTCACTTCCGCCGTCTGAGCTTTGCGAAACTCCGTGGCGCCAGCTGGAGAAGGCAAAGCCAGAGCCGCGCACAATCCCGCAAGCACCAGCGCCAAAGCCGAGCCGCGCCGCAGTCGTTTACGGAATACCACCAAGCCGAATCCCGCCACAGTCAGCATCGCCAGCACCTCGAGAAGTGTGATCACGGATTGCCATCCTTTCCAGAAGGCACCTTGAAAAACCAATAAGCTCAGAAGACTCGTTCCACCAAAACCAGCCTGTTCCAACCGCAGCTGCGCGGGCTCAATGAAGTTCGTGTACAGTGCGTAGATACCGGTTGCGGCCAAGCCAAAAACGACGCCCCAAATCCAGCCAAACGATTTCCGCGCGCGCTCCTGAAACTCCGCTAGCCGCGCTGGCAGCGCTTCGTCTTCTTCCAGCATGGCGCGCGTGAGCAACCGCGATTCGCGGTCGAGAGCTCTCAGCAACGTCCGGCAGGCTGGGCAGTCCTGCGCGTGTGCGGAAACAGCCTGCGCGCGGGCGCGGTCCAGTTGGCGCTCCGCGTAAAGCAAGCACGTCATCTCATCCAGATGGTCCACCGTCCCGCCCGGTCCTTCTGGCGACACCGGGTTTACAGGCTCGCTCACGAGGTCCCTCCCGCAGCCAGCGCACTCTTCCCCTCCAGCGCCTGCCGAAGTTCATGCCGCGCGCGCAGCAGCACGACGCCCACAAAGGCGCGCCGTACGCCGAGCGCATCAGCGATTTCGTCATAACTCATATCTGAGTAATAGCGCAACACCAGTGCCATGCGTGCGCGTGCCCCCAGCTTATGTAACGCGTGGCGAACTTCCTCGCTCGTCTTCTGCTCAATCAGCTTTTCCAATTGGCTGGGGTCTGGGTGCTCCAGCGGGACATTCTCCACATCTTCGGTCTCTTTGTCCTGGCGGATTTTGCGGCGGCGCAGGATATCCCAGCAATGATTGGCGGCCACCCTGTAGAGCCATGCGGAAAAGGAGCGCGTCTCGTCGTACTGGCTCAGCTTGTCCCGCAACTTCATGAATATCTCCATGGTGGCATCTTCGGCGTCTTCCCGTGTCGGCAGAGCCCTCCTGCAAAAACGGAAGATAGCCGGGGCAAAATCCCGGTAAAGCTCACCCCAAGCATCGGCATCCCCTGCACGAGCCCGGGCAACTGCCTCCGTGGTTTCCGTCATTCCCGGCACGCTCTTCGGGCCTGGTCTCAGCGGTTCCATAGACTAGTACGCAAGGGAGCCCCAAAAACTTACACGATCTTAACAAATAGCGATATTGCAGACGGGGGCTATCTCTACTGTGTTCAGCACTCTACCAGAAATACCGAGTTGGGCCACGCTTCAGAGCAATATGGGGAGGCAGGCAGCCGAAATCCGTCTTTGCCCTAGCTTTAGCTCCAGAGGGGAGGCCGCTCCACGCGTTTTCTTCGTCGCACGTCTTTGGGCACGCTCAGCGAACTTGAAGCGTCAGTGCGACGCACCTAGGCGGCAGACCCTCCGATTTAGCAAAGTCAATGCATTCATTCTTTTGCCTTATCAAATCGAAAACTTTGGATTGACAGGCCCCGCCAAGATGATGCTAGTAAGAGAACACAGCCGGGGGAGTGGTCGACCAAATATTGCCGAGGAACTTTCGATTTTCAAGGAGGGGTGTATTTATGCATGGGCAAGATCGAAGGGGATATAGGGGAATCAGGAATGCAATTCTACGGGTAGGGGTTAGCGCGATCGTGATGGCTCTCTTCCTCTGCGCGGGCCACGCGCAGACGTTCCGCGGCGCGATCAGTGGCACGGTCACGGATCCATCTGGCGCCGTGATTCCGAACGCTCAAGTCAAAGCAACGGAAACGGCGACTGGGCTCGAGCACAACACAGTAACCACGAGCGACGGCGAATTCTCCTTGCAGGACATTCCACTCGGCTTCTACAAGGTGACGGTCACTGCACCGGGTTTCCCGCCTTATACGGTGGACAGAGTCGAGGTGGCGGCAGGCTCGATCTTTTCGCTGCCGATCAAGCTTTCCATGCAACAGCAGTCCACCACAGTGGAGGTTTCCGCTGCGGCGCTGAGCCTGGATACCACAACTCAGACTCAGAGCACGACGATTTCAACCCAGATGGTACAGGACATGCCGCTCAACGGCCGGGACTTCACGCAATTGATCGCTCTCGCACCGGGCTATTCCGGCTACTCCGTGGGCGGATATGGTTCGCTCAATGGAACGCGGCCCAATCAGATGAACTGGCAGATCGATGGCGTGGACAACAACGATTTCTGGCATAACATTCCGGCCGTCAACCAGGGCGGCGTCTCCGGGATTGCGGGCGTGGTGATGCCGATTGATGCGGTCGACGAGTTCTCCGCGCAGACGCAATCCGGCGCCGAAGCGGGGCGCAACGCGGGCGGGACGGTAAACCTGGTGCTCAAATCCGGCGGCAATCAGATTCATGGTTCCGCGTATTACTACTGGCGAAATGAAATCTTTTCCGATCCATCGCCGTTTTACTGCTCGGGTTTGAATCCGGCTTGCCCGAGCACGAATCCGACAAGGGCGCCGGAACTGCGCAACGAAAACTACGGGGGCACAGTAGGCGGCCCCATCATCAAGAATAAATTCTTCTACTTCGTGGGTTTCGAGAAGCAACAGTACATCATCGGGCTTTCTGGCGTGGCGACGGAGCCGTCACAAGCGTTCGTCAACAATGCACTGGCTATTCTGACCGCACACGGTGTTGCGCCGAGCTCGATTTCGGAAAACATGCTTGGAGCATTGTGCGCGGCGTGCCCCAACCCGGGCACGGTACCGGGGCTTTGGCCAACCTCTGGAGCCTCTTCCATTCTGGATTTGCCGGCGACGACGAGCAACTTTTTCAGTTCCTCGCCGTCCACGGGCTACAGTTACAACGGTGTCCTCAAGCTGGATTACAACTTCACAGAGAAGCACCATCTCTCGGCGCGCATGTTTAACGGGCAGGGCAGCCAAACAGCACCCCTAGGAACCAGTACGGCGTTAGCCGTGGCAAGCTCCAATCTTCCCTACTATTTCGAAAAAGCACCAATCCACGTGCAAAACTACACGCTGGTGCTCAACTCCATTTTTAAGCCGACTTTAACCAATCAGATCCTGTTCGGCGTCAACTACTTCAATCAGACGTTCCGAGACGCGAACGCGAGTTTTGACACCAAGGCTATGGGCTTGTTTCAAAGCCCGGACGCGCTCATTAACGGGAAGCCTATCTTCGGAGCGCCCAACATCGCGATTATTCCGCCTTCCGGTGGAGGGTTTGAGCAGGTTGGCATCACGCCCCCGGAAGGGCGCAATGACATTACGGGCATGTTGGAAGACATCGCCTCCTACAGCCTGGGTAAGCACCAAATCCGGTTCGGTGGCGAAATGCGCCAAGGACATGTCAATGAGTTTTACTACCGGCACTCGCTCGGCCAGTTCACTTTCGATGGAACTCAGGGACCCTGGGCCGGTTCATGCCTCCCGGTGAATAATCCATCGGCGGTTTGCTTGGACACCTTGGCTCTGGCGGACTTCCTTGCCGGCGATGTGTCCAGCTCCAGCGTGACTGTGGGCGACGCTGAGCGGACAGTTACGGTCAACGGCCTGAGTTTCTTCGGCGCAGACCAATGGCAGGTTACGCGCAAACTGAACATCAATTATGGGCTGCGCTGGGAATACTTCGGGCCGCTCCACAACGATAGTAGGGATCTGGCAGTCTTTATTCCTGGCAAAGGGATCGTTGTCCAAGGAAATGGGATCAGTGGCATCTTCCCGCCGGATAAGAACAACTTCGCGCCTCGTCTTGGCTTTGCCTATCTACCGACTTCAAGGGACGATCTCGTAGTGCGCGGCGGGATTGGAGTCTTCTACGACCAAATCAATATGAATCCATTCCTGGATTATCGTCCTCCGAACAACGCGGCAGATGGTTTACAAGACAATCCTGCAGGTCCGAAGCCTGTCTCACTCTATAGCGCCAGCGGCTATACCTGGCAACCCAACACTTATATCTTTCCAGGTGTCACCACCTGCGCAAGCGGAGTCATTGGTCCGGCTGATCCAGGTTGCGCACAAGGCCCGTTCGGAATTTACTCCGTCGGCCAAAATTTCCGAGCACCCTACATTTTCAACTACAACCTGCAGGTCGAGAAGAGCCTGGGCACTGCCGCGATCTTCCAGATCGGCTACGTCGGCAGCAACGCTCATAAGCTCTCTGTGATGCAGAACATAAACCAGGCTCCGCTTGCGGGTGGCCCGAGGCCTTTTGCTACGCAGTATCCGGCGTTCGGCGACATCAACCAGCTGAACAGCGTGGGCGACTCCAACTACAATTCCCTGCAAACCACTTTTAAACTCAGATCGTGGCACGGACTGACTTCGCAGGTGTCCTATACATGGGGACATGAACTCGACATGGTGAGCGAGTATCGGGGCGTGATTCCTCTGGATAGCACAAACCTAAAAGCGGAATACGGAAACGGCGACTACGACACGCGAAACAGCTTCACGGCTAGTTTCATATACGACGTGCCGAAAGCACCGTGGGCTCACGGTTGGACCGAGCAAGTGTTCAACGGCTGGCAGCTGAGCAGTCTGTGGGTTCTCCACGGAGGACAGCCGTTCAACATTACCGGCAACACGAACCGCCCGGGGCTCGACCTCATAGCAAATCCGTTTGCCGGCGTTTCCCATTCGTTCTCGGCGGCCAACGGAGGCGAACAGTGGGTCAATCCGGCTGCGTTCTGCGTGCCTGGAGCCGTGGGCTGCACTGGGCCGACGAATCCTCTGGGAGACCTCGCGCGCAACAAGTACTACGGGCCGGGCTTCAAGGATTTTGATTTCTCCATCTTTAAGAACTTCTCCATCACGGAACGGATCAAGCTCCAGCTTCGCGGAGAGATCTATAACATCGGAAACAGGATAAACCTTGCTTCCGGCGCCGGATCTGTCAGTGGAAGCACCGGCTTCATAACCGACACCATCGGCGATTTCAATGGCGCGCCTGGCCTGGGCCCCGGCGAACCTCGTAACGCGCAGCTGGTGGGGAAGATCATCTTCTAAAAGCTGCGAAAACAATTAAACAATTAACTGAAGCGTCCCGACCCCGGTCGGGACGCTTTTTTTTTGGCGCACCAACGCGGTCGACCGGGCTCATTCAGAAGGATTGGTGACGTTCCATGGAGCGTCGGAGTGGGCGAAAACAGCTGGGATGCGGTACAGTGGAAGGTCGCAGCGCTGTTGCGGTTCTCGATTGTCCGCCCGCCGCTTGAAACCATGACGCAAATACTTCCATCGCTGGTGATACTGGGACGGCCCAATGTGGGCAAGTCCACGCTCTTTAATAGGCTGACCGGGACGCGGCGGTCGATTGTGACGAACGAGCCGGGGATTACGCGCGACCGGATTTATGGGAAGGCGGAGTGGCGCGGGAAGGCGCTGGAGATTGTAGATACGGGCGGGATTGTGCCGGACGACAAGGCGCTGATCCCGACGGAAATTTTGCGCCAGGCGCATGTGGCCATTAAGAAGGCGGCGCTGCTCGTTCTGGTGGTGGATAGCCAGGCGGGCGTTACGCCGCTCGATCAGGAGCTGGCGCGGCTTCTGCGCACCACTGGTAAGCTCTTTGTGGTGGCGGTGAACAAAGTGGATGCGGTTTCGCAGGAAGTGAATGCGGCGGTGTTCCATTCCCTGGGCGTGCCGGTGTTTCCGATTGCGGCGGAACACGGGACGGGTGTGGACGATCTTTTGGACGCGGCACTGGCAGAAGTGGATGCCGTAGAGTCGGAAGAGGAAGTGGCCAAGGAGGACGCCGTCGAGGTGGCGATTATCGGGCGGCCGAACGTGGGCAAATCTACGCTTTTGAACCGGATGGCGGGAGAGGATCGCTCGATCGTTTCGCCAATTCCGGGGACCACGATGGACAATGTGGATACCGAAGTGGAACATGAAGGGCACACGTACCGGTTTGTGGATACGGCGGGGATCCGGCGCAAGGCCAAGACGACTTTGGTGGCGGAGAAATTGAGTGTGGTGATGGCGCGGCGCGGGTTGGAGCGTTGCGATGTGGCGCTGCTGGTGGTGGACGGCGAGCAGGGGGTGACGCAGGGAGACGCGCAGATTGCCAGTTATGCGGAAGAGTCGGGACGATCGGTGATTATTGTGATTAACAAGTGGGACTTGGCTGTGGTGGCGGCGCGGAATGCGGCTTCACGCGACGCGGACAGCGCGAAAGGCAAAGCCCGACGGCCGGCCGGGGAACGGCACCGGCCGGAAGATTTCAATCCAGAAAGGCTGGCGTTCGATTACGAGAAGATGATTCGCGGAAAATTAAAATTCTTGAGTTATGCGCCGATTGTTTTTCTTTCCGCGAAAACTGGGGAACGGGCCGGGAAACTATTTTCTTTGATCGATCAGGTAGCGGCGGCGCGGAAGCGGCATATTCCTACGCCGGAGTTGAACCGATGGTTGAAGGAAGACGTGGATTTGCAGCGCGGGACTACGCCTAAGGCGCGGCCGGTGCGGATTTATTACATTACGCAGGCGAAGACGGCGCCGCCGACGTTTTTGCTTTTTTCGAATCAAAAAGAGCCGATGCATTTTAGTTATGAACGGTTTTTGGAGAATCAGTTGCGTTCGAAGTATGAGTTTCTTGGAGCGCCGGTGCGGTTTGTGCAGAGATTGCGGAAACGTGAGCCACGGCCGCGGAAGAACAAAGAGAAAAACGAAGATTGAAACGGAAGGGCTGGCGTTAGGGGATAAATAAGGACGGGCACGGTGTGCCGTGCCTCTGTGTGCCGTGCCTCTACAGGAAAGTGCTGGAAACTGCTAGGATAGCGGCGTCCCCTGCCGATAGGAAATCGATATGCCGAGTACTGCTACCGCCGCGCAGCCCACTATTGAAAAGGATTTTTATCGGATTGGCGAAGTTAGCCGGCTGACCGCTCTGAAGCCGTTTGTTTTGCGCTATTGGGAGACGGAGTTTCCCATGTTGGAGCCGGTGAAGAGTTCTAGCGGGCACAGGCTTTACCGCCAGGAAGATGTGGAGATGGTGCTGCGGATTAAGCGGCTGCTCTACGATGAAGGGTTTACGATTGCGGGCGCGCGGAGACATCTGCGCGAACAGAATGGCGACGGCGAGGGCTCAGGCACGGCTGGTGCTGGCGCCGGTTCGACCAGCGTGGCGGGTGAGGGAGCGGCGCAACTTTTGAGCCGCAAGATGCTGTTAGACCTGCGAGACACTTTGCGCGCTTTCTTGACGCTTCTCGAACGCAAGTGATAGCCTGATAAAGCAGTAAAGCCCACTTCGCATTGTATCGGTCGGGACGTAGCGAAGCCTGGTATCGCGCACCCTTGGGGTGGGTGAGGTCGCTGGTTCAAATCCAGTCGTCCCGACCATTTTCTCATCCTCACATCAATGACCCGTCCTTTGAAAGTTTTGCTTTTAACCCTGCTGATTCCCATCCTGATCCTAATTTCTTGGATTGCATATCATGAGTTGCGCACTCCGCAGAATCAGGAGGAAGTGCTAACTCGCATGATCGAATTGCAGAAACAGGGGCGATACGACGGGGCTGTGCGCGTTGTGCAGAATTGGATGAATGACGGCACGCGGAACATCTCTCACGACGAAATCCTATACCAACAGATCGCGATGATTTACATTGCGAGAGCCTATAAGAAATCAGAATCGAGAAATGAATCAGCACATTTAGCGGAACTGAACTTGGGAAGGTCTCTCGATCTGTTCGACAAGCAAGAATCAAAAGATAACGATCCTTGGTTGATTGAGATCGGCGGCGCGTATGAAGTACTGGGCGACATCTCGGACAAAGATAAATGCCGTCTGTACGAAAAGGCGCGTGACCTGTATTTGGAGCAGTTGCCTCTTATAAAGGGAACTTCTTTCACGGCGTACGGCTACACGGCGCAGCTGGAACCGGTGCGCACCGAGGTTAGAAAACATCTTGATGCAACAAAGATAAAACTGTCTGCGGCTGGTTGCCCGGCCGCCTCGGGAGACGGATAAGAATGAAGCACATTCTCCTCACGAATGATGATGGGATTCACGCGGAAGGGCTGCGCGTGCTGGCGGCGGCGTTTGAGGGATTTGCGGACGTGAGCATTGTGGCGCCAAGCAGCGAGCAGAGCGGGAAGGCGCAGTCGTTGACTTTGCGGCAGCCGATTGTTTGCCATCCGGCGGGGGAGCGGGAGTGGGCCGTGGATGGGACGCCGGCGGATTGCGTGATTGTGGCGCTGCACAAACTTTTGACAGAGAAAGTGGATTTGGTGATTTCGGGGATCAATCACGGGGCAAATTTGGGAGAGAACGCGTATTACTCGGGGACGGTGGGAGCGGCGCGGGAGGCGGCTTTGCATCATATGCCGGCGGTGGCGATGTCGTTGTGTTCAAAGGCGCCGAGGGTGAGCTTTGAAGCGGCTGCGCGGGTGGCGCGGGCGGCGGCGGAATTAATTTTGAAGGAAGGGTTGCCGGACCAGGTTTTGCTCAACATAAATGTGCCGGAACCGTGGAAAGGCGGCGTGAAGTTTACACGGCAATCGAAGAAGATTACGCGGAATCAGTTGACGGAGGGGAAAGACCCACGGGGGCGGATTTATTTTTGGTTGTACGAGCAGAAGATTGACCGGGATGTGGAGCCAGATACGGATTATGCGGCGATTTTTGAGGGAAACGTTTCGGTAACGCCTTTGCATTTGGATCCGACGGATACGAAGTCATTGAAGCAGCTGGCGCATTGGGGAAAGGCACTCTCTGGAGCGTTTCGAGACTGAACGATCTTCGCGAGAAAATTCTGCTCTGTGAATGGGCCGGTACAGATTCCCACAAATCTTAATGTTGCGTGAGGGCGGCCAGGGCCCGCCCTCGCAGTTTAAGGCCACGAATTCGCGTCAGTGGCTCGGAGTCGCGGTTGGGGCGACCAGCGGGACGTTGTTTTTGCGCATGGAGTCGTTGAGGGCGGGGAGATCCTTGGAGAGGACTTCACGCCACTTTGTTAGCTGGACTTCGAGGCGCTGATCCAGGTCGGCAAAGACGGCGGCTTCCGCGGCGGTGGGAGCGGTATCGGCGCTGTCGACTAGGCTTTGCAGATGGCCCAGCTTGCTATTGAGCATCGTCGGGTAGTTGGCTTGGTCTTCACTGGATTTGGAATTTACCTGCACTAATTCTTCTTCAATGGCGCTGATTTTTTTGCGGACGTCGGTGGATGCGGCAACTAGGGACTTGGCATCTTCACCGCTACCGATGCGCTTTTCCAGCGCTTGCAGTTGTGCGCGCAAATCACGAATGGCGATTACCGTTTTGTTCATCAGGTCCTGGCGCTCGCTCATTTTGAGCATCAAGTCGAATTGTTTGCGTAGATCGTCCGGGCTGGTTTGGACGCGGGGATCCATTTTCACTTCGAATGGCGCGGTTTGGGATTTTCCCGCGACGGTTAGGCGCGCTTGATATTTGCCGGCGAGAGCGAGAGCGCCGGCTGGTTCGCCAGCGTCATAAATTAGCGCGGGAACTTTTGCGGGCGGCTCGTAGCGCAGTTCCCAGACAAAAAGATTCAGGCCGGGTTTGGCGGGGATGTGCTCGATCGGCAGGTCGCGTTCGCCTTCGTCAGGGCCGGTATCGGTTTTCTTTTCTTCGCTGGTGAAGCTGCGGATGACTTTGCCGTCGGCGTCGAGGAGTTCGAGTTTCGCGGGATCCTTGGGCGCGTCTTTCAGGTAGTAATACAAAATTGCGCCGGACGGGGGATTTTCGCCAATGGGATAGCGGCGCGGATTGAAGTGGCCTTCGCGCGTCCGGAAAACAGTATCCGGAGTGAAGAGATGGACGTCTTCGGCAGCAATGGAGGCGCTAGCCTGGCGAAGAGGGCCGAGGCCGTCGAGAACCCAAAAGGAGCGGCCGTGCGTGGCGACGGTGAGCGCATCATCGTGAACGACCATGTCGTGGATGGGCGTGACGGGGAGATTGAGCTGGAGAGGCTGCCAGTTGGCGCCATCGTTGAAGGAAACGTAGATGCCCGTTTCCGTGCCAGCGTAGAGCAGGCCTTTGCGCTTGGGATCTTCGCGGACGGCGTGCACATAAATATTGTCCGGTAGACCCGTCACGATTTTTGTCCACGTCTTGCCGAAGTCGTTCGTTTTGAAAATGTAGGGCTTGAAATTGTCGAGTTTGTGACCATCGACGGCGATGTAGGCGGTGGCGGCGTCGAAAGGCGAGGGTTCGATGAGACTGATCATCGCCCATTCGGGGACATCTTTTGGCGTGACTCTGTCCCACGACTTTCCGCCGTCGCGCGTTAATTGGACCAGGCCGTCATCGGTGCCGACCCAGAGTACACCTTCCTGCTTGGGAGATTCTGCGAGGCTGAAAATGACGTCGTAATATTCGACGGTGTACTGATCTTTGGTGAGCGGTCCGCCGGAATCTTGCTGCTTGGATTTGTCGTTGCGCGTGAGGTCGGGACTAATCGTGGCCCAAGTGCGGCCGGCATCGGTAGAGCGAAAAACATACTGCGCGGTGTGGTAGATGACATCGGGATTGTGCGTGGAAATCACGATGGGCATGGTCCAGGTGTAGCGATATTTTTGGAGCGCGGCGGCGTGGCCGTTGGGATCTTCGGGCCACTCCTCGATGCTTTGGGCCTGATTGATGCGGCGATCGAAGCGCGTGAGGATGGGGCCTTCGTCGTCGGCATAGACAATGTTCGAATCGCGGGGGTCGGGCACGATGTAGCCGCTTTCACCGCCGCCGACGGCGTCCCAGTCGCCTGGCAGAATCGCTCCGTGATCGCTGCGCGTGCGGATGCCGATGGAAGAGTTGTCCTGCTGCGAACCGTAGACGCGGAACTGAAAATCGTTGTCGGCGGCGACGTGATAGAACTGCGCGGTTGGCTGATTATCCTGAGTTGTCCAGTTTTTGCCGCCGTCGACGCTGATGGTGGCGCCTCCGTCATTGCCATTGATCATGCGATTTGCGTTGTTGGGATCGATCCACAGGGCGTGATGATCGCCGTGCGGCGCGTTAAGACGCGCGAAGGACTTGCCGCCGTCGCTTGAAGCGTAAAGGCCAGTGTTGGCGATATAGACGCCGTTGACATTTTTCGGATCGGCCCAGACGTGCGTGAAATACCAGGCGCGTTGGGTGAATCGGTGATCGTCGGTAATGAGCGACCAGTTCACGCCGCCGTCTTCGCTGCGGTAGAGGCCGCCTTTTTTGGCTTCGATGAGAGCGTAGACGACATTTGAATCCGCGCCGGAGACCGCCACGCTGATGCGGCCGAGCGTGCCTTCAGGCATGCCGTTGCCTTCGATGCGCTTCCAGGTTGTGCCGTCGTCGTTCGAACGATAGAGACCGTCCTTCGCGCCACCGCTGTTGAGAGTCCAAGGAGTGCGCCAGCCTTCCCACATCGCGGCAAAGAGGACGTGGGGATTGTGCGGATCGAAAACGACTTCGATGCCGCCGGTGCGATCGTCGAGGTACAGGACTTTTTCCCAGGTTTTGCCGCCATCGCGCGTGCGGTAAATGCCGCGATCCGGATTGGGGCCGTAGGCATGGCCGAGAGCGGCAACGAAGACGATGTCGGGATTCGTAGGATGGATGATGACGTCGCCGATGTGGCGCGTATCTTTGAGGCCGACATTGGTCCAGGTCTTTCCGGCGTCAGTGGATTTGTAAACGCCATCACCGAAAGAAATGTTGCCGCGGATGCAAGCTTCGCCCGAGCCGGCGTAAATCACGTTGGGATCGGAATTGGCAACGGCAATCGCGCCTATGGAGGAGATGCTCTGCTTGTCAAAAAGGGGATCCCACGTGATGCCGCCGTCAGTTGTCTTCCACACGCCACCGCTGACCGCGCCAAAATAATAAGTGTACGGCTGGCTGGGGACGCCTGCGACGGTGATGGCGCGGCCGCCGCGGAACGGGCCGATTAGGCGCCACTTCATGCCGCCGTACGTTTTGGGATCGATCGGATTGGTGACCGCAGAGCGGTCAACTTGCTGGGCTTGAACAACGAAACAGGCGCAGAATATGAGGGCGCAGGCACACAGAAAATGCGAGACGGGCTGGCGAAGCGATTTCACACAAACCTCCGAGGATTAAACCGAACGTTGCATGGTATCACCGGAGGAACCGGAAACTATAGACAGTAGTAGAGATTGCAGGGAGTCAGTTTCCCGACTAATCCGGACTTGAACCTGACAAATGAGCGGCGACTGGCTTTTCACCTCTCATCGGACACTCCCAAGTCGGAATTACTCCTAGCGAAACGGGAAGACGACTCCAGCACCGAACCTGAAATTGTTCTGTCGGTTATTTAGCCCGTCCGGGATTTTTGTCATGAAGTACTCGGCCTGCACGGGACGAACGGAGACGTGCCTGGACACTTTTAGATCAATACCGCCGCCCGCCGTCATCGCAAAATTATTTTCGGGCCCCGTTGATTGGGCAATGCCGTCGGTTGTCCAAACCCCTCCGAAGAGGGTCTGAGCGAACAGCGTAACTTTGCCGCGCCGGAAGTTCACTCTGGGCCCTAGAAGATAGGTGAACACTCCTCCGGCAAATGAGCCGCTCCCGCTACTGGTCGCCCTGAAGCCGCCTAGGTCTCCCACCGCACCGAGCCAGTGGTTGACGTTGTACTCGAGTTGGCCACCGCCACCGTTTCCGTTGTACGTTGCCGAGGGCGCAATGCCGGGGACGTTGGCATTTACATTAAAACGCGCGTAGTAGTAGCCGCCGTATGCCTCAAGCGCCGAGGGTTGCTCCTGCGCCCACATTGGCCCAGCACTAAGGGCCGCAAACAACACAACGACGAGAGAGTTCCTCATTTCAATGCGCCTCCTTGCATCAAAAAATCGACGAACGCTGCTTTTATCCAACCTCGGAATGTTCAAAATGGATCAGTAAGAAGCTGTGCTCGATTAATTCGTTGCCTTCTCTTTACGCTTAAGTTGCGCGGAGACAGTCGGGATGGAAAAGAGAGAGCCAATTCAAGGACCAAGAACTTCCAGCTGTTGAGATTTCATTGCTAGCCTCATCGTAAGGCAGTACGTTTGCTGAGGACAAATCCTTTCGGTCTTCCTAACTCCTGATAACGCCGTTACCGGAAGCTGACCCGCCGTCGTAGAGATGGATCGATTGGTGAGAAAAAGCGCGCAGGCAGGAGTGCCTGTGCTACCGGAGACAAATACGGTAGGATGCAACGGCTATGGCTATGGCGAAAACGTACGACACGGTGATTATTGGGGCGGGGGTGTTTGGGGCGTGGAGTGCCTGGCATTTGGCGCGGCGCGGGCAGCGCGTGGTGCTGCTGGATGCGTATGGACCTTCGAACGCGCGGGCCAGTTCGGGCGGAGAGACGCGGATCATTCGAATGGGTTATGGGACGGATGAGATTTATACGCGGTCGTCACAGCGGTCGCTGGCGCAGTGGAAGAGTTTTTGTGTTGCTACCGGGCAGCGATTGTTTCATGAGACGGGAGTGTTGTGGCTGGCGGGCGAGGATGACTCGCGCGTGCGGCAGACCATGGTTACGTTGAAGCGCTGCGAAGTGCCGTTTGAAGAGATGGATCACGCGGCGCTGGAGCGGCGTTATCCGCAGATTTCGTTCGAACGCGTGACGCGGGGATTTTTGGAACCGAAGAGCGGCGTGCTGCTGGCGCGGCGGGCGGTTGCCGCGGTTGTCGAAGATGCTGTCAAACTGGGCGTTGAGTTTCGGATTGCTTTGATTGAGACGCCGCGCGGAGCTGGGCGTCTCGCGAACGTGACGTGCAGCAATGGAGAATCGATTTCGGCGGGACAGTTTGTTTTTGCCTGCGGATCATGGCTCGGCAAAATTTTCCCAGAGATTCTTGGACAGAGAATTTTTCCTAGCCGGCAGGAGGTTTTCTTTTTCGGCGTGCCGCCGGGAGATGAGCGGTTCGCACCGCCGGCTCTGCCGACATGGCTTTTTCAGGAGGATGAGTATTACGGAATGCCTGACCTGGAAGGCCGCGGATTGAAAATTGCGCTCGATCATCATGGAGAGCGCGTCGATCCCGATACGCAAACACGTTTGCCGACGGCAGCCGAGGCCGAAGTCGTGCAGAAATATGTGGCTAGCCGCTTTCCGGCGATGCGCAATGCACCGGTGGTCGAAACACGCGTATGCCAGTATGAAAATACGTCGAATGGCGATTTTCTGATTGACCGGCATCAGGAGATGGAAAACGTGTGGTTTGTTGGCGGCGGTTCGGGACACGGATTCAAGCATGGGCCAGCCGTGGGCGAATATGTTGCGCGCCAGATTCTGGATAAGGCAGCTCCCGAGCCGCGATATTCGCTGGCTACGAAGGAAACAGTGCAGCACCGGGCCGTATATTAGCCGTTGGCGCGCTGCGCAGAGCGCAAGCGCGAATCAGGCCTTCGGAGTACGGCGGCGAGCATGGAATGCGGCGATGCCGCGCTTAACGCGCCGGGCTTTTTCCGCATAAAGATCCTGGTCTGCTTCGGAAAGAAGTTTTTCAATTCTCTCGCCATCTCCCTGGTATATCGAAATGCCGATGCTGGCGGAGAGCTTTGGTTGCTCCTCGTCCTCGGCCATGACTATGCGAATGCGATTCGCAACCTGCTGCGCTTCTTTGTCCTGCGACTCGGGCAAGACGAGAGCGAACTCGTCGCCGCCGTAGCGTGCGGCGGTATCGATGGCGCGGCAATGAATGCGCAAAATGGCGGCCAAGCGGCAGAGAGAGCGGCTGCCGACGAGATGGCCGAAGCGATCGTTGATTTTTTTCAAGCCGTCGAGATCGAGGAGCAGGACGGCGAAAGGTCTGCCGGTGCGGTTGGTGCGTTCAGTTTCGTTCTCAAGGACGTCGAGGAGACGTCGGTAGTTGGCGAGGCCGGTGAGCGGATCGCTGACAGCAAGGTGGCTGACTTGTTCGAAGAGGCGCGCGTTATCGAGGAGCGCGCCGCCGAGAGCGAGGGCGTAGCTGCTTACGGTAAGGACTTGCGCGAGCACGAAGGGTGCGTCGAGAAGGCGTTCGGACTGGCACGCGGCGATCTGAGCGGCGAAGTTCATCCAAGCCGCGGCGTAAATCGTGCGGTCGAAGGCAGTGTCTTCGGAATCAAGACGGCGGCGATACCAAATCACGGCTGCGAAAAAAATAATACCGGGCAAGAGTTGGTGTGGGCTGGGTATGAAAGAGCCGGGATGGCGGGATGCTTCCGGGGGAAGGCGGCGAAGAGCGGCGGTGACCACATACGTGAAACCGACCACCGCCAGCAGGGCGCCGGTGATTTCCGCTTTGGTGTGGCGCGAGCGGGGAATGAAGCGCTCGACGAGCAGTGCGACAAGGAGCAGAAGGGCCAAAAGCATGCGGCTGAGCCACCAGGCAACAGGCGCCCAGTTTGCCCGCGAGGGAGAATCCTGCAGGAATTGAAAAAAGAGAACGCCGGAGGCCGACAAGACCGCGCCAGAAAGCAGATAGCCACCCCCCAGAATCAGGGAGATCCGATCCTGCGTGCCCTGGAACCGGACGAGAGTGAGCGCGGCAAAAACGAATGCCAACAACGCGGAGATGACTTGAAGATAGCCTTGAAGAACGGGATCGGGTTCGAGAGAGAAAGGGCGGAGCCAGTACGCAACGAAGAACGTGAGCAAGACGCCCAGGACATGCCACAAGACAACATTGGTGGGACTACGACCGGTCATGCCTGGTTCCCCGCCCATACGAATGGCCCTCGGCTGGGGACGAGGTGCTACTTAATTAGACTACGTGTGCACGGCTATCGTTGCGGATAAAGTGAGAGAACTTTAACGAAGAGACAATAACTGTGGAAATTCTTCCTACTGTACGAAAGGACAGGTGCGGGGGGCCAATTCCGATAGAAGCAATAGCGATTTGCCTGCGCGAATGAAGAACTCAGCGAAGTTTGTGCTTGCGCGAAGAATGGAGTTCTTGGAAAATGCCTTTATTGAAACGATTCAATAATTCCAATACAGGACAAGGATGGCTTCACTCCTTCCTTGAGAACTGTTAGCTGATTTCAAGCGGACTTCGAAATGGAGAAAGGGACTTGGGCTGCGCGAAAAAATGGTTAGACGAAGAGTTTTGAAAAAGAGTGGGCATGCTTCGCGCGGCGGAAGGTCCGCATCGCGGGTTGCGGGGCAGCACACGCTGCAAGAAATCCTGTCCCAGCCGGCGACGTGGATGGAAACGGCGCGGCAGTTCGAGCAGAACGCCGAGGTGTTTGGAGCATTCGAAGACTTTTCTCCTCGGGAACCCTGGTTGTTCGTGGCCTGCGGGTCGAGCTACTACCTTTCGCGGATGATTGCGGCGCAGTGGGCAAAACTTCTCCAGGTGGCGTGCACCGCCGTGCCGGCGTCGGAAGTGCTTTTCGCGCCACATGAGGTGATGCAGCGGACCGGCGCGCGGCAGGTGGTGTTTGTTTCGCGTTCGGGGAAAACCACGGAGGTTTTGCGCGCGGCGGAATGGATGAAGGCAAACGCGACGGTCCGAACGCTCGGCGTAACTTGCAGCAGCGAAAGTGTTCTTGAAGAGTTGTGCACCCACACCTTGAAGCTGCCGTGGGCCGACGAGAAGAGCATGGTGATGACGCGGTCTTTCACTTCGATCCTGCTGCTCTTCGAGAGGCTGGGCGCGAAATTCGCGGGCGAGAGCGGGCTGGCGTCTGCGCTGGATGGTTTGCCGGAAAAGGCCGGGCGATGGCTTGACGTAAATGCTGATAAGATTCGGGCGTTTGGAACGAAGCGGCGATTCGCGGATTTTGCGTTTCTGGGGCAGGGCGCGCATTACTGGCTGGCTCAGGAGGCGGCGCTGAAACTGACGGAGATGTCTTCCTCTTACGCGCAGGCGTATCACACGCTGGAATTCCGCCACGGACCGAAGTCGATCGCGAGCAAAGATACACTGATTATATTTTTGCTCTCCGATGCCGCGGTGGAAGAGGAAAGCTCGCTCGTTGGGGAGCTGAAACAATTGGGCGCGGCGACTTTTCTGGTCGCGAATCGCGCGACGCCTGCATTGCGACGTGAAGCTGATCTTCTGATTGAGCTGGGCTTAGATGAACCACAGTATGCGCGGCTGGCAATGACGGCAATTCCAGCGCAACTATTGGGGCTGGCGGTGGGCTTGCGGAAGGGTTTGAATCCGGATGTGCCGAAGAATCTGACGCGCGCGGTGGTGCTCGGTTCGAAAAATAACGCGCCCGCAAAAAGGAGAGGTGCTTGAGCAACGAAGCCAGCGCCAGCAGCGGGCCGCAACTGCGGCGCACGCTTAAGCTGTCGGACCTGATTTTCTATGGAATCGTTCTTATCCAACCGATCGCGCCCGTTCCGCTCTACGGCGTGGCGCAGAAACTTTCGGACGGCCACTTTGTCCTGATCATTCTGATCGCGCTGTTTGCCATGCTCATCACTGCCGTGAGCTACGGACGCATGGCCACACTCTATCCGACGGCTGGGTCGGCTTACACTTACGTTGGCAAGGGGCTGAACCCGCATCTTGGATTCCTGGCCGGCTGGGCGATGATCCTCGATTATCTGCTGCAGCCGCTGATCAATACCGTGTGGATCTCGACGGCGCTGCACGAACGCGCCGCGTACTTCCACATTCCGCAGATTCCTTTTGTCGTCTGGGCCCTAATCATCGCCGGAATTATGACGGCTTTGAATTTGGCTGGAGTCAGGGCCTCCGCGAACGCCAACAAGGTTCTGTTAGCAGTCATGTCGGTAGTCGTGGTGTACTTTATTGTGGTTGCGGTTCGCTTCCTGTATGCAGGGCAAGGATGGGCGGGCCTCTTCTCGATTCAGCCACTCTACGACGCGAAGACGTTTAATTCTCACAAGATTCTCACCGCGACTTCGTTTGCCGCCCTCACTTACATCGGCTTTGACGGGGTCACAACACTAGCCGAAGACGTCGAGAACCCCAAGCGCAACGTTTTGCTGGCCGTGGTGCTGACCTGCCTCTTTGCTGGCGTCTGCAGTGGAGTCGAGGCGTACCTTGGCGCGCGGGTGTGGCCGGACTGGCGATCGTTTCCAAATCTTGAAACCGCATTTATGGATATTTGCACACGAGCCGGCGGACTAATCCTTTCCTGGTCCATGGCTCTTGTCCTGATCGTGGCTGCATTCGGCAGCGGCCTGACGGGCACACTCGGCGCTGCGCGGTTGCTCTTCGGAATGGGCCGCGATGGCGTCCTGCCGAAGAAGTTCTTCGGACAACTAACGCCCGGGACGAATGCGCCGACCAATAACATCCTGCTGATAGGCGGACTGTCGTTTATCGGCGCCGTATTGCTGAACTACATTGGCAGCGCCTATGAGCACGCGGGAGAATTGCTCAACTTTGGCGCCTTCCTCGCGTTCATGGGAGTAAATTTTGCGTGCTTCTGGCAATTTTCGATGAGGCGGCGGCAGGGAGCTTCGATGAACTTTGTGCGAGACGCATTGCTGCCGTTGCTTGGATTTATTTTCTGCGGCCTCATTTGGGTGAATCTGAACATCATCGCGAAAACAGTGGGCGGCATCTGGTTCGTCATCGGCCTCGTCTACGTTGGCTACAAGACAAACTGGTTCCGCTCAGCTCCAGTGATGATCGATTTCAGGGAGTCATAGCCAAGGTTCGGCCTTCACCTGTGTGGCGGCGGGTATTGCTTTCGGCGCATGGAAGACGAAGTGGTTTCGCGAACCTTTGTCGTTTGATGTGCCTGCGGAATAAGCCGCTCCTGGCTGCGCCGTTCTTTTATCGAAAATGAGCGAACTCTGGCAGAATGATGGCAATCTTAGAGGCACTCCAATTGAAGCGCGCAAGCGGCAAGAATCAGATGGTGACCATGCGGGACGTCGCGGAAGACAGCGGCTTCTCTCCCGCAACGGTCTCAATCGTGTTGAATAACGCGCCGTTGGCTCGCTATATCGCTCCCGCCACGAAAAAACGAATCGAGGAGGCGGCGAAGAAACTCGGTTACCGCCCGAACGCAATGGCGCGGTTTCTTCGCAGCAAGCGCAGCCATACGGTGGGTCTGGTATTCTTCGACATTACCGATCCTTTCTGCACGCCGGTGATGCGCGGGATTGAAAACGCGCTGTATCAGTCGTCGTACGTGCCGATTTTTGCCGACGCACACAACCAGAGGAATCGTTTCGAGCGCTACCTGGAAATGCTGCTGGAGCATCACGTGGAGGCGCTGATTGTGGTGGCTAACTGGCTGGTCGTCGACATTCACGTATTGGCGGACTTGAGCAAGCGTAACATTCCGGCCGCGACCATTGGCTGGGAACTTCCGGGCGACACGGTTAGTTCCGTGATGGTGGACAACGAGACCGGCGGGCGCATGGCGCTCGAACATCTTCACCAACTTGGTCATCGCAAGATTGCATTCATTCGCGGGCCGAAGATGCTGATCGACAGTGCTCCGCGGTGGCGCGGCGTGCAGAAGTTTGCCCACGCCGCGGGACTTGAGATCGATCCTGCCCTGGTGCTGCAACTGCCGGATTCGTTCGATCCTAACTCCGGATTCGAGGGCGGCCACCGGCTGACCGAGGAGCTGCTTCAAAAAAAGAAAAAATTTACGGCGCTGATGGCGTTTGACGATTTGACGGCGCTGGGGGCGATTCGCGCGCTGACCAAGGCGGGAGTCAAAGTGCCGGAACAGTGCTCGGTGACGGGTTTTGACGATGTGGCCATGGCCGCCCTGAGCGCGCCGTCGCTGACAACCGTGCGCCAGCCTCTGGAGGCCATGGGAACGAATGCCGTCAACATCGTGATGGAAAGCATTAAAGCCGGGCTCGAGAAGCGCGAGTGGAATACCGTACGGCAGAAGATGAATCCGGAACTGGTGATTCGAGACTCGACACGCGACGTGGCTCACTCAAGCGCTGATTGAACGGGCCTGCGATCTTTGCCCCCCCTCCCCCGATTTCTTGCAAGCATTGCATCTAAAGGACTTAAATTTTGTGTAAGTCGTTTAGAATCAATGCTTACGGAGCGACTTGCAAGTGTTGATAGTGTTGATTCTAAATATGTTAGAGTGTCGGGAGATGCCTGAGATTTGAGTTGGGATATCCCGCCAAAAGAAAAAGGCGGCGTAGAGTCGCCGCCTATCGCACTATTGCCTAACTGTTTTTATATCAAAAAGCACATCACTTGCAAAGAAAAATCGGGGAGTGGGTCAGCGTCCGGTTATCCAACTATCAGACTTGACGAGTATCGTGTACGAGATAACAGTGGAGAACCTAAACAAACACTCGGTCAGGAACAATAACAGTGGTGCTTTCCGACTTTTGTTTCTCGGTGGACGGTTTCCGAGGCGCTTTCCCGAATCGAATTGCACGCACGACGTTCTCTTCTGTCGCTCTGAGCTCCCGCCCTACTCCGCCTTCGACAGCGAAGACATAACCGACCGCGCCGTACTGTGCGGCGCACTTAGCGGCTGCTTCTAGCGTTCTGTGCTTGTGCAAGCAGCGGCGGTGCGACCAGCTATCGGTCCAGCCAGCTTCATAATGGGTACGCGTCCGGGTAACGTCCCTCATAAAGCCTCCATTGTCTGATCTTATACACTAGAATCTGTTTCGCCGCAGGAAGAATCTGAAAACCGGACGGTATATTCCAACTGGTCCTGGTGAACGCCGCAATCGGAAGCTTGATTCTCATGTCCGGTTAGTCGTGCTTACCAGGAGTTAGAAAACCAGAACCTTCCAGAACGAGACTCCGGGACAATCAAGTGGAAGAGCCCCCCAACTTCAGGATGGCGTTACTCAGGAACAATTCCGAGAGGCCCACTCGTGTAGAACCGACCCTGCTTTCGGCCGTGGCGACCTGAGTTGTCCCTCGGCCGCATGACCAAAGTCAGTGGCCTACTGTTCTTACAGAGAAGTCAGGCGAGGTGTAAACAACTTCGCCCTCGAACAGTGTCATCAGGCATTTCAGATCTTTGATCTGGTCGGTGGATAGTTCGTAGAGGTCGCGGTCCCAGATCGCAATGTCAGCTTTCTTGCCGACCTCAAGCGATCCGATCTTTTGTTCCAGGAACATCTGACGCGAGCCCCAGGCAGTATAGCTGCGCAGGGCGATGTGCATGTCTACGGCTTCTGCCATCCCGAAGGGGTGCAGGCCGTAGGTGCCTTTGGCGGTTTGGCGCGCTGCGGAAGCCCACAGGCCGTAGCGGGCGGCAACCGGCGTAACGAAGTAGTCTGACCCGCTGGACCAGAGGATGCCTCGGGAGTGCAGGGTTTTGAAAGGTTCCAGGTGCTGGCCGCGTTTTGAACCATAACTGGCTGCATAGATGTCGCCAATCCACCAAAGGAATCCTGGCTGCATTTCAGGGTAGCCGGCATCGTATTTTTTCTGCAGGGTGACGATCACGTCGAGGGCATGCGGAGTGGGCAGGTTGGCGTGGATGATGCTGTGGCGCAGGCCGGAATGGGGCTGCTCCTGCTCGACAAGGGCGTAGGTATCGACCACCCAATCCATCGATCGATCGCCGACGGCATGGGTGCCGACAGGGACACCGTTCTGGTGGAAGAGCCGGACCATCTCTCGATAGATAGCGGGATCGGTCTGCGGGTAGCCGCGATTGCCCGCGCCCGAATTTGTAATGTCAGGCGTCGTCGCATTCTTTAGCCAGTCGTCATAGACCCAGCCGGTGCGGGCGCCACCGGAACCGTCCATGTAAATTTTGGCCCCGCAGGAGAGCAGGCGGTCGTCGCCGAGACTGGAGGGCAGGCGGGGAACAGAGTTGATCTCGGCCAGCGCTTTGCGAGCCGATTCAAGCGTTGAACCTGCGTGCCACAGAACGCAGATATGCTCCTTGAGCTGGCCCTGGTCGAGGAGGGATTTGTAGGCATCCCAGTGGATCTGTTCGATGTCAGGGTCTTTGACGGCGGTCATGCCTTCGCTGTGCAGCAACTGTTGAATGTAAAGAATCCCCTGTCGCATCTGTTCGGGGGTGGCGACTGGGATGAGGCTGGTGACCGGCTCCATGGCCGACACTTCCTTGAGGACGCCGGTGGGGTTGCCGTGGGCGTCGCGGTCAATCGTACCGGCGCTTGGATCGGGTGTGGCAACAGTGATGTGCGCAAGCTGGAGCGCGAGCGAGTTGGCAACTCCGTAATGGCCGGTGGTGTGGGTGAGCCAGACGGGGTTGTTCGGGGAAACGGTGTCGAGATCGGCGGCCGTGACGTAGCGGTGTTCGGCGAGCTTGCCCTCGTCCCATCCCGAGCCCGTGACCCATTCTCCGGGCTTAACAAGAGCGATTTTGGCCTTTACTCGGGTGATGATTTCAGCTACCGAACCGGCATCCGATAGCGTGACGCCATAGAGTTCTTCGACGCCTCCATCGGCGATGTGGGCGTGGGTATCGATTAGGCCGGGTGTGGCAGTATGGCCGTGGAGATCGATGATGTGGATGCCGGGAGCATCGCCTGCGAATCCGAGAACTTCGGCGTCGGTGCCGACTCTCACGATGATGCCGTGGCGGATGGCGAGGGCCTGGGCCACCGAGTCCTTGCCATCTACAGTGAGAATGTGGCCGTGAAGCAAGAGCAGGTCGGCACTTGGGTTTTGTGCGAGGAGACTTGCAGTCAGCAGCAGGGTGATTACCAGCGTGCTTGACAATCTGAGCTTGCAGTGCAGTGGCATCGTTCGATTCTCCTCCCCGGGTGGGTTCAACCAATATGACATATCCTGAGGCTGAAACTTGCGGGGCTGACCTCACGCTGCCGGTTGAAACCCAATGATCGAAAGCTTTAAGTCCCGATTAAGGTTGCGGGAGTTAGAAAGTTCTGCCCAAGGATACGCGCTCCTTAACGGTGATCTCGACGTTTGCCTGCGAATGGGTGTGATCGAATTTTACTCCCCACATTATGGATTCAAGGGGGCCGTTGCTTTGTGCGTATTTCTTGCGGACTTGTTCCGCCCATTCGTTCATGCGAATTGGTGAGTACACTTCACCGGATTTTGGTCCGTCCTGCATCAGCTTGTTGGCTTCAAAAACATGCAAGCCAGTAACGACCACATCATTCAAATGAAAAAGGTCACCTGGGTCGACGATAAAAAGCCGCTTGGAGCCGTCCTGTTTGATTTCGACTCTTGCGGCGCAATAGCCCTGCTGGTAGTACGTTGTCTTTAGCAAGTAGGCCGCATATTGCTCAGTGTTGTTTTTATCGGTCCATTCTTTGTCGGTAGGTCGCCAATTCTGTGCCAAGAGCCCAACACTGCACAAAAGACTCAGCGAAATATAGGTCAGAGCTTTGCGGTTCATATCGCGCTCCTCTTTTAACTCATACGCGAGAAGGTCGCCACGGTAGCCTGAGGGGAGGGAGCGGAAAAAGGACAACCACTCACGTCTGTTGCACGATACTCAAGTGTTGGGCTGCTTTCAACCTCAACATCTGCACGGGGACGTACCACCTCCACCGCTATTGTGCATCCAAGCAGAAAAGGAGGTGTTTCCATGGACAGACGGATATTCCCAAGCCTCATTCTTGCCTCTCTCCTCATCGTGACCGTTGAAGGGGCGCAAAGCTCCTCGGAAAGCGAAAAACCGGTGTGGACGATGGAATCCATGAAAGTGAAACCCGGAATGTTAGGCATTACGCTAGGCTATTTGGACGACAACTGGATACGCGTACGCGAAGAAGCCAAGCGTCAGGGTGCCGTCCTGAGCTATCACCGCATCGCAGAAAATGGCAGTCAGGAGGGGGACAGGGAGATCGTTTTGCTCACTGAATATAAGAATCAGGCCTCCTATGACGTACGTGAAAAGCTCTTCTCCTCGATACGAAAGGAGTCGTCGAACAATGCGTTCGTTGTAGGAACGTTCGATGGAAGACTTCCTCAGCCTCAGAAACAAGACCTCTATGACATCATGAATACACGCGTATTTCAGGATTATTCGGATATCGGCAGTGCACGATTCCGACTTCTCTCTAAGGATTAACTTGTAGCGTCAAGTTTTGACAAGCTGCCGAATGTGCGCCTTGGTAACCCAAGCAGCCTTGTGCCTGGTTAAGCTGTAACCGGAAACTTAACCCTTATGTCGGGGAGTCGGCCTTGCCCGGAGTTACTGCCTCCGATCCATAAAATTCCTCAAACTGTATAAAAGTGAGCAGCACGCAACCTCGACAGCCTCTACGCTGCAAGGCCAGACGTCCAAATCGGAAATTCCGGGTTCATTGCCGACCAGGGCTAATACTCGACGACGTTCGGAAGGCAAAGGATGGAGAAAAAGGATGTTTCACTTGGTTTGGTATCTTCTGATTGGGCTAATCTCGGGGGTTATCGCGAAAGACGTCATGCACGTGCACATAACGATTTTCTGGACGGTGGTGCTCGGCGTCATCGGATCGATCATCGGCGGCGGCGTTGCCCACATGTTTTCGCGCCCGACAAATGAACGATATCATCCTGCCGGCCTCATTTTATCCACATTGGGCGCGATTCTGGTTCTGTTCCTTTGCTATAAGTTGAATATCCATTTTCCCGTGATCTAACCTAAGTCTGGAACCGGATTTGTCCGGATATTCGAATACAAAGCCACTGGCAGCTAAAGCTCAGCAAGATACGCGACGTAGAGGAGTGCAAAGAGGCCGTCCACCGCAGCGATAGCGGTCATCGCGCCCGTCCGCTTCACAGGTCCGCAGAACACCAATAGCCCGATCGCAAACTTCTCAAAAGCGGCTGCGAGCAAAACTGGAGCGCGTAGCGCCGGCGCGTAAGCGCTGTACAAGATGAGCGCTGCAACCGCAACGATTAGGACTCCCCAGTGCCGAACAAAGAAAAGTGCCGAGCTGGCGGGGCTTTCGACTCCAAAACCCAGTCGCAAAAACAAAGCAGGAGAAAAGAGGGCCGCCATCCCGCCCCCAAGTGTGATTATCCCGGAAACGACGAGAATCCATCCGATGGATGATGCAAACATTTGTTCTACCCGATCCGCCAGTTGGAGTTCTAGCGTTAATTGACTGACCCACGATTCTGCAAGTGGGAATGAACTGGAGTAATTGTCAGAAGTAACACTTCGTTTTCGCTGGGCAAATATGCCGAAGGGCCAAGTACCTGAAATAACGTCGTTATCGGAAACTGAACGAATGCCGAGAATCGCGCCGATTTTCCAAGACGCAGCGCTAGGGGAGTTGGAAGGGGGCGACGTTGAAGCCGTCGATGGCGAGGACGGGTTTGGCGGCGCCGAGGTCGCTCTTTCGGACGTGGACGGTGATTTCGCGTTTCTCGGCGGGGAGCAGGGAGATGTAGTTGTCGGTAAAGAAGACGGGGAGGACTTCCGGGCCGTCTTTGCCTTTGAGCAAACGGAGGCGAACGAGGAATGCCAGGCCCGTGCCGGTGTTTTCTACCGTGATGCGCGCGGCGGTTTCGTCGCCGGCTTCGGAGACGCTCATCGAGCCGTTGACAGTGGCTTTCGGAAGATCCTGCAGGGAGACAAAATCCGCGTATTCGGTTAGTGGAGTGTAATACCACTCCGTTTTGCTGAAGTCGGGGACGTCGGGCTTCGTCGAGAGCCAGTAGAAATTGCGGCTGAGCAATTCGCCCGACGAAGAGAAAAGTTGCAGGTTCAGGAAGTACGTGGAGGTGATGCCTTCGGGTTCGGCAACCTTGAAGGATTTGGTCACGCCGTCCGCTGCGACATCCGCGACTTCTTCGTGAGAGAAGCGTTCCTTCATTGAAGTGTCGTAAATCTTGGCGACGACCTTTAAGCCCTGGAGGGCTTGCTGCTTGGCGTTGACAACGGCGACGGTGCGGTCGTCATACGAAAATTGGACGTGAACTAGCTCGAGAGCTTTCTTGGAACCGAAATATCCGCCGGCGGGGCGCAAATCGTAATCATAGAGATGCCAGATGAGTCCCGGCCACGCGTTGTTGAGCATCCACTGAATGATGCCCGTGGATTTGTACTTGTTGCGGCCGTAGGCTTCGAACATGGCGCGTTCGCCTTCGTACGTGATGGCTTGTGATTTCCAGGCGAGGTCGGAGACGTCTTTCAGCGTGCCGTAGCGCTTTTCGATGGCGTTGGTGAAGACTTTGATGTTTTTAAATTTGCCGCCGCCTGCATGGAAATCCCAGACTTCGTTGATGGGCCAGAGTTTGTCCGGCGGAAACATGGATTTCAATTCTTCGAGAGGTGGGACGGCAGGGCCGGGGCTGGTCTCCGTGTTGAAGCCGTACGCGCCGCCCGCTTTGGTGTCCAGCAGCCAATAGTTCGAAGAAACGTACTCGTACGGGCCGGACATTTTTACGCCGCTTGCGCCGGTGGGCTCGGTTTTCTTTTCTGTCGCAGAAGAAATGACGGGCTTCGGCCAGTTGTTTTCTTTTTCCACGTCGAGGTAAGCACGCTCGCGTTCGGGAGGCGGCGGATTGTCGCTGCCATTCAGCCAGACGAGGATGCTAGGATGCGCGCGCAGACGCAGGATTTGGTCGCGGAGCGAGTCCACGGAAACGTGGCGATTTTCATCGCCCCACTTGTTCCACTTTTCCCAGGCATCGCAGCAGCACCATCCGGCCATGACGAGAATGCCGTCGCGGTCGGCGCGTTCCATAAAGGTTTCGTCTTCGAGCTTGCCTTCGAGACGGATGGTATTGAGTCCCATCTCTTTGACGTAGCGGAATTCGGCTTCGCGGCGCGACTGGTTGATGCGCAACATCATATCCGGCGCCCAGCCTCCGCCGCGCACGAGCACGGGCTTGCCGTTCACTTTGAAGAGGCGGTAGCCGTCGGGCGTGAGTTCGGAGTCGGTTTGCACCATGCCGAATGCGATGGTTTGCTGGTCGGATGCGGGGCCTTTGTCGGAGACAAATTCGAGCGTGAGTTTGTGGAGATAAGGCTCGCCCATTTGGTATGGCCACCAGAGGCGGGGATTCGGCACGATCAGCGATGCCGCGGAATCCGGCGCTATCGCGATGGCGCGGCGCTCGTCCGCTTTCAATTCGACGATCTGGGAAAACTCAATTGGCGCGGCTGCGCCGAGAATCTTTCCACGCAACGTTCCTTTTACAGCTGCATTAGAAGCGTTTTGCAGCTCGGCGCGCACGGTCAGGTGCGCCTTATCGGTTGCCGGAAGATCAAGCGTGGTCTCCACCGCAGCATGCCGCAACGCAACCGGGCCGCTCGCGGAAAGAACCACCTCTTGCCAGAGGCCCATGTCCTTATCGGGCGGCGTGGGGTTCCAATCCACCCACGTGATTCCGAGCTCGTCGGCGTGCGGGGCGGAGACTTCCACGGCCATTACATTTTTTGCGCCCGCTTTGACGAACGGTGTCACATTAAATTCGTAGCGGCGAAACGCGCCAACAACTTGGTCCGAGCCGGCGAGTTTTTTGCCGTTGATCCAGATGTTGGCGCGGTAGTTGATTCCGCGAAAGGCGAGCCAGACTGTCTTTCCGCTAAATTGAGAGGGGACTTCAAACTCCTTGCGGTACCACCAGGGGACAGCGAAAGGACTATTCTCCGGCATTTCCAAATTGGCGAACTGGCCGCCGATCGGATAGGAGACGCCGGGAACGGAGCGCAGGTTCATGCCGAAGTACGGATCTTTGTACACGCCGTTTTCGACAAGGACGGCGAAGACTGTGTTCGGAGCGGATGTCTTGTACCAACTCGACGCGTCGAAGCCCGCGGAGGAGATAGCTTCGGCGCTGGCGCTCACCTTTGCGGAGGATTGCACCGCCCATCCTTCTCGCAGAGTGATATCGCCATCGGCGCTTGAGAGGGGCGCCGCGATTGCTGTAGCTGCAAGGAGCGCTGCGACGAAGCTCACGGCAGCAAGGAAGTTTCTGCGCTTCCAGGCAACCCGCAGTACAAGTCTCGAAAAGAAATTCTCTTTCTTGCCGAGTAACATGTCCATGAGCTCCCCCACACCACCAAGCAAGCGGCGCCATTTAAACCGATTCAATGGCGCGAATAGCCTTCACCTTCTGAGCTTACTCGGACGGGCGCTAGTTTAGCTTGAGGGGAAGAAAAGAGACAAGCGCTATCCAAGAAAAGCAAAAGGCGCGAACCTTGCGGTCCGCGCCTCGCTCTTTTTGGATGGCCCACTTGCGCTAATTACTTCACGGGCGGGAGGAACACTTCTGACGGCGTGAGAAACTCCACGTTGGGGACTTCGGTGACCACGCGCACGCGCTCGAACTTGCCCTTCTTGCCGCCGTTGCCCACAAAGCTGAGCAAGTATTGATTGTTGAGATGCATCTGAATCTCGTCGAAGTACGGCTTCAACGTAACCGGCATGCCGGAACCGAGGTAGTAAGACTCGGCGCCAGTTTCTTCCGAAAGACGGCTGAGGTTCGATTGCGCGTTGAACACGCGGAACGAACGGTTGCCGACGTGCCCCGCGTCTGGAACATAGATCGTCCAAATGTTAATGTTCTGCTTCTGGGCGCGCGAGATGGTGCCATCGAGATCGGGATCGACGGGATCGAAGCTTCCGCGGAAATAATCGATGCCTGAAGAGAACAACATGATGGACTTGCGTTCCCCGGAGTCGGGCCAACGCTTCACCCAATCCTGTACCGCGAGATACGGGCTTGTGAAGGCGCCAGCGCTACCCGAGGGCATGCGCAGCGCCTTGGCGGCAAGGGCGTGATCCTTAGTGAAATCCTGCGCCACCATGGCTACACCGTTCCGCCCATAAGCCACGGCGATGTAGGTGTTCTCCGGCTGGGCTATGAAAAACGCCTTCAGATCGCCCCATTGACTGGCGACGGCGCTTTGGAGCGAATCGTCGATGAGCACGGCGAGGAAAAGCGCATCCCCGCGCTTCCAATCCGCTACTTGCACTTTTTCCTTGCCCTGAAAGAGCTGCACATCGTCCTTCGTGAGCGGAGGCGGTTGAGTCTCTTTCTTGCCCACCGCGGTGACCGTCATCGTTACGGCACCTGAATCTGCTGCCGGGGTCTCCCAGGCGAACGAAAGGGAGACCGCAACAGCCATAGCGGCCGACAACAGAGCCGCCTGCCACTTCCGATCGTAGTTCATGTAGTTCATAAGCTTGACTCCATTCCCCATCTCGACTCTTTAGATGCGAAGGCTTGTCAGGAAGGAGACAATAAGGTTACGAGGATTTCGGAAAGGAGAAGGCGCGGACCTTTTGGCCCGCGCCTGGTTGACAAGAGTTGTGGTGAACTGAATTATCTTACTGCCGGCAAGAACACTTCCGAAGGCGTCAGAAATCCGACGTTCCGAAGCTCCGAAGTGACCTTCACGGACTCGTACTTGCCCTTGTGGCCGCCATCGCCCACGAACGCGAGCAAATACTGGTTGTTGAGGTTCCTTTGGATGCGATCGAAATACGGCTTCAGGTTGACGGGCATTCCGAGGCCAAGTGAGTAAGACTCGGCGCCGGTCGCTTGCGACAGATGGTCCAGGTTCGATTGCCAGTTGAAGGCACGGAACGAACCGCGGCTGCGGCGGCCTGAATCCGGAGCGTAGATGGTCCAGATGTTGACGTTTTTCTTCTGCGCGCTGGCAATCGTCGTATCGAGATCCGGATCAAGAGTGGCGGGTCCTCCGCGGAAATAATCAATGCCCGAAGAGAACAGGATGATGGAACTACGTTCTCCGGAAGCGGGCCAACGCTTGATCCAATCCTGAACGGCGAGGTACGGACTGGTTGCAACGCTCGTGCTGCCTAGCGGCATACGAAGAGCCTTTGCCGCCAGGGCGTGGTCTGTCGTGAAGTCCTGGGCGACCATGGCGACTCCATTTCGCGCGTAGGCCACGGCGATGTAAGTGGTTTGCGGCTGTGCCATGAGAAACGCGCGGAGATCGCTCCATTGGTTGGCGAGGCTGCTGCGGAGCGAATCATCGATGAGCACTGCCAGGTAAAGAGTCTCTCCGCGCTTGAAGTCCGCGACCTGTACGCGTTCTTTGCCTTGATAGAGTTCGACATCATTTTTGGTTACTGCGGGCGGTTGCGCGTCCTTCTTAACCGTGGCTGTAACCGTCATAACAACTGCAGAGGGATCGGAGGCTGCGGACGCGCTGTTCGCGGCTGCCTTCAAAGCAAGCGGCAAGAACGACGCCGCGACAAGGACGCCAATCAGCAGCGACCCCTTTCGATGTGTGTTTTTATTCATAACTACTCTCCCTTTTCTCATCCCAAAGGATTAGATGCTTTGAAGGCCGGTCGCGTATACATCTAGTTGAAGAGCTCGCCACGTTCCATCGTAGAATGCATCCTGGCGGGACAGGACGGAACTCGTGAAAAATTACATCGGGGCGATCGACCAGGGCACAACTAGTACGCGCTTTATGGTGTTTGATAAAGCGGCGCGCGTGGTGGCGGTCGCGCAAAAAGAGCACGAGCAGATCTTCCCGCGGCCGGGGTGGGTGGAACACGACGCCCTGGAGATCATGCGCCGCACGGAAGAAGTGATCGGCGAAGCGCTCGAACAACGAGGACTGCGTGCTTCGGATTTGGCCGCGGTTGGTATAACGAATCAGCGCGAGACGGCCGTGGTGTGGGAACGCAGCACGGGCCGGCCAATCGCTAACGCGATCGTTTGGCAGGACACGCGTGTAGCGGAAGACGTGGGACATTTTGCGAAAAGCGGAGGACAAGACCGCTTTCGCGCGAAGACGGGCTTGCCGCTGAGCACGTATTTCAGCAGCTTGAAGCTGCGTTGGCTGCTAAAAAATATTCCAGGTGCAAAAGAAAAGGCGGCCGGAGGAGAACTTCTCTTTGGAAACATCGATACATTTCTCGTGTGGAATCTCACCGGCGGGCCTAAAAGCGGCGCGCACGTCACCGATGTGACCAACGCGAGCCGGACACAACTGCTCAATCTGAAAACACTGGATTGGGATGCCGAGTTGCTTGCGGCGTTCGAGATTCCGCACGCGATGTTGCCGCGAGTGCGATCGAGCAGCGAAGTTTATGGTGCGGCGACGCTTCCAGCTATCGCTGGCGTGGAAGTCGCGGGGATTCTGGGCGATCAGCAGGCTGCGCTTGTCGGCCAGGCTTGTTTCCGTCCCGGCGAGGTGAAAAATACGTATGGAACGGGCTGTTTTCTGTTGATGAATACGGGCGAACGCGCTGTTCCGTCGAACTTCGGCTTGCTGACGACAGTCGCGTACAAAATGGGCAACGCACCCGCATGTTACGCGTTGGAAGGCGGCGTCGCCATTTCGGGAGCGCTGGTGCAATGGGTCCGCGACAATCTTGGAATGATTGAGAAGAGCGCGGACATCGAAACGTTGGCACGCACAGTGAAAGACAACGGGGGCATCTATTTTGTTCCGGCATTCTCTGGCCTGTATGCGCCGTATTGGAAAGAAAATGCGCGCGGTGTCATCGCCGGGTTGACGCGCTACGTCAACAAAGGCCATCTGGCGAGAGCGGTTCTGGAAGCGACGGCGTTTCAGACGCGCGAAGTAGTGGAAGCGATGGAAAAGGACTCGCAGATCGCGCTGTCGTCGTTGCGCGTGGACGGCGGGATGGTCGTGAACGAACTCTTGATGCAGTTTCAGGCGGACATTTTGAACCGCGAAGTCGTGCGCCCTGTGATTCAGGAGACGACCGCGCTTGGGGCAGCGTACGCCGCGGGCCTCGCTGTTGGATTTTTTTCAGGCTTGGACGAACTCCGAACCAATTGGGCCGTGGACCAAACGTGGACGCCGCATTTCGCGGAAGCGGAACGCGAAGAGATGTACAAACAATGGAAGAAAGCGGTCACGCGCTCATTTGATTGGGTTGAAAATTGATGCGCGGGGTAAAGTGTTGCTGTGAACCTAGTTGATCCGAAGGAGATTGATGAATGACATCACCCTTTCTAGGCGAGTTTCTGGGCACGATGATCATCGTGCTGCTTGGCAATGGAGTTGTCGCCGGAGTGCTGCTGAAGAGGTCGAAAGCAGAAGGCAGCGGATGGATCGTCATCACGGCTGGGTGGGCCTTTGCGGTCATGGCCGGCGTGTTCGTATCGATTGCCTGTGGAAGCAATGACGCGCACTTGAATCCAGTGGTCACGATAGGCTTCGCGGTGCGTGACGCGAGCTTTGGAAAGCTCGCTCCCTATCTTGCGGCGCAGCTTCTCGGCGCAATTGTGGGAGCCGCTCTGGTCTGGCTCCACTATTTGCCGCACTGGAAGGAAACACCAGATGCCGCCGCGAAGCTGGCCTGTTTTTGTACCGCGCCTGCGATCCGCAGCTTTGCCGCGAATTTGTTCAGTGAAATTTGCGCCACGTTTGTTCTGGTCTTCGTAATTGGCGCGATTTTTTCGAAGAGAGTGTCCGGGACGGGTCCTACCGCTGGATTAGGCCCTTATCTCGTGGGCAGCCTGGTGTGGGGCGTCGGATTATCGCTCGGCGGTACGACGGGTTACGCCATCAATCCGGCGCGCGATTTGGGTCCGCGCATCGCGCACACCATTCTGCCGATCGCCGGGAAGGGAAATTCCGATTGGGGCTACTCGCCGGTGCCGGTCATCGGTCCCATTCTCGGCGGAGCGTTGGCGGGATTACTGCTGCGCTTTCTTGCCGTCTTCTAAAACCCCATTACCGGAAGTCTGTCCGCAAGTACAAGTAACCGATTCCGCATGCGCTGTTGGTCCTTGGCCCACAGGCGTGCCATGCCTGCGTTACTCTGCAATGGAATGGCAACCATCACCATAACTCCGCCAGAGGAGCGCGCTTCGACGCCTGCTCCGCCCTCTAGCACGCAGAGTCCGTGGATTTATCGTCCATGGATTGATTTGATGGTCGGCTGCGGTGCATGGTCCGCGCCGCTTTTGCTTGCGGGATTTTATTTTGCGAATTCCTACGGACGCGGCTGGAGCGTGGCGTTTTATTTTCTCGCGTTGCTTTCAAACTATCCGCATTTCATGGCCACCGTGTATCGCGCGTACCACACGCGCGACGAGTTCGAGAAATATCGCATCTACACGGTCCACGTGGCGTTGCTGCTCATAGTGGCTGGGGTCGTCACGCACCTCTGGTATGGGCTGCTTTCTTGGATTTTCACGCTATACATTTGCTGGAGCCCGTGGCACTACACGGGGCAAAACTTCGGCTTGCTGATGATGTTTGCGCGGCGCGCGGGCGTCTCGCCCACGGAATCAGAGCGGCACGCGCTTCGGCTTTCGTTTATCGCGTCCTACATTTTGTTGATGCTGAGCTTTCACACCGGAGCGTCAGGCGATGCGCTGATTCTGTCGCTTGGACTCGCGGCCAAGTTCACTCTGCCTGCGCGAGCGGTGCTGGCGCTGTTTTTTGTTGGCTCCAGCGGATGGGCCCTCGCGTCGCAGGCGCGAAGGAGCAACTTCCGCACAATTCTTCCCGTAATCACGCTGACCGTCACGCAATTTCTCTGGTTTCTTTTGCCCGTGGTGATCGAGCTCGTCAGCGGCCGGGAAATTCCGCAGACTCGTTACAGCAGCGGCTTGCTTGCCGTGTTGCACTCCACGCAGTATTTGTGGATCACGAGCTATTACCAGAAAAAAGAGGCGCGCGCTGCCGGCGATTCCCGTTGGTCGCTTTCCCGTTATCTGGTGACGTTGATTGCAGGCGGCATTGCGCTTTTCATTCCTGGGCCGTGGATCGTCAGCCGCATTTTTCACGCCGATTTTGCCGCGAGCTTCCTGACGTTCACGGCACTGGTCAATATTCATCACTTTATTCTCGACGGCGCGATCTGGAAATTGCGCGATTCGCGCATCGCGGCGCTGCTCCTGGATGGTCAACAAAAATCGTCAAGCGCTGGCAGCGAAAAACAAAGCAGCTTTGCGGCGGGGGCTCGCTGGTTAACGGGACGAGCGCCTGGCGCTCGGGCTCTCCGCATCGCGACCGTCGCACTGTTATTCCTCTGGGCAGGTGTGGACCAACTGCATTTTTGGTGGTCCAGCGAAGCAAGTGCTCTGCCCGCTCTTCAGCGCGCCGCGAACTTAAATCCGGACGACAGCGCCGTGCAAGTGCGCCTCGCGCGCGCCGAGCAACTCGCTGGGCAGCGCGACGCTGCGCTTGCGGCCATGAAACGCGCGGCCGCTCTCAATCCCGCCAATTTTTCGCTGCAAGAATCCTATGGCCGGAGCTTGATTGAAGCGGGGCGCGACGCCGACGCTTACGCGCAGTTTCAGAGGATTATCACGCGCTGGCCGCGAAACGCCGACGCGCTGGTTGATTATGGAATTCTCGCGCATCGCCTCGGGCACGACGAAGAGGCGGTGGACAACTGGCAGCGCGCGGTCGACGTTGATCCGGGGCAGGCCAACGCGCAGCTTTATCTTGCGCAAGTGCTCGATCAACAAGGTGAACTGCAAGCTGCGGCGCGGCACTATCGCATGTATCTGGAGACCATCGCCGTTCGTCATCAAAAAAATCCTGCCGATACTGGTCCGGTGCTCGCGGCCCTTATAAAAGTTGCCGACGCGGATGCCGCCATCCATCACAACGACGATGCTTCCAAAGGTTACAACGCGGCTGCTGGTTTTGCGGACAAGGCCGGGGAGAAGACACTGGAAGGCCTGGCGCTCGTGCATCTCGCCGATTTGCTGGAGAAAGAGGGCGACAGTCGCGGAGCGGCGCAGTCCTACCAGCGCGCACTGCAGCTTGATGCGGTGCTCTCGGATCCACGCAGCGCGGCGTCCGACTGGTTCAATTACGCGCAATTTCTGCGCAAACAGCAACTGCCTGAGCGCTACGTGTTCTCCTGTTTGCTGCATGCGGAAAATGCTTTGCAGAACACGCCCAGCGAGGAGCTCACCGTGGTATCCCAGGCGCGCAAGGAAAGCGAAGCCCGCCTCGGGGCGGAAGCCAGCGCAGTGCGGCGGAAGCTGGATGAAATTGTCGCGGAGTCGCTGACCCTACAGGTTTCTGCTCTAGCGGCGAGAAAATAGATTTTGGCCGAACGTCCCCGGTGAGAAGTCACACGGGGCCGTCCTAGAACTTACAACGCTACTTTTCCTGGCCATAATACGAAGCGCTTCCGTGTTTCCGCAGGAAGTGCTTCTTGTGAAGGTGTTTGGAAATGGCCTGTGCTTTGGGATTCGCGGTGATCGTCTGAAAGGCCATCGATGCAATTTCTTCCAGAATCACGGCAATGTGCGCCGCTTCCGACGGCGATTTTCCCCAGCAGAACGGCGCGTGGCCGGCGACGAGAACCGCAGGCACGTGAAGAGGATCGAGTTTTTTGAACCGCCGCACGATGGCGTGTCCGGTATTGGCCTCATAATTTGATCGGGTTTCGGCGGGCGTCAGCGGCTTTGTTGCAGGAACCGGCCCGCGAAAGTAATCGGCATGGGTCGTTCCGAAGCATGGAATTTCTTTTTGCGCCTGGGCCCATGCCGTTGCAGCCGAAGAATGCGTGTGCGCGATACCTCCAATGCTTGAGAATGCGCGGTAGAGAATCAAGTGCGTGGGAAGGTCAGAAGAAGGACGCAACGATCCCTCGACGGTTTTTCCTTCCAGATCGACGACGACCAAATCCTCGGGCTTCATCGTTTCGTACGGCACCCCGCTTGGCTTGATTACCACCAGCCCTTCCTCGCGCGATATGCCGCTGGCGTTTCCGAAGGTGTACAGCACAAGCCCGCGCCGGACGAGCTCCAGGTTTGCTTCCAGAACTTCTTCGCGCAGTTTTTGCAGGATCATCCGTTGCCTCTTGATGCGGCCGCAGCCTGAGCAGGCAGAATAAGGAGTATTCGCCGGAAAAGGCAAGCCGTCAGTTCGGCGGGAACGGTCTACGCTTTGGGTTATTCCTGAACATGAGATGAGTTCGCTGCGGGCCAAGCGCAAATCGCAGTTTCGTGGCAGAAAAACGTCTCGATTGGCTCGACTGACTGGCTGAAAAGGAGTTCTTTCCTGCGTGACCGACCTGAGACCCAGTGAGCGTGGTCGGGGCGAAAGGATTTGAACCTTCGACCTCCTGGTCCCGAATAAGCAGTAGAAACACTATCTTATTGGCCCGTTTGGCTTTGTTCTGCGTCAAACATGCTGACATGGGCCGGTATTCGGCAGCAATCGGACTCAAATCGGACTCAACTTTGGAGTCGCAAAATCGGCCGTTTGATCGCTTCGTTCTTCGGACAAGATCTTCCGCGGAGCTTATAGCTCTGAACAGCCGCATCCTGATCAGGACATCTCCAAGAGCGCCTGAAGAGCGCGCTAGATAAATGCCAACGGCTGAGTGCAGAGAATGCGCATCTCAGTGTGATGCTCGGGATTGATGAATCGCACCCCCACGACCCCGTCGCCAACATCACCGAACCCTTCGGTTGATAGCCGAAAGGTCGAAGCGTTATTCGGCTCAATCTGCGTCGGTTGCCGTGGTGCTGTCACAACAACGTCAACGCAGATGAAGGCTATTCGCACCGAACAATTGGGCTAGCTCTTCGCAAATGTCGCTACAACGGCCTTGGGAACCGTCATCCTCGCCCGCAGAGAGGGAACGCGGTCGAACCCTCGTCTTTGCACCACGTTCGGCAAACCCCGCAGGTGAATAAGTGGGACGCCTGCCTCCCAAGCAGGTGTGCTGGCCGCAGGTTTGCTCAGGAGCCGTTTCTAAGAGGAGCGCCGCCATGTGATCCTGAATCTCAACGGATTCAACCGGCGCCCCCCAACCAAGAGGCAGCAGATCGCTGCCGGGCCGCAACGATTAAAGTTTATTCAGTCCATCTAAAGCAGCGACCTTGTAGGCTTCGCCCAACGTGGGGGTAGTTAAAGACCATGTCGCGGAAGTATTCCACTGACCCACGATAGAAGAGCACTGCCTGGCCAATATGAATAATTTCGGTCGTGCGCCGCCCTAGTGCGTGGACGCCAAGCAGTCTGCGTGTTTGGCGATCAAAGAGGATTTTGAGCATTCCGGCTTCATCACCGAGCATCATGCGCTTTGAAAGTTCAGAGTACTTTGCGATTCCCACTTCGTATGGAATTCGATTCGACGTTAGTGTTTCTTCGGTTTGGCCGATTATGGAGATCTCCGGAATGGTGGAAATCCCATAAGGAAACGGCTCCGGCATGTTAATGCTGGTGTATTCCCCTTGTGAGTAGAGAAAAAATCCAATGGAATATTTTCGCGTCGGTAGAGTCTATCTATCGGTGTGGATCAGGTTTCCACACGGGATGCCGCTTCCGCGGTAGTCGTTTTGTAGAAAGTTCATGGTTGATGCTGTTCCTTTGCTGGACCGGCTTACCGTCTTGCGATGAAGCGTAAGCCTTTCAGGAAATCCACGCTCCTAATGACCTTTATCTGCTGAAGCTGTCCGCTGGGAACTGGTGAATTCAAATCGGGGGCGCAGCACGCTGCGCCCCGCAAAGCAGATCAATCCGCCGCGTTGGCCTGTCTTGCCTTCGCGACGATCGATTCGATGTTCAGCCCCAACCCCTTCGCCACCCCTGTTCCGTATGCCGGATCGGCCTTGTAGAAATGCTGTATCTGCAGCTCCTGGATGTGTTGCGGCACCCCATTGCCCAGGCTGGAGACGATGTTGTCAATCAAACGCTGCTTGGCGTCCGCGGGCATCAGCTGGAAAAGATTCCCAGGCTGCGTGTAGTAGTCGCTATCGGTTCGATGATCGTGTCGTGCGACGGTTCCACTGATCGCATGTGGTCGTTCGACATACGAGCGGTCCTGCGTCGGGCCACCGAAGCTATTCGGCTCATAATTCACCGCTCGACCGCTGTTTCCATCGAAACGCATGGCACCATCCTTGTTGTAGGTGTGATACGGGCACTGCGGTTTGTTTACCGGCAGGGAATCGTAGTTCACTCCCAAACGATAGCGGTGCGCATCCGGGTACGAAATCAAGCGCGCTTGCAACATTTTGTCCGGCGAAAAGCCCATGCCCGGCACGACGTTGCGCGGTTCGAACGCCGCCTGCTCGACTTCTGCAAAATAATTCTCCGGATTGCGGTTCAACTCTAGTTCACCGACCTCATGCAAGGGGTAATCCTTGTGCGGCCAAACTTTGGTCAGGTCGAACGGATTGATATGGTACGTCTCCGCATCCTTTTCCGGCATGATCTGCACGCACACGCGCCATTTCGGAAAGTCGCCCTTCTTAATCGCGTGGAAAAGATCTCGCTGCGAATAGTCCGGATCCGTTCCTTCCATAGCGCCTGCCTGCTCGCGGAAAAAGTTCTTGATGCCTTGCTTGGTCTTGAAGTGCCACTTCACGAAGAACATCTCGTTCTTTGCGTTAAGCAGGCTGAATGTGTGGCTGCTGTAACCGTTCATGTGCCGGTAGCCGTCCGGTGTGCCGCGGTCGGAGAAGAGAATGGTCACCTGGTGCAGTGATTCCGGTGAGAGCGACCAGAAGTCCCACATCATCGTTGGTGACTTCAGATTGGTCTCTGGATCGCGTTTTTGCGTATGGATGAAATCCCCAAACTTCAGCGGATCGCGGATGAAAAAGACGGGCGTGTTGTTTCCCGTCATGTCCCAGTTGCCTTCCTCGGTGTAAAACTTCAATGCAAAGCCGCGCGGGTCACGCGCCGTATCCGCCGAGCCCTTTTCACCACCCACCGTCGAAAACCGAATGAAAGTAGGCGTCTTCTTGCCAACAACATTGAACAGCTTGGCCGTGGTGTACTTCGTGATCTCCGCGCTCGTACAAACGAAATGCCCGTATGCGCCCGAACCCTTCGCGTGCACCACGCGCTCCGGGATTCTCTCCCGGTTGAAGTGCGCCATCTTTTCGAACAGCAGAAAATCTTCGAAGACTACTGGCCCGCGCGGCCCCACCGTGAGCGAATTCTGATTGTCGCCCACGGGACGGCCCGCGTCCGTGGTCATGATTCTCTTTTTTCCTTCCGCCATCTTCCCTCCTCAGTTGGATTACAGCACCAGCCCAAAATAGGCCGCCTGCGATCCCAACTGCAAAGGTAGCGAGCCGGGACCTATACATCCAATATATAGTTTGGATACGATAGATAGGTATAGCCTATGGAGCTCCATCAACTTCGTTACTTTTGCGCCGTGGCCGAAACGGGCAGCTTCAGCCGCGCCGCCGAGCAGTCTCACGTCTCTCAGCCATCCCTCTCCCAGCAGATCATGAAACTAGAAGGTGAGCTCGGCGCGCGTCTCTTTGACCGCTTGGGCCGCTCGGTACGACTTACCGACGTCGGCAAGACATTTCTCCCTCGCGCCCGCTCCGTTCTTCGCGAGCTGGAAGTCGCCAAAAGCGACGTCGTCGAGCGCAAGGACTCCATCAGCGGCCTCGTCACCGTTGGCGTCATTCCTACAGTCGCTCCCTACTTCCTCCCATCGCGTCTTACTTCGTTCTCGCGCAAATTTCCTCAGGCCCTTCTAAGCGTTATGGAAGAAATTACTCCCGTCCTTCTGGACCGTCTCCGTGCGGGCGCCATTGACGTCGCCATCCTCGCGCTTCCCATCCGTGGCCACGAATTCGAAACTGTCCCGTTGCTCACTGAGCGCCTCTTCGCCGCGCTTCCTAAAAATCACAAACTTGCCAAGCGTCGTTCTCTCACCCTAAAAGATCTTCGCTCCGAACCCTTCCTTCTGCTCCGCGACGGCCACTGCTTTCGCGACACCGCCGTCGCCGCCTGCGATCGCGCGCGCCTTCATCCCCAAATTGTTTTCGAAAGCGGCCAATTCAGCAGTTTGCTCAGCATGGTCGGCGCAGGCATGGGTATTTCCATCGTTCCTGAGATGGTCATCGAAAAGAATCCGCCGTGCCGCTACGTGCCCATTGCCGACGAACAAGCCGCCCGCACCATCGGCACGGTCGTCCTACGCGGTCGCTCTCTCAGCCGTGCCCACCACGCCTTCCTTTCCCATCTTCGCGCTCAATCTCCCGTTCGCCCCTAGTAGTCACACTTTTATCTCCCCCGCTTTTTTGGCGCCAGCCCTTGTTGTTCTTCTTTGGCAGGTAGACGTGCCACAGCCGTCCACGGCCTTAACGTCTTCCAGAGTCTGTCCATACGAGTGCCGCTTGTCATGTTGATTTGTATGACTAATTCGTGAAAAGCCGCTGGAGCCGTTGCAATCGGGCCGCCCCTTTCCAAATAGCAATTCAATTTCTCCAACTACCCATCCTCCAAGGGCAAAGCGGCTTGAGCTGTGAGCGCAAATCTTTACATTGATGCGCACCCAAGCACTTAACGCTAATTCGCCTAGATGCAAAAATTACGGAGGACAATCACTTGGAGTCTCTCGCGATCACACGCAACGTGACGCGCGATCGCACCAATTTACAGGTGAAGAATTACATGTGAAGTTTTCTGAGGATTCCGGCTAAGTGAAAGAAATGGTAGGCCCGTGGGGACTCGAACCCTAGACCTCTACCGTGTCAAAGCGGCTTTATTATGTACTTCCAAGCACTTCGGAGGCATAGGGGACCGCCTAACCACGCCGAAATACGTGTGAGCCGGACTTCTTACAGGTGAAATTGCAGGTGAAGAAATTTCCGTGCGCGAACAAGAACGGAAGGGATTGTTCCCCCGGCAGCTTAAGTCCTCTCATTGCAGCTTCGCGCTTTTCACCCTCACTTCCTTCAGGATGGTGATGCAGCGCGCTCCACCTCCTAACGAAGGGCATTCAAACCGTTGGCGTACCGGGATAAAATTGTCAGCGTTAAAATGGCGAGCACTTTCTGATCGATGGCGCAAGGTCGGTGGACGAGGGTTCAATGATCTCGCAACCTGTTTGTGTAGCCCCTGCCGGTGACCGTTGTGGGGAAGGGGTTGTTTGGCACCCGGGGCATACCGTTCACTCTGGCTAGGGTCGATGCAGAATTAATGTCAATCCGGACGGCTCCGCTTGTCCGATTGAAGGGAAGCACGGTGTTCTCTTTCGTCTCGACCCGAATGCTGGCGTAAGCGTGCACAAGACGGAGATTGGCATCTCCAATACCCTGGCCTGGAGTCCCGACGGTATCTGTCTTTATTTCGGTGACACGCTGGCCAACACGATTTGGGCGTATGACTACGATCCGGACACACGTGATATCGGAAACGAGCGTCCCTTTTTTCAGAACTTCGCGCGGCCGGCCGGATGGTTCAACAGTCGATGCCGAAGGCTACCTCTGGAACAGCCGCTTTTCCGGCGGTTGCATTGTCCGCGTCTCGCCCAACGGCCAGATTGACCGAGTGGTCGAAATGCCGGTGCAAAACATTGCAACCTGCATTTTCGGCGGCGTCGACCGAAGAACTCTGTACGCCACCACAGCGGCGGCTGGAGCGCCAGCCAGCGACCGATTGGCTGGCGGACTTTTCGCGATTCGGACTACGGTCAGTGGCCAGCCGGAGAACCGATTTTGTGTGTTCGGTTCTTAAGCTAGCCAAAGGAGTATGTTCGGTGGTCGGGAATTTGTCCGCATGCAATCGGAGAACGGATTGATGAAGACAACGAACAACTGCGCCTGAAATGCGACAAACCTCAATTACCAAATAAGCGAGGTGATCGAGTCCGGAGGAAGCACCAACTTCAACGGACGAGTTCCGAGCGTACACTGCACCTGCCGTTCGAGACCGTTGTTGCTGTTGGTAACCGCCAGCACCCCCGCGGTCTGCTAAACAGTTGTACGCAGACCGACCTGCCTCCCAAGCAGGTGCCCGAAGCAGACCACAGTTGCAACCGGCAATAAAAATGGGCCCCGGCCCAGTAGGCCAGGGCCCGCTGTGTTCGATACACTTCGAGTGCTTATAGTTTTGCTTGGGTTAGGAGTCCTCAACTTAGAACTCGCGCTGGGCCGCGTCCGCCTCTTCCGCCAGTTGGCTCACTACTTTGAAGAACTCCTTTGACTGCCCAACAAATAGGCCATCGGCTGTGAACGATGCAATGGTCGCTACTGCGCCGCCGAATTTGTCATCGAGCGGTCGAATCACCGAGACGTGCGGCAAATCCGCGTTAATGAATTCGCACGGGACGGGAAAGATCAGGCTGGGCTGAATCGCCACATTGTTGGGGTTGCTGGCGCTGGGTGGTTGGTTGGGGTTGATGGGCAGGAAGAAATTGGGAAAGGTAAAACCGGTTGCCGGGTCAGTCACCGGTGCGACAGGCTGTTGAACGGCATTGCCGGCAAAATCGACCCACTCGAGGAAGTGCGCGATCTCGTCCCCGCCGATACCCTGCGCAATTTTGAGGACTTCCAAGCTGCTAGCTTTGCGACCGAGCGCCGGATAGAGGCTGGAGCCACCTTGTTCGATGTATCCGAAGTGGAAGGCAGCGATGTTGGCGATAACCTGGATGTGATTGGGGTCGTTGAAGTCGGCATTGGTGACGGGGATGGCGGTATGGTTGGTGATGGTCAGGGCTTGCGGAAAGGTCGCACCAAAGTCCGGGTTCTTGGAGCTGCGATAGCGGGTGAACCAGCTGGTGTCGACGTTAAGGTGCATGAGGTTAGTGAGACGGCCGACGCCCGTTGAGCCCGTCGCTGTGCTCCCCGGGAGTTTACGGAACTCGTCGAAGTTGACGGTCTCCGCGCCCTTGGATAGCAAGTAGGCATTCAAGAAGGCCGCGTGGCTGACTTCATCGAAGGTGTTGCTGGTGATGTATTGCGGGCCATCGCCGTCGAGTTGCAGGAAAGCATTTTGATAGCTGTTGCTCGGATTGGTCTGGAGTGTTTCCAGCGGCAGGTCGCCAGGTGTGAAACCACCCAGCTCCGCATATTGAGTCCACAGGTCCGCTTCGATGAGCTCGGCTGCGAGCGCAAATCTGAGGATGGCAGCGTCGCCCGGCGTGAGCCGGTCGTCACTGTCGTGGTCAAATGCGCGTGCGTCGCTGCTCATTAAGCCAGCGCCTACAGCAACTGCGCCTCCTGCCAGCACTCCTCTCTGCAAGAAACTACGTCGATCGGTTCCCTTCGTGAACACATTTCCCTCTTTTTTCATCGCGTTATCTCCATTTTTTGGTCGAGTCTTGAATTCCAGCAAAGCAGCACCCCAAAGAAATAGGCAGTTACCCAAACATCGATCGTGTCTCTTGTTGATAGAAGTCCGCCCACCTGGTCGAGTACCAATTCACCAGGCCGCTAGTCAGCGAGGAAAGAGGGCCAACGAGCCTGGCCGGCCCTCCTTTTGTTATTGGACGGTGAGTGTGACGGTGGCTGAGTGTGTAAGACTGCCCGACGTGCCGGTGATCATTACTGTGGTCATGCCTCGCTGGGTGCCGTTGGTGGCGCTATTCGCGCTGTAGCCGCAACCACCCGCAGTGAGCAGGAATCCTGCGACGATAAGTAATGCGAGGCTACCCGTGAGGTAGTGAAACCATTTTCTCCCTTGGAGGCGTTGGCGGTTTCGCTTGGCTGCAACAAGCAGGCCGAAAAGTCCCAGGGTGGGTATCGGAAGCAGCGAAGCGAAGATACCTCCGGTGGAGTTCTTCGCCATCCGCACTGCTGGATTGTAGGGCGACGAGGACGTCGTGATGGTCATCATCGAAGTTGCTGTTCCGCCGCTTGCGGGCGAAACAGATGCCGGCGAAAAGTTACAAGTCGAGCCGAGCGGCTGCCCTGAGCAAGTGAGCGCGACGGCGGAACTAAATCCATTGAGCCCACCGAGAGTTACCGTAAAGACGGCTGGCTGCCCTGCTGCGATCGTCAATGTCGATGGCGATGCAGCAATGCTGAAGTCTGCCGTGGCCGCAGGTGGCGTGGCGTTGGCTGTGACAACTGCAAACAGTCCGTGCATTTCGTTGCTCAGACCTGCGGTGATGTACATGGTGTTGGGATCGCCGGATTGTGCTCCACCGCCACCAAACACCATGTCCCAGAGAGAGCCATTGATGATGGGCGTGCCGGTCGAATCCTTCATCTGGTCGATAAAGGCGCCGGTGGAGAAGTTGTAGGCGTTAATGGCCCCATCACCAAAATTTCCAACGAGCAAATCGCCTGCTAGTGAACCGCCAAATCCCGCTGGCGGCACAACCACGCCCCAAGGAGCATTCAAGTGAGAATCGCTTGTGATCCTGCTAATCATAGCGCCGCTAGTGCTGAAGAGGTCCACGAAGCCTGTCGCAGGCATCTTTAGCGGATCATGCATGGGCGTGTCCTGCAGCGCGTAGGTCACTACGACCATGGAACTGTTGTTGACGGTGATTACGTGGACGCCGAACGGGGCGTACCCGGGCGAACCGGAACCCGCTGGAACTGCCGGCAGAGCCGGATCATTGAATGCGCCGGCGCCGAAGGCCTGGGTCTCCTTGAAGGTGGTGTCGTAAATTTCGACCTGGCCGGAGCGGAAATTGGTGGCCAGAAGAAAGCTGCCAGTTGAGTTGGTGACGAGGGCCAATCCTTTATACACCGCGCCCAACGCAGCAGTTGGTTTGGCCGAATTGTCCACCGCAAGGATGGAAGATGCCCCGCCGGTCCAGCCGGAGATGGTTCCATCTTCTGTATCAAAAATGAAGAAACTGCTACTGCCATTGATATTGAACCCTCCGGCGGAATTGCCGACGCATCCCGTCGGTGTGGCGGGATTGGAACTTCCCGCTGGGGGCGCAATCGTGAAAGCTCCTTGTTCGGCTCCAGCGGCGTTGTATAAGGAACTCACTCCTGTTGGGCTACCGTTGTCGGCAATCCAAATGTCCTCGCCGGGGATGATGCAGATACCCCACGGATTAACCAGATTCGGATCAATCACGGGCGCCAAGCCTTGCGTGTCCGAAACCAGATTGGTCTGCTTGTAACTGTTTCCTTGCGCTTGGGCAGCTGGCGTGGAAAGGATCTGTGCACAGGCGAACCCCAGCAAAAACACACTTACTCTTCGCATGATTCTAAATTGCTCCTCTCATTCATCATTCATTCATCAGGCAACCGTTTTCCGTATGCCTATGGTTTCTCCGCAGTTGGATGCCTCTCGGATGTCGGGAATAAATCAAGGGCGGGACAAGTCTTTATCAACTTGGAGGTCTATCAGTGAAAACGACTTACGAGCAAATGTCACCGCTGAAAGGCGGGGGTTTGACAACACTTCCTGCGGAAATTGGTTCCGAGGGAGGCAATGTCCTCGCCATCAGCGAAACAAAGTACCTCGAATCGATCGTGCGATTCGGCACATTCGAAGTGGATCTCGAATCCCGCGAATTGCGGAAGCACGGAATGCTCATGCGCCTCGAGGAGAAACCTTTTCGCATCCTGCAACTGCTGCTCCAGCAAGCCGGTCGGGTGGTCACACGCAGAGCATTGCGCGAAAAACTTTGGCCCGACACGCATGTCGGCTACGACCAAAATCTCAATACGGCCGTCAATAAATTGCGCGAATTGTTGGGCGACTCGGCACAGAGCTCCCGCTTCATCGAAACTCTCCCCCGGCTCGGCTACCGCTTCATCGCTCCTGTTATGATCCCCGCGCGCTCTCCATCTCTCGGGGCGAAGAAGATGCTTGCTGTTCTTCCCTTTGAAAATCTTGGAGGGGATCCAGAGCAGGAGTATTTCGCCGACGGCTTAACCGAAGAGATGATTTCTCACCTCGGCCAGCTCGATCCTCGGCGGCTCGGCGTGATTGCGCGAACCTCCGCGATCCAGTACAAAAACACGCGAAAATCGATCACGGAAATCGCGTCGGAATTGAAGGTTAGTTACGTGTTAGAAGGGAGCGTGCGCTGCGAAAGAAACGGCGCTCGCATCACGGCACAATTGATCGAAGCGCTCGATCAAACGCACCTATGGTCCGCCAGCTACAATCGCGATCTGAGAGACATCTTGAGCGTGCAAGCCGACGTCGCGCGTCAAGTGGGGCGAGCTCTATCCTTGGAATTGCTGCCCGAAGCTGCGGCGAAATCGCCGACGTTCGACCCCACGGCGCACGAGGCTTATCTTCGCGGGCGTTTCTATTTTGGGCAGAGAACGGAGGAGGGGCTAAAAAAAGCGATCGCTTCTTTTGAGACGGCCCTGTCCATCGAGCCAAACTGCGCACGTTCCTACTCTGGGATCGCGGATTCTTGCTGCTTGCTCTGCTGGTTTGGGGCGCTCCCGCCAAAAATAGCCGGCCAAAGAGCAGCGGCCGCGGCCAAGCGAGCGATCGAAATCGATCCATTTCTGAGCGAGTGCCACGCTTCACTGGCACTTGTGCGCTTCTGGTACGAATGGAATTGGGAGGAGGCTGAAGAGGAATTCCAGCGCGCTATCGAATTGAACCCGAGCTATACCTCGGCTTACCAATGGTACGCGGCTTATCTGAATGCACAGGGTCGTTTCAAAGAAGCGCAAGCAGCGCAGAAATCCGCGAGAGAACTCGACCCTTTTTCTTTAATCCTCAACATGAATGTCGCGGATCCTTTGTTTTTCTCGCGGCAGTACGACCGTGCCGTGAAGCAGCTCGTCGCGCTTCTTGAACACGAGCCCCGGTTCTTCCCTGCGCTGTTCCAACTGGGCCGTGTCTACGTCCAAATGAAAAAGTATGAGGAAGCAATCTCTGCCTTCGAGGAAGCCTTACAGTTTTCTTGCCAGCAGGAGGTGCTGCCAGCACTTGCTCATGCTTACGCTTTGGCAGGAAGAATTGAAGAAGCACGAATTATTCTAAACGAGATAAAGAACGACAAAACTGGCCGTTACGTGGCATCGCCGATGATTGCTCGCATACATCTGGGCCTGGGCGAATTCGAAACGGCTCTCGATTGGCTGCAAGAAGGTCTGGAAGAGCGATCCTATTGGATGGTCTTCTTGAAAGAAGATCCTGTCTACGACCCCATCCGCAGCCATCCCAGGTTTAGCGAATTACTGAAGCTCATGGTGTTGGCATTGTAAAAGAGCGCGCAGAACCAGTTTTCGCGGGTGCCGACGCAAGCTTGATGGATTAATTCACAGTCCCCAGCAACCGCAGAATCAACGATTCATCCGGCTACAGTTCGGGATTTCTTCCCTGCCAAATCCTGTAACTTGCCGCGTGTCAATATAGGGAGACGTTCAACGTCAGGTGAGGGTATTTTCTGGGTGGCGCATCGACACATCGTTTGCCTATTCATCGACAACTAGTTCGCCCTTCATTCCTCTGTGGCCAAGTCCGCAAGTGTGACAGCACCTAAATGTATACGTGCCCGGTGTTTGCGCCAGAAACTCAATCGTCGTTGTTTCTCCTTTTTTAAGCTGCCAACAGTCTTGCGCTAAGGCAAAAACTACACCAGGAGTTCCGCCCTGGGCAGCTCCATCGGGAAAAGCGGCAATTTTGAAACCATGATCATGGTCCGTGGCGGTGATCTTGAGTTGAACTTTCTTGCCTGCTGGGCGGTTTCTTTGACGCCTGCAATGAACGCCCATTTACTGGGCCCCAAGATGGCTGACGGTGCGCTCAGTTCCCAAGACAGGCAATAATGTTTTTGCATTAGATCCTGCAAAGCGGAACAACAGCGGCCGGCGAGATATGGGAACGAAGGGATTGCCAGGCGGCCGCATCAAAATAATCGCTTGACATCCGTATCGTACACTGCCATAAATTGAACAGATGTTCAACTTTGTAGAGTGCATTTTATCCCTGTATTTATTGACAATAGCCTAGATATCAGAGTCCGGATGTATGACTCCTGAATATTGGTTCAATTCGCAGGTCCAGCGGAACACCTTCCATAAGAAGCAGCTAGCACTGAAAACAGGCCGCCATGTAAGCGCGTCACATAGGGCTGTGACCGCGGCCACTGATTGTTGTGACGACCGACACTTTGCTCCGCGCAATGCGATAATTGTCTCTGGAACAGCGAGAGGTCTATGGTGAGCAGCACTCAAGGGGCGTATGGGTTCCAGTTGACGGCTCCCAACACTCCGTTGCGGCCTTGCGAACTCCCCGCCCTCGATCCCGGTACTGACGAACTCGTTGTCGAAATCGCAGGCTGCGGCGTCTGTCATACGGATATCGGGTTTGCGTTTGAAGGTGTGCCGACGCGGCATGCCCTTCCCCTCATCCTGGGTCACGAGATCTCTGGCCGGGTTGTTGCTGCCGGTGAAAAAGCCAGTAGTTGGCTAGGGCGTTCCGTGATTGTTCCCGCCGTGATTCCCTGCGGCAGATGTCCGGCCTGCCAAGCGGGACGAGGAACCATCTGTCGCCAGCAATTCATGCCTGGCAATGACGGCGACGGTGGCTTCGCAAGTCATGTGCTCGTTCCATCTCGTGGCTTATGTGCGGTCCCCGAGCCTCTCCCATTAGGTCTCACTCTCGAAATGCTGTCCGTTGTCGCAGATGCGGTGACCACTCCTTACGAAGCGATCCGAAGGTCTGGACTTGGACGGGAGGATGTGGCGGTGATCGTTGGGGCTGGTGGCGTGGGGGGATTCGGGGTACAGATCGCGGGCGCACTGGGTGCAGCCGTGGTGGCCATTGACGTTGACAGGGAACGACTCGATCTAGCCTCGCGGCACGGTGCGGGACTGGTTCTTGATGCCAGTTCTACTAATCTTAAGGGCTTGAAGGCCGCCGTTCGCAGTTTTAGCAAAGAATCCGCTCGCAAAGGCATCGGTCTAAAAATTTTCGAAATGAGCGGAACGCCCGCAGGTCAGACGACAGCTTTCGGATTGTTGGATCACGGTGCCTACCTGGCAGTGGTCGGCTTCACACCCAAGTCCATTGAATTGCGCCTATCGAACTTGATGGCCTTCGACGCGACCGCACGAGGCAACTGGGGTTGCCCGCCAGACCGATATCCCGCTGCGCTGCGGCTGGTCCTCGAAGGCAAAGTAGCACTCGCTCCGTTTATTGAACTCCATGCATTGGAAGAAGCCCCGGAGATTCTCGAGGCGGTTGCAAAGCATGCACTGCGGCGGCGAGTGATTCTGCAGCCCAACCACAGCAAAGGAAAACATTGATTGGAGGCAGCAAGGTGAAGAATCACAACCTCATCGAAGCCACTTCTCCGCAGGAGGTCTTGGTTGAAAGAAGGCCGGTACACAACCGTTCCGGCAAACCGGTGGAGGGTCTCCACAACATTTGGATCACGATGAACAATCCTGACGAGCTCAATAGCTACACCACCTCGATGGCCAAGGAAGTGATTCTGGCATTACGCGAGGCCAGCAATGACCGCGCGGCCGTTGCCGTGGTTTTGACAGGGGCGGGAACGCGTTCCTTCTGCAGCGGCGGGAATACGCGGGAATATGCCGAATATTACGCTGGCGCACCTGCCGAATACCGTCAGTACATGCGTCTCTTCAACGACATGGTGACGACCGTTCTGCAATGCGACAAGCCCGTCATCTGCCGGGTGAACGGAATGCGTGTCGGCGGCGGCCAAGAAGTCGGAATGGCCTGCGATTTCTCGATCGCGAGCGATCTCGCCGTTTTCAGCCAGGCCGGACCGAAGCACGGGTCTGCTCCCGATGGCGGAAGTACCGATTTTCTTCCCGTCTATGTCGGAATCGAACGCGCCATGTATAGCGGAACTCTCTGCGAGACCTGGAGCGCGCACCGCTTCTATTGGCTGGGGGGACTTACACAAATTGTTCCAGTATTGAAGGCCGACGGCAGATGGGTAGCGAATCCTTTGGTGGTGACGGAGCGGATTTTGGACGAATACGGACGCCTGGTGCTCGGCGACTGGAAGACGGGTCAGGCTCGAGAAGAGGGAAAATCTCTGCTGACCAAGGGCATCGTGGACTTTTCCCTGCTCGACGAGGCTGTCGAAGAAATGTGCACGAAATTGCTCTACACCATGCCAGATTGCCTCATCAAGACCATTGAGAGCCTGCGCAAGCACAAGCTCCAGCACTGGGACAAGAATCGCGAAAGTAACCGCGCCTGGCTTTCGCTCAACATGATGACGGAAGCCAACGCGGGCTTCCGCGCTTTTCATTACGGGACGAAAGACCAGCGAGAAGTGGATTTCATTCGCCTCCGCCAGCGGCTCGCCCAGGGTGCGCGTTGGAGCGAAGGCCTGATTCACGAAATCGCACCCTGGGTGGCACAGCCTGAGAAGGCCTCTAAGTGATCTGAGGTTCGTTTGACCGATCGTTTATCGCTGAGAACGCAAGAGGAACAATAGGGAATGAAAGAGACAGCGACAGAGTTGGCGGGGAAAGTGGCCATCGTAACCGGCGGGTCCGGCGCTATTGGCCGCGTCATTCTCGACACCTTCGAGCAGGCTGGCGCCCGCGCGGTTTCTCTCGACCTCTCAGAACCGGGTGACAAACGCGCAGGGATGAAATGCGATATCCGGGAAGAAAGCTCCGTTGTTGCCGCAGTTCAGTCTGTTTACAAAGCGCAGGGAAGACTCGACTTCGTCGTCCACGCGGCCGGAATTTCGCGTGACTCGGTCATCTGGAAGATGAGCGCCGAGAATTGGGATTCCGTGCAAGCGGTGAATCTTCGTGGAGCGTTCCTCCTCCTCCGCCACTCCATTCCGCTGTTGCGCCACGCTCCGGGCGGCCGAATTGTGCTCATCGGGTCCATCAACGGCTCCCGCGGAAAGTTCGGCACCTCGGCGTATTCCGCGAGCAAGGCCGGGCTGATCGGCTTAGCCAAGAGCATCGCGAGAGAGGTGGGCCGGTTTGGAATCCGTGTCAACGTAGTTGAACCCGGGTGGGTGCGCACGCCGTTGACCGAAGTCGTGCCGCAGGCGGTGAAAGACGCAGCGCTCGGCGAGAGCCTCTTGGGAACCTTTGTCGAGCCTGCTGATGTCGCCGCATCGGTTCTGTTTCTATGCGGACCCGGTGCGGCTCACATCACTGGACAGATTCTGCGGGTGGATGGCGGACAGTATCTCGGCGGCACCTGATACCGCCGCGAGAGGCAACAGGAGATATTTTGTGGTAGCGCTGAAACAGGAAGGTCACTCACATGGACGTTTGCACATTTGATGCCTGGCGCGGTAAGCCGCTCGATGAAGTCCTGTACGAATGCCGTGAACTGTTCGAAGACATGACTTTCCCCACGGTGCGCCGCTGGCGTGAATCCGGTGGGAAAGTCATCGGGCATTTCCAAGTCTATTTCCCGGAAGAGATCGTCCACGCTGCGGGAATTCTGCCATTCAAAGTTCGCGGAGCTCAAATTGAGGCCGTGCAGGCCGACTCGCGTTTCGGGTCCTATCTGTGTTCTATCCTGAAAACTTCTCTCGAACTAGCCTTGAGCAACCGGGTCCAGCTCGAAATGTTCGTGACGCACCCCATCTGTGACGCGGCGCGCAACTTGGGAGCCGTGTGGGGCCGCAATTTTTCTTATCCCTGTCAGATTCTTTATCTTCCCCAGAACGCGAATTCCCCCGCCGCGGTCACCTATCTGCGCAACGAGTATGCGCGGTTGCAGCGCAGCGTCGAAGCGATCGCCGGACGGCCTGTGAAGGAAGATGACCTGCGCCGCTCTCTGGCGGTGTACAACCGCAATCGAGCTTTGCTTCGCGCGCTGTATAGCATCAAGCGGGAGACGCCCTGGCTGGTTTCCGCGGACGAAGCGTATGTCCTGGTCGCCATCGGCGGGCTGATCCCGCGTGAGGATCACAACGAACTGCTCGAAACAGTTCTGCCTCTGATCTCGGCCCGACCCAACAAGAAGCAGGACAAGATTCGCCTCGTTTTTGAAGGCGGATTTTGCGAACAGCCGCCATTGGATCTGATTCGCGCCATCGCGCGCTCCTGCTACATCGTCGATGATGACCTGTTGATTGGCATGCGATGGATTTTGGAGGACGTGCCGCTGGAGGGCGATCCGCTATTCAACCTTGCCGATGCCTACCTGGAAAAGAGCTCCTACAGTCCCGTGCAGCATGATCTCCGCAAGCCCAAGGAGAAGATGCTTCTTGAGCGGATCAGGAATTCGCGCGCGGATGCCGCGATTCTAACCGCGGCGAAAATGTGCGAACCCGGCCTGGAAGAACAGGTGGCCTACTTACACGCGCTGGACAAAGAGGGGATTCCCTATTTCATCAGCGAATTTGAAGAAAAAATGACCACCTTCGACCACATGGAAATTCAGCTTGAGACTTTCGTGGAAAATATTCTGTTCAGTTAAGGAAGGATGCCGCAATGAGCGATCCACAACGACAAGACGGGATGGTTGGCCGGGGAAATCGGGAAGGGGCCGATCTTTTTCGCCAATGGTTTTCGGAATTGAACCGCACCGCGGAACAGGGCGATCCGTGCGCTTATGTTTTCGTCATGGGCAGCATGTGCGAAATCTTGCGCACATTCAACCTTCCCGTCGTTTTTCCCGAAATCAATTCCCTCCAAATGGCGGTGCGCCGTGTGGCCCATGAATATCTCAACCAAGCCGAAGACTACGGGTACTCGCCGGATATCTGCGGCTATGTGAAAGCCGATGTAGCTGTGCAACTGCGCGGCGGCGAGCATCCAATGGGCCGCATTCCCAAACCCTCCATCGCGGTGCTGACCAATGCCTGCAATACCTACATCAAGTGGGCGGAGATCTGGGAGCGGATGTATCACATTCCGGTCTTTACGCTCGACATACCCGGCACCCGCGCAGCAGGAACGCAAACCTGGGCAGGTGACCCGGACTTTGAAAACGATCGCCGCTATGTGCAAGCCCAGATCACGGAGCTGATCGCACTTTGCGAGCGTGTGACCGGCATCAAGTTCGACATCGACCGCCTCCGTGAAGTGATGGGCTACGCCAATGAAGTGTCCCGAGGCTGGAAACAGGTATTGGAGTTCAACAAGACCCAGCCGTCGCTTTTCAACGCGCTGACGGATGGAACCATCTACCTGGGAGTTACAAACGGCTTTCGTGGCGCTCCGGAGGGGGGCCGCTATTTCACAAATCTTGTCGAGGAGATGGCCTACAAAGCCTCCCATGGCATTGGCACGCTCACAGAAGAAAAATACCGTCTGACTTTCATCGGCGTGCCCTGTTATCCCATCTTTCGAAGGTTCAATGAACTCTTTACCGAGTGGGGCGGAACCTTCGTCCACTCCACGTACCTTTGGTTCGCCTCTGGTGGTGCCAATCTGGGCTTCGAGTACGATCTGGCCCACCCGATGGAAAGCCTTGCGGAAGGCATCCTCATCAGTGTGCGCGATGCGATGGACAGCATGTTCTATCAAGACAAAGCGATCATCGAAATGGTTGATTCCTTCCATCTGGACGGCGTGGTCTACCATCCCATCAAGAGTTGCCGCACCACTTCTACCGGAATGGCCGATAACCGCCGCGCGATGATGGCCGCCCGCGACATCCCCAGTCTCTTCATCGAATCCGACATGATGGATCGCCGTGTGGTTTCCGAAGCACAAATGAAGAATCGCATTGATGCTTTTTTTGAAGGCTTGGCTTCCCGCAGGCAGCAAGAAGCTGCCACCCGCTAGGGCGGATGAGTTCGACACGGAGAGGAATCGCAAAATGGCATACGCAGCCGGGGTAGATGTCGGGTCCACGCAAACAAAAGCCATTGTGATCAATGAAGGGAAACACATCGTCGGACGAGCGCTGATTGATACCGGCGCAAACGTGATCATGGCTGCCGAGCAGTCTTTCTCAGAGGCCCTCAAGAATGCAAACGTGCGGGAGGAAGAAGTCGAGTATGTGGTCGGTACTGGATACGGCCGGTACCGCGTGACTTTTGGAAACACCCAGGTGACGGAGATCAGTTGTCATGGTCGCGGTGCGGTGCACATGTTTTCCGGCACACGCACCGTGCTCGACATGGGAGGCCAGGATACCAAAGCGATCCGCGTACGCCCCTCAGGCGAAATTGTGGATTTTTGCATGAACGACAAATGCGCCGCAGGTACCGGACGATTCTTGGGCGCGGCTTCCAGCGCCCTCGACATTCCTTTGGATCAATTGGGTCCGACGGCCCTGCGCGCCGAGCGGCCCGTGCGCATCAGTACGACCTGCACCGTGTTCGCCGAGTCCGAAGTTCTTTCCTGGCTGGGCAAAGGGAAAAAGATCGAAGACATCCTGCAGGGTGTTCACCAATCAATTGCTGCGCGCTCCATCGGGCTGCTTCGGCGGGTCGGAGTCGAGGAAGAGATCACGTTTACGGGCGGAGTGGCGCGCAATATTGGAATGATCGAGGCGCTGCAGAAGGGTCTTAACGCCAAGCTGAACGTGAGCGAGGATTCCCACTTCATGGGTGCTCTGGGCGCTGCCTTATTCGCTCTGGATCATGTTCTGGCCGGGCGGGCACCCGCCACCGCAGGGAGGCCATCATGATTTGTACCGCCGGAATCGATGTTGGTTCCACTTATGCAAAAGCGGTAGTCCTAAGTGAGCAGGGCGTGATCCTCGGTCACGCCTTGAACAGCACGGGTTTTAAGCTCGCCGAAGTGGCCCGCCAGGTTTACCAAAGTGCTCTAGAAAGTGCGGGAATGGCGGAATCCGACATTTCCTACGTTGTGGCCACGGGGTTCGGGCGTCACATGGTGTCCTTCAGTGATACTCAAGTGACCGACCTCACTGCCAGCGCGCGGGGTGCGACCTTCTTCTTCCCTGGAACGCGTACCATTCTCGACGTCGGAGGCCAAACCATGAAAGCCACGCGGATCGACGAGTTGGCCCGCGTCAAGTCCTTCCGTCTCAATGACAAGTGCGCCGCCGGAACCGGCGCTTTCCTGGAGAAGACAGCGCGATACATGGGTTACGGGACCGCAGAGATTGGTCCGTTGGTGGCAACCTCGAAGCGGCAAGTTGCGATTTCCGGCGTCTGCGCGGTATTTGCGGAATCCGAAGTGATCAACCAGTTGTCGGTGGGGAGCGCACCCGCGGACATTATGCACGGCGCCATCGCGTCACTGGTGGACCGTTCGGTACAACTGATGAAGCGCGTTCAGATGGAGCCGGAGTTCACCTTGATCGGCGGCATCCTGCGCTTCCAGACCATGGCCCGCGTGGTCGGGGAACATCTGAAGGCGGAAGTAAACGTTCCACCGGAAAATCTCGTTCAGTTCGTCGGCGCTCTGGGCGCCGCGATTCTGGCACAACGCCGGCTGCAAAAACTGAATTTGTCCGCTCGCGATAGTTCTTCAATCGCCGAGGCCGGGAAAGCAAACTGACCGCCAAAGACACGGCGATGGCAAAGATCATCAAAATAGAAAGTTTATTCGATGGCTTGGGCCGGAGATTCCTCTCCGGCGCCCAGCTTCAGCCGGACTCCTCATTAATTGCCCAAGGATGGGAACGCCGCTTCACCGCCGATGAGCAGCGTGCGAAGGAAGCAATGGAGCTTTACAGCCAATTGGGATACGAAGTGCGAGCGGAACCCGTGCTCCCCGAGGAACTGCAGGACGACTGCCAAGATTGCCGGACCGTCGTCTCTTTTTACTTCCAGACGATTTATACCCGCAAGAGAACGAGTTGATGGACGGATCCTCTGCTTTCCCGCAAAGCGGTGAATGGTTTTCGACGCTATTTGTTTTTCCAAATCGGCTTCCCCTTTTCCAAAAAAGCATTCAGACCTTCGCGGGCATCTTCCGTCTTCATGAGCTCACCGAGGTAGAGCTGCTCAACGGCAGTGATACCCTCGTTCACGCTCATATAAAGGCCGCGGTCCACCGCGCGCTTTGCCAGTCTCAAAACAGGACCGCTCAGCGACGTGAGTTTGCTTATGAATTGGTCCGTCTTTTCGCGAAAGCTTTGGGCAGGAATGACCTTGTTGATGAGGCCGATCGCCTTGGCCTCGGCGGCTTCGATGACATCGCCGGTCAGCAGCAATTCCAGCGCGCGGTTCCGCCCAATGAGGTGTGGAAAGAGGACCGCGGCCACAGGGGGAAAGACTCCCACCTTGATTTCCGGCTGGCCGAAAGTGGCCCGGTCCGAGGCGAAGACCATATCGCAGAAAACGGCCAGTTCGCAGCCACCGCCCAAGGCCATTCCATCGACCAGCGCCAGGCTGGGGATGGCAAGGGAATTGAGAAGACGGAACATGCCGTGAAACTTCTCAATCATTTCCCCCACCTTGTCGGGCGAATGGTCTTTGATGGAGACCCCAGCCGAAAAAGCTTTTCCCTGGTGGTCGATGACGAGCACTTTCAAATCCCCCGCGGCGTGGACTCGTGCAAGCGCACTATGCAGCTCCCCGATCATGGGGATGTCTATGATGTTCAAAGATGGCTGATTCAAAGTAATCCTTGCCACACTCTCGCGGATTTCGCAGACGATGCTTGAATACTCGGCTGGCATGAACGAAGTCCTCCTGATTCTGGTTGTGCTGTGCCCCACATCAGAATCCCATATAATCCCCAAGATTGCTTTCACGGTTTTTGGAGCGCTGCGCGCGGGATATTCAGAATGACCAGTAGACAAGACAGAAATGGCGAAATGCGCCTGGAAATCCTAAAGAGTGCTGCAGCTGCGTTTCGCCGGCGAGGTTACTACGGAGCCAGCGTCGATGAAATTGCCAGCGCGCTCCACATGACAAAGGGAAACCTCTATTACTACTTCAAGGATAAAGAGGACATTCTCTTTGCCTGCCACGAATTTGCTCTCGACCTTCTCCTGAAGATGCTCAAGAAGGTCGAAGACAGTGCCTATCCACCCCAGGAAAAATTGCGGCGCGTCATCGTCTCCTTCGTACACATGATGATTGACGAATTGCGCGGAACCGCTTTGACTATGGACGTGCAGGCGCTCTCCGCTTCCCGGCGGCAGAAGGTCATTGCCAAGCGCGACCGCTTCGACCAGGGCATTCGCCGCATCATCACCGCCGGAATTAAGACGGCTGTTTTCCGGAACGCTAATCCCAAGCTGGCCACCTTTGCCCTTCTCGGCTCGCTCAATTGGATTCCCTACTGGTTCGAACCTTCCGGCGAAGCGAATTCCGTGGAAATCGGCGAGGAATTCGCGGAACAATTCATCTCCGGACTCCTCAGCCACAAAACCCAATCCAGCCGCTTGGGGCGCTGACCATCAAAGATTTTGCAGGGCGGGTATTCCCTGGAGATTTATCGCAAGCAGATTTAGCAATCGAGTGTGTAAGAGGAGGCTGGACCATGTTTGCAACTGATATCCTTCGCAAAGAGCACGATGTGATCCTGAAAATGCTAGACGCGACCGACGCAGTCGGGCGGAGGCTCGTTCTCGGGAAGAAGGTTTCACCCGACACTCTGAACGGACTTCTTGAGTTCTTTCGGCTATTTGCCGACCGCTGTCATCACGGCAAGGAGGAAGATTTCTTGTTTCCCCTGCTCGAGAAAAAAGGGATACCGCGGGACGGCGGTCCTATGGGCGTCATGCTTTCTGAACACGGCCGCGGCCGTGAACTCATCCACGAAATGGAACTGGCTTCTTCTCAATTTCAGGACAGTCCAGGGGTGTCGGGCCGGCGCTGGGCGCAAGCCGCCGCGGAATACACGAACCTTCTGCGTGAGCACATCGCCAAAGAAAATGAGGTTCTCTTCTGCATGGCGGAAAGTCTGCTGACGAACGAGGAACAAGAGCGGCTCGCCCAGGAATTCGAGCGGATGGAGGTCCAGAAGATGGGGGTCGGAACCCACGAACGCCTGCACTCTAGAATGAACCAACTGCTTAGAGAGATCACCTAATCGCCAGCGGGCATTCATCCGGTGGATTCCCCGTGGGCTTATTCAAGCGGCTGCAGTTGAGGGTGCCGTGCCCTGTTTGCGCCGCAAACTCATAACAGTGAAGCAGTTCTCACCTGCCTGTTCCCGATCCTGTGGGAATCCGGCATCGGTTCCGACGTCATGAAGCCCATCGCCGCACCCATCCTGGGCGGCATGGTCATCTCAATAACCCGCATGAATACAGATGACGATGAACGCCGGAAAGTTCACGGGAAAGAGTTGATATCGGAAATCTGGGATGATAAAGAAGTGCCAGCAAATGAAAAGCCTAGTCGTGGTTTTTGTACTGGCATCATCGCTGCTGGGTCAGACTACCAGTAAAGATGTAGTTACGGCCGTTCAAGGTGAAAGCTGGCTCGACCATCTACAAAGGCCGTTCAGCGAGAGCGGTATAGGCAAGACAATGACGTTAGGACCGCCGCCACCTGAGGCGTAGGAAGCACTTCCTGGTTGGGAACTGAAACTATCGCCCAACTTCGTTACGCCAATGGAAACCCTTCACGGTTCGGACCTGTATCTCATGAATTGCCAAGGATGCCACAAAGCGGAGGGTGAAGGCGTTTCCCCAGAGATAAACTCCGTTATCAACCCAGTCCGGGCGACTTCCGCCGCGGCCCTGATGGCGCGGCTGAAGGCAGCCGGTCGGGAAATGAGTCGATGATCCTGGTTCACTTGGATATAACGCCGACTTGCACGAACATCAGCTACATGCGCCGCTCCCGCAAGAAGGAGATTTCTTCGGAGCATCGATTGCTCCTATATACTTATTTATTATCATT
>DATFZQ010000233.1:0-53599 GCA_035314345.1 Candidatus Acidiferrum sp.
GGGAGTGCCGGTGGCGGCGGCTTCGTAGCCGCAAATTTTCTTGCAGCGGATCTGCCCGGAGTGGCCTCGGCCACTCGAGGATGATTGAATCCAGGCTCGTGGCTTTCTCTTGGTGGAATCGACCCTGCGGATTCTAAAGGACCGTTCCAACCTAACAGCTAATATACGAGAATTGAGGCCGGATAGGCCCTACGGAAAGAAGTACGCAGAATTACTCAAGTGGAAGAATAGCAGAAAGCATAGAAATGAGATGCCAGGATTCTCCGACAGTCCCAATTTGCGATGACCACAGTATGGCGTAGGAAGAACGGGCCGGAGCATCTGAGATGCTCCGGCCCGTTGCCTTTTGCGGAGGCGGGTAAATCTTGGGATACGTTATTGCTGGCGAACCTTGGCGGCAAAGAAGGGCGGGACAAGGGTGTTTGCTGCGTTTTCAATATATAGAGCCCGAACGCCGACCGCAGGAGTAGTCGCGGGGGGATTACCGTTGACGATGCAGGCGAGATTGGTAACGCCCTCCATCCCCGGTCCACCCGTAAAGATCTGCACGCCAAATGTACTGGAGGGAGTGAAACCGAAATACCCTGGAATGGCGGTCACGGTGAATTGGGGCGTAGCAGCAATGCTGACTGTCGAGCTGAAACGCGACCAGCGCAAGGTAACGGTGTTAACTATAGAAGATGCAAACGTGGTGTTGCCAATGGCGGCGGTGAATGCCGTTACGTGGACGGCAACGGTCTGGCCCAACTGGAGCGCGGTCGTGTTGGTAGCACTTCTAAACGCTCCGTAATTACTGGGGAAGTTGCCCTGCACTGGCAGCCCTTTAGAATCAACATAGAAATTAGGGCCGACGGACAGATTTACAGTCAAGGGAGCGCCGACCGTCAAGCTGCCGATCAGGGAATTAGTGGCGGCAGGGATGATGTCCGTGACGACCATTGTAAACTGCGTTTGACCGACGGAATTGATGGCGACGACAGTGCCTTCAACGGTGTCCACTGTTGGGCTGGCCAAAAGAGGCTCTATTTCCTGGACCGTAAAGGTCCCATCAGTATTGAGAATGGCATCCATGCTCGCGCCTTCGCCGCTAGCGACGCACGAGGAAACATTGCCCTGCGTAGGAGTTGTGCAAAGAGTTTGAGTGGGATCCTGGTCCAGCACTGTCGAAGAATTCACTGTTGCCGTGATGGGCGGGCGATTCACAGCGGGAGCAGGAGTGATCGTGACGGTTGAGCCGGGGTTGCTGACGATGCCCGTGAAGTCCTCGATGAGGTCAAGCTGTCCGGGAGCGAGATTGGAGTTCGCGCGGGGAAGCGTGAATGCGCTGGCGGCATTGGTGTTACCGAAGTTCAGGCTCAACGTTGTACCGCTGATGGTTATGGCTTGGCCAAGATTGATGTTAATGGCGAATCCCCCGTTGCCACTGACGGTCAGTGGCGAGGTGGCCGTGGCTGTGAAAGGCCCAGCAAATGTGGCGATGCAAGTTTGGCCTGCAGCGCAGACAGGGTTGGTGAGCGCAATGCCGGTGCCGTTAAAGAAGGCGAGCGTAGCGCTTAAGAAGCTGACGGCGACTGAGGAGTAGCCGCCCGTCGCGACGGTGGGCACTGTCCCAAGAAAGCCGGAATCGGATTGCAAGCGAACCAAATCAAAAGAATAGCCGTTGCCGCTATTGAGGTTGAAAGTCGTCGGGGTCCCGGTTGTGGGAGTCAACGTAATGGCAGTAGGAACAACCTTCAAACTCACAAGGCCCAGAGCTACAGGCGGATTGTTGGTGTTCAGGACAAAGCTAACGTTGGCAGTGCCGCCACCACCACCACCGCCGTTGCCCTTGGGCAGGCCGCTGCATGAGCCCAAAAAGGCGCATGCCACTAGAATCAGGAAAGGAAAGGCTTTATAGGATTTCATTACACACCCCATGCAGTTCAGATAGTTCCCTACGCCAGGAACCCCATCCCTATTCCATGGCAGCATTTAATGTAACGCCGGGCAACAAACAAGTGGGATACGAACTGTCCTGCGATGCCCAACTATTAAACCGTCCGTACGGGCACTTGCTGGGTCCCTGTCGGCCAGGTGAACGGCCGGGCCCAAGGGATATGTTATGGTTACGAATCCGGTGGATGCGAAATGGCCCGGTCGATAGCTACAAGGATGCTGCGGGCTTCCGTGAGTACGCGGGAAAGGGTGGGCGCTCTGCCCAAAAAAGCTGCTAAATCGGTTGGAGATGGGTCGGAATTGAAGCGAGCCTCGGCGCCGCGGATTGAGGCGGAAGTGTTTGTCGACGATACGCCGGAAGTCGACGGAATTCCGGCGGCGGAGCAGGAAGAAGATGCGACGACCGCTGCTGCACCAGAAAAGCCCACGATGCGGAATGTGTTTGGGCCGGGAGGATTTCTGGAACGGTGCATGATTGGCGGGTATGAGCACCGGCGCGGGCAATTGGAAATGGCGGAGATGGTGCACGACGCGTTTGAGAAGCATCATCACGCCATTTTGGAGGCGGGGACGGGAACGGGGAAGACACTGGCGTATCTGGTGCCGGCGATTTGCAGCGGGCGGCGAGTGGTGATTTCTACCGCGACAAAATCGCTGCAAGAGCAGCTTTATCAAAAGGATATTCCGTTTTTGCAGAAGCACTTTGCACCGAATTTGAAAGTGGCGGTGATGAAGGGGCGGTCGAATTTTTTGTGCGTGGCGAAGATGAATCAGATGGCGGACCAGGCGCTGCTCAAGGGCATGGATGAAATGGACGCGTTTCAGCAGATCAAGCAGTGGGCGAAATTGACGGAGACGGGAGACCGGGCGGAGCTGACATTTTTGCCGGATGATTCGGATTTGTGGACGCGGCTGGACGCGCGGCGGGATACGTGTTCGGGGCACAAGTGTCCTTCGTTCAATCCGTGTTTTGTGACGGGGATGCACCAGCGGGCGAAGGACGCGGACCTAATCATTGTGAACCACCACTTGTTTTTCGCGGATTTGGCATTGAAGCAGGACGACTTTGGGAGCATTTTGCCGGAGTATTCGGCGGTGGTGTTTGATGAAGCGCACGAGATGGAGGATGTCGCCAGCGATTATTTCGGGCGGCAGATTTCGAACTTCCGGTTTGAGGAGTTGGCGCGCGACGCGGACCAGACTTTGCGGCTTTTGCATTTGGGAACGCCAACACTTTTGCGCAGGACGCAGAGGATTCGCGAGAGGAGCCGGACGTTTTTCGAGACATTTCCGCCGCGCGATGGGAAGTTTCCGTTTTCTCGGAGCGAGCGAGAGACGTTCCTGGAGCAGAATCGTGAGGCTTACGACGACTTGGCGTCCGCTCTGAAGGGATTTGAGACGGAATGCGCGGCGATGACGCAGAAGCCGGAAGAGATTCTGCGGATTGCCCGGCGCAGTTTTGAGTTACGGCAGGAGTTGACGTTTTTGTTCGAATCGAACGAACGGAATTTTGTGTATTGGTATGAGCGGCGGAACAAAGGCGTTTTTTTGGCGGCTACTCCGATTGACGTAAGCCAGATTTTGCGCGAGCGGCTGTTTGAGCAGTTCGATACGGTGGTTCTGACTTCGGCGACGTTGACGGTCGGAAACCGGTTTGAGTTTATCCGACATCGATTGGGGCTGGATCATGCGAAGGAGCGCGGGTTGCCGCCGGAGTTTGATTACGAGAAACAGTCGATGCTGTATTTGCCGCAAAACATGCCGGATGTGCGGAATCCGGCGTTTACAGCGAAGGCTGCGGATGAAATTGTGAATTTGCTGGAGACCAGCCAAGGCCGGGCGTTTTGTTTGTTTACCAGCTACTCGCAGATGAATGAACTTTTCGAGCGGGTTAGGACGCGGGTGCCATTTCCGTTGCTTTTGCAGGGGACTTCGCCGCGGTCAGTCTTGCTGGAGCGATTCAAGAACACGCCGGGGGCGGTGCTTTTTGCTACGGCTAGCTTTTGGCAGGGCGTGGACGTGCCAGGGGAGCAGCTTTCTTGCGTGATTGTGGATCGGTTGCCGTTTGCGGTGCCTAGCGATCCGATCGTGGCGGCGCGAGTGGCGGCTTTGCAAGAGGACGGGCGGAATCCGTTTGCGGAATTTCAGGTGCCGCAGGCGGTTTTGGCCTTGAAGCAGGGGTTTGGGCGATTGATTCGAACGAAGACGGATCGAGGAGTTTTGGCGCTGTTGGATAGCAGGATTCAGCGGATGGCGTATGGTAAGATTTTTTTGGAGTCTTTGCCGAAGTATCGGATGACCGCGGATTTGGCGGAGGTTTCGCGGTTTCTTGGCAAAAAGGATAGGAAAAAGATTTAACGCAGAAGGGCGCAGAGACACGAGGACACAAAGAAGAGAAGATAGGGGAATATGTTTCAAGTAAGCGTGGAAGAGACATTTTCGGCGGGGCATGCGCTTCGGGGATACAAGGGGAAGTGTGAGAACGTGCATGGGCACAATTACCGGGTGCGTGTGACGTTGGAAGGACCGCAGTTGGATTCGATTGGGTTGCTGGTGGATTTTACGCGGCTGAAACAGATTGTTCGGGAGATTATGGGGCGGCTGGACCACCAGTTTGTGAATGATCTGGAGCCGTTTAAGACGTTGAATCCTTCGGCGGAAAATATGGCGAAGTATTTTTATGATGAGGTGACGCGCGGGTTGAAGGATTTGCCGCCGGGGGCGCGGGTTACGGATGTGATTTTGTGGGAGACGGATACTAGCCGGGCGCAGTATCGGCCGAGAGATTGAGAAGAAGGAAAGAAGTAACGAAATAGCGAGGCACAGACAGAAAAGGGAACGCGCGGGTAGAGAGCGGTGAACCGATGAATCGAGGTTTTTACATCATTCTGATTCCGGCATTGTTGGTGGCGATTGGATATGTCGTGGTGTTTCGCTACATTGGAGTTTCGCCTGCTTATTGGAGATTGATTCTGCCCGTGTTGCTCTTTGCGGGGGCCATGTGGTGGTTGAGTCGGAGAACGGGGCGCAAAACGGGTTCTGGCGCGCAGTAGGATGTGGGGGGAGATTGGCGCCGTTGAAAAGCGGCAGCTGGTCTGCCGCACTTCAAAGTCATGTTCATAACAGAAATATTCAAATCGATTCAGGGAGAAGGCACACGCGCGGGGTTGCCGTGTGTTTTTGTGCGGTTGACGGGGTGCAACTTGCGTTGCACTTGGTGCGATACGGCGTACGCGTTTCACGGCGGAACGAAGATGAGTGTCGACGGCGTGCTGGCGCGCGTGGATGAGTTGGCGGGGCGAGTGGAGGGAATGACTGGCGCTGCGGTTCGCGTGCCCTTGGTGGAATTGACCGGAGGAGAGCCGCTTCTGCAGGAAGAGGTTTATCCGCTGGCGGAGAAACTAATCGCGGCGGGGTATACGGTGATGATTGAAACGAGCGGCGAGCGGTATACCGGGCGGCTGCCGGGAGAAGTGATCAAGATTGTGGATGTGAAGTGTCCGGACTCTGGCGAGGCGGACACGTTTGAGATGCGGAATCTCGAAGTGCTGGATGCCAAGGACGAAGTGAAGTTTGTGCTTTCGACGCGGCGAGACTATGAATTTGCGCGGGAGTTCACGGCGCAGCACCGGCTGGCGGAACGCGTGCGGCAGGTTTTGTTTTCCCCGGTGTTTGATGACCCGGCGGGGAAGTGGCAAGGATTAGAAGCGCGCACGCTGGTGGAATGGATATTGGCGGATGGCTTGCCGGTGCGGCTGGGATTGCAGCTGCACAAGTTTGTGTGGGACCCGGCGACCAAGGGAGTTTAGAAGTTCCTCGTGGTCACTCGCAAAAGATGCGGACTTTTTCGCCGTTTCCCTTTTCGACGTGGATATTCAACTCGCGCATTGCGTGGTCCAGATGATTGATGTCCATTGTGGTGAAGGAGCCCGCGTTGATGCCGTATTCGGCGAGGCGTTCGTTCACGTGCTTCGGCATTATGGCGAGAAGGCCTCTCCCTGAACGCACAAAGGAAAGAGGTATCCGCACATTGACCTCCTTGTGGCCGGGTTGATCCACGACGATGCGGAGATATTTTGGTTTCGCGGTTCCGGTCGCGGCTGAGGCTGGCGGCGTTTCGGCGCCGGGTGTTTCGTTCGAAGCGTTGTTGCTCAGCTTATCAAGCAGCTTTTCCGCTTCGTCGGCGGTGATTTTTCCTGCTGCCAGCATCTCCAATACTTTCTTCCTCTCTTCAGACATGGTGACGGTCTCCTTTCGGATTGTTCAGCTTAATTTCTCAAGAGCTTCTTCCACGCTCAGTTCTCCACGGGACAACTGTTCCAAGACATAGAGATTCGGTGAAGGGCTTTCAAAGTTTTTATCGAGGGCTGCGGCGATAGCGTTGAGACGGTTTTTGACGGTGGGATAGCTGATGCCGAAAATACTCTCCATTTTTTTGAGCGAGCCGTGATGGCGGACAAAGGCGATAACGAAGGTTTGATCGTCCTGGTTGAGCTTACCGAGAGGGGAGACTTCGAACTCTCCATCAAGAGTGAGTTTGCACGTTGGACAAGCCAGACGGATTACGTTCAGCGGTGCTTTGCAGTCCGGGCAGAGAGCTTTGGAGATATCCATACGAGTATCCAGGAACATAAGAATTGTGCAAAACAAAATCAATAAAGTCAAGTACAAAATTAAGTTTATTGAATGTATTAGCTATAGAATGCTGGTTTCCTGGTTTTCCCCTAGACGTGGTCTGTGCCCAATTTTGGAGATAAACTTGAGGTGAACTCCCGGAAAACCTTGTTTTGTTAGTCGCGCTATAATGAATTGGGATGACGACGAATTCGCAAAACTCGAAAGCTGTGGTCCTTCTGAGCGGAGGGATGGACTCGTGCGTTTGCGCGGCGATTGCGCGGAAGCGGCACGGCGCTGGGAACATCGCGCTGTTGCATGCGGGTTATGGACAGCGAACGCAGGAACGCGAACGACGAGCGTTTGAGGGAATTGCGGATTTTTATGGCGTGAGCCAGAGTCAGCGCTTGGTGGTGCAGCTTGATCATTTCCGGGCGATTGGCGGGTCGGCGCTTACGGATATGAAAATCGCGGTGCCGGAAAATGAGTTGGGCGTGGCGGGGCCGCATGGGAGCGCGATTCCGGTGACTTATGTGCCCTTTCGCAATGCGCATTTTCTTGCGGTGGCGGTGAGCTGGGCGGAGGCGATTGGGGCGGGAGCAGTTTACATTGGGGCGGTGGCGGAGGATAGTTCAGGCTATCCAGACTGCCGCGCGGAGTATTACCAGGTTTTTCAGGAGTTAGTGCGAGTGGGGACGCGGCCGGAGACGCAGATCGAAATTGCGACGCCAGTGATTACACTGAAAAAAAGCGAGATCATCCGGCGCGGGATTGAGCTCGGCGCGCCGCTGCATTTGACGTGGTCGTGCTACCAGAATGAAGACAGGGCGTGCGGGGCGTGCGATAGTTGCTTGCTGAGATTGAAGGCGTTTGCGGAGGCGGGGGTGCCGGACCCTATACCGTACCGGTTGTCGGTCTCCGCCCACTCGTAGGACTTGGAAAAGAGCTAGGATTAAGGATAATAGGGCACATCCCGCCAGCCAGGCCGGGCAGGCTACGCCTCGGCAAAGGAGAAAAAGCATGAAGAGACTTGGGAAGTCCATGTTGCTTGCGGTATTTCTAGCTGGCGTGTTGGTAACGATTCTCACACCGAACGCGGCTGCGCAGACCGGATCAATCGTCGGCACGATTTTGGATTCCAATGGGAAGCCATGGTTTGGACTGACCATCGAGTCCGTGAGCGAGCAAGGCGCGAAGGCGGAAGTGAAAACGGACGGGGAAGGCCGGTTTGTGATCCGAAATCTTCGCCCCGGGGTGTACACGTTGACGATTACAGTGTTTCCGTCGCCAAACGAGAAGCAACCTCCCTTCCGCCTGGGGCAGTTGAAGGCCACGAGCGGCGAAGAAACCAAAATGCCGGACATGAACTTCAAAGAGTATATTGCGAAGCAGGGCACGGAAGCGGCAGAGAAAAACAAGAAGGAGTCCGAGGATAAAGCAAAATTCGAGGGCATGAAGGCCCATTATACCGCGGGGTCCGCGTTTCTCGACCAGGAGCGCAAGGCAAAAGACGATTTGGCGAAAGCAACTCCGGATCAGCGGGATGCGATGAAACAAAATCTCAAGGATCTGTCCGACAAGGCGTCGGCAGAATTCCAGGCCGCGCAAAAGTCGGCTTCGGAAAAGGACCCCAACCAGAACTTGCTATGGGCGAAGCTGGGTGAATCGTATGACCTTGCGGGCCGAAATGAAGAAGCGGCTCAGGCGTACCAGCAGGCCATTAACGCCAAGCCCGACGACCCCGGTTACTACAACAATCTCGGGAACGTGTTGGCGCGAGCGGGAAAGATTGACGAAGCGCGCGCGGCGTATACGAAGAGCGCGGAGCTGGATCCGACGAAAGCGGCGACAGCGTGGCGCAACTTCGGGATCAGCTTGTATAACGCGAATCGGGGAGCCGATGCCATTGAGCCTCTACAGAAATCTGCGGAGCTTGATCCGAAGAGCGCGCAGACCTGGTACCTGCTGGGGGCCTGCCTCATTTACAAAATGACGGTCAAAAAAGTCGGGGACAAAGATGTGCCCGAGTTTGCGCCGGGGACGATCGAGGCCTATCAGAAGGCCATTGAACTCGACCCCAACGGACCTTTTGGCCAACAGGCCAAGGAGGGACTCGCGCAATTGCAGCAAATGGCTCCAGGCATAGACATCAGAGTGAACGCGAAGAAAAAGAAGTCCTGAGCGATTTCGCGCTTTCATTTACGGGCCGGTTCCGCGTTGCGGGGCCGGCCTTTTTTATTGAAGTACGAAACGCGGGATTTCGTGGGTTGTGGGAATTGTTTGGCGTTTATTCGGTGACGCAAAGCTAGCGATGCATCATCGTTCCGGTAGTTTTGGTACGGCGAAGCGCCCAGGCGAAGACGGCCATCGACAGGGGCAAGAGCCCCGCAGCGAAAAGAATCAAAACCAGGAGCGGCTGCAGAACTGCATGCAAGCCCGCACCGCCTAGCAGCGCGGCGCGCATGGCCTCGAGTGCATACGTGACGGGATTCAGCTTTGCCACAAGCTGCAGCCAATCGGGAAGAACACTGACCGGAAAGAGCATGCCACCCGCGACACTCGAGACGCCCAGCAGAAACCACTTTGCGGGATTGCCGCGCTTAAAGAGCAGAACGTAGCTTGCGGAGAGAATTCCCATGCCGGAAAAGGCGAGCAAGGTGGCGAGAAGCACTGCTGCGACGGCAGCCCAGTTTGCATCGTGAAGCGGAAAGCCGAAGAGCAAGGCGCCCCACGCGAGGTAGACTGCGATGCGGAACGTCGTGGAAACAAATGGGTAGATGGCCGAGCCTGCCAGAATAACGGGGAGAGAAGTCTGGGTCACAAGGAGATGCTCGAGTGTGCCGGAATCGCGCGCTTCCGCCAGGCTTTGGTCGAAAGTGTCCATGGCCGCATTTAGATAGTCGAGAAAGACAAAGCCGATTAGAGAAAAAGCAAAATAGCTGCCGCCTTGCGGGAGGGACGAAGAAAGCTGTGGGCTGTCGACAAACCGCGCAACATAGAAAAACATGGCGACGCCGAAGAGCGCTTCGACGGCTTCCAGCACGAAGACAGTTCGGTAGGTACGCGCAATGGAGAGGTCGCGCCAGAAGAAGACCCATAACTCGCGCAGGGTGCGAATCATTCCGGTGCGTCCTCCAGAGGGACGTGCGGGGTGGGGCCGGTGAGGCGCATGAAAACGCCTTCGAGTGTCGCGGTGCCAGTGGTTCGCTTGAGGGCGGCCAGGGTGTCGCAGGCGAGGAGGCGTCCTGCGTCGATGACTGCTATGCGATCGGCAAGCTGCTCGACCTCGGGCAAAGTGTGGGAGGCGAAGAGCAGGGAAGTATGGCCGCGGCGGAGGACCTCGGACTTCAGGAAACGTCGAAATTCGGAAGCGGCGATGGCGTCCAAACTGCGCGTAGGCTCATCTAACAAAAGAACGCGCGGCTCGTGGAGAAGGGCGCGAGCCAGGCTAAGGCGCTGCACCGTTCCGGACGAGAGCGTACGCACCTGGCGGTCGAGAGCTTCTTCGAGATGGAATTGTTGTACGAGAAGATCGATGCGCTGCGCGGCGGAGGCTTTCGAAAGATGATTAAGGCTACCGAAGAAGCGCAGATTTTCGCGGCCAGTAAGCCGGGCGTAGAAGCCGATGTCGCTGCCGGCGTGATAGCCGAGCTGGCGGCGAACGGCGCGCGGCTCGAGCACGGCATCGTGCCCGGCGATTTGCGCGCGGCCGCTGGTGGGGAGAAGCAGCGTGGCGAGAATGCGGAGGAGCGTGGATTTGCCCGCGCCGTTTGCGCCGAGCAGTGCCAACGCTTCGCCAGGACGCACTTCGAAGGAAAGCCCGGCGAGAGCAACGACGCTGGGCTTTTCGAATGGCTGGAGCAAGGCACGCAAGCCGGTGCGGGCGGGAGGAAAAAACTTCTCGAGAGCTGCAACACTTATCGCGGCTTCAGGCACGACGAAACTTATAGCGTGTCTGCGGCGCGAAGACAATCGTCTCGCGACGAAAGGCAAATGGCGCCGAACCGCCGGGAGCTTTTTAGTCTGGATAGCGAATGGCGCGATTCCCCGGTAGAATGTAGGCGGGCGATTTCAGGAAGAACGAAAGAAACAGAATAGCGGTTTTGCGACGGAGAGCTGAGGAGTGGGGCTAATGGTGTCATTCGCGGATCGCGCTGAAGTGCTGCCGCATGTGCTTGTGCGATTTCTGGATAAGGAATCGGTGCTTTTGAATTTGGAGACGGAGCGCTACTTCGGTTTGGACGAAACCGGGACGCGCATGTGGCAGGTAGTGACCACCGCGCCGAACATCGATGCTGCCTATCAGGAACTCCAGAACGAATTCGACGTTGAGTCCGAATTGCTTCGATTGCACTTCACGGAACTCCTGGGACGGCTCGTCGACAACGGGTTGCTCCAAATTCAGCCAGCAGATGTGGGAACGGCTTCGGCGGTTTAGCGTGCTGGAGCGCAGGGCGCGCGGGATTTTTCTGCGCGCGGCGGCTTTGCTTCCGCTGATATCTTTAAGTCTGCGGCTGCGTGGGTTTCGCAAGACGCAATCATTCCTTCAACGGTTTCTTTCCGCCGCCAACAACGAGGTAGATTTTTCCGCGTCCCACCGCGCCGACTTAACCGTGCGTATGGTGCGCGCAGCGGTGCGGCATGGCGTTAGCCATCCCACTTGCCTCGAAGAATCCCTCGCGCTGTGGTGGCTACTGGGCCGGCAGGGCATCGCTACTCAGCTGCGCATAGGCGTCCGCAAGCACGGCGAAAAATTCGAGGCGCACGCCTGGGTGGAGCGCGCCGGAACGGCGTTGAACGAACCGGAATCGCTCCACGAACACTACGCGGCGTTTGACACGGCGCTTTCGTCCACACCGCCGGGGCCGCGATGAGCGGTTTCGCGGGTATCGTCTCCGCGGATGGCGGAACGTCTGGCATTCAGAGGGCCCGACGCCACGCAAATCTGGACGAGTCTGGGCGCGGGGTTTTGTTTCACATTGCTTTGTACCGGTCTCTCTCCGCAGGCTGATTCGCAGCCCCTTTCCTTAGACGGAAGAATTTGGCTTCTGGGCGAAGTGCGGCTCGACGACCGCGAGGGATTGTTGCGAAAGCTCGAGCAGCTCGGCGAAAAAATCTCCGTGGATGCGACTAACGAAGAATTGGTCCTGCGCGCGTGGCGGCAGTGGGCGGAGAAAAGGTTTGAAGCCTTGATCGGCGATTTTGCGTTTGCCATTTGGGATGCACAGGCGAGGCAGTTATGGTGCGTGCGCGACTTGTTTGGTACCAGGCCTTTTTTTTATGCACATGCCGGAGGCCAGATTGTTTTCAGCAACACGCTTGAGGCTGTGCGCGTGGCTCCAGTCGTTTCCGCCAAGCTCGACCTTCATTTCATCGGCGACTCTCTTTTGCAGTCCTGGTGCCCGGATGCGGAACGCACCGCGTTTCGCGATATTCGCAGGCTGCCAGCAGGCTTAATCGCGCGAGCTGCGGTGGAACGATTCCCGCACCTATTTCGGGTGCAGGACGATGCCTTCCGGCGCGTTTCGTTACTGGCCGACAAATTTTCCCGTTAGCGCAAATAACCGAACATTCGAGTAAGCTTCATCGAGACCGCGGGGGATGGTGTGACAGAAGCGCTGCCACAGGGGGCGGAAGTTCTCGAAGCGGAATGGGAGCTGCTGCTGGAGTGTGCAAAGCCCCAGCTGGATCGGCAGCGGATGGCGGAGCGGCTTCGCGCGCCTCTCAAGTGGGCTTCGTTGATTTCGCTTGCGGAGGACCACAGCGTTCTAGGGCTCACCGCCGCGCGGCTAGCAAACTACGACGAGAACGCCGTATCGCTGGAAAATCAGGAGAATTTGCGTGCGTGGCGGCGTGCTTACACGCTCTTCACGATGAATTTGACGGCGGAGATGTTCCGGTTGTTCGATAGTTTCGGGGCGGCTGGTGTTGAGGCGTTGGTGATTAAGGGGCCCGTCCTGTCGCTGCGGTGTTATGGCGATCCAGGGTTGCGCCAGTACGGCGATCTGGATTTGATAGTGCGCGACAAAGATATTCAGCGTTCAACGGAGCTGATGATCAGTCTCGGATATGAACCGAGCGTACCGCTGACGGCGATCCAGGCTAAAAAGATTCCGGGTGAGTATGTTTTTCGTCAGTTGAGCACGAAGCTTCTGGTCGAGTTTCACACCGAGTTCACGTTTCGTTACCATCCCCGGCCGCTTCCGGTGGAAAGCCTATTTGAGCGGCAGGCGCGGGTAAACATCGATTCGCACCAGGTTCCTTCTTTATCGCCCGAGGATGAACTCATCCTGATTTGCATTCACGGCGCGAAGCATTTCTGGGAGCAGTTGAGTTACATCGCGGACGTTGCGGCGTTTGTGTCCAGGCAGGAACTCGACTGGGGGCGCGTAATGGCTGCCGCTGCAGAAGTTGGTGGGGAACGAATGCTGTATGTTGGGCTGCGACTGGCGTGGGATGTGCTCGGCGCTCCACTACCAGAGAATGTGGGCGCGATTGTGCGATCGGACCGAGCGGTTGGACGCCTTGCGAGGCAAATTACGCAATGGCTTCCTGCGGCGGGTTCCGCGCCGCCGGGAATTTTCGAGCGCGCGATGTTTCGAATGCGTATGCGCGGCGGGATTATTTTCGGCGTGGCGTATCTGTTTCGACTTTCTTTTTCGCCTACGGAGGAGGATTGGGTGGAAGGCGCTGAAAATAAGAGGCATTGGTTTTTGGATGCGTTGGGACGGCCGTTTCGTCTCGCGCGAAAATATGGGAACGACGGCAAGTCCTGAATCGTGCCCGTTCGGAACGAAAAGCTGATTACAAACTCACACCCAAAAAACAAAAGGCCCGGACGGAGTGTCCGGGCCCTCTTCGATCTAGCTTTCTTAGATATTGGTGCGTCGCGAAATGGCTCGCGGAGTTTTTGACGGCGGCGGAGGCATCTCAACAGTAATCGTCACTTCGCTTTTATTGCGCAGGATGCCGAGTTTCACGGTTTTTTCGTCGCGTTTGCCGGCGAGCCTTTCGCGCAGATCGCCTAGTGAGCGGATGCGTTCGCCGTTCAGCGAGGTGATTACGTCGCCGCTCTTCACGCCAGCTTTTTCTGCCGGAGAACCTGCATTTACTTCACGGACGAGGACACCCTCGCCGTCAGGCGCGCCAAAATACGCGCCGAACTGGCCGCTCAGGTCTTCGGCATCAATTCCGAGACGCGGGCGCGAGCCAGCAAGCACACCATAGCCCCCCCAGTCCATGTCAGGCATGGGCGCCACTTCCGGAACCTCAATGTTTGGTAGCTGGAAAGAAAACGCTCGCGGAGCCGTCTTGAACCACATGTTGCCGTGATCTTCCGACTTGCCCAGCGTCACGCTGACCGTTTGCGCGTGGCCGTCACGCCACACGGTGAACTGCACGGAGCGTCCCGCAGGGATTTCGCGAATCATGCGGCGGAACTGCGCCGCGCCTTCGACGCGCTGGCCGTTAATCTCCGTGATGACATCGTCGTCTTTCAGGCCGGCTTTGGCGGCCGGACTATCCGGCACGATGCGCTCCAGCAAGACGCCGCGCTCCGCAGGGAGCTTCAATTCTTTTGCTTTCTCTGAGCTGATTTCCTGCGACTCGACGCCGAGCCAGCTTGCGCCCTCATCGCCGAGGACCACCATCGCGTCTTCGTCACCCGGTTCTGGCGTTACTTCAATCCGTCGCTGCTGCTCTTGCGCTTGCTGAACCGCGGCCCTCACGGACGCTTGCAATGCGCGAGCGTCAAGGCGCTCCGCCAATCGTTCCTGCTGGCCGGCGAGCTGCTCTGCCAAGCGCGCCTGAAGCTCTTCTATTTTTTGCTCCAACTGGGCGGCTTTTGCATCCGCCGGCTCCTGCGAAAGTGCAGGAGGGCTGGGCAGCGCAATCAGCGCCAGCCCGATCGCCACGGCCCCGCCACCCATAAACAGATTTCGTTTCATCATGATATTTTCCGTCCTCCTATTTCCTTAGACGTGGCTCGCCTCAAACCGTCGACCGCAAGATTACGATTTGAATTCCGCCATTGACGGTGTTCAGCCGGATGGGCGCTCCGCCCTTGCCAAATTTTCCGCGCATTTCGCGGAGACGCGACGCGGTTTCCTGCGAAAACGGCAGCTCGGAATAAAAGTTTCCATTTAGCGAGCGCGCTTCCAGATTCGCCTGCGTATCCTGCGGCACAGCCAGAAGCACGGAACCATTGGTCGTCTCGGCCGCCATACCCTTTTCATCCAGAGCACGCGATAGCTCGAGGTGCACGTTGCCGTTGGTAGTGTGGGCGTGGACGCTGCCTCCGCCCTCATAGACCTCGATATTTCCATTCACCGTGCGCAGCTCTTCTACCGACTCGACACCGGCGATCTTCACCGTGCCATTCACAGTGCCGATGTGCTCGACGCGCGCGCCGTGCGGAACGCGAATCGTATACTCGACGGCGACTTCCACGCCCTCATTTTGCGGATAGCGCGTGATGACCGAAACATCGTTCGGCTTGGCGTCGACTTCGATGGAGACCCGATCGAGGTCAGACTCTTTTTCCTTGGCGATTTTTACCGCATGGATTTCGATCACATCGCGGTCCCATCCTTCCACTTGAACGGGGCCGTTGACGTTTTGCAGCTCAAAGGAGCCGCCCGGCAGGAGCGGATAGGAATGATTGAAGTCTTTGCTTTTCGCAAAGCCCGGCGCGTCTGAACCCACCGCGAGAACAAGGATGAACAACACCGCCGTGCGGAAATAAGGACGTAGCATCACGTTCTACCCCCTTCGAGCACATCTCACGAGCTATTGCTCGTTGTTGCGAAGCGACCGAGGAACCCGGGACCCGAACAAAATTCGCGCGCGATGCCGCGCTTGCTGCGTTCTACGTCAGTGCAGCTCAAAATCAAACGTGACCGTCGAAATGGTTTCGACGCGTGTGCCATTGATCAACGCGGGGTTTGCGCGCCATCGCTTCACGGCGTCGATCGCTGCGTCGGCCAGTACCGGTTCCCCCTGCAAAATCTTCTGTACTTCGATGCTTCCGTCCGTCTTCACCTTCACCTGCAATATCACAACTCCCTGAATATGTGCGCGCTTGGCAAGTTCGGGATAGGCGGGGCGTGGCGAGGCGATGAGCCGCTTGAAGAAATCGCTGGAATCTTCCCGCAATCCGCCCATAAGAGCGATTTCCAGTTTGTCCATCCAGCTTTCGAGCCAGTCGCTCGTTTCTCCGGGCGGAGGAGGCTCTTCGGTTTTTGCAGTGGGCGCCGAGGCTTTGACCGGGAGAATATCTGACTCGTGCTTGCGATCGATGCGTTCGCGCTGCTCGCGAATGAGGGAATCGCGCAGTCCCGTGTCCGCATCAAGGAACTGCAGGCGGATTTTGCCCACGGTCGTGCGCAGCTTAAGGACTTCGCCTCCTCCGTTCAGAGCTCCCGTTGCGCGAACCGGTCCCGCGCTACGATTCCCGAGCGGCTGGATGTTCAAGAGGAGCGCCGGGTCGGCATCGATCCGGCTCAGGCCGCCGTTTTCAACCATCGCGTCAATGTTGGCTGCAAGATTCCTGGGCAAGAAAACAATGATGTCTCCGGCGCCGGACGAAAGCTGTGAGGCGCCCGGAAGGCTCACCTTGCCTCCCGATGAGTTTCCCTCCGGATTTATCCAGGCTTGAATCGTGCCACCGGCTGTGGCTGCCTGTACGGCGCCCGCCACGCGCGTCAGGCAAATGCTTCCGCCGTTGGATTCAACCTCCATCGGCCCGGAAACAGTAATGATGCGGATGCCGCCGCCGCCGGTTTGCGCGCGAACTGAGCCGCGCACTTCGCCGAAATCGATCTGGCCGCCGCCGGTGCGCACGCTGACGAAACTTCCCGCTTGTTTCAGCGTGATGTTGCCGCCATCGGTTTCCAGCTGCGCGCGTCCGCTGATCTGCCCTGCGCGGATGTGGCCGCCACCGCTGCGCAGCACGGCATCTCCGGAAATATTTCCAGCGACAATGTGTCCACCGGCGGTGAAGGCATCCACGTTGCCCGAAACGTCTAGCACCTGAATGTGTCCGCCCTCTGTGTAAAGTTTTGCGCTCGGACGTCCCTGCGCGGCGTTGCGAAATCCGGTGAAGCCGATGCGTCCCGTTCGAATGTTGCCGCCCCCGGTGATCAGGCTCGCGGTGCCGCCGACGTCCTGCGATTCGATGTCACCGACGCCGGTGTTGACATCCAGGCCGTAGCTCGCAGGGACGGCCACTTCAAATTGCACGTAAAATTGCGCGCTTGCTCCGCTGCGGGCGGTTTGTGACGGCGATGCTCCGATAATTTCCACACCGGACGCGGTGGCTTTTGCCGTAAGCGAATAACGATCGAGTAGACTCTGCGCCAGCGGTGCGCGCGCATCGGTTTCTATATGCGCGGTGTAGCGAACCACTGGCGGCGCATTGGGGGCCAGCACGACGATGTGCACCGATCCGACGTCCGTCGTCAGGCGCAACGTCAGGCCGTCTCTCGTTTGCAGCGTTCCCGAACGGTCGACGGACGCGCGCGCGCCAGGGTCAGCGGAAGCGGGTCGGTTGACGGGAGGGGGATCGTAAGTATTCGCGCAATGAGCCAATCCCGGCAGAAGTGCGAGTATGGAAACAAAGGAGAGCGCGATGCGGGGGACCCTGAAGCATGGACCGCTTGTCGTCTTGAAATCTGTGATCGTGCTCATCTCTCGCCGGCCACTCTTCTCAAATAGCAAATTTTTCACTACAATTCTTACGCTGCCTTGCTCAGTGAACTTCTTCTACTGAACTTCGCGCGTACCAATCTGGCGCAAAGCTGCGGCGCTCCGCAGCCGGACGTAGCGGTTGGGATCACTGCGTTGAAGCTCCTGGAGAGTGCGAATCACATGTTCCATCGAGGGGTCGAGGGGACGTTCGACGCGATCGGGCGCAAGGGCAGGCTCACTATTCGCCGAAGCATCCAGCGCCCCAGGCCCCAGCGAGCGAACCAGAAGGTTGACTGCTTCGACGCGCACGCCTGGATTCGCATCGTGCTCCAGCGCATCAATTAAAGTTTCGCGCACGGCCTGATCCGCCACGGCATCGCGCAAGGATTCCAGCGCCTTCATGCGCACCGCCGGGTTCTGATCCTTGCGTGCCGCGAAGAGCAAGGCACGGCGTACGTCCAGATCGGCGTTGCGGGCCCGCAGCGCTTCCAGGCAATCCAGCCGCACTCCGGTGTCTGTCTGATCGCCATTCTCGACCACGTAGGTCAAAACTCGGCGAAGGTCAGGGTCGTCCACGCTGCCGGAAAGCACGAGCGGCTCTTCCGTGCGCACGTGAACTTGCAGAGTGCCCGGTGCGCCATCCGATGTCGGCGTCCAATTGATGCCCGCGACGTCCATCTTTGCAAGCTGATCATCCGTGAAGCGCGCCCCGGGCGAAACACTCACAGTCTGGCCAGAGGAATTGGAATTGAGCCGTGCGGAAATCCACGGCAAAAGTTGCGTGCCGAGTGCCACGCCAAACAAAACGAGAAGGGCTCCGTTTAAGACAGGGTGCATCACCATCGAGCGCCGCAGCCATCCGAATGGCCGCCAGCGCTCTTGCAGCGGCGGCGCAGACAGATCATCCAGCGCTTCCGCAAGTTCACTGCGGCACTGCGAAAGGAGAATGCCGCCCGTGTCGTTCTGCTCGGAAGCTTGCAGAGCCTCCATCAAGGATTCATGGAGGCAGCGCTCTTCGGCAAGCTGTGCGGCACACACCGAGCAAGCCGCGAGATGCGTTTCAACTAGCGTGTTCTCCTGCTCAGTGGTTTCGCTGCAAGCGTAAAAGACCAGCAGCCCGGCAACCTCTTTGCACTGGAATTGCTGAGGCGCGCTCATCGCAGGCCTCCCAATTGGCTTCGTAGCTTGCGCGTCGCACGGAAAAGGGAATTCTTCACTGTTTCTTCCGTAGTTCCCAGCGCGTCACCGATGGCGCGCAATTTCAATCCTTGATAGTGCTTCAACTCGAAAACGAGACGCTCGCGCGGCGAAAGCCGTTCCATCGCCGTGGCGATGCGGGCTTGAATCTCTTTCCCAAAAAGCTGACGCTCCGGATCGAGTGTCGGGCGGTGCTCTCGTTGGCGTTCAAAGAAATCGGTGATGCCTTCTTCATGGTTCCCGGAGTTTGACTCTGGTGCCTGATCTTCGGGCCGCGCCTGACGCCGGCGCAACTGATCGAGGCAAACGTTGGTGACGATGCGGTAGAGCCAGGTGTAAAAGCTGCATTCGAAACGAAAGCGGTGCAGATTGCGGTAAACCTTGAGGAAAGCCTCCTGGTAAACGTCGCGCGCGTCTTCCGGACGTTTCATGAGGTTCAGGGCCAGCCGCAGCACATCTCGGTCGTAGCGGTGAACAAGCTCTTCAAAAGCCGCACGGCTGCCGGCTTGTGCTTCCGCCACGAGGGTCCGCTCGTTTAGGTTGAACAAAGAGTCCACCGTAGCCAGGGAGGCGCCGGTGCCACCCGCCAGGCCTGAATCATTAGCCAAAGCTAGAGCCCATCTTGGAAGCGGCATATTTCGCTTTCTCTTCTCGTGCGCTGGTGTTGCTGCTTATTTAACAACAGCTTAGGCAGAATCTGCCAGCCCACCACACTAAGAACATTTCGCGACCACCCAATTTGGACGTGCTAAGACGCCCCCGGGTGAGCATCCACTTCCACTTAGAGAACGATTATCGGAGCCTATTTGTTTCCGATTTCCACAGGGGGCAAGGGGTTGCCCTGGCCCAGCGTGGAAAGGCGACTTTTCGGCCCTAACCGCGGCCTTAAATGGCGTCCTTAGGTTGTGGGGGACGCCCGCATCCTCCAGACCGAGAGTTGCAAGGTGATCAGCACCAACATTATTGCGACCAGGACGTAGCCGTTTGCGCGATAGAACGAATCTGGTTGTGGCAACAATTGTGCGGTGGCTCCGAGCAGAGCGAGCAGCGCCACGATGAGGAGGCAGCCCAGAACATTAAAACGAATGACTCGGCTAACGCCGAAGATGATCACTCCCAGTAGAATCGCGTCCACCAGGAATTGTTTCGCGAAATCGGTCCCGCTGGTCCAGTTGCTTCCGGTGAGAAACATCGCGCCTAGCAGGAAGACTGCGAACCGCAACCAACGAGCCTGAAGAACGGCCGCCACAAAAGCGGCGATGAAAGCAACGAGACCGGTCAAGAACAAGCTGCTGATCACTGCACCGCCGAAAATGGCGGCGGCGGGCAGGCCAGCATCGAAGTAGGGAGCAAGGGAGAACGGCAAACTGCGATGCACCGTCTGCCAGTGAAACGTGATGAATTCGAGCAGGCGTCGGAGTCCAAGAATCCCTGCCGTTCCGCCAACGCCAATCCAAAGTGCGTCGCGGTAATAAACTGACGGCATACGGGAACCCACGGGGAGGCGCTCGCTTCCAAACGCACGATTACTAAAATACAAAGCGAAACCAAACAGCGCCGCGAGCCCTCCGAGATACAGAAAAGCCCCCACGAGAATGCCGATGGCAATGCCGCCAAGCATAGCTTTGAAGGGAATTGCTGTCTGGTAGCCGTTCAGAAAGTATTGAATACGGTTGCCAAACATGACGACCAATACATAAGCAGCCAGTCCGCCCGTAGCCCAGAGGAGCAGCCTGCGCCAGGGAACCGCGCGCATGGCCTCCGAGCTTAGATTCTTGAAAAAGAGTACGAGCGCGGTTACCCCTATTCCGCCAATCAAAAGAATAGGAACGGTGAAACCGTAAATGGTCCGGAAGAGCGTTTGTTCTTCCTGTTTGCGTCGCCACTCGTCTGGGATTTTGATGAACATCCAGCCCGTTCCGCCCTCCCTGGCTTCGAGCTCTTCCCTTGCTTCTGGTTTCGAGTAGTAGGAGCCGCGGTATTCAGAGACTTCATCGCCAAGAACCGCGAGTTTGATGCGAACAAACGCGTGGCTCACCGCATCATTTGAGGAAGTCGAGCCGGAGTCGATTGGAGTGCGCTGCTGCCAGGTAAGTTCGTGGTCGGTGCGGTGAACACGCTTGTCGGAGTTTGCTTCGACGAGGCTCCACTGACTCAGATCGAGCTTTTTTACTTCTCGCAAATATTTTTCGGCCTTGGCCACTGCTTCTTCCTTGCTCAACGAAACTCCCGGTGCATCTTCGGCGAGCTTGTGATTGACGGCGAGCAGCACACCGTCGGGATTCAGCTTGATCGAAAATTCTTCCGGCTGGCTATCCCGAAAATAACGCACCTGCCAAATCGCCCCGGGTACTTGGGTGGCATAAATCTCGTTCAGGCGCGCGATGCCTACCCGCTGGCGAAGGAATTCGTTGGTGATGGGATCCGTGAAATCCGTGAAGATTGTTGCATGGCGATAGGAATTTGGATCGAGGCCACGCCGGCGAAGAACTTCATCGGCGCTAACCTTCGCTGTCCGCGCATCGACGGAAAGCTTCAGATAGTCGCCAAGCGATGGAGTTTTGAAGCGCCACGCCGCCGCGCCGCCGATCAGCAGGCACGCCGCCAGGAAGATCATGGTTGCGGGCGTCAAGGAATCATAGCGCCGCGTCGCGCCAGCTCCCGCTTCTGGTGCCTCCGGTTCCGGAGGAGACTCAAAGTTAATCTCCTTTATCGGCTGAGCGCTGTTAAGCAAATCTTCATCACGTTCGAAGCGGCCGCGCGAGAGGTAAGAGACGCCTGCAAAAATCAACGGCGCGAGTGCCGCCAGCCCGACCACCACGCCGGAAATCTTGAAATAAAGGCTGTTCGAACGCACCAGCAACAGCCCGACGAGCGAAGCGTCCACTGTGTAGTGCCAGATCAGCGTCGCCAGAATGCCCCAGCGCAGCATCACGATCCCCGCGACGATGCCGATCAAGCCGACCTCGAGGCCGCGAATGTATGGCGGCTCGTTCGGATAGGCGGAGTGCAGAAAGCTCCAGCAGAATGCGGGAACAATGACGGCCACAATGGTCGAGCCCGTCAGTCGCTTTAAAAAGGGAATCGCAAAGAGCCGGAAAAGGAATTCTTCGCTGGTCGCGGCAAGCAAGCCGATCGCCACGCCGGAAATCCACGGGAACGTGGTGTTCACCGAATTTTCGTAGTTCAAATCTTGCGGCGCCCAGGCTCCGAAGTGGCGCGCGACAATGTAGAACGCCACGATGAATCCGATATGTGCGGCCGCAAGCGACAATCCCACCGTTGCTGAGGAGAAAAATTCCTTCGAGCGCAATCCTCGCAGCGTGAAAGCTTTCGCCAATCGCAATCGTCCCGGTTGCGACCAGCGGTACAGCGGCTCTCCGCCGGGTATCGGGAGAACCACCGTAAGTGCCGAGAGCACTCCAAAGAGCAGTGCCTTCGCAAATTCCTCGAACACAAAGCTTCCGTAGGCTGAGTTCGTGTCGTAACCCATGCGGTTCAGGGGCCAATTGTTGAGCTGCATGAACGTCAGCAGAATCGTGACGACGATGCCAAGCTTGATCGCGCCGCCCCAGCTGGTTTGCTTGCGCATCGTCAACAGAATTCCCAGCCCAACTACCGCCACCATCAGCGCCAGGTAAGGAACGATAGCCACTTGGTTGTAAAGAATATTTTTTGATCGAAGTTTCGCGTAGCTGCGTTCCCAGGCTTCTGGCACCTGCAGGAATTCTTTCGAGGTTCCGGCGCGGTCGCCTTGCAGCTCCACTCTTATGCGGTACGGCGCGTCCTTGGCGCGAAAGTCGCGCTTTTCCCACGTGAAAGACCAGTCGAGTCTGTTTGGTTTTTTGCTGGAGTTGGCTTCCTCGGGAAGAAACGCCCACTTGCTCAAGTCCACGCCCATCTTGTTGCGCAGAAAATTCTGCGCTGCGGCTTCGGCGGCGGCACGATCTGGTGAGGTGCCCGCGCGCGCCTCTTCGACTTTGTGGGTATAACCTACAATTCTCCCGGCCGGACTGACTTGTACGCCGAACTCTTCTTCTTGCTTTGGCTGGAAGAAGCGCACTTTCCAATACCAGATGTTGAGCTCGCTCGACATCAGCCGGTTGGCCTGCTCGAGTCCCACCTCCCGCTCCAGATATGTTTTCGCGTTGTCGTCTACTTCGAAAACGATCGCCGATTGGTACCCGCTGACGTCTTCTCCGAGGCTGCCAACAAATTTCTGCGCTCTTGTGAGGGCCTCCGCGCGCGAAACCTTAAAATCCACCGAGGCTTCCGGAAACGCCTGGAAAAAATACTTGTACGCAAAAACCACGCCTACAATGCCAAGCAGCACCCAGAGTAGCAGCGCGCGCTTGTCCGAACTTGTTAGCCGGTCTTCCGCCACCAGTGCCTCCCGCAACGTTCGCGACGCAAAATCCTCACTCTAATGATACGCAGCAGCATAGCGCAAGTATCGCCTTATCAGTGTGTTTCCGCCGGACCCGGTGTGTTTCCTGCGGGAATGATATAAAGAAGTGTTAATGGCACTCAGCCTTACAACCGAAGTGCGCATGATCAAGGGCGTCGGCCCGCAGCGCGCCGAGCTTCTTGCGAAGCGCGGCATTCACACTTTCGAAGACCTGCTCGCTTATTTGCCGTTCCGCTATGAAGACCGCATCCATTTTTCCAACATTCGCGATATCCAGCCCAACGGCACGTACACGATTCGCGCAAGAGTCATGAGCGGCCAAGCCATCCCCAACAAGTTCAGCTACAACGCCATTTATCATTTGCTCGTGCAGGACGCCGCCGGCGGCCTCCTCCCCTGCAAATTCTTTCACGGCGGTTATCTTGAGGGCCGCCTCAAGCCCGGCCAGCAGCTCATCCTTCACGGCAAAGCCGAAATCGATAAGCTCCGCCCGGCTCGCCTCGAAATGATCAATCCGCAGCTCGAGATGCTTGGCGACGGCGAGCCCGACTCCACCGAAGTCGGCCGCATCGTCCCAATTTACGAAGCCATCGGCACGTTCGGCTCGCGACAAATCCGCCGCGCCATGTACGCTGCGGTTCAACTCATCGATTTGAACATGCCGGACATTCTGCCGGAAGCTTTGCGCGCGCAACTCGATTATCCGTCGCGCCGCGATGCCTTGATCCACGTTCACTTTCCTGAGCCGCAAGAATCGCTCGAAGCGCTCAACACGTTTCGCACGCCTTCCCAACAACGCCTCATCTTCGAAGAATTCTTCCTCTATCAACTCAGCCTGGCCCTCGACCGCAAAACCACACGCAAAGAAAACGCCATTGCCTTCCGCGTCCGCGAAGAGAAAGTGCGCGAAGCGCTGAAGCGTATCCTCCCTTTCAAGCCCACCGTCGCGCAGAAGCGGGTGCTCGCGGAAATCGCCGCCGACCTCGAGAAGCCCATGCCTATGAACCGCCTCCTGCAAGGCGACGTCGGTAGTGGCAAAACCATCGTCGCGCTTCAGGCTGCCGTCATCGCCATCGAAAACGGCTGCCAGGCCGCGCTCATGGCGCCCACAGAAATTCTCGCTGTGCAGCATTATCTTTCCGCGCGCCGCGTTCTCGCTCCCGGCGGCTATCGCGTCGAGCTACTCATCAGCGGACTTAAACACGCCGAAAAAACCGCCGCGCTCGAACGCATCCGCAGCGGCGAAGCACAACTCGTCATCGGCACCCACGCCCTCATCGAAGATCATGTCCAATTCGCGCGCCTCGCCTTTGCCGCTATCGACGAGCAGCACCGCTTCGGCGTCCTCCAGCGCAAACGCCTTATGGACAAAGCCGCCTCCCACGGCCACGCCCCGCACGTCCTCGTCCTTACCGCCACGCCCATCCCGCGCACCCTCTCTCTCACGCTCTACGGTGATCTCGATGTTTCTGTTCTTGACGAACTCCCGCCCGGTCGCACGCCGATCCAGACGCGCCTCACCTCCGAGCCGCATCTCCCCGGCGTCTGGGAATTTCTTCGCCGCGAAGTCGCCGCCGGCCATCAGGCCTACGTCGTCTATCCGGTGATCGAAGAATCGAAGCTCGAACTAAAAGCGGCGATGGACGAATTCAAGCGCCTCTCAAAAGAAGTCTTCCCCAAACTGAAACTCGGCCTCCTCCACGGCCGCCTCTCCAGCGAAGAAAAAGACGGCGTCATGGAAAGCTTCCGCAAAAACGAAACGCAAATCCTTGTCGCCACCACGGTCATCGAAGTCGGCGTCGACGTCGCCAACGCCACCGCCATGGTCATCGAACACGCCGAACGCTTCGGCCTAGCCCAGCTCCACCAACTCCGCGGACGCATCGGCCGCGGAGCCGCCAAATCCCACTGCATCCTCGTCGGTCCCGTGCGCATGACCGTCGGTCGCTCCGCGACCGCACATGAAGACGTCGCCCGCGCCCGCCTCGAAACCATGGTCCGCACCGCCAACGGTTTCGAAATCGCCGAAACCGATCTCCTCCTCCGCGGCCCCGGCGAATTTTTTGGCACCCGCCAGTCCGGCGACCTCGGCTTCCACATCGCCAACCCCATCCGCGACAAAGATCTCCTCGAAGTAGCCCGCCGCGAAGCCTTCGCCCTGGCCGATGACGCCCAGCAATCCCCGGCCCTCCAACGCCTTCTTCGCATGCTCCCCGCCGAATGGCAACGCCGCTACCACCTCGCCCGCATCGGCTAAAAATGGATTTCCTAATGGCCCATGAGGAAAATGCACCAACTGATTTGAGCAGGACGCTATGAGCTGCGAACCATGAAAAAGATCGTTCTTATCGCGTCACTAGTTCCACTCGTTCTTTTCGAAGTGTATCTTTATACTGCGTTCCTTCCGCTGAAGTGGCAACATGCGATTAATGATCGTGTCGCGAATATTCTTCCCAAATCGAGTGACACGACGCCGATCACGCACCCGTTCCTGAACCTTGAGATTGAACAAGTGCTCCGCGAGCACGTCGGACTAAGAATTGCGGTATATGCCATCACGGTCGCACTGCTGGTTGCGAATACGTGGTTCATTTGTTTCATTTGGCGGTTTTTTCGTGCCACGCAAAGAGAATCGGAGAACAGCAAAATCTAAGTATCTAAGGCCTAACGACACCCATTCGAGACGAAACGTTTTCAATGAAGCTCTAGATAGCGACCATCTCCGTGGCTGCCGCGATTAGGGCTACTGACGCTATCTAGCGATCACTACAGGTCGCATCGAGTAAACCCTTTATATGCAATGCGTTCCTCGGCTTATGAATTCCTAACCCCTGACTCCTGACTTCCTTACACCCATTTCCCTACCATCATCTTGTGAGTCGCAACTCGCGGGACGCGACCCCACGGAGAAACGCCAATGTCATCTGGTCCGAAAGGCTGTGAAGAGCTGTCTAGTTTGCAGTGCTGTGTTTGTGGCCACCGAGCCGAACTTTTTGATCTACCAGGAAGAACCGGCAAATACTGCCTCGAATGCAGCGCGGACGTAACCACATCCATACTGCTCATCACAGAGATCGACGCCGCAACGCTGGCAGGCCAGGACGCCGGCAATTTGGTCGCGGAATTTTCCCAGTTAAGCACCCGCTTGCTAGAGAGAGCGCAGTCGGCCTAACGCCCCTGCCACATAGTTCGTCTTGTCTAATTTTCTGTTCTCTGTGAACTCTGTGCTCTCCGTGTCCTCTGTGTTAATGTTTTTCCATCTTTCGTTTTTTCCTTCCCCATGCGCATCATCGCCGGCAAATACCGCAGCCGCATCCTGAAGAGTTTGAAAGGCCTAGCCCTCCGTCCCACGAGCGACCGCCTCCGCGAGACGCTCTTCAACGTCCTCGGCACCGGCGTCGTAGGCTCCCGCTTCCTCGACGTCTTCGCCGGCACAGGCGCCGTTGGCATCGAAGCGCTCAGCCGCAGCGCCGCCGACGTAACCTTCATCGAGAATCACGCGCCAGCCGCAAAACTCATCCGCCAAAATCTCGATTCCCTCAAGATCACTTCCGGCTACACCATCCTCGCCGCCGACGCCCATACTGCCCTACAAAAACTCGCCGCCCGCCACACTCCGTCCACTCCGGGCTTCGATTTTGTTTTCGTCGACCCCCCCTACGCCGCCCACGTCGACTATGCCCGCACCCTCGAATTTCTCGCCACCGCCAATTTCCTGGCCCGCGACGCCTTAGTGATCTTTGAGCATCACCACAAATTCCAACTCCCCGAACAATTCAACCAACTCCGCCGCACCCGCGTCCTCAAACAAGGTGATGCGTCCCTCTCTTTCTACCTCTCGTCCCAAAGCAGTCCATCCCCGCACAACTCTTTGCTAAAGTACCCGCATCCATGAGCGCCACCTCGATTCCGATTGAGTCCGCCCGTGCAAAACCGGTCGACGCCGTCTTCGCCGCTGTCAAGCGCCCGCGCCTCGAATCGGTCGATCTTCTGCGCGGCCTCATCATGATCATCATGGCGCTCGATCACACCCGCGATTTTTTCACCAACGCCACCGTCTTTCCCACCGACCCCGCCAACACCACCGTCGCCCTCTTCTTCACGCGCTGGATCACCCACTTCTGTGCGCCCGTCTTCTTCCTTCTCACCGGCACCGGCGCTTATCTTTCTCTCCGCCGCAGATCCAAACGCGAACTCTCGCGCTTCCTCTTCACCCGCGGCCTTTGGCTAATTCTTCTCGACGCGGTCGTCTTCCGCTGCCTCGCCATGCAATTCAATTTCGATTTTCACGTCACGTTTCTTCTCGTCCTCTGGGCGCTCGGTTGGTCCATGATCGTCCTAGCTCTCCTCGTCCACCTCCCGGACTTGGTAGTCGCCGTTTTTGGGATCCTCTTGATTTCCGGACACAATTTATTTGACTCGATCGAGCCTTCTTCTTTCGGACGCTTCGCGCCTCTCTGGTCCATCCTGCACGTTCCAAGCCTCATTTCGCAAAATCCGCAGCACATCGTTTTTGTTGGGTATCCGCTGATTCCGTGGGTGGGAGTCACCGCCGTCGGCTACGTCCTCGGTCGCTTCTTCGCTTGGCCTCCCGAGCGCCGCAAAGCTTTCCTCCTGCGCCTCGGTCTCAGTCTCACCGTCGCCTTCGTCATCCTCCGCGCCATCAATATTTACGGCGATCCGTCACGCTGGTCCGCACAAGCAACCACCGTCCGTACTATCCTCTCGTTCCTGAACACCACCAAATATCCTCCCTCTCTCCTCTTCCTCTTGATGACCCTCGGCACCGCGCTCCTTTTCCTCCGGGCCGTAGACGGTCGTACTCCGCAATTTCTTCGCCCAGCTCTCATCTACGGCAAAGTGCCCCTCTTCTTTTACGTTCTTCACTTTCCTCTGCTTCATCTCATCGCGGTCCTCATCTGTTACGTCCGCTACGGCCACATCTACTGGATGTTCCAATCGCCCACGATCGATCAATATCCCTTCACGCGCCCGCCCGGCTGGGGCTTCAGCCTCCCCGGCGTCTACCTGATTTGGGCCTTCGTCGTGATCTCGCTCTATCCGCTCTGCCGCTGGTACGCCGCGCTAAAACAGCGCAGCTCCAACCCCTGGCTCAGCTATCTCTGAGTCATCCTTAACAACGAACGCTCAAGCATCCCCAATCACCGGCGGAGCGATCTTTTTCTCCAGCGAGCATCGCGAGAAACAACCAGAAAACTCGCGCTTGACAATAATCTCTATATATGTAGACTTTATCTTGTGAAGACTCCTCGCTTATCCCCGCAAACTCTCCGCGTCCTCGAACGCTTCATCGAGCGCCCCACCGCCTGGCGCTACGGCTACGAACTCAGCCGCGAAACCGGCCTAAAATCCGGCACGCTCTATCCTATCCTCATGCGCCTCGCCAAATTTTCCCTGCTAGAAACCAAGTGGGTCACCACCGAGGACGGTGTCCCCCCGCGCCACACCTATCGCCTCACTCCAAGCGGCGTCGAACTAGTCCGCGCCACATTCGCCATCCAGCGCTCCGCTCTAAGGGCTCGCCGCCCAGCTTTCAGCGGAGGCCGCGCATGATCCCCGTCGAATTCTCCCGCCGCGTCGCCATAGAGCTCCTGCGCTTCGCCATCTGGATCGCCCCCCACGACACCCACGAATGGGGCCAAGGTATGCTGAGCGAACTAAATCACGTGGAAGGAAATTGGTCGGCACTTCTCTGGTCTCTCGGCGGCGCAGGCGTCCTGGCAAAACACGCCATCATCGCCGCAATCTTTCCCGGCACCCAACGCCGCACCGTCTCTACCGCTATCGCCTTGACGACCCGTTCCAGGCTGCGTAACAATTTTGTGCGTTCTCGCCCTTCTCATCGCCGTCGTTCGCCATATGCAAACGCGCCCGCGGACCAGCGCCCCAGCCTTGTAGGGGCGGGGCTCGCCCCGCCCATCAGTGCAGCTCACTACTCACCACCCACTACTCACTGCCTCTCCCGGGCATCCCCTAGGCCCTAACCCGAATCCATACACGCTGGTCCTCAGCCACGCTATACTACGAAGCTCATGTCACTGGGCCAGGTCAATAGTGGGTACAACCTCTTGGGGCAAGGCGCGGCGACCGCCGCGCGCATGGCTCCTATTCGCCCCCCCGCGCCCATCGTCTTTGAGCCCAAGCTCGAGGTTCCCTGGGGCGATTTCCGCCAAAGCCTCTGGAGCAGCCTCCGCACGCTCGTCGCCGGCCCGTTCTCAGCCGGCAAATTTCTCGGCGGTGACTACTTTCGCGATTGCTGGGTCGAACGCCGCATGCCCTGGCGAGCGGTCATCGCTGCGGCGCTGTGGCACGTCGTGTTTGTTCTATCTCCGTACTCACTCCTTCCCACGACCATTCGCCACAACTCCGCCTTCGACAATACCCAGCTCACCTGGTCCGCCCCCATCGAAGATTTCCCCGCTCTCGCAATCCCCGCTGCGAAGCCCAAAGCCATTGTGCACGCCGACCCGAACAAGCCGCTTCCGCCAAAAGGTGCCGACGCATTTCATCCGCGCCAGCGGATCATTACCGACCCCGTGCATCCGAATCACCCGCGCCAAACACTGCTAAATCCGGTTGCGCCGCAACTCGCACCCAAAACTCTTCCAGACATGCCGAACATTGTGCAGTTGCAGGCCCCGGTAGCTCCCGCCCGGCCGCATATTCGGATCAGCGCGGAAGCTCTTGCAAAACTTCATCCCCGCCAGCATCGGGTCGCCGCCGTTACGTCCACTCCGCTGCCGGACGTTCCCAATTTCGAGCAAACGCCAGCCGACCTCACACTAGCGGCATCGCCAAACGCTCCAGCGCGTCCGAAACTCGATCTGAACGCAGGCGCCGCGCCTCGCATCGCAGAGCGTGCGCAAACCGGCGACTCCGTCGCCGCGCCTGAAATCGGTGCCGCTCAGCCCACTGCGAACGGAAACCCTGCAACGCTCATCGCGCTTTCCGCCTCGCCTGCTGCTCCCAAAGCGGATGTTCAGCCGCCGCAAGGCAATCTCGCCGCGCGCATCTCCATTTCGCCGGAAGGCACCAAGCCCGGCGTACCCGATGGCTCAGCAAACGCCTCTGCGGACGCATCTGGTGGTGCTGGCGCAGCCGCATCGAGCAACGGTGGCGGAAAAAGTCCCGTAGGTATCAGCATAAGCGGCGGAAACCCGCAGCCAAACGCCGGCGTTTCTGGCTTGGGCAGTTCGCATCTAAAACTCAGCTTACCGTCCTCGCGCAGCCTGAGCAGCCGCCCAGAACCCAACAGCAAGGCCGAGGACGTTCCCGAACGCACCGGGCCTCCCAATTTCGCGACGCTGCCGCCGGGTGCCAAGCCTGAGCAAGTCTTCGCCACCAAGCGTGTCTACACCCTCGCCGTCAACATGGCCAATATCAATAGCGCCAGCGGCAGCTGGATTTTGCATTTCGCCGAACTCGGCTCAAGCCCGGGCGCGGCACTTTCCGCTTCTGCCGAACTCGCCATGCCCGTCCCCGTAAGAAAAGTCGATCCCAAGTACCCGCCGGATCTCATCGAGCAAAACGTCCAAGGTGAAGTCGTTTTGTATGGCATCGTTCGCGCCGACGGTTCCGTCGACAGCATTCAAGTCGCCCGCAGCCTCGACCCTCAGCTCGACGCCAACTCCAAGTCCGCCTTCGCCCAATGGAAATTCCAGCCCGCCTCCAAATCCGGCACGCCCGTCGACCTGGAAGTCATCGCCCACATCCCCTTCAAGATCCGCGACGACCGCTAGTCCCGCGCTTGCTTCTCCTGTAACGATTTTCGCTCTAGCGTCACCACTCCGCAGGGAACAGCCAGTGCAACCTCGCCTGAGGGCGCGCCAAACCAAACGGAGGACCACATGATTGAAACCGGCTCGCACACAATTTTGGTCTTTGTGAAATTGCAGTTCCTGCAGCAATGGTCGCGCTTTAACGGCGCGGAAGGAATAACCTACACGGTCGCCGGGAAAGCCGGCGAATTGCTCGTTGTCACCGAAGACGAAAACGCCGCCAAAACCACCTATTGGTTTATTCTCAACGAGGGCCACGAAGTCTGGGTCATCGACGATGTCGCGCATATCCCCGCGCTCTGCGTCAAAAGCGCCAAGGGGGATGAAGCCAAGTGCCGCGGCTAAACCGCGCGTCCACATTTCATGCTCGTGGTGGCGAATGGCGAGAAGCGCCGTTGGCACTTCGAGACGGTTGAAGTGTTCTTAAGTTAGGAAGTTGCGGAGGCCGCGGAACGAATGTTTGTGGCTTCGACCAGCTTCACCAGAGTGTACAGCGCATGATTCACCGGCGTGGGCACACCCAGCTCCGCGCCGCGCCGCGAGATGTAGCCGTTCAACGAATCGATTTCCGTGCGTTTCCCGCGAATCATGTCTTGTGCAGTGGAAGAAAGTGCCTCCGCCATTTGTGTCGCAATCTTGAAGGAGCCCGCGAGCGCCACCTGCGGATCTTCAAATCCCGGCGGATGAATATTCGCTGCCTTCGCAACGGCGAGTACCTCGTAGACCACGGCTTCGACAAGTTTCCGTGCATCGGGACTCGCGGCGATCTGCCCGTACTTCGCGCGGCCCAGCGCCGAGATGGCGTTCAACCCGCAATTCCAGGTGAACTTGGTCCAAAGCTCTCTAGCGATATCGTCCGCAATCCGGCATCCGACCCCTGCGCGTTCAAACACGTCGGCAAACCGCTCACTCTTCGCGTTGCGCGGGCCGACGACGAGATCCCCGCGCCCAGCGTGCTTTATGTGGCCTGGCTCAGGAACGGCCGCCGAGACGTAGACCGCTGCGGAAAGTGCATCAATGCCCGAGGCGGCGCGAATCTGCTCCGCGTTGTCGACGCCATTTTGCATGCTCACGACCAACGCGCCGGGAGCGAGCAGCGGTACGAGCGCACTCGCCGTGGCCGCATTGTCCGTGGTCTTCACGCAAAAAAGAACGATCTCCGCGCCGCGAACATCAATCAACTCGGTGGAAGCTTCGACGCGCACGTTCTCTTTGAATTGTAGTGTGTCGAGAAATAGCCCGTTCTTCTTCACCGCTTCGACAAACGCGGCGCGGCCAATCATCATCACCAACGCGCCAGCCCTCGCCAGCATCCCGCCGAAGTAGCCTCCGACCGCGCCAGCGCCTACCACGGCAACCCGCGGCCATTTCTGTTCTGTCGTCACGCGGTGACCACCGAAATCAAGCGGTCGATGTCGCGCTCGGTATTGTAAAGATGCGGCGACACGCGAATATTTCCTTCACGCAAGCTCACAATCACATTTTCACTCCGTAATTTCTGGTAGAGCTCGGCCGTTTTTTCCGGCGACCGTGCCGCAAAGCATCCATAAGCGCCTCGGCGTGCCGCATCCAGCGGGCTCGCAGGAACGCAGCGGTCTTTTGGCAAACGCTCGTACATCAGATCGATCAGGGCGCGATTGTGTTTCGCTACAGTTTCAGGCCCCACGCGCACCACAAAATCCGTCGAAACATCCATGCCCACAAGGTTGAAATTGAAATAGCTGGCTGGCTCCGCTGTGTCCCACCGCTTCGCGGCGGGAGCGGGTTTCGGATTATCGAAATCGAGCGAAGCAAAATTGTCCGAGCCGGCCACAGCCATCCAATAAAATGGCCCTGGCCGCATGTTGGCGATGTGCTCGCTCTTAGCCCAGAAAAATCCTGTGCCAAATGGACTGAGCAACCCCTTGTATCCCGCGCAAACGACAAAATCCGCCCCCAGCTTTTCAATATCCATGGGCAACGTGCCGCAACACTGGCTGGCGTCTAGCAAAAGCAAAGCGCCCCGCGCATGGCACGCTTCTGCCACGCGCGCCGCATCCAGCAGCGAGCCATCGTCGAAACGCACCAGGCTCACGGACACGAGCCTCGTTCTCGGCGTCATCGCCGCCAGCAAATCATCGGCGGTGATAAATCGTTCCCGCGGCGCAACGATGTTCAGCTTTACGCCTTCGCGCTCTTCCATCGGTTTCCAAACTGTATACTGCAGCGGAAATTCGCCTTTCGCCGTAATGATCTCATCGCCGGCCTTCCAGGAGAGCCCATACGCAACCGCGGCCACACCGGTGCTCGCTCCAGTAGTGATCGCAACCTCTTCCGCCCTGCCGCCAATGAGTTTTGCAATCGACGCGCGAATGCGGTTCGGCACTTCGAAGAAGGTCGAGTCCGGCTTGTGGTGCGGGAATTTCTTCCACTCCTGTGCCGTTTGCAGCGCGCGCAGCGAAACCTTCGGCATCGGCGATTGCCCCGCAAGATTCAGATAAGTCGCGTCTTCAAATTCGAACCATTCCTGCCGCCAGTCGGTGCTTGAGGAAATACCAGGCGTTGCCATAAGAGCCTCCTTTGCGTGGCCTAGAAAGGATTAGACTCGCGCCAAGCTCCATCGTTTCCAACATCCAAATTGGAATCGCCAGGGTGCTCTAGAAGTGGCCGCGCAGCTCGCGAAATGCGGGGACGATGACGAGCTTCCCGGCGCCCGCCATGACGGGTTCGTGTTCGAGTTGCCAGGTATGCTGGTGGGGAATGTAGACGGCATTGAGTCCGATCTTCAGGGCCGGGTTGATGTCGCTGCGCGGGCTGTTGCCGATCATCCAGCCCTGCGATTTCACGATTTTATATTTGCGCACCAAACCGCCGTAAGTCTCAGCATCCTTTTCGCTGACGATTTCGATGAACTCGAAAAAGCCCTGCAGTCCGGAACGCTCGACTTTTGCGGCCTGCTCAGCGGGCTCGCCTTTTGTGAACAAAATCAGGCGGTGCCGCTCGGTCAGATAAGCGAGCGTTTCCGGCACGCCATCGAGAATTTTCGGAGGCGTGCGCTCCAGTTCCATGACGCGGCCATGGATTTGCGCAAGCGTTTCGCGGCGCACCATTTGGTCCGCGAGCTTCAGGTAAGTTTCCTCAAGCGAACGGCCGAAGCTGCGCACTCCGTAGCCGTACTGTCGGATGTTTTTCCGTTCTGTTTCATTCAGGATGTGACGGATATACGCGCGTGTGTAGCCGCAGGGCTCAACGAGGGTGATGAAATCCTCGATCAGCTTTTCGAAAAACACGTTGTTTTCCCACAACGTGTCGTCGGCATCGATCAAAAGTGTGTTGCGTCGCATGGGGACCCGTGTTCAGCAACCCTTGTGAAACGAAAGCTAATGCGTACGTCGTTTTATGGCCACGTCAGTCTACCAGTCTTAGTGCATCTTCGGCGATGGCTGCCGCAGCGCTGGGCTTGCCCATGCCTCGTGCAGCTTCGCGCATTCTTCCGAGGCGGGCTGCATCGTCCAGCAACGCCGCGATTTTCCACGCCGCCGCCGGCAAATTGTTGCAGCGAATCGCAGCGCCCGCCTCGAGCAAATGATCGGCGTTGCGCTCTTCTTGTCCGGGGATTGGCTCGATCAGCGCCATTGGCAATGCGCGCGCCAGCGCTTCCGATGTGGTGAGGCCGCCGGCCTTGCCGACAAGAAGATCGGCCGCAGCCATGTATTTGTCCATGTCCGTGGTGAAGCCCACGGGGACAAGCCGCGGTGCGCCACTCGAAAGTTTGCCCGCGCCTTCAGAGATCTCTTCCAGCCGCTTGCGAACTTTTTCCGCTTTGCCCGCGATGGCGACAATCTGCCAGGGCCGCTGCAACGCCAGCAAATCGTTTACAAGCTGTTCGACCGGGCCGATGCCGTAGCCGCCTGCGGAAATCAAAATCGTTGGGGCCGAAGGATCGAGACCGAGTGTGCGTCGCGCTTCCGCACGATCCAAAGGCTTGGCAAAAAGTGGATCAACTGGAATTCCGGTGACTCGCAATTTGTCGCGCGGTACGCCGATGCGCGCCAGATATTCGGCCGCTTCGTCGATGGCCACGTAGTAGCAATCAACCGTTCGGCAAAGCCACATGGCGTGCACGTCGTAATCGGTCACAACAATGGCGTTGTGCGCTCGCAATTTCCGTTTGGCGATAAGCCAGGCAACAATTTCCGCAGCCAGGAAATGCGTGGCCACGCACAAATCCGGCTGGACGCGCTTGAGCATTCGAATCATCGGTGCAGTGTTTAGACGATCCATGGCAAGGCGCCGCCGTGGATGATGCCAGGGCTGATCGAGGCGGTCGTAGAGCACGCCCATCAACTCCGGTGCGCGCCGCACCATGGAAATATAAGCCTTGTCATAAACGCGCTGGAAAAGTTTGCTGACGTATTCGATTGTGTCTACGTGTTCGACCGCGCAATCGCCGCGGGCGGCGAACGCTTTTTCGAGAGCTTGCGCGGCGCGGACGTGTCCCGCGCCGGAAGATGCAGATAAAAGGAGGACCCGCGGCTTCGATTTCATCGGCGGCGTACTCCGGCTTCTGCCGTTTGCATCACGAAGCCTTGCGGCGACCAGCAGCAATTTTCTCGAGGATGCCTCGCGCCACGTTTTGCAGCTCGCCGAAGCGCGTCAGATAATCCTGGAATTCGTGGTTCAGCACCTTTGCCTCTTCCGGACCAAGCTGCGTGCGCAGAATCATGTCGCGCAGCTTGACGGGATGCGGCAGAAGCGAATCTTCCTTTAATTCTTCAAGCGCAATACTCGCGTCGTAGTGATACATAAGTTTCCTCGCGAAGAAATGGCCCTCGCTCCGTCAGACGTGAAGAGGACGGCCCACGCCATTGTACTCGCCGAGCGTGGCCGCAAGCGAGTACCTGCAAAGAGTATGGGAGGACAATCTGAAAAGATGTTCTGAGCGAGCACAGTGCGCGCGAATGGCCGGAAAACGCCGGAACTCATGCTGCGGTAGCGGCGGCAGGCATGAATTCGTAGCGTTCAATTTTCGCGGCGATCCCCATGCGTCCGTTGGAGGTGGGCTCGACGCGCACGATCTGGCCGAGGCAGCGAATATTGACGTCATTCGATTGCGTTACTTGCTCGGGCAGCGTGATGACAAATTCGATTTCACTTCCGATAGCGAATTTGGTTTCAGCAAGGAAGTAGAGACCGCGGTAACTGACGTCCCGGGTTTGCGCCGTGAGTTCGGACCCATGCGGTTCGTGCGGAAGCACGCGCAGCGGCAGCGTCATGTTGAAACGCCGGGCTTCGCGGCGGTCGGCTCCGTCGCTCATTGCTCCTCCACTCGGGCTGGAATTTCAACGAACGCTAACATCGGCACCGGCAAACTGCAACGCGAAAGTCTGGAAATTACGTCCTAGTACGCGGTTTTGGGAACAAACGGTATTGAGGTATTTCGTAATTGGAGTAGTACTGTTACTCCTACGGCGTACCGAATCGTCAAAGCGTGCTCTGACGGCCGATACCGAGCCTATTTGATATAGAACAGACAGACCCACATTTCGCTTCAAGAGAACTTAATCGATTAAAAAAATCGTTGCGTCCCTGCCTCGAGTTCGGACTTTTCTTCGCGTTGCGGTACACTCGCACTTCTTTTGACGCGACTTATGAGCGCAAAGCACGAATCTCGCAATTTCTTTCTCGCAGGACCGGCAGGGCGTTTGGAAGCTATTCTGTGGAGCCCTAGCGTGGGTTCGCCGCCGATGGCTGCGGTCGTTTGCCACCCGCATCCGCTCTTTGGCGGCACGATGCACAACAAAGTGGTCTATCAAGCTGCGAAATCGCTGGATGCGCTTGGACTTCCAGTGCTGCGTTTCAATTTTCGCGGAACGGGAATGAGCGAAGGAAAACACGATCGCGGCGAAGGGGAACGCGGCGATGTTCGTTCGGCGCTGGAATTTCTCGCTGCCGAATTTCCAAATATTCCGCTTCTCGTTGCCGGATTCAGTTTCGGGTGCTGGGTGGGACTTCGCGTTGGCTGCGAAGATGAGCGAGTCACTTCGTTGATCGGGCTGGGAGCGCCAGTCAACAATGCGGATTTTTCGTATTTGGCGCGGTGTGAAAAACCGAAGCTTTTCGTGCATAGCGCGAATGACATTTACGGCGCAGTGGACAAATTGAAGATGATGGTTGCTTCGTTGCCGGGCGAAAACAAAATCGTTGTTGTGGAGGACGCCGACCATTTTTTCGTGGGCAAGCTCGACCAAGTGGATGCGGCGATCACGAACTGGATGAGCGAGAGGACTTCGGATCGGGGAAAGCGAAGTTGAAATCGCAGAGAGATTCCTCTCTGCGCAGGCCGACACGTTCGCAGGAGCGAACGTGAGCACGCGCGTGGTCATGCGCCCTCGCCACGGGTGAAGAGTTGGGTGAATTGATCTACCGTGGCGGGCGCTACGCTTACTAGCTTCGCGTTGGCGTGGACGTGCTCGACGCGCGACATGCCGACAAGAGCTGTCGTAATTCCCGGGGACGACCTGACGAATTGGAGAGCGCGTTCGGCATCATTTTCTAGGCCGAGAGCTTGGGCTACGAACGCCGGTAAATTGCGCGCGACCTGGCCTTGCAGCAGCGACGCGCTGGCGACGAGCGTAATTCCAAGTTCGCTTGCGGCTTCCATGACGGTGCGCTCGCGCCCGCCGATGGATTGATTGCCGAGCGTAAGCGCTTCCGTCATTCCCATATTGAAAGGGAGCTGGACGAAACGGAAACGATGCTTTTCGCCGGCGATGTCCGTGGCAATTTGCGCAAATTCGGCGAGCTGCATGGCGTCTCTTGCTTTGGCTTCCTGGCGAAAGCCATTCCACGTAGCCATTCCATAGAACTGAATCTTGCCGGCGTCGGCGGCGGATTCGAGATAAATGAAGGCATCGCGAACGCGCTCGAGAAAATCCGGGCGGGAGACTTCGGTGAGCTGCGTCTCCGGATTGTGCAGGTAGTAGACGTCGATGCACTCGAGCTGCAGATTGCGGAGACTGCGATCGAGCTGATTTTCGAGAAAGCGCGGCGTAATGCAGTGGCTGCCGGCGACGATGTCTTTGGGCGTGAAGATGCCGGGCCGGATGTATTCGTGAAGAAAATATTCAGTCGGTTCTTCGGGCATCGAGCCATCGGGGGTTAGATAGCCGCCTTTTGTGCAGACCACTAGTTCTTCGCGAGAAAATCGTTTCGCGGCAAGTTGTTTGATGGCTGCGGCGATGCTGCGCTCGCTGCGTTGGAAGCGGTAGTTGATAGCGGCATCGATGAAGTTGATGCCGTTTTCAGCGGCGGCGACGACTGCGGCGGTATAGCTTGCGTCTACCTTCGGGTCGGGTTGGCCGAGATACGTGCCGATGCCGAGCGAGGACATCACGAGGCCGTGCGCTTCGCGGAAGTGGCCGTCGGCGGCGCGTCCGGCAAAACGATTGGCGTAGCGTTTTGTGGCTTCGAGTGTGGCGGATTTGGTCATGTTGTCCCTTGCGGCGGCGTTTCCGATTCTGTTTTTTCTGGCGCTATTGTTTCCGCCGCAGGCGATTCGGGGCCCTTTGGAGAGAGCAGCCGCGAACAGGCCCGAAGAATCTTACGGTATGGCCAGTCCTTTTCGCGAAAGAAAATCTCGCCGTTGCGAGGGTTGCTGTAGAACCAGCGGGAGACGAGGGCGAGGTGTTCGCCAAGTTCTTCGCGGGCGGCGGTCGTGGATGAGGCGACGGGTTTTTCCGCGCTCAGCGCGGATGCAGACATGACCACGGCTTGCTCGGCGGTTTGCGCGGAGCTGCCTTCGAGATAGTCCTTGAAGATGTGCTCTGCGGAGCGCGGCTGGCTGGCGATTTCGCCGAAGCGCAGGAAAAACGGCTCGGCGAGGCGTCCGCCGTGGATGCCGAAGACGCCGATGGACTGCTCTTCGGCGGCGCGCTGGAGAATTACAGCGTCGAGATTCGCGATGCGGCGGGCAAGCTCGGGTCGGAAGCGCAACGCATCGTCCAGTTTTTCGAGGCGCTTGTGGAGTTGCGCGGCGCGCTCGAAATCGAGATCGGCGCTGGCGCGTTCGCGGTCGTCTTCGATCGTGGCGCGGAGCGAGTTGCCGTTGGTGTCGAGAAACTGCACCAGGCGCTGAACCTCGGCGTCGTATTCCTCTTTCGTGCATCCGGCAAAGCACGGCGCGAGACACATTTTCATTTCGGAGTAGATGCAGCCGGGGAACGTGGGATCGCGGCGGATTTTAATTTGGCAGCGGCGGACTTTGAAGAGGTCGAGCGCCTGCTCGGAGAAAGCGAGCGCGGATTTTCGGGAAGGAAACGGGCCGTAGTAAGCGCCTGCGATGGGCGCGCCGGTTTCGTCGACGGCGATGCGGCGCGTGACGTAGCAGCGCGGATAGGCGTTGCGCAGGCTGATTTTCAGGACGGCGGGCGGACGCAGACGAGTGAGTTTGCGATAGCGCTGCGGGAAAAGATGCTTGGCGTGCTGGTAGTAGATGAAGATTTGTTCGAGCGCTGAGCCGGTGGGGCGATAGCGAATGCCGCTCGCAAGTTCGCGAAGATTGAGGCGTTTGCTGGCGGGATCGGCGGGGCCGAGGAGCCGCTGCAAGCGGCGGCGCAAGTCCTGCGTGCGAATCAGGAACGGTTCGGCGTTTTCCGCGCGCGTTTCGATGAGGCAGACGGCAGGTTTGGCCGGCAGGGAGGGGAAGAAATCTTCCTCCGCGCGCGCGGGATCGAATTCGAGGCCGCAGTCCAGTTCAAGCACTGTGACAGGATATAACGGAAGTGTGCCTGCGGACGCCGAAGTGGCTAGTGGAGAGTGACGAGTGGCGAGAGGGGTCCTCAAGATGAGACCCTCCCCCGTTTTTTTGTAAACGTTGCATCTAAAGGATTTAAGTCTGGCGTCAGCTCTTTGGATGCAATAGTTGGGGGCGGTTGGGTGGGCATTGATTCTAAAGCGGATGCGGGCGAGCGATGCAGGGTGTCGAACGGATCGGGCGAGGCAGAGGCGCGGGTCAGTTTTAACGCTCCGACAGGATCGGGGCAGGCGCCGTGCACAGAGTTCGCAGAGAAGGACAGCACACCCCACCCCGGGTGTTTTTTGCAAAGAGTGCGGAAGAATATGAAACGAAAAGAGTTGTGATTTTGCGAAGTGCAAAAGAGTGCGTAAGAGTATGAAAACGCGGGAGACAGTGAGTGGTGAGTAGAAGGAGTGCAAGGACGTCGGACGCGGGCGAAACATAGGAAATGGTAGCATGGATTTAGATTACTGTCAAGGTACAGTAATGTAGTGTTATCATTCAAACGTGAGACGCGGAAGTGGAGCGGATGGAAGGAGTTGGCGGGAGTTTTGTAGCTTGGTGAGACAGTGATTTCGCAGCTACCTATCTCGACTTGAGTTCTTTACGGTCTGTCCCTCCTGTCCCACTCGCGTCAACCGATCCAATTCGTTTTCGATCAAGGCTGAATTGCCTATGTTTGCATTAGCAAAGGCTTTGCCGTGGAATGCCCATGGAATCGTATGTGTGTAAATCGAGGGATAGAATTCGCTTATATCTGCAACTATAATAGCGTGTACTTCCCATGAGATCGGTTCTCTGCTCTGTTCGAGATTAGATCTTGTAAGCGGGTCGCCGGAACTAGGGCTCTCGAGCCGGAGCTATCCAGCACCGGCATGCTTTTGGATAGCGCGGAAGTCTGCAGTTGAGACTGAATCGGGGTCCACTGAGTGGCGACAAGCTCAGCCAAACAAAAATATCGAATTGGGTTTGAGATTGTTAGGCGGCGTCTCAGACCTGACGTTTTGGCGAGAGTGAAGCTGGCGGGACGTACCCAGCTTGACTGACGGAAAGAAGATGGAAGTGCGCCAAGGCCGGACATCACGGCATTTGCGAATGAGTTGGTAGAAAACGGCGGCGGAAGCTCCTTGGGGAAATATCCGTTCGCAAGCAAGTCGTCCAGAAGGGGCATACGTGAGGCAATTCATATACCAAGTAACTCGCATTTACCAGACTTGGCATACCGAGGGGATGACGAGGCGCTGGGCTTCGGAGGTGCTTCGTAGACTTGGGTGATGCGGGGAATAGACAGCAATTTAGAGAATCGGCGAGAGTCGTGAGTGATTTGGACCGACAGCTAGCGGGCGGTCCAGCCACCGTCGATGAGGATGGTGTGGCCGGTGATGAGTGAGGCGGCGGGCGAGGCGAGGAAGACGACGGCGCCGGCAACTTCCACGGGTTCACCGATGCGGTGGAGGGCGGCGATGCGCTCGATGACGTCGGCGCGAAAAGCGGCGTCGGAGAGCGCTTCGTCGGTGCCCGGAGTGGAGATGAACGTGGGAGCGACGGCGTTCACGGTGATGTTGTGCGGACCCCACTCGACGGCGAGACATTTTGTCAGGTGCGAAACCGCGGCTTTGCTGGCGCAGTAGACGGATTCGGTGGGCAAGGCGGCAAATGCGGCTTGCGAACTCATATTGATGATGCGTCCACCCTCTTGGCGCATCATGAATTTTGCGGCGGCCTGGCTGGCGAAGAAAGTTGACTTCAAATTTAGAGCGAGAGTGAGGTCGAAGTCGCTTTCGTTGACGTCGAGCGCGAGGCCACTGATGCCGTTGCCGGCGTTGTTGACGAGAATGTCCAGCTTTCCGAAATGATCAGCAGCTTTTTGAATGGCGGAAGAGATTTGAGCGAGATCGGTGACGTCCATTTGAAGAGGCAAAGCTTTGCGGCCCATGGATTGAATCTCGCGGACGAGGCCGGACGCGCTGCTCACGTCGCGTAAGCCGAGGGCGAGGTCGGAACCGGCGTTGGCCAAGGCGAGGGTGATGGCGCGGCCGAGTCCACGGGCCGCTCCGGTTACGAGGGAGACTTGGCCGGAGAGATCGAAGCTGGGTAATTGAGACATGATGGCTCCATGAGCTGGAAGGATGGCGTCTGAGTTCTGCGAGAAAGATGGTGCTTAGAATCGCACGGAACGTCAACTGGAGCGGGGAGGCGGATACCAGCCTTTAGGAGCGCGGGAGCCAAAGGAGGACGAAATTGAGCCCCGCAAATTGGAAAGCCAAGCAGAGCGCTGAGGCTCGTGGCGCACAAGCCGCCGCACTCCCAATGGCCAAGTGGCCGTTGCCGCCGTGGATTCGGATGGCTTTGTGGGTGACGCGGGTGGTCTTTCGCACCCTGCGGCATCCGGCACCCTATTGGGATTCTGCGCCAGCCGCCCAATCGAGAGCAGGCAAAGAAAGGCGCGCAACAATTTTCGACACCCTGGGTTGTGGCAGAGTGCGTTGGATAAGTCGACGAGGATGGGGAAACGCGGGCGCGCGGGAGACCGATTCCTGTTGCAAGGGATGGGCAACCCTCGGGGCGTCAATCCCATCTGTTTGTTTACCAACCGCAGGATAGTTCGTACGTAGCTGGAGTCGGTGAAGTACGCGCTTGCTGCCGCTGGGGCACTCCCCGGTCTGTCCTTGCTTACAGCACAAGTGTATCTCGTATCGAAGGGCAGGCACGTCATGAACGGAAAAATTCCTTGGCTTCTTTCTCTCTTTTTTGCGAGTTTTTTCGCTGTTCCGACGTTCGCACAGTGTAAGAACCAGCAGGACCGGGCCTGCTGGAGTCTCCAATATATTCTTTATGGGGCGGAAACCGATTTTCGCGAGTTTCGCGGCAGCACACCGCTCAAACCTAGAGATCCCAAGCTCACACCGCCGCACCCGGACCTTTCGGTAGGGGCAATCCATGTGCCCTGCCACTCAGATTTCTGGTTGAGTAGCGAGGTTGCGGTGTACATGTGCTCCGCGGAGGTTCCGGCCCAGGAAGCGGAGGAGTGGTACGCCAAGACAATGGCCGACCTTCATGAGCTGCAGTATTTGTGGCAATTCAAGAGCGAGTCGCCTGGCGCGGATCATTATGTTGACGCGGGGCCGCAAGGTTGTGAGGCAGCTCGGTTGGAAACAACCAACTACGGCGGGTATCACTTGGAAGGACCTTACATCGCAGATGGACCTTACCTCGGGCAGTGTCCATTGCATCTGCAAACTGTTCGACAGGCTGACGGCACGGCGAGAATTTCGTTTTGGTTGAACTCATCGGTGGATCTGGCGCGGAATCCGAGGCCGCCGTCGAGAGCTTTGGAACTGTCGGCATCGGCGAAGTCTGAAGCACCGCAGCCGCGCGCAGCTTCGGCTCCGGCAGCGATACCGCAGCCCACAGTGGCAAATGCTGCGCCGGAAACTCCTACGCCGGCAACTGCTGCGCCGACAACTCCTGCGTCGGCAACTACAGATAACTTGCGCGCTGGGCCTGCGGTGGAGAACTCCGGAGAGCGGTCATCGAAGAGATACGGCGACTGCGACGATTTGTGCCAGGGACTCAAGAAAGTATTGGAAAACCGCGCGAGTTCGTTCCGGCAACTGGGGGTTAGGAGCGGAAGTTCCGTGGCTTCCAGAAGCACTTTATTCGGGGATACGGTCAAACTCTCCGGGGCCGCGAGCTGCTTGATTCACGCGGAGCCTTCTACGGGCACAAGATCCTCCGCAAGAAATGAACCCGTCTCGGGCGCCAATTTCGCTCCGGTATCCACAAAGAGTGCTAAAGCGACTTCATCGCGGGCACCCGGCAGGCCAGCAACTCAGTACGTTTGCTACTGGCCGCAAGGTTCGGAGGCGACCGCGGAGAGTGAGTTTCTTGATCTGGTAGCGTTGCTGCGGGTGCTGATACCTTCCAGTTGGTTGACGCAGCAGAGCATCGAGGCCGACGAACTTTCAGGCGCGCAGAGGACGGTCTGGTCCGCTCGGGATTCCAAGAATAGGGCGGCTATCGGACTGTACCTGAGCGGCAAATCGGTAGGTTTGCATATTTCGGCGGGCGAGTAGGGATCCCGATTTCGCCTCACTGAGAGAGACCGCACGGACTTGGAGATTTTTCCCTCCGGTCGAAGCGCGGCGCCTACATAATGCGGGACAGTGCCGCCCTAAAGGGACGGCGCTATGTAGATTCTCGGTGATGCTGGCGTCGCCGTGGGTGAGAGCAGCACAGGCAAGAGTGCCTGTGCTGCCGATGCCGCCTGGTTTCGAACCTTCAACGGTTATGTGGCCGCGAATTTGATTCCGAAAGCTACGCTTGTTCGCTGGCTTTTCGTTCGTTGGTGTCGGGATTATTTTTCATCTCGCAGGGCGAATCGAAAATCATTGTGGGGCACTTCTCGGCGGTGAAGGCGGGCCATGAAGGAAGCCCGGTGTGGTTCGGATTGCCGGTGCGAGCAAAGTGAATCCAGGCGTCGCTGACTTGGGCCGCAAGCTGCCGGGCTTCCGCTCCGTTTCCGGTCATGTTCTCGCAGCGCTCGGCATTGTCGAAACAGAACGCCAGTTCGGCGCAGTGGAAAGCCCGTGGCCTGCGATCCAGCACCGGGGTCTTCCAGGTGAACCAGTACAAATATGCCGGCGCCGCACTTTGCGCGGCCTTGCGCTCGCACTGGCTTACGGCTGCCTGACGCACGCTGGAAGCGGCGATCCTCGAAAGAATATCGAACGGTTTCTCTTTCGGATGAGCTTGCTGGAAAACCTCAATGATCTGTGTGCTCTTATCGCCGTACATATCGCCGACGCGTTTCCTGACCTCGTCGATGGTCATGACTTCGTATTCTGGATGGTTGATTCCGTTGAGGAATTCATTCAGCACCGTTCCCACCAGCATGGGAACCTGCGCCGAGATGGCGGGAGCGTCGGGATCAAAAGGATGGCGGGGCACGACGGTGCCGTCGATGACCGGTGCCCAAACCAGGGTCTCGGCCATTCTGCGGATGTTGGGGAGGCCGACCCGCGCGTTCTTGCGCTGGACTGCTCCGCCGGCCTCAATCAATTTTTGGTAGGGCAAGTCCTGGAGTTGGCTGACTTGCGAAGCGTTCAATCCGAGTTCGGCGAGAACCTCGGCCGCGATTTTGGCGGATCGATCCATGCTGGCGCCGCGCGCCATGGAGCCGCTCTGTACGATGGCGCGATGAAACAAGCCTTTGGCCGCGGGCATCACCATCAGGGTACTAACTTTTCCTCCGCCGCCGGATTGGCCAAAAATTGTGACGTTGCCCGGATCGCCCCCAAAATTTCCGATGTTGCCGCGCACCCACTCCAGCGCCGCGACGAGGTCGAGCATTCCTAGATTTCCCGAGCTGGCATAGGGCTCGCCGTAGGCGGCCAAGTTCAGATGGCCAAGCACACCGATGCGGTGATTGAGACTCACCACTACAACATCGCCGCGCCGGCTCAGTCTCTCGCCGTTGTAGGACTTTAACTCCTGACCCGAACCCGCCTGGAAGCCGCCGCCGTGAAGCCACACCATCACCGGGCGTTTTTTATTGTCGTTGACGGGAGTCCAAATGTTTACCCGCAGGCAGTCTTCGCCTGGAATTCCATCGTCCCAGGAAAACATCCAGGCCTCTTCGTCGTTCGCCCAGCCGCCGCGCGGCCCCTGCGGACAGACGTAGCCGTATTGCATGGAGCTGCGGACGCCGGTCCAGAGAGTGGGCTTTGTGGGTGGCAGGAAACGTGCTTTTCCTACAGTGCTCGCAGCGTAGGGAATTCCCTTAAAGGTGTATATTCCGTAGCGCGTGTAGCCGCGCACTTTGCCCGCGGTGGTTTCGACGATAGCGCTTTCGTCGTTCGCGACAATGGAATACTTGGCTTGAGCTGCGGTCGCAACCTTTTTCACGTCTTCGGCGGGGAGAGGCAAAGGCAAGACAGCAGAGGCGGCAACGCCACCGGCGAAAGTGGCGGCTGAGCAAATTGCGCTGCGACGGCTTATGGTGCGCTGCGGCGTTTCAACCATTTTTTCGACAGGCGTCCGATTATTATTTTCTGGCACGAAGGACTCTCCTTTTGCGCGTGGGCGAAAGTAACTTACTTCCTTGCCGTAGCCTTGGCAACTGCCATCCTGAAAGCGAACGCTCTAAACAAGACCGGCGCAGGCTGTTTGAAATACCAGAGCGGTCGCTGTCAAGAAATGCGCGAACATTTCAGGATTTGAGGACCCAGGAGGAGATGACGAGGCGCTGGATTTCGCTGGTACCTTCGTAGATTTCGGTGATGCGGGCGTCGCGGTAGTTGCGCTCGACGGGATATTCGCGGCTGTACCCGTTGCCGCCGTGGATTTGGATGGCTTTGTGGGTGACGCGGGTGGCCATTTCGCTGGCGAAAAGTTTGGCGATGGCGGCGTCCATGCTGAAGCGGGCGCCGGTGTCTTGCTTCCAGGCGGCTTTGCGGACGAGGAGGCGGGCGGCGTCGAGTTCGGTGGCCATGTCCGCGAGCATAAATTGGATGGCTTGGAATTGCGAGATGGGATGGCCGAAGGCGAGGCGCTCTTGGGCGTATTGGCGGGCGGCCTCGAAGGCGCCCTGGGCGATGCCGGTGGCTTGCGCGGCGATGCCGATGCGGCCGCCGTCGAGCGTGGAGAGCGCGACTTTGTAGCCTTCGCCTTCGTTGCCGATGCGATTGGCGGCGGGGACTTCGCAGTCGGTGAAAATTAATTCGCAGCAGGCGGTAGCGCTGATGCCGAGCTTTTTTTCTTCCTTGCCGGTTTTGAAGCCGGGCGTGCCTTTTTCCACTACCAGCGCGGTGATACCTTTTTCGCCTTTTTCGGGATGCGTGTTGACGTAGACGATGGCGGCGTCGGCCGCGCCGCCGTTGGTGATCCAGGCTTTGGTTCCGTTGAGGATGTATTTGTCGCCGCGAAGGATGGCTTTGGTTTGCAGAGCGGCGGCGTTGGAACCGGCTTGGGGTTCGGTGAGGGCGTAGCAGCCGATTTTTTCGCCGCGGGCGAATGGTTCGAGGAATCTCTTTTTTTGTTCGAGCGTGCCGTAGCGATGGATGGGATCGCAGTAGAGGGAATTTTGCACGGATAGAATTACGCCGGTGGAGGCGCAGCAGCGGGAGATTTCTTCGATGACGATGGTGTAGGCGACGTGGTCGAAGCCGGCGCCGCCTTCGGATTCGGGGATAGCGATGCCGGTGAGGCCGAGATCGGCGGCTTTGGCGAAGAGGGCGCGAGGGAAGTGGCCGGTTTCGTCGAGTTCTTTGGCGAGGGGACGGACTTCGGATTCGGCGAAGTCGCGGACGGTTTTTTGGAGAAGAGAATGTTCTTCGGTCAGATCGAGATTCATGGTTGGGATTAGTTTAGCGCAGAAGAAGAAAAAGATTTACATAGAGGGTGCGGAGGACACAGAGAAGAGAAAAGCAGATTCCTCGCTTCGCTCGGAATGACAGTGTTGCTAGTGCGCGGGACCCTAAAGGCGATGCAAGGAGATTAGCTCGCGAGGGCTTTGCGGAGGCGTTGATACGTAACGCTGAGATCTTCGGGATGGACGCGGGTTTCGGCGGTGACGGTCATGAAATTGGAATCGCCGAACCAGCGCGGAAGGGCGTGAAGGTGCAAGTGTCCGGCGACGCCGGCGCCTGCGGCGCGGCCGAGATTCATGCCGAGATTCATGCCGTCGGGTTTGTAATTTGAATGGAAGGCTTTCTCGATGCGTTGCGCAAGCTGCATCATTTCGGCGAGCGCATCGGCATCGCACAAGTTCAATTCGGCGACGTGCGCGTAGGGAACGATCATGACGTGCCCCGAGGTGTACGGAAAGCGGTTGAGGATAACGAAGGTTTTCGCGCCGCGATAGGCGATCAGCGTTTCGTCATCTTTGTTGCGCGCGACGGCGTCGCAAAAAATGCACTCGGGCTGCTTGCCAGATGTGACATGCTCCATATACTGGTAGCGCCAAGGGGTCCAGAGATAATCCATCGACAAGCGTCCTCAAGAAGAAAAGTAGCGCGGACAGCATAACGCAAAAGAGGTTGAGAATCGTGCGGCTATGTTCGGCGGTCCCGAAGTTGTGGGTGATGTGAAAAGACGCTGGGGGAGTTGAAGCCGGGCTGTCTGGCGATTACAAGAGCGCAGGCTGAAGCTTGTGCCACTTAGGGATGCTTCGCGTCGCCGGAAGCCGGCGCAGTAGAGGTTGCTCCCGCCGAGGCTGCTGCTTCTGAGGTGTTCACAAAATCCTTGAGCTCTTTACTGGGCTTGAAGAATGGAATTTTCTTCGGCGGGACTTCGACTTTTTCGCCGGTTTTGGGGTTGCGCCCCACGCGGCCGCGGCGCTGGCGCGTGCGGAAGCTGCCGAAGCCGCGAATCTCGATTTTGTCGCCGTTCTGCAAGGACTCGATGATGCTGTCGAAGATGGTTTCGACGATGGTCTCGGACTCCTTCCGGGGGAGTTCGGTGATGCGCAGGACCTCTTCGATGAGGTCGGCCTTCGTCAGCGTGAGTTGCTTGGTCATCGTGCCTATGCCTCGTTGCAGAGCCAGTGTATCAGCGACCGCAGGTTCATGGTGCGAAACGGTTTAGAGCGACGTAACGCGCCCGGTTGCCACTCTTCCTATCATTAAATTGACCCGCAGGTAAATGAAATTGTGCTGCCCCTATTGCCTCGCCGCCGGGGCGCCCTGGGAAGCACAGCCCGGTTTGCTGCAAGAAAGCCTGCCAAGTGCCGTGTGACGCTGCCGTCTACCGAGCTTACCGGGCGGACAACTTGGACTTGAGAGCGTCGCCAATCGTCGCCGTCGAGGAAGACTTCGACGTGGACGTGGAGCGGTACTGCTCGATTTCCTTGCGCTCGATTTGCTTGGCGGCGGCGCGATAGCTCAGACCGATGCGGCGCGTCTCCGGGCTGATCTTGATGATCTTGAAATCGTACTCCTTGCCCGGCTCGAGCGGACCGGCGCTCTTTAGCGGACCGGTGCTGGTGCGGTGCATTGGTGAGTGGCCTTCGTCGCGGCGCTTGCGTTCCTCGATTTCCGTGTTGTGGCAGAGGGCTTCGATGTTATCGCCGAGTTCGACGAACGCGCCAAAGGTGGCGATGCGCGAGACTTTGCCTTTCACGATCTGGCCGACCTTGTGCTGCTTGAACCACTCGCCCCAGATGTCGTTCACCTGCTTGATGCCGAGGGAGACGCGGCGATTCTCCGGATCGATCTTCAGCACCTTAGCGGTGACCGGTTCGCCCTTTTTGAAGACTTCATGTGGGTTCTTGATGCGCTCCGTCCAGCTTACGTCGCCGACGTGCACGAGGCCGTCAAAGCCTTCCTCGATTTCAACGAAGGCGCCGAACTCCGCGATGTTGCGGACTTTTCCGGTGACGATGGTGCCCACCGGATATTTATCGGCAACCAGCAGCCAGGGATCAGGGAGCGCCTGCTTGATACCTAGCGAGACGCGGCGATCGCTGGGCTTGATGTCCAAGACGACGACGTCGACCTCTTCGCCGACTTTCGCGACCTTCGACGGATGCTGGGCTTTTTTCGACCAGCTCATTTCGGTGACGTGGACTAGGCCTTCGATGCCTTGTTCGAGCTCGACGAAAACGCCGTAGTCGACGACGCCTACGACTTTGCCTTTTACTTTGCCACCAGCAGGGTATTTTTCCGCAGCGTTGACCCAGGGATCAGGCATCAACTGCTTGAGGCCGAGCGAGACGCGCTGCTTTTCCTTGTCGAACTTGAGGATGATGACGTCCAGCTCTTGCTCCGGCTTGACGACGTCGGAAGGATGCTTGACGCGGCCCCAGCTCAGGTCCGTCAGGTGGAGCAAGCCGTCGATGCCGCCGAGATCGACGAAGGCGCCGTATTCGGTGACGTTCTTCACATGACCGTGCACGACTTGGCCCTCGGTGAGCGTTTCCATCAACTGGGCGCGCTTGGCGTGCAGCTCTTCCTCGAGAATCGCGCGGCGGCTGACGACTACGTTGCCGCGGCGGCGGTTGAGCTTGGTGACGCGGACTTGCACTTCGGTGCCCGTCAGGTCGTCGAGGTTCTGCGTGGGGCGCAAGTCAAACTGCGAGCCGGGCAGAAACGCGCGAACACCGATGTCCACGACGAGGCCACCCTTGATGCGGTCCACCACTTTGCCGGTGATGGTTTCCTTGGCCTTGTAGGCGGCTTCGATTTTTTCCCAAGTGCGGCGACGCAGCACCTTTTGGTAGGAGAGAATCGTGAAGCCGTCTTTGTGCTCGCCCGTGCGCTGCACTTCGATCGTGGCGTTGGGCTCGGGACGCGGAATGTCGGTCTCTGAGAACTCCGCCGCGGGAATCAGTCCCTCGGTCTTTCCGCCGAGGTCCACCACCACGCCGTGTTCGGTGTAGGCGACGACCTTTACTTCGATAATTTCGTTTTGCGAGGCAGCTTCGTGCTGCTCATCGTACTGCTCCATCAACTTGCTCATCTCTTCGGAGCCGGCCGCTTCTTCGGCGGCAGCCGTGGCTTCGGCGTCGGCTGGGGCGGGAGCAGCTGCTGCGTGGGCTTCCGTTGCCGCTGGTGCTTCCGCAGCTTTCGCCTGTTCCTGGGCGGCGTCGCTCGCGGGTGAGATGGGCTCCGGGGCGCTCTCGTGCGCCACAGGCTCGGCGGGCGCGCCTGCTTGCGCCGTGTTCACTTCTTCTGGAGTGGTGTTCTGAGCTGGTTCTGAATCAGGTGCGGGTGCCGCTGCGGCTTCTGAGGACTGGTTGTCATGGTCGGGTAACATGGTTGTTGGCCTCCGGAAGATAACTTCTATTCTGTCCAGCCCGGCTAAGCCGGGATAACGCAAAACGTCGATAAGATTCCTTGCGAATTCCCTGACAGGGTTCCTACAAGGAGGTTAACCGCCGAGCGGTCTTTCGGGACAATGCTGCGGGCGTTTCGAGGCGCGCTGCAACTTTAAAAGGATACTCGCCGCGTCCGCTTTGTGTCAATGAAACCGGCTTAGACGAACCCGCCCCGCTCCTGGCTTGCGGCCTCTATGTTCCTGTGATGCAAACCCGCGAGAAACATTTGGCTACGCCGGTTATTTTTTGAGCAGCTTGCGAGCACGCGCTTTCATCGCCGGCGTTCCGGATTGCACGGCTTCCTCGAGAAGCTGCTTGACCTTGCTGCGCAGATCGGGATCGTTTTGTGAGAGGTCAGCTAGCCCATGCATGGCAAAAGTCTTCACAATCGAGCTGCGATCCTCGAGGTAGCGCTGCAACGCTGCGGCCGCGCGCTGGCGTTCCGGAGCTGTGAGACGAAGCCGCGGGACCATGAGCGCGAGATGCCAGCGGAGCTCGATCTGTTCGGCTTCGGCGAGGAGGCCGAGGAGTTCTGCTTTGTGGCGATCGAGGAGGCGGGGTTTCTTGGCGGAAACTTTTTCGGCGGCATCGGCGGCGCGCATTCGTACAACGGGATTTTCGTCCCAGAGGCACTCGATGAGTTGGCGAAAGCGGCTTGGCTCTTTGAGAACGAGCTGCGCCACTTCGTCCGCGCGTCCGATGGAGCGCCGGTCCGATCCTTCGAGCATCGCCGCAATTTTTGGCCGAGACATGTTGCGAAACGTGGCTTACGAAGATCTAGGCGCGGGCGCGGCCGGCTTGGGTGCTTTCGCGGCGGAAGTCGGGGGCGATGACTTCCACGGTGCGGCACATTTCGAAAAGGCGGGAGCGCATGCGGCAGCCGATTCTTTGGTCGAGGGAATCTTCGCGGGTGGGCATGACGAGTTTTCCGCTGGGAAGCCGCGTGGCTTCGCCTTCTTGAGCCGGATTGTCATAGTAATTCGTCGTGATAATCGTGGTGCGCCGCTCGTTGTAGCGGGCGTTCAGGACGATGCCGACGATGTCGCGGACCCAATCGGAAGGTTTGCTAGCGCCGAGATCATCGAGGACCAAGATTTCAACCGTGCGGATGGGTTCGAGAATGCCCATTTCCGTGGATTCGCTAGCCGGGTTGTAGCTGGCTTGGATTTCTTTGAGGAGTTCGCGGTAATCGCAGAAGAGGCCGGCGTGGCCGCGGCGAATTAAATCCTTCAGCGCGGCGACGGCGAGGTGAGTCTTGCCGACGCCCGACGGCCCCATCAGCAACAAGCCTTTCTCGGCGGCGCCGGGGTAATCGCGAACAAATCCCTGGGACAGGAGCTTGGCTTTTTTCAGAGAGTCGGTTTGCGGCGGTGTTGTTCCGACGTCCGTGCTGTAGCTTTCAAAATCGCAATGCTCGTAGCGTTTGGGGATGTGGGCGCGCTCGATGACGCGCTCTGCGCGGTCTTGCATGCCGCAATCGCAAGCGACGGCGACTTTGCCCGCGGCTCCGTCGGGACGTGGGACGAGCTTCCAGCCGGTTCCTTTGCAGAGCGTGCAATTCTCAAGCGCCATGCGGACAGCATACGTTCGCGGAGGCGGAACGGCAAGCTGTGCGGTTCGAGCGGCGATAGCAGAGCGAGTTTTCTTAACACAGAGTTCACAGAGGCGACAGAGAACCAGTTCGAGTGCTGCCCCATCGCGGCAGCTCTGAACAAATGGCATGATTGGAGAAGAGTGGGGGGATTACGGAATCGTTGCTGATCATCACGGGTACGATGGGGGCAGGCAAGACAAGCGTCCTGGGAGAAGCTTCGGACATCCTTGCAGGTCACGGCATTGCCCATGCGGCTATCGATTTGGACGCGCTCGGGCTCGCTTATATTCCGTCCGCCGACGGCGACGACGGAGTGATGTACCGTAATCTTAAGTCCGTCTGCGAAAATTATGCTTCCCTCGGTGTGGGGCGGCTCTTGCTGGCGCGCGCCATGGAAGATCATGCCGACCTGGAACTATGCCGTGGCGCGGCTTCCGCCAAAAACGTGGTCGTCTGCCGGTTAACGGCGAGTCTCGAAGCGATGGAGCAACGCGTCAAAAGGCGCGAATTGGGTGTATCGCAGCAGGAGTACGTTGCTCGCGTAGCGAAATTGAACGATATCCTTGACCGCGCGCGAGTAGAGGATTTCAGGGTCCCGAACGAGAATCGCCCTCTGAGCGACGTTGCTTACGAAATGCTTCTGAAGGCTGGATGGATTTCAGAGAGCTCCACTGACGATTTCGAAAAGCTGTAAGAAAGTGGTTAGGAAGTGCGGAAGATGCGCGGAGTGGCGCGCACGATGGCGTGGCGTGATTCTTTGTTTTGCGAATGCAACGACGCTACGCGCGACAGTTCCTGCTGGACCACGGTGGCGAATTCCGTCATTTGGCGTTCCATCTCGACCATTTTTTCGCGCATGTTCAATATGATTTCGATGCCTGCGAGGTTTACGCCCATGTCGCGCGCCAGCGTCAGGATGACGTCGAGGCGCTCGAGGTCGGAATCGGTGTAGAGGCGCGTGTTTCCTTGCGAGCGCGAAGGCTTCAGCAAGCCGACGCGTTCGTAGAGCCGCAGCGTTTGCGGGTGGAGCTTGTAGATCTCCGCTACTGCGCTAATCATGTAGCCGGCCTTGGCTCGTTTTCTGGCTCGCTGTGGCATTTGTTGCTCTCTCAACTTCGGGCACGATCTTCGCGCCCTTGCATTCTCGAAGACGGGCACGGCGTGCCGTGCCCCTACATTCAAACGGCAGGAGTGATGTAGCGTGCCGTCACACTCCTGCCTTCGTGAATAAATCCTTGCGCGGATCTTCCGGCGCAATCGTTTCTAGTTCTTTCATCAGGTTGCGGACGCGTTCATCCGTCGGTAGCGGCACCACTACCTGGATCTCGACGTACTGATCGCCACGCGAGCCATTGCGTGCGCTGGGCACGCCTTTCTCTTTCAGGCGCAGCGTCTTGCCGCTGTTCGTCGCGGGGGGAATGCGCACCAGCGAGCGGCCGTCAATTGTGGGTACTTCGACCTTTGCGCCGAGGGTGGCTTCCGGCACCGTCACGGGAACTTTGGTATATAAATCGTTGCCGCGGCGTTCGAAAAAGGGATGCGGCCGCACCTCCACGCGCAAATACAAATCACCTGGAGGCGCGCCCATCGTTCCTGCGTTACCCTTGCCGGGAACGCGCACGCGTGAACCACTGGCCACGCCCGCCGGAATGCGCACGTCGATGGTCTCGGTGCGGCGCAGGCGGCCTTCGCCGTTGCACGTTGGGCAGATTGTGCGAATTTTGCCCGTGCCGCCGCAGCGCGTGCAGGGCACGTTGAATTTCATTTTGCCGGC
>DATFZQ010000234.1:0-2273 GCA_035314345.1 Candidatus Acidiferrum sp.
AGAAAATCCTAACGCGCGGCGCATTTGACGAGCTGAAGGGTGCGCTAGAAAACGAAATTTTTGAGGCGAAGACGCAGCCATGGGACCTCAGTTCGGAACGTGGCAGATTCGATTTTGCTAAGGACGTTAGCTCGCTTGCAAACGCAAATGGAGGCATCATCCTTCTAGGAGCATCCACGTCGCCATCGCCTACATATCAAAGAAGGGAAATCGTCGAAATTCCCAGACTCTCCCAGTCGCACACTCCCAATGAGCAGTACTGGCACATCGTCGGTGAATGGATCTATCCGACACCGTCCGGGATTAATATTCAGTGGCATCCCGATCCAGGAAATTCAACTCTGGGGCTGATTTCGATACAGGTGCCGAAGTATGACGATGAGTTGCGACCTTTTTTTTTAACGTGTTATCTGCCTGAAGAGGGTGACAGGATTAAGCAGGTTTTTCCGGGGCGAAGCCCGCATCCTACGCCAACCGGAGGTCCGGTCTGAAAGATCGGAACAAGAACGCGATCCGCGAGACCCGACCATCTATTAGTTTCAATTCATTGTGGGAAATGCAGTCCTAAAAGTCAGGTCAAGACTGTTGGGCTGCTTCAACCGGGATTTCCGTTTTGACTTTCCGACTTCAACTCGTTGCATAGATCGAAGGGCTTTCCTATGCAAGGTTTCAGCCGGCGTTGCTCCACGGTGTGCCCAGGCGGTGCCGCAAGACTTCGGTTTCGCCTCCGGCGAGCCTGCAACTCCCCGAAAGACCCTTTTCCTAGGCGCGTCCGCAGACACTTCCCCCGCCAAACCAGCGTCGTCATCGAAATTTGCTCCGCGCTGCACGCACTTTATCCCGCCGGCGACGGCAGCGCTGCGATTTTCCGCAGCATCCCGGCAAACAACCGCCGCGTAAGATGGCTCTCCGCCAGCAGCAACCAATAGTAACGTGCGTGTTTGATGAGTTGTCCGCCGGTTTTCACCAACCGCTGCTGCAAGCTGGTCAGCGACCACTTCCTGATCGGCGCGGGCAGCGCTAGGAGTCGCCACAAATTCCCGAGGTTGTAAGCGATCAGGCTCAACCACAGCCGCACCTCGTTGGCGCGAAAGCGGTGACAGGAAAGTCGCGTCATCGCGACCGCCTGCTTGCTTTCCTTTATCCATTGTTCGGCCGTGCCGCGCTTGTTGTAGAAGCGCACCACCGCCCGGTTGTCGAGCGCCAAGTTGGTAACGATAAAGCCGACACGGGGAAACAACTCCCCGCAATGGAACTCGATTTTCGCCACCACCCGCCGGGCTATCGTCCAACTCGCCGCCTGATAGAGAAAACTTTTGAATCGAAACACCGGCTTGTGGCTTGGCCGTCCCACTTGCCGCGTCAACAACTCCCTAATGTTCCGCTGCAAATTGTCGTTCGCCGGAAGGCGGATCGCGTACTTCACGTCACGTTCTTCCAGCGCCTCGTAGAGCTCCGGCTTGGCAAAGGCCGCGTCACCACGGAAGACCACCTCCTTGCCCCGCGCCTGCTGCCGCTCGATCTCGGGCAGCAGCAGTTCTTCCCAACTATCGGCGCTGTGGACGCTGCCGGGCCGTAGCTTCGCGGCCAAACAGTCGCCTTCGCGGTTGAACAGCAGAAGCGGATGATAACAAGTGGACTCGAAGTGTCCGTTGTAGGAGCTCTGCTCCTGCTCGCCGTATACCGGAATCTCGGTGCTGTCCATGTCCAGCACCACGCGGCGCGGTGAAGCGATAGCTTCCGCCTTGGCGTTCAAGTCCCGGTTGAGCGCGGCCAGCCCGGCGAGGTTGTCTTCCTGAGTCAGCACGCCCGTCTCGAATGATTGGAGACGCGAGGTTAAGGCCGCGCCGCGCTCCGAATCTTCTTGGAGCCGATCAGCCGGAAGGTCGGATCTTGAGAGAGGCGCGCGGCGTCGTTGACATCCGCATACCCGGCCAAGCGGCTATAGATCGACTGCCGCAGCAGGTCGGCCAGCGGCAATTGGATATTCTTGCCTCGGCGCGAATCGATCAGGTGGCGTTCGATGAGCACGCTCAAGCCCAGACGCTCATCCAGTTCGCGCACCAGAATCAGACCACCGTCGGAGGTCACCCGGGCGCCTTGGAAATCGACCTTCAACGAGCTATTGAAGGAGAGCTGAAAGGGCCGATTTTGTGTCTCACCCACCGCCGCTCCACCTCCACACCGCCCAGATCACATCCAAACCCGCGTCTCTCAGAGCTTTCGTTGCATTTTATCAAATTGGTAGTCCACTGAGATAACGGAAATCCGGG
>DATFZQ010000235.1:0-14540 GCA_035314345.1 Candidatus Acidiferrum sp.
CGTTCAGCGCGAATACCTGATCACCCCTGGTTTCGAAACGAAGAATCTCACCGTTTTCTTGCTCTACCCCGGCCAGTTGGGTTACGACCGAACAAGAACAGAACAGTTCTACAAAGACGTGCGTGATCGCCTCGCAACAGTTCCCGGAGTCGCCTCTGTTTCATGGGCCGCAAACCTGCCGCTGTTTAGCCGCGCCCAAAGCGGCGTGGTAATGGAAGGCCAGGAGCAGCGAAAGAAATCTGAAGAAATTTCGAGCGTCATAAATACGATCGATCTCGATTATTTCTCGACGATGAGTATCGCTTTCCTCGGTGGCCGCGAATTCACCCAAAACGATCGCGAAGGCGCAGCCCCGGTCGCGATCATCAACGACACCATGGCGGGCCGCTACTGGCCCAACCAGGATCCCCTCGGCAAACGCCTCCAGCTGCCCGGCCAAAAGGAATTCCGTCAAATCGTTGGCATCGTCAAGACCACTGATTACCAAACGCTCGGCGAAGCGCCACAATCTTGCGTCTACGTTCCTCTTCGGCAAAATTACTCCGAGTCGATGGTTCTCTACGTAAGGACCGAGCATGATCCGTCACAGATGATCGCCTCCGTCCAGAGTGAAATCCGGAATATCGATCCTGCCCTGCCGATCGACGACATTCGAACTGGAACCAAAGTGATCGAGCAAGCGCTTTGGGGCGCAAAAATGGGGGTAGGGATCCTCGGCGTGTTCGGATTCTTGGCGCTCGGACTTGCCTCGATTGGCCTCTATGGAATCATGGCCTACTCCGTGAATCAGCGTCGGCGCGAGATTGGTATTCGCATGGCGTTGGGCGCTGGTCAGGCAAGCGTGCTGCGTCTGATTCTTCGTCAGGGAATGATGCTCGTCATCTGCGGGGTTGGAATCGGGCTGATGCTCTCGATTCTGCTTGGGCGCGCTCTGTCTAAGTTTCTCTACGGCGTTGGCGCAAGCGATCCTGCCAGCCTCACCGGAGCGTCGCTTGTGCTCCTGACAGTCGCAATGCTTGCATGCTATCTTCCCGCGCGGCGTGCCAGCCAAGTGGATCCACTCATCGCACTGCACGAGAGCTGAAGACTCACCGGTTCTTCAGCATCAAGCCAAATCGCCAAGTTGAGTGGCCGGACAAGCCCTTCTCATAGTCCCAAGGGTCCGTTCTGGGACGCTAACATGAGTTTTGGACGAGTGGTCGGCTACAGGAAGTTATCCAGAAACGTTCTCGGAAATTACGAACGACGGTTCCTGATTGATAGCCTGCAACCCGGAAGTGATCCCAGCTGACCTTTTAGACTAGCCCAGTTCTCCTAATTTGTAATGTACTGGTGGCACAGAGCGGCACAGAGCCCGAAATAGACCGCCACATGGCAAGGCTTCTCGCCTTTTTTCTTGACAAAATATTACTTGTCGCGTGTCGTACTCACTGGGTAATACTGTTCGTCGATTCCGTAAGCATCCTTGCTGGCGTTTTTGCTTTCTGGAGACTGTTTCTACGACTTATTCGCAATACTTACAAACAAACCGCATTTTGCACAATTTTAGTGCAAATTGGCGTCGGCAAGCTCTTTAGAATCAACACTTCCACAACCTACCGCAACTATTGATTGATCGACTTACAGAAGACTTAACTTCATTAGAATCAATACTTATGAAAAACCCGGGGGGAGGGGGTCGGGGAGGGGGGTTTATTGTTAACCAGACACCCGGTGACCGAAGGTTCCGACCTTGTCGGAAGGGGCCTCTCTGGCAGGATTGGCTGCTCTCTCCGCTCCGTGGCCTCGCTAAAATCCACATTCAGCATCTCCACCCAACTGGACACGAAGGGAAGGGAGCTCAACATCGCGCTTAACTCCATCTTTGGAGGAACTACTTTCAATTGTCGACCTCCTAGTCACCACTCACTACCCACTACTCACTATTCACTGCCCTCCACCAACATTTCTTTTGCTCTCCGCCGCGACGGTGGTAGGCTTCACAACTGGCAACGTGGAGGATAGAAGTGAGCTTAGCCGCTCCCCCAGATCATCTTCATTCTCTCTCCGGCTTGGAGGGCCGCCGCAGCACGCGCATCGACCGCACTGTTCCCTTGGTCGTCCTCGGCCAAACCAAAACCGGCCTCTCCTTCCAGGAAAAAACATCGACTGTCAGCTTCAATCTTCACGGCTGCCGCTATCCATCGCGCCATGAATATCCCATCGGAGCGTCCGTCGGTCTTCGCGTCCTCCAACCGGATGGCGAGACCATCTCTCCCGTCATTCGCGCCTTTGTAAAATCCGTCCATCCTCCCGCAAGCCCTCGCGAACTCTTCCAAGTCGGCGTCGAGCTGGAATCCCCAGCGAATATCTGGAATCTTTCTTCTCCTCCGCCGGATTGGAATCGCCTGCTGGGAGGAAGTGCATCGTCGGCTGGTCTAGCTACAGCGGTTGCTCCCGCGCTGGAACCGCCCGCGCCGCCAACCGCTCCCGCCGCATTTCCATCTGCTGCTTCATCCAGTGGCAGCGAGGCGAGAACGAGCCTGGTCACGGAATTTCCGTCGCCATCCCCTGCTGCAGCCGGTGCTCCCTCGGCCAAAGAATCCTCTCCGCCAAAACCGGAGCGCGTCGCCATCACCATCGATCAATTGGTAGCCGCCATGCAGGGCAAACTGCAGGCCGCCGCCGAAAAAGTAGTCCAGAACGCGCTGGCCGAGCATCTCGATGAAGCCATCGACGCTGCCCTCGCGCGTGTCGAAGGCGTCCGCGAAAGAAATCTTCAACAACTGGGCGAATTTTCCGAGCAGCGTCTGGAATCGCTGATGCGTTCTTCTCGCGAAGAAATTCTAGGCCACCTCGAGTCGCGCCTCGGCGAAGTCCAAAGCCGCTGGGAAGAGCAGCACAATGCTTTCCGCACACAAGCCGAAGAAATTGTGCAGCGCCTCGAAAAACTCGCCGCCGATACGCAGCGCAATCTTGCCGAGACGCAGAAATTCGTAGACAAGGCCACTGGCGAAATCGTGCCGCAGACGCGCGGCCGCCTGGACGAATCTCTAGGCCAGGCCACCGAACAATTTGAAGCTGCCGCGGACCGCATCTCCGATCGCCAGCTGGTTCGCGTGATGGAAGCCACGCGCATGGTCACCCGCGAAGCCGCCGCCCAGATGGACGCCCGTGTAGCCGAATCCCGCGCGCTCCTGCACAGCGCCGCGGGAAGCACGCTCGAAGAATTCCGCCGGCAGGCGGAAGTTCAAGTCGATCTCGCTATCTCTGAAACAACCGAGCGCGTCCGGTCCGCTCTCAACGCGCTCGATGCCGAAAATCGCGTCGCTTGCGAGAATCGCCGCCGCACTATGATCGACGACGTCACCCGCACCACGGAGCAATCCACCGAGCAATTCCGCTCCGGCATCAAAGCCTTTCTCTATTCCTGCCTAGTGGCCGCCGTGGGCGCCGTCGACGAGCACGCAAAAACCACTCTCGACGGCATGGTCAAAGAGCCCGGAGGCACCACACGCACCATCGGCGACATCACCGACATCAGCGATATCACAAAAATCCCATCCGACGACGAAAAGCCAAATTAACAAACAGTTTGTCGCGGATTGAATTCTTTGTAGGGGCACAGCAGTGCTGTGCCCCTCTTTTCGGCCGGCTCTTGTGTTGTGAAGGCTTAAAGGCTCTTGAAGGTTTGAAAAGTATTTAGTTCGCTGGCGCGCCCAAACCAAATTCGCGATGCACGGTGATCAATGCGGTCTTTGCTGCTTTCTCTTCCACCACAAACGAAATATTTGATTCGGATGATCCCTGCGCGATGGCAATCAAGTTCACGTTTTCGCGACCTAGCGCGTTGAACGTGCGCCCCGCAACTCCCGGAGTCCCGCGCATGTTCTCGCCCACTACCGCAACGATGGCGATGTTCGTATCAATCGTAATGTGTTCCACTTTCTCGTGCGCGAGATCTTGTGCAAACTCTTTTCGCAGCGCCTCGACAGTCCTCTGCGCATCCGCGGCGGACACAATAAAACAAATATCGTTCTGCGAAGACGACTGCGAAATCAGCAATACGTTCGCGCGCACTTCCGCCGTCGTCGAAAAAGTCCGTCCCACAACATCCGGCAATCCCACTATCCCCGGCCCGCCCACGCTGATCAACGCGACGTCTTGTATCGCCGTCAGCGCTTTCACGCCTCCGCCGATACTTCGCCCTTCCGGCGTAATCTTCGTTCCCGGCCGCTCCGGCGCAAAGCTGTTGCGTATCCACACCGGAATTGCCGCCTGCATCACCGGCTTCAATGTTTTTGGATGCAAAACTTTTGCGCCGAAAAACGCCAGCTCCGCGGCTTCGCGGTAAGAAATCACCGGAATCGTTCGCGCTTCCGGCACGAGCCGGGGATCTGCCGTCAGCACGCCATCGACATCCGTCCAGATAATCACTTCATCCGCGCTCAGCGCCGCGCCCAAAATCGTCGCCGAATAATCGGACCCGCCGCGACCGAGCGTAGTCAGCTTTCCTTCGGTTGTCGCGCCGAGGAATCCAGTCACGACCGGCACAATTCCCTTGTCCAACATCGGCCGCAACCGTACCTCGCATTCTTCCCGCGTCCGATCCATCAACGGTTCCGCGCCTCCGTGGAACGCATCGGTAATAATCACTTCCGTCGCATCCACAGCTTCGCTCGGCAAGCCAAGCTCACGCACCGCTCCCGCCACCAGCGGCGCGGACAGCCGCTCGCCCAAGCTCGATATCGCGTCCAGCGTTCGCGGCGTCAACTCACGCAGCAGCGCCGTCCCTTCAAAGAGTCTGCTCCCCTCTGCAAATACTTCCTCCATCTCCTCTCGCACAGACTTGCGCGCATTTTCATCGCAAACAAGGCTACTCAGCGCCTCTTCATGCTGCGCGCGCAGCGCCGCCAGAACCGCCGCTCCTTGGCCGTTCTCGCCGGTTCCCGCTCGTTTCGCCGCTTCGATCAGCCGGTTGGTCACCCCGCTCATCGCGGAAACCACCGCGACGCAGGCTCCTCCACGTCCACTGTCTGCGATGATCTTTGCCGTCCTCGCGATGCACGCGGCATCGCCCACCGACGTCCCGCCAAATTTCATCACCTGCAATCGCGCGTTCATTTCCTTCCGCAGTCCCCGCTTCCTCTCAGATTTATCTTGTCAGTTTACCTTGAGTGTCTGTTGTCTTCGACCAGAGGAATTCCACTCGTTGCCTGTGCTGGCAGTTGCGTGAAGCGGGACGGATTAAGGCCGATCCCAATCCAGGGCGTAAATTTCCTGGATGCTGGCGTCGCGTACCACCAGCGGAGATTCGTCGGGCGCGAGGCCGCTCCAGTTTCCGAAGGCGCCGCCGGCGGCCTGAAAACCTTTGAGGCTGAAGATGCGCTCGAGTTTGCCGTCGCTGACTTGCACGCGGAAGTAGCTCTCCTGGTTGTCGAGAATTCCGTCAAAATAGAGATAGCGTCCGTCTCGCGACCACGTTGGATAGGCCACGAAGAGGTTGGCAAGCTCAGTCCATTTCTGAGTTGTGAAATCAAACAGCATGAGCTTGAGCGAATCCAGCGGAATCGCGGCCAAGTAGCGCCCGTCGGGAGACCAGCGCGGAGAATACAGTCCATCGGAGCCCGGCAACTTCGTCGGCGTTCGCGTCTTCAGATCTAGGACGTATATTGCAGAGCCCTGATTGCTCAGAGAGTTTTCCCCGAAAGCCAACGATTTGCCGTCCGGCGACCAGGTGGGGTCCGCAGAGTTGGTTGTACCTCGAAAGATCAGTTCGGGAGAGCCGCCTTGCACAGGAATCACATAGATCTGCCACGGCTCACCGGGTGGATGACCAAAGAAAGCGAGCTGCTTGCCGTCGGGAGACCAGCGCGGCAAGTACGCTTGCATGGGCGGAAAAACAAGCTGAAGCTTTTGAGTTCCGTCCGTTTTGCTTCGCCACATAGTGCCGTCGGTGGCATCATTGTAGGCGACCCACTCACCATCGTGAGAGAAGTCGAGCCCCATCGCCGAAATTCCAGAAAGGTAGGGCGCGAGTTGTTTGGATTTGGCATCGTAGCGCAACAATTCGCCCCGGGGCTGCCAGCCCTGGACGAAAAGCTTCTTGCCATCGCGGCTTGGGACGGGGTTGCCGACATTCATCGGCCCAGTCGTCAACTGCACCGGCGCCTGCGGTGTGGCGCGAAAAAAACCACCACGTTCGTTGATGGCCCAGAGGTCCATCGTCGCGTCGCGCCGCGTCTGGAAAACGAAATACTTTCCGTCCCGCGTCCACTCGCCGCAGCATTCGTTGGGCGCATCACTCCAGCCCGGAAGCAAGAGATGAAGATTGCCGCCGTCCGCGGCCGCTTGCCAGATCGAGCGGTAATTCGTCTTAGGATCGTTTACCGTAAAACGCAAAACCGCTCCGTCGGGCGACCAGCGAATATCGCTGGCAGTTCCGCCCGCTAGCAAGAGGCGCTGTGGTTCGCCGCCGTCGCTCTTCGCCACGAATATCTCATTCCCTTTGCTATAAGCGATCTTTTTTCCATCCGGCGACCAAGCTCCAGCGTGGCCTTCCAGGATTCCTAATCGTCGAGGCGAACCGCCAAGCACAGGCACGCTCCAAAGCGGGCCGTCGAGAGAAGTCCCTCGCGCGGTGTTCATCAATAGTGCGGAACCGTCGGACGAAATATCGAAGACATTGGAGAAACCGGTGTCCTCTAGAGAATTAGGCACCGGAAACGTATCGCCGCCGGTCACGGACGTTTGGGAAAGGGCCGATTGGCCCTCGATAAAGTAGAGCCGCGACCCGTCCGTGACGATGTCCGATTTCGGCCGGTTCGTGTTGGTGAGTTGCACAGTTCGCAGCACGCGAGGCGGCGCCGCAAGCCGTGCCGGCACGTACCCAAGAATTACCGCGAGAGTGATAAGCGCGCCGCCCACCAGTGCCCAGGTCTGCCAGCGAGAAGACGGATGTCTTTCAGGAACCTCTTCCAGTGCGGCGCGCACAGCAGGGCTCGTCCCAGAGTGTCCCAAATCCAGATCGCGTCTCAACCGCTTCAAGTCCGCACAAAGTTCGGCGGCCGTTTGGTAACGGAGACCGAGATCTTTCTCGAGCGCCTTGGCTAAGATATTTTCCAAGCCCGCGGGCAAGTTCGAATTCAACTTCCTTGCAGGCGCAGCCGAGGAATTCAGGATGCCATCAAAAATCAGAGCAACAGCAGAGCCGCTAAAGGGAACCACGCCGGTTCCCATTTCATAAAGCACAACGCCCAGCGAAAACAAATCCGTGCGCGCATCCAACTCCTGACCCCGCGCCTGCTCCGGCGACATGTACGCGACCGTTCCCACCGAGCTGCCCGCACTCGTGATGAGCCCGTCGTCCAGCACGTGCCGGTGTGTGGGCATGGACGATTCGCCCGCGGACTCCGCCTCCGGTTGCCGGTAAGCCGCGAACTTGGCCAGCCCGAAATCCAGTATCTTCGCCGGTCCCGGATCCACGAGAAAAATGTTTGCCGGCTTGATATCGCGGTGGACGATGCCCTTGGCGTGCGCAGCTTCCAGTCCATTGGTGATCTGAATTCCAATCTCCAGAAGCTGCGAAATCTCGATCGATTTCCTCGCGATACGCCGCTTCAGCGTCTGCCCCTCGAGCAGCTCCATGGCGATAAAGGGACGCCCTTCAAACTCTTCAATATCGTAAATCGTGCAGATGTTCGGATGATTCAGCGAGGAGGCCGCGCGCGCTTCGCGCCGGAAGCGCTCGATGGCCTGTGGATCCTGGGAAATGTCTTCCGGAAGAAATTTCAGCGCAACATTCCGGCCAAGCCGCGTGTCCTCGGCTTTATAAACGACGCCCATGCCTCCGCCGCCAAGTTTTTCCAAGACGGTGTAATGGGAGATCGTGCGGCCGACGATTGAGGAAGTATCCGCCACTGGCCCGCAGTTTACTCTAGCCCTTCGGCACGGGCAATCGCCGCAGGCCCCTGTCGCGCCCGGCTGTGTTCCGCGTCACATCCCGCTGTGCGCAATGATACATACCGTTCCTTGAAGCAGAGCTAGTGTGATGACAGCTCAGGCGAAGAGGAGATGCAAAATGGCAAGCATGAAAACCATGAAAGCAGCCGTCGTTGAAAAATTTGGCGAGCCGTTGACCGTGCGAGAGGTTCCCATCCCAACGCCCGGCCCAGGGCAGGCACTGGTACAAGTATTTGCGACTGGCGTGTGTCACACCGATCTGCATGCGGTAGACGGCGATTGGCCCGTCAAGCCAATGATGCCGCTCATTCCGGGCCACGAAGGAGCAGGAATTGTCGCGGCGCTCGGACCGGGAGTTACCCACCTGAAAGAAGGCGACCGCGTCGGCATCGCTTGGTTGCACAGCGCTTGCGGGCATTGCGATTATTGTCTCGCCGGATGGGAAACACTTTGCCCAGAGCAGCAGAACTCCGGGTATTCGGTGAACGGAAGTTTCGCGCAGTACGCATTGGGGCAAGCGGATTATCTAGGACGAATTCCCAAGAACATCTCGTTCGTGGACGCGGCCCCGATCCTGTGCGCCGGTGTCACCACATATAAAGGATTGAAAATGACAGAAGCGCGGCCCGGCGAATGGGTTGTGATCTCCGGAGTTGGCGGCCTGGGCCACATTGCGATTCAGTATGCGAAAGCCATGGGACTGCACGTCGCGGCAGTGGACCTGGGACCAGAAAAGATGGCGCTGGCGCGGAAGCTCGGGGCGGAAGTTACGATTGATGCGAAAGCGCAGGACCCCGTAAAAGAAATCCAAAAACAAATCGGCGGGGCGCAGGGAGCGCTGGTAACGGCAGTTTCACCGATCGCCTTCAAACAAGCGGTTGGCATGCTTCGCCGCGGCGGAACTTGCGTGCTGAATGGCCTGCCGCCCGGAGAGTTTCCTGTTTCGATTTTCGACGTGGTGCTAAACGGCTACACGATTCGTGGCTCCATCGTAGGCACCCGCCTTGATTTGGAAGAGTCGCTCGCGTTTGCCGGGGACGGCAAAGTGAAGGCCACGATTGAGACTTTGCCGCTGGAATCTATCAACGATGTGTTCAGCCGACTCAAGAAGGGGCAGGTCAACGGACGCGTTGTACTCAGCCTGAAAGAGGAAGCGTCTGCGAAGCCGGCGTTGGCGCGGCTCGCGAGTTGATCCGGTTTACCCCGCCACCCGGCCGCGTGTCGGGTGACAATTTCCGGTGACGGCACGACTCCAGGAACTTGGCTCATAACTCCTGTCGAATCAACAAATCAATCTCGCCAAGTTTCTGGCGCTAGCGACGCGTCGAAGACGCAGTCGGGGCTTATCAGGAGTTGCAAGAGGGTTCGCTGCAGGCTTTCTTAAGACACGCCGCTTGTGGGTTGTGCCTCGTTGGCCTGGCTAAATGAATAGATCTCTAGTTCACTCGGTGTAGTGCAGGTTGTTTCCATTGTCCGTTCGGTGCGCGAACCGGAGGCGCCAGATCTGAGGCTGAGAGCTGTTCCTTGGAACGAGCGAGGGCTCGGCCTCGGTGGCGGCGGCGCGACGCGCCTCGCAGGTGCGGAACGCCGTGGTTGAAGCCTCCGGATTTCCTCGCCAGTGCTACTTGTACGTGTCCGCCGAACTGGCGAACACCTCCGGAATAGTTATAGTAGACTGTCCTCCTGTGACGAGCACAAGGCCGTTGTTCAGCAGTGTTGCCGTGTGAAGGAAGCGCCCGGCTCCCATCGGGCCCGTAGGCGTGAACTTGTTGGTTGCGGGATCGAATACTTCAGCACTTGAGAAGCTACCCGGCGGGTTGTAGGTGAATCCTCCGGCCACAAGCACGGTGCCGTCCTCGAGCAAGGTGGCGGTGTGCTGTGCGCGTGGTGTACCCAAAATTCCAGTCCGTGAAAAAGATCCCGTTGTTGGATCGAAAAGCTCTGCGTCCTGGACCGGAATTCCATTAAATCCTCCGGTCAGCAACACCTGGCCGTTTCTGAGCAAGGCGGCGGTGTGGTTGTATCTGAACTGGGTCATCGCGCCGGTGGCCGCGAAGGTTCCGGTGGCGGGATTGAACAGTTCAGCGTCGTTCAGCGGCAAGGCGTCGAAGACATCTTCGCTGTCACGGCCTCCGGCAATCAGCACTGTCCCGTCGTTCAGCAAGGTCGCAGTGCATGCCCATCGACCTCCTACTATCAATTCGCCCGTGGCGGTGAAGGACCCAGTAGCGGAATCGAATAGTTCCGCAGCGTTGCCCGCGGCTCCGCCCGCCAAGAGCACTTTGCCATCGGCGAGTAGGGTCGCGGTATGCTCAGACCGCGGTTCGCTCATTGCTCCGGTGGCCGTGAAGGTTCCAGTTGCGGGATCGAATAGCTCCGCTGTGGCGAGATCGCCCGAATTGTCGGATTCACCCGTGACGAGCACTTTGCTATTGGCGAGCAAGGCGGCCGCATGCGAGTCGTGCGTGGCAAGATCGCCAAAATTGCTGGATCCACCTGTCACGAGCACTTTGCCGTTTGCGAGCAGGGTGGCCGGGTGGCCGTGTGCGAGAAGCGCGCGGTGGTCATGGCTCCGGTGGGGGTGAAGGTCCCCGTAGCGGGATCGAATAATTCCGCTGTCGCGAGAATGCTCGTGCTGTTGAATCCACCTGCGATGAGCACTCTGCCGTTGGCGAGCAAAGTGACCGTGTGCGCCGCGCGCTCAGTTCCCATTTCTCCGGTGGCCTGAAATCCGTGCAGGTTGGAATTGGTTGCGACCTCAATTGCGTTTGAAGTGCCTGTGATTGTGGCCGTGAGGGTATCGGTCGCAGTGATCGTCTGGCCGCCGAGGCTCGTCAGCGATGCCGAAAAAATTGCTGAGCCGTTTGTCAGAGTTGAATCTCCTGGAAGCACGGCTTGGGGGTCGGTACTCGTAAAGTGCACGGTTCCGGAATAAGTGGCTACCGCGTTGTTCGAGGCGTCGAGCGCGAGCACGGTGACACTAAAAAATGTGCTTACAGAAACCGTGGCTGGGGCCTTTACAGTGAAGTGCGTGGCCACTTGTGAGCCGCCGCCCCCACCACCGCCGCCGTTGTTACCGCCGTTCCCGCCGCCTCCTAAGTTGCTGCTGCCACTACCGCATGCACTGATGTACAGCGCAAAGATCGAGACTGCGAGTAACCGACAACATTTCATGATGCCTCCTGTTGAACGCAGTCCTTGAGCCTCCGTTGCTCACAAGTACAACCACGGCAAGCGCGTGTCGTGTCTCTTGTAGTTCATAAGTGCTCCTGGGCTATTTCTGTGATCGTCGGCCCGCCCGAGCGTGCGGACATTGGGATGAAATGGTTTGCGGCGCAATGGTGGGAGTATGGTTTGTACATATTCTGGTTCTGATCGTGCAAGGCTCTGAATTCATGGGAGTTGAGGGCTCGCGCATTTGGTCCGGCAGTTATTCCTCGACCTAAGCATATGGTGATAGACTCCCTGCAAAGCTCGAAGCCTGCTATGGAAGCCCCTCTACGAACCCGCAAGACGCGCTTCGGCGCCTTCGAAGTCGATTTGCATTCGGGCGAGGTGTACAAGCACGGCATCCGCCTGAAGCTTCAAGACCAGCCGTTCCGAGTACTTGCGCTTTTGCTGGAGCGTCCCGGCGACATGGTTACGCGCGAGGAGCTCCATCAGAGACTCTGGCCTGCCGACACTTTTGTTGATTTTGATACCGGTCTGAACAGCGCCATCAAGAAGCTGCGCGACGTCCTGGCCGATTCGGCCGAGGAACCCCGGTACATCGAGACCCTGCCTCGGCGCGGCTATCGCTTCATCGCTCACGTCGAAAACGGTGACCTGCCTGCTCCGGTTCCGATCGAAAGACGCCTCGCTACCGTTCCCCCCGTCCTGCCAAAGCCTGAACGTTGGAACAAGCTCCGCTTTGCCCTTGAGGCTGGTGTCGCAGCCTTTCTCATTGTTGCCGCCTTGGCAACTTGGCGCATCTTTTTCGCACGGCCCGTGCTAACTGCGACCGACGTCATCCTTCTGGCCAGCTTCGTCAACAAGACAGGTGATCCCATCTTTGACGACTCTCTGGACAAAGCGCTCGAAGTCAAACTTACCGAGTCCCCCTTCTTGAGCCTTTTACCAGATGCAGACGTCCGCGAGACCATGCGGATGATGCGCCATGATCAAAATGAGCGAGTGACGCCGGAAATGGGTATCGAAATCTGTAAGCGGCGGGGGCTCAAAGCCGTGGTGGTGCCGGAGATTGCGGCCTTTGGAAGCAAATATCTGATCACCCTGGAAGCGATCGACGCACGGAACCAAAAGCCCATCGCGCGATGGCAAGAAGAAGTGGAGACCAAGGATAAGTTGATCGTTGCGCTGGGCAAGGCAGGTTCACAATTACGAAGGCGATTGGGCGAAAGTCTGAGCTCTCTTGAGAAGTACGATGCTCCTCTTGATCTTGCGACCACAGGTTCACTCGAAGCATTGCAAGCTTATCGAGCAGGGCAGACGCTCTATCGTTCTGGAAAGCGGCGCGGGGCGATTCCTCTTTTTGAGAGGGCCGTCGAGCTGGATCCGCAGTTTTGTTCTGCTTATGCGGGACTTGGCAGCGCCTATCACAGCATTGGTGACGAGGAAGCCTCCAAAAAGAGTTTTGCCAGGGCTTTCGAATTAAAAGATGGCCGCCTTACGCAAGAAGAGAATTTTGAGACTACCGCGCGTTACGAGGACGCTATAACGGGCAATCTGGAAAAGGAAATTGCTGTGGCCGTTTTGTACAAGCAAGCGTATCCCCGCAGCGTGAGCGCTTACAACCTGTTAGGTATCGCTTACGCGAAGCTGGGCAGAACGGAAGAGGCCCTGCAAGAATTCAATTGGGCAATCAACAATTCGCCTGTCCCTTCTTCTGCAGCCTATTCCAATGCCAGCCAGGCTCTCATGATGATGGGCCGTCTTGACGAGGCCAAGAAAATACTTGACCAATGGCGACAAAAAGGTTCCCTCACCCCATTTCAAATGATGTTGCGCTACCAAATCGCCTTTTTCGAGAACGATGCGGTAACGATGGAAAGGCTCGCCCGCCAAACTCCAGCGGATGATTTGCCCTGGCTCCATTTACAAATGCAACTCGCATTCTTTCGCGGCGACTCCAGCAAACTCCGTTCGCTGAGCGAAACCCTGGTGGAACAACAGAGCCACGCTAACCGCATGGAAAACGTTGCCTACGAGCTCGCTTGGCATGCCCGGATTGAATCCTATCTGGGAAACTATGGGTTGGCACGCAAGCTCTGCCACCAGGCTGAAGAGGCGAGTAAGGACAGTGCTTTATGGCTCGAACAGTGTGCCGTGGCATTAACGGATGCTGGCGAACTGGCTCAGTCTGAAGCGTTGGCAGCGAAACTGGACCGGCTGCTTCCTGAGAACACGCTGAACCAGAAGATCTATCTGCCGCTCATTCGTTCCATGATCGAGCGCGAGCGAGGAAATGCCGTAAAGGCCGTGGAGTTGCTCGCCCCAGTCACGCAATACGAGCAAGGCGCAGTATTCGTTCCGCTAGCGGTACTCTATCGCCGTGCGCAAGCTTACACAGCTGCGGGAGAGCACGCCAAGTCTGCCGCCGACTTCGGGAAGGTCATTGCTCATCGTGGATGGCCCGAGTGGGAAGTATTTGCGCCGCTGGCGCAACTCGGACTCGCACGGGCCAATGCCATGCAAGGGGACCGTGACAACAGCCGCAAGGCATACGACGATTTCTTCACCACTTGGAAAGACGCGGACCCCAATATCCCGATACTCCGTCAAGCCGAGACCGAATACAAGAAACTGACCGCAACTCCATCCGCCGCCCCTTCACTGTCAGGGAAAAAGCAATAGCCTCGTTTTTATAAGGTACTCGCCCCTGATAGAATCGCCGGAAGTCTGAAGCGCGATTTTGTCCACGCGGAAGAGCCTAGCCAACCCGTTGCAAAGGCCGCGCTCTCTTAGCTCAATGAGAGGGTCGCGTAGGTCCTGGTACCGCCGTTATCGGAGATGTGGCGGCTAGTACCGAGATATCCAGTTCCTAGATTCCCCAAGCGTGGCCTTGCCGCGCAAAGGATACTACCCGCCGGGTCATCCGCGGATCGAAAGAGTGGGAAAAGCTGGTCGTTGTTTACGCATCAACCGGGCGTGCATCCATCCGGCTATCGCTCCGGCGAACATGCCCAAGGGGAAACAAAACAATCCCGTGAGCCTGGCTATCGGGTGTGACTGGAATACCTCGGCGGCCACTAGACCAATCAAGGGCAGGAACTCACAGGGAGAAAGAGAAGAACAAAACATCCTACAAGAAAGAGAAAACATACTTGACACTCACCGGCCTTCTCATGCCTTCTCATGGTTAACCGGCCGATCTGAGGGACCGAGACGTAAAGAAAGCTGAGTTGCTCCTCCTTCAGTTGAGCTCCTTGATAGAAGGTGGAAGACCCTCTTCTGGCCGCAAGTCCCGGCAAGATCGACTCCTTCCAGAGGGGCCCGTCATCCCAGGTGAAAGTTGGGTTGCACTGCTCCGCGAATTGTGCGATAAGAAAATTAATCCCACCGAAAAATGAGCGCACATTGGCCGGTCAACTCATGGAAGG
>DATFZQ010000236.1:0-5851 GCA_035314345.1 Candidatus Acidiferrum sp.
CTGCGTGGTCTGGGCTTGCGGCGGAGATGCCGGATCCTGCGTAGTCGTGGTGGTGGTGCTCTCCGTCTGAGCGGGAGGTGGATTCTTTGTCGTCGTCGTGGTGCTGGATTAGGTAGTGCTCTGTGCCATTACCGGCAGGGACAGGGCGAGCACGATGAGCGCCCCCAGGACGACAGCAAATAGCTTTTGGGATTTCATTTGATTTTCTTTTATTACATTGGACAGATACTATAGTATGGCTTCCATGACGACTTAATCTGGTCACAATTGCTCGCTGACCTGGAAGATCAACATCTTTCAACGGGTCTGTGTCCAAGCCGGAATTTTCGCCCCTCACTAACGCCGACAATTCCTGCTACCTGCTATCCCTAGTCCAAGTGGTAGTGCCGATGCATCGAACTGAGAGTGCTCTTGCCACCCTGCATGAAACCTGGTGATCAACGGGCGATCACGGCTTCCGCGCCCGAAGCCGGAGTTGCGGCTCTTAACTGATCAAGTAATGCGAGCACACTGGTCGATTGCACCTTGTCGTCCTTCGTCTGGATCGAGGCCGAGACGCCGGAATAGAACTGCAAGATGTTATCGCGCAGCTCGGACGTCGTCTGGTCGAACTTACTTTGGGCCAATTGACCCAGCAGTTTGGCGTAGGTCTCGTCTGTGAGCGAGTATTCGGCTACCTTGGCCGGGTTCCCGCTGTCAAGGTCATAGTTGGGCAGCACGAGTGTGTCAGTGCGCACTTCTTCGAGGAGGGCCCGGTACTGATCGACGGTAGTATTGATGCTCTTGAAGTACAAATCCTCTGTCTGCGGGGTTGGGTTATTAAATGCCATTGCCTTGAAGGGACCGATCTTCGGCATGTATCTCAGAAGAGTTGACGGCACCCGAGTACCGATACCCGGTTTCGTATAATCGCTTCCCCAATTCCTTTGGTAATCGGCCCGCGAAACCCGGTACAAAAATTTTCGTTTGTTGAAGTTGGGCTCTTCGCGTTGCATGTCTTTCTTATGAGTTTGCAGCGCAACCTGGGTTAATTCGGGGATGAGTTTGCTCACCGAGTAACGATACGAGCTAATTGTGAGGTCTGCGTGCGGCAGGACGGCGTTTAACTGCAGTCCATAGACGCTCGGAAAAACCCTCTCCAGCAGTGGCTTGGAGACCTGGAAGCCGATGAAATCGTGGTACTGCTGCGGTGCGTAACGCTGTTTTGCAACCTGCACCATGTCGAAACCGAACTCCGTCTTCAGATGTGCGGTTTTGTTCTCTGCGTACTCCACGGAGTTGCCGTACTTCGCTCGCAGCTTCGGATATTGGATCGCGACAGCCTGATTAATGGCGGGATGGCCATCTACGTCGGACACGTAGTGGGCCAGAGCACCTAGGGCGAAAGCATACTCGTCTGCGTCGTTGCTCTGCGCTAACCGTCGGCACTCGGCAAGAGTGATCCAGTAAGGCTTCGCTGAAGGTGCCACCATTAAGAACACGATTTAGAAACCAATCAAGAACTGTTCATCATCATCCCACGCCGAAGGCGTGGCCGGAGGGAGTGTGTTAGAAGGTCGGAACAGTGTCGTCGGGCTCAGCGGTCCATCGGCAGGTTGGATGGAGCGGGTAAGGAGCGTTCGATTCGCCTGCGAATGTGCTGGAAGTAATCTTGGCTCACCTTGAGCTCGAGCACTTCCTCGATCACGGGGAGGAAGTAGGCCAAGGAACGAATCGTGCCCAAGGGAGGAGAGTCACGAGGTCGCAGCAAGCGGCGGCCTGCGGCGAGAAGCAGAGCATTTCGCACCGCCCTCAGGGGCACACGTCGTTGGTGCAATTGAGCAGCCAAGCAACGATCAGCTCGGTGGCTCCTTCCCGTAGTCCCCGGGGTTTGTCGATAAGCATCCAGGAGCTGGCGAACATACTCGCTGCGGCTAATGCGGGGGGTTGACTCGTCCTCGCTTTCCACGCCTTTCCTCCTTAGCCTTGGGGATCACGTAGAGACGGACCTTGAATGCGTACGGTATGGCAGTAATGACGGAGTCGGCTCAACAGCGCTTCCACCATGGCCCGCTGGCCCAGGAAGTTCGGCCACTCCTCATACTCCAAGTTCGTGCTGATGAGTGTGGAGTGACGGTGATAACGCTCCTCCATGAGTTTGAAGAAGATATTCGATTGTTCGGGTTTTAGATTGAGGTACCCCAGTTCGTCGATGGCGAGAACGTCGAGACGGGCAAGGCGTTTCAGGAGCTGGCGCGTGGAACGATCTGCCAACGAGGCATACATCTCATCGAACAGGTCCTGAGCGCGGATGAACTGGCAACGGTAGCCATTTTCCAAAGCTTTCAGCAGAATGCCCGAGACCAATCCCGTCTTGCCCACCCCGGTGGGGCCCATAAAGATGATGTTCTCCGCCTTGGCGATGAACTCTAGTTCGGCAAAGCCGCGGATCTGTTTGCGACTAACTCCCGGCTGGCGGGCGAAGGGGAAGGTTTCCAGGGACCAGCGCTCGGGCAGCCTGGCGCATCGGATGCGCCACTCCAGGGCGCTCTCTTGCCGATGATGCCACTGGGCCCGCACCAGGCGGGTAACGAACTCGGAGTAGGTGACATCCTGTTTCTCGGCGGCGCGTAGGTGTTCTTCATAGATTTCCAACAGGCGCCGGAGTTTGAGGTTCTTGAGCAGTTGTTCGAGTTCTTCAGTCATCGCTGGGTTCTTTCTCTGGGTCCTGATCGAGCAGGAAAAAGTCGCGTTGCACGCGGCGCAGAATCATCCGTTCCAGCCGGTCCAGGTCGTAGAGACCATAGCGGGCGGCTTCCCGCACCGCGCCCAGCAAAGACTCCCGGGGATATTCCCGCACCAGGCGCAGCAGTTGGCGCAGGGCAAGCACCACCAGCTTGCGACTGTGTTGTTTCAAGGCCGCGACATAAGCAGCGATTTCCGGCGCCGCCTGCAGAATGGCCTGTTCTTCCGGGTGAGGATCACTACGCTTGATGCCTTGGCCCCGTGGCGGGCGGTGTGCGCTCACCGTGATTCGCTGATGCTGGTCGGCGGCGATGCGCTCGTGGGTAATGATGTTGCGCGCATCCAGTTGCATCTCGATCTTGTCCTTGGTTTCCCGTATCTCCACTCGACGACCAACCCAAGCCACCGGAACCGAGTAGCGATTCGTGTGCAGGGCGACATAGCCTTCGACATCCACCATGCGTTGCTGCAGACGATAGACTTCAGGAATCCAGACGGGCAGCGGTTTCAGATGCATTTGCTCGAGGGCAAACAACTCGCGGGGAATGGCGTGGATGTGTTTCTTGTAAGTGGAGTTGACGCGGTCGCACCACTGCCGGGCTTGCCCATTCAGATCCTGCCAACTGGAGAACGTACGGCCGGCCAAGAAGTTGTTCTCAATGAACCAGAACGGCCGTTCTACGCGGGCGGAGCGGTTGGCATCACCGCGCTCGTGGGCCACGAAGGAGAAGCCGAAGCGCTCGGCAAAGGCAGCCATCTCGGGCACGGGAACCATCTCGCTCCCCGTTCCCCGCAGCACCACCACGTGCGTGTTGTCGATCATGACGCGATCTGGTCTTCCACCGTAGTAACGTAAGGCTTCGGTGAGAAAGACCTTGCAATCGAAACGTTGAAAGCTCGGGTAGCCCTGAAAGAACAACATGCGCGAGTAGCACAGCACCGCGGAAGCGGTCTGCACTTTACATTTTTTGCCAGCGAGTTCGACTTCATGTGGGGAAGTATCGTGCTGTAGTTCCTCCCCGGGCAGGAACTCGTATTGCCCCGCGGCCACCTGCGGTGGCTGCGTGATACCATGCCGGCGGCAGAAGGCGGTCAGGGCTTGGTAGGAGAGCACCGCGCCGCTGGCCGTCAGTTCTTCATGGACTCGAACCAGATTCCCTTTGCAACGGGGCAACAACTCCAGGATCTGTTGCCGGTAAGGTTCGGTTTTCTCCGCACGCAAAAGCACCGGCACCTGCGCGGAGTTGGAACGTAGGACCTTGCGCACACTCAGACGTGAGATGCCCAGCACGCGCGCGATCTCGCGTTTCTTTACTCCCTGAGCATGCAGTTCCAGAATCGTCGTTCGTTGACTTTGACTCAACATGTTCTTGCTTTCCGGTCTTTGCCTCTTGCGGGATTCTTGCCGCCAGACGACCGAGTTCTTCGAGGGCGCGATCCAGCTTCTGGCGTACTTGCTGGCTTTGTTCACCATCCATGTTCTCGAGTTCGCTGGCACTCATCAGCCGTCGGTTGGCCCGACGGGCGATCGCGGCTACCATCTCCAGATCGCGCAACAGTTCCTGCATCGGGGAACCAGCTGCCTGGGGCTCGGTCTGCTGCTGCGCTTTCAAGAACAACTCGGGCTGTTCCAGAATGCGTTGCCGGATCTTGGGAGACGCGTCTCGCCAGGCCGCATACAACTGCCCGGCTTGCCGGCTCCTGAACTTGTGCCGGGCGAAGGCGGCGGCCATCTGCCGACAGTCCTCCAAGCTGGAACGCGCCACCGGCACCAAGTACTTCATCGCCACCTGCGCCGCGATCTCGCCGGCGCGCACCTGTTGCTGCACGCTTTGCGGCAGAAGCTCGACCAGAGCCAACCGGCGCGCTACCCAGCTCACACTGCGATCGAACTGTCGCGCCAGTTCCTCCAGGCCATAACCGAAACGTTGCTCCAGCTCCGCCAGCAGCCAGCCTTCTTCCAGAGCGCTCTCTCGTTTCGACCAACGCAGCGCACGATCCAGCACCAGAGCTTCGGCTTCGCTCATGGGCCAGATCACCGCCTCCACTGTGTCCCGTCCCAGCTGTTCCAGAGCGGCGATGCGCTTGTAACCGTCGATGACCAGATAACGGTCGGGCTGGTGGTCCACAGGGACGACGACGATCGGCGTCTGCTGGCCCGAGCTGGCCAGCGAAGCTAATAACCGCTTCTGTCGCTCGCGATGCTGAACGCGCAAATGCTCTCCTCGCCGATCCAGTTGATGAAATTCCAGTTGCATAGCGGGCCAAGCCTAGTCTGGCCGAAGCGGGATCTGGTCTTGCCCGACAGGTGGGGGAAGTGTGCCCGCAACCTGCTTAGAATCAAGTGGATAAGCCTTGAACTGGTCTTGCGCGGCATGGAGCAGAACTGTGCCCATAACCCCAAGGAAGTCAGTTCCTTGCACCCCGAACTGGTCTTGCGCCAGGTCCCAGGGGAGTCGGCTCAATGGCGCCGGCAAGCGTAGTGGTTCTGGCGCTCTCGCCAATGTCTTGCGTGCCTGCAAGCGACGGGCGATAAAGTAATCCGCATTGCGCGCCCTCCAGGAGGCTTGCGTTTGCAAGCGGCGCGCCGCTTGGCAATCGGCTTGCCCACAAGCGCGTTGCCGTGTTCCCACTCGTGGATCGGGACGGAACCAACGGCGACAGATGGAGCAGGGTTTCTTTCGAGCGTCAGGCATGGGCGGTGATTCATCATCACCTACGCTCATCAACTATGGTCGGCGGGATTATTCGGTGGGTTAGTTCTGACTAGCAGAACTGGGTTGTTCTTCGCGAGCGCCGAAGGCTCAACCAAATTGCACAAACAATGGTACGTATACGAATAGTAAGGGACAAACAGTACCGCGTCCTGAGAATTGCTCAGGACCGCCCAAGGGAGCTACGGCTCAGTGCCGAGATGGCAGTTACAGTTTCAGTCAGAGTCGCAGTGGTACGTGCTCTCATCACGGTGGTAGGGAACTTTTTCTTTCTTGAAGGAGACCGGGAATGAACCGCTTCATGAAGATAGGCGCCATATCGTTGGCTCTGGAACTTGCAAGTGTGGCATACGCTCAAGATCTGACGGTGGTGGCCGTCTCTCACAACACTCAGGAACGCGACTACACTGTCA
>DATFZQ010000237.1:0-4372 GCA_035314345.1 Candidatus Acidiferrum sp.
GGAAGAAATGCGCGGACACCGGCAAATCTGCTGACGCCCGCTGTCACCGACCCGAATGCCCACACCCCTGAATCCAAAGGCTTCTTAGTGAAAGTTGAGAAGGCGTAGGGAGCGACCATGAGCCAGGCGGCAACAGAGCTAATCCGAATCTCCGGTCACGCCGGCGTCGTCCCCGGTAAAGGTCTGAACCGTGAATTCCAGGTTTGCAAGCTGGTCGACACGACCACGTGTATTGGCTGCAAAGCGTGCGAAGTAGCCTGCCTGGAATGGAACGGTTACACGTTCAGCGAAACCACCTTCGACAACAGTTACCAGACGATGCCCGAGACGGCATGGAATTACTGGAACCTGATCAAGTTCAATGAGCATGAGCGTGCCGACGGCACCATGATGCTGCTCATGCGCAAAGACCAGTGCATGCATTGCGCCGATCCGGGCTGCCTCGCGGCCTGCCCGGCGGACGCCGCCATCGTTCAGTATGCCAACGGCATCGTAGATTTCCAGGAGGCAAATTGTATCGGTTGCGGGTATTGCATGACCGGCTGTCCGTTCAACATTCCGAAATTTGATCCTCCGTCGCGCAAAGTCTTCAAGTGCACGCTGTGCAACGACCGCGTTTCGGTGGGGCTCGAACCAGCGTGCATCAAGGCCTGCCCTACGGGCTGCCTGCATTTTGGAACGAAGTCGGAAATGAAGGAATTGGCGGAGACACGTGCCGAGCAACTTCGCACAAACTCCGGATTCCAGGATGCGGGAGTCTATGATCCGGCCGGAGTGGGCGGAACCCACGTGATCTATGTCCTGCACGATGCGAAGAATCCGGAGCTGTACGGCGGACTGCCGAAAGATCCGCGCATCCCTCTGTCGGTGCGGCTGTGGAAAGGGCCGCTGAAATGGATTGGGAATTTTGGGATTATCTTCGGGGCGGTCGGCGTTTTCATTCATTATTTGCGATTCGGCCCGAAGGTCGTAAAGGAAGACGAGCAGGAGTCTCACGGAGGAACCGAATGAGCAGCGAACCTTATCTCCTGCCGAACGGACGCGTGCTGCGCTATTCCTTTCGCGAGCGGCTGGTGCATTGGCTGGCGGGGTTCTCCTATCTGTACCTCCTCCTGACCGGTCTGGCCTTCTGGAGCCCGTGGCTTTATTGGATCGCCGTGATTCTCGGTGGGGCAACGATTTCTCGCGAGTTGCATCCGTGGTTCGGCCTCGCCTTCGTCGTCGGGGTCTCGCTGATGTACAGTATGTGGCACCGGCAGATGAAGGAAACGCCTTCCGACAAGGCGTGGTGGGCTTCGATCGGACATTACATTCGCAACGAGGACGATCAGATTCCTTCCGCCGACCGCTTCAACCCCGGCCAGAAGTTGCTGTTCTGGGGCTTCTTCTGGAACGGTATCGTGCTTCTGCTTTCCGGGTTGATTCTGTGGCTCCCTCAGTACATCCCCTGGAACTTGCGGTTCCTGCGTCTCGCCGCCGTGTTCGTACATCCCGTGTGCGCGCTCGCTACCATCGCGCTTTTTATCATCCACGTCTACATGGGTACTGCGATGGAACGCGGCGCTTTTGGCTCCGTCATTCGCGGCGACGTGTCGCGGGCCTGGGCCAAGAAGCACCACGACACGTGGTATGAGCAACTCCTCCGAAACTCGGCCGAGCGGAAATGACCGATGCGAAGTGGGATCGCCGTATTCGCCGCGCCAACGAACTAGCCTTGTCTTATCCATTCTCGGCAGAAGGACTGCGTTATTACGCCCGCGTTGCAACATTTCAGAAGGGCGTTTACTGCGAGATTCAGAAAGCCCTTGCGGATTCGCCGAAGATTTCTTCTGATCGCCCCCTGCGGAATGAGTTAGATTTTTTTCTTCTGCTTCCCAAGTTTCCGGGATTTCTATCGGTAATTCAGAAGATTGCGCCCACGCCGCTGGCCCAAGCCGCCGCCACTCTGGCGATGAAGGGATCGGCGGCATGGCAGCGCGCGATTGAAGACTTCTGGTACAGAGATCCGGATTTGGCTGGCGGCTCGGCTGACGCCGAACAAGACCATTCTCCCGATCGGTCCGCTGCAGCTTACTCCGATCGAGTGCTCGCGTGGATTTTTCTCCAGCCGTATGCCGAATATCTAGCGGATCACCGCAAAGTCACGATCGTGGACGGAACTCCGTCGACGTGTCCGCTTTGCGGCGGCAAACCTGCCGTCGGCGTATTGCGGAGTGAAGGCGACGGTGCGAAAAAGTCCCTGATTTGCATGCTTTGCGCTCACGAATGGGCTTTTCGACGAATTTATTGCCCGGCGTGCGGAGAAGAACGAGAACCGCAGATGGCATATTATTCAGCGCCCGAGATCGCGCACGTCCGAGTGGATGTATGCGACACATGCCATACCTATCTGAAGAGTATCGATTTGACGAAAACTGGGCTGGCAGTTGCCATTGTAGATGAGTTGGCAACAATGCCTTTAGACCTGTGGGCGCGCGAACACGGCTACCAGAAACTGCAAATCAACCTGCTTGGAACGTGACCAAACGTTCTGGAAGCCGGCGGGCCTGGCCCACCATGTTTGCCGCCATTCTCGCTTGAGTCGTCCGCACGGAAAACATGAGGGTCGACAGATATGTTCTGGACAAATTTCAGAGATCCGGGATTGTCGAATGCATTTCTCGCATATTTCTCTCCCTGTACCTAGCGGTGCGCCGCAAGACGGCGGTCGCTAAACAGCATGGCGGTCCCTGGTTCTCACGCCATCTGGGAAAGCTCCACTCGCTGGTCACACAATTGACCGCACGACCCCACCATCCACACGCAAGGCTGCTCCATTTGTCGCCGAGGAGAGTGAGCTGCACACAAACGTCACCAGCGCAGCAACTTCCTCCGGCCTCGCGAAGCGTTTCAACAGCGATGTGGGGCGCATGGCGCGAAAGAACTCGCGTTCGACCGCTGCAGCGTCAGTCTTCTGCTCCACCGCAAGCTCATGGACGAACCCTTCCACTCCTTCCGACGCGGTCGGTCCCGGCAGCACCGAGTTGACGGTTACGTTTGTCCCTGCCGTTGTCTCGGCCAGGCCGCGCGCGACTGCTAGTTGCGCGGTCTTAGTCATTCCGTAGTGAATCATCTCAGCCGGAATCTGCAACGCGCTCTCGCTCGAAATAAACACAACCCGCCCCCAATTGCGCTTTTTCATTCCCGGCAGGTAGTGGCGGCTGAGTCTTACTCCACTCAGGACGTTGACTTCGAAAAAACGCTTCCAGTCATCGTCGTCGATGTGCTCAAACGGCTTTACTTCAAAAATTCCAGCGTTGTTTACCAGGATCTCCGCGTCCGGAAAGCAGCGTATGATCTTGTTCGTTCCTTCAACCGTTCCAACATCTGCGGCTACACCTTCCACCTTGCCTCGAACGCCAGATGCCCGAAGTTTGCTGACCGCCTCATTCACCCGTCGTTCCGTGCGCCCGTTTATAACGACCGAAGCGCCCTCCTTCACAAGGGCTTGGGCGATCGCGAAACCAATCCCCGCGGTACTTCCCGTGACGACTGCCCGCTTATCAATGAATTGAAGATCCATATAACCTTCGATGCGCCGTCTCAAAGTCCGGCGTTCCGGTACGTGACACGGGCGATCGCTGACCAGTCCGCGTCTTCCAATCCTTGTGCCAGAGCCGCTACGAATCGATCGTGCATAAGGCTGGCCATCGGCATGGGAACCAACGCCTCTTCAGCCGCCGCCAGAAGCAACCGGTTGTCCTTGAATCCAAGCGGCAATTTGAAACCCACCGGCTCAAACTTCTCTGAAGCGATGATGCCCCCATAGGTCTTGTAGACCGGCGCCGAGAACATGGACTCCGTGAGCACTTCCAGGAACTTTTGTGGATCGACGCCGGCCTTCCGCATCAGTGCAAAACCTTCGGCCAGACTTTCAATCACCGTGGTGGTCAGGAAGTTTCCGCTGAGTTTGATTAAGTTGGCTGCCGGCGCATCTTCATTGATCACGAAAGTTTTTTGCCCCATTGCGGCAAACAGGCTGCGGCATTTCTCGATTGATTCACTTGGTCCCGCCGACACGATGAACAGCTTGCCCGCGGCCGCAGCGTCCGGTCGGCCAAAGACAGGAGCCGCAATATAGCTCTGACGTTTCTCCGCGTGCGCCTTGGCCAGCCTGCGAGACAAATCCACACTGATGGTACTCATCGAGATATGGATCGCTCCCTCGGGTAACGCTTCGATTGCAGCCCCAGGTTCGAAGATCACATCTTGCACAGCGCGATCGTCAGCCAGCATCGTGATGAGCACTTCCACTCCGGTCGCTGCTTCCGAGGCGGTATCGGCGACTTTCGCTCCGAGACTTTGCATTTCCTGAGCAACGCTTCGCGTGCGG
>DATFZQ010000238.1:0-48918 GCA_035314345.1 Candidatus Acidiferrum sp.
GAGGTCGGAATCTTCCGGCTTCCAGCCGGACATGGTGACGGCAAAGTCCGCGCCGGCCAGGGCCACTTGGATGAAGCGGCCCATCTTCTTCAGTTCTTTTTTCTCAATCCACTGGAAGGGGTCGAAGTTTTTGATTTCGCCGGCGATTTTGCAATCGAAGTGCGTGGTATCAAAATGCGTAATCGGGCCGACGCCACTCTGTCCGGCGAGGAGGTTCTTCCAAGTTTCCTCCGTGCCGATGCCCAGCGCGCAGACCAGTCCAACACCCGTGACGACTACCCGGCGAGTCAAGTCGTTGATGCTCCCTGTTGAGGTGTGAATTCCGTGGCTTACTTACCTTTGGCGTGTTTGTCGATGTATTCGACGGCGTCTTTGACGGTGGTCATTTTTTCGGCGTCCTCGTCGGGCACTTCGATGCCGAAGGCTTCCTCAAACGCCATCACCAATTCCACCTGGTCGAGCGAATCCGCGCCCAGGTCGTCGACAAACGACGCCGTGGGCGTCACTTCCGCCTCATCCACGCCAAGCTGCTCGACGATAATTTGTTTAACGCGTTCTTCCACACTGGCCATTCCGGTGTCCTCCGCGATTTGCTATCGCTTATTGTGCATCGACGTACACTAACAGTTTATCGGCCCCAATGCCGTGCTACGGACTCAAAATTCGTCTATCAGGCAACCTGCCCATTCTAGTCATGGGATTGGGCAAGGTCAACTTTACGAGGGTGCGGTCCATCACCCTTCCATATTCTTATCGCTTGCCATGTACTTTCTCGTGTACCTGCTTGGGAGCTTGATACCGGCTTCGAGTAGCACCGTTTCTATAACCGCACCGACATCGAGCAGCGAATTGAACGGTTTCGGATTGTCGGAGACGATACCCTGAGACGCATTTCCCTGAAGTCGGACAACACCCGAGGTCCAGGCGTGCTTCGGAATAATCTTCCCTTTGGTAGGTGAGATGTCATCTGTCCAAAATCTTAGTCTCACCTCGATCATCTTTTTCCCATGCTTCGCATCTCGAGAGGCTACAACGTCGTTATCGCCCATGACGACCCTCCTTTTTATTGTCGAACAACGAGGTAGATACCTTATGCCAAATAGAGACCGCCGTTGACATCGAGGACGTGGCCGGTGATGTAGCCGGCTTCATCGCTCGCTAGGAAGACAATTGCAGAGGCTACATCGCGGGCTGAGCCCATGCGTCCGAGAGGAATGCGAATTTTTAGTTCGTCTTTCACTTTTTCTGGGAGGACGTCGGTCATGGGCGTGGCGATGAAGCCGGGGGCTACGGCGTTGACCGTGATATTGCGCGAGGCGATTTCGATGGCGATGGCTTTGGTTAGGCCGACGAGGCCGGCTTTGGCGGCGACGTAGTTGGCCTGGCCGGCGTTGCCCATTTGCGCGACTACGCTGGCGATGTTAATGATGCGGCCTGCGCGGGCTCGCATCATTGTGGAAAGGGCTTGCTGGATGCAGAGATGGGCGCCGGTGAGGTTGGTGCGGATTACGGCGTCCCAGTCTTCTTGCTTCATGCGAAGGGCCAAGCCGTCACGGGTGATGGCGGCGTTGTTTACGAGGATGTCCAGGCGGGCGAATTTCTCGAGGGCTTGCTTGAAGCCGGACTTGATTTGGTCGGGGTCGGCTACGTCCATTTTTATGGCTAGGGCGTCGCCACCAGCGGCCAGGATGTCGGTTACGAGGGTGGTGAGTTTTTCTTCGTTGCGGGCGGCGACTACAACCTTTGCGCCGGCTTGGGCTAAGGCTAGCGAGGTTTCGCGGCCTATGCCTTGGGATGCGCCGGTGACTAGGGCTACTTTGTCTTTTAGGCTGAACATCTTTTTTCCCTGTGCTTACTTCTTACTAGATTGAAGATTTAACCCTAAGACCCACCCTCAAAATACGAGGGTGGGGCACCCTCCATGCGGTACTTCGGCCATTTGGATACATTCAACAAACTCGTTTGGCTGCGTACAAGTGCGACAGGCTGAAAGCCTGTCCTACTTACGCGGCGTCGGAACGAGCGCCGGCGATTTTATCTACCGTGGCGGATAAGCTTTTTTCGTCTTCAACGTTGAGCGTGGCTGCGGAGCGCTCGATCTGGCGCAGGAGGCCGGTCAGGACGCGGCCTGGGCCTACTTCCACGAAGGTGTTTACGCCTTCGTCGATCAGGAGGCGGACGGATTCTTCCCAGCGGATGGGCATGGTGACTTGGCGGATCAGGGCTTCGCGGGCTTCGTCGCCGATGGAGATAGTGTCGGCATCGACGTTGGTCACTAGCGGCACGGACAGATTTGCAAAGTTCGTGCGCTTCAAATCTTCGGCCAGGCGCTCTTGCGCCGGTTGCATTAGCGCGGAATGGAATGGAGCGGAAACCGGCAGGATTACCGCGCGCTTCGCGCCGAGTTGGGAGGCGATTTCGACGGCGCGTTTGACGGCGGCGGCATGGCCAGAGATTACTGTTTGCTCGGGAGAGTTGAGATTTGCGGCGGAACAGATTTCGCCGTTCGAGGCGCGCTTGCAGGCATCCGCAACAACAGCGGGCGACAGGCCCATGATGGCGGCCATTGCGCCCACGCCTGCTGGGACCGCTTCCTGCATGTAGGTGCCGCGCTTGCGGACTAGCTGTACGGCATCGCTGAATTTCAAGGAGCCTCCGGCTACGAGGGCGGAATATTCGCCGAGGCTGTGGCCTGCTACGAAATCGGGAGTGAGGCCTTTTTCGGCGAGGACGCGATAGACGGCAACGGAGCAGGTGAGGATGGCCGGTTGCGTGTTGGCGGTGAGCTTGAGCTCGTCTTCGGTGCCTTCAAAGCAGATTTTGGAGATGGCGAAACCGAGAGCTTTATCGGCCTCGTCGAAAACTGCGCGGGCTGCGGGATACTTTTCCGCCAGCTCTTTGCCCATGCCGGGGTATTGCGAAGCTTGACCCGGAAATACGAATGCAACTTTGCCCATCGTCAATTCCTCTCCTGAGGCGTCATGCGAGAACGCTTGCGGCTGAGAGCTCCTGTTCGATTTTTTCGTTGATGCGCGCGCGGGACAGACCAGCGGCTACGCGGATGGCGTTTTTGATGGCTTTGGCATTTGAACGGCCATGGCCGATCACGCAAACGCCTCGCACGCCCAAGAGCGGCGCGCCCCCGTACTCCGTGTAATCAATTGTTTTCTTCAAACCCTTCAAGGCTCCTCGCGAAAAAAGAAAACCAACCTGCGACGCCAGCGAGCTTTGGATCGACTTTTTGAGCAGGCCAAAAATCTGGACGGCAAGGCCTTCGCAGATTTTCAGCGCGATATTGCCGACGAAACCATCGCTCACGATCACGTCCACATTTCCGGAGAAAAGATCTCCGCCTTCGACATTGCCAACAAAATGCACCGGGCTCTTTTTCAGACGCGTATAAACCTCGCGCGTGAGTTCATTGCCCTTGATTTCCTCCTCGCCGACGGATAAGAGGCCGACGCGGGGGCGGCGGTTGCCAAAGGTCGCCCGGTAATAAATTTCGCCCATCACCGCGAACTGCACCAAATGCTCGGGCTTGGAATCGACGTTCGCGCCGACGTCCAGCAGCACGGAAACGCCGCCTTTGGCATTGGGGAAAGGCGCAGCGAGCGCGACGCGATCGACCGATTCCAGAGTGCCGAGCAAAAACCTTGCCACCGTCATGACAGCACCGGTGTTGCCTGCGCTGACCAGACCGTCGGCTTTGGCTTCACGCACCAGACGCGCAGCGACGTGAACCGAGCTGTCTTTCTTGCGCCGAAAAGCCTGAGCCGGGTGATCTTCCATGGTGATCACTTCGCTTGCCGGGACAATGTCAATGGGCAAGTTCGGGGCGGCATGCTTGGCCAACTCCGCACGGACGACGCTTGGTTGCCCGACCAGCATCACGCGCACGCCCAATTCGCGGGCAGCCAGGACACTGCCTTCAACCTCGGGGCGGGGAGCGTGGTCTCCGCCCATGGCGTCAACAGCGATAGTGATCATCGGATTTATCTGAACGCTTTATTTGGCCGCCAGTTCTTGGATGAGACCCGGCAGGAAAAGGCGGCGTCAGGCCGACTTGTCTTGCACAGCGCGGCCTTTATAGAAGCCGCAGTGGGGACAAGCCTGATGCGGCTGCTTTGTTTCGTGGCAATTCGGGCATTCGCCGAGAGGCGGCTTCTCGAGAAAATCGTGTGCCCGTCTGGTGCTCGTCCGTCGTTTCGAATGCCGTCTTTTTGGGTTAGGCATAGCAGTACTCCTCGTTCCCGCCTCAGTGGGCGGATTCTATGGGCTTTCGGCCCTGTAAACTATTGTTTTTTCAGCCAGTCCTGCTTCAGGCGCGCGAGAGGGGCCAGCCGCGGGTCCGTCGCGTGGGTCTCACAGCGGCACTCCTCATGGTTCAGGTTGGCACCGCAGTTCGGGCACAAACCCCGGCAGTCACTTTGGCAGATGACCTTCAGGGGCAGAGCTAATAGTACCTGTTCTCGGAGCACATCCGCCAGGAAGAGTCCATCTCCCTCAAAAAAGCCAATTTCGGTGTCGTCATCCTTGAGCCGGTCTTCTTTCGGCTTGGCGCCCTTAGGCATGGGCGCATAGAACAGATCGAAAGAGCGGTTCACGTCTTCAATTACCGGCTCGAGGCAGCGCGCACAGACCATTTCAATCTTTGTTTCGAGCTGACCTTCGATGCGAATTTGGCCTTCGAGAAGCTCGGCCGTGGCCGTGACTTCCACGGGGGCGACTTGCTTGATCTCGGACGAATGATAATCGACGCTGCCCGGGGCGTAGCTCTTCCGGATACGCAGCTTGCGAACCGCGAGATCTTTTACATCGAGGAACAAGTCTTGAACTCCCCCGGCGCTAACGCTCATGCTTTATCATTATTCCGTCGCGCGAGCGGCAAGTCAAGGAACAGGGCCGCTTTCTGGTACTTTATGCTGCACGGTTGGCAAGGGGTGGCTCTAGTACCGGTAGCCGGAAAGGCGGGCTAAACGGCTGCTGAGCGGGATTGGGGTTGAAGACCGGTGACTTGGACGCGCACGATGCTCCAGCCTTCCGGTTTCTGAGTGAGAATGATGGTCATGCGAACGCAGCCGGGATTTGGTTTTTCAAGCTTTCCGTGGGATTCCCAGATCAGGGTGGCCACGGCGGCTTTGCTGCCGACGAACTGAACATCTTCGATTTTTCCGATCGACCTGGCCCAGCCAGGAGCGGCGAAGATAAGTCTTGCGGCTTCGTGGATGCGCGCGGGACCAATCCACAAGTTGCCCTGGGGGTCTACAAACTGGCCGTCCGCGGCAAACATCCTGGCAAACTCAGTCGCTTGACCAAGGCCCCATACCCGTGCAATCTGCATCACGGAAACAATTTCTGCCGCGGCATTCTCGAATTTTCTTTGTGGATCATCTGAAGGACGAGTCAGTTCTTCGCGAAGCCAATCGAGCGTCAAGCCGCGTTCGCGCAAAAGCCTAGCAGCCAGACAATCGTGTTCGTGGAGGATTGCGAGAAGTATATGTTCCGTGCCCACAGATTTGGATCCAAGACGCTCCGCTTCTTCCGCGGCTTTGTTCAGGATACGTTTGCACTCCGCGCTGACAGGAATTTCAATTGCTGTGGATAGGCGCTCGCCACGCGTAATTTGGGATTCGATTTCGCGGCGAATGGATTCCACACCGCCGTTTTCGCGAAGAAACTTCCAAAGGAGCGACTTATCCTCACGCATTAATCCGAGCAGCAAGTGTTCCGTCTCGATGGACATGATGCCGTACTGGCTGGCTTCGTAGCGGGCGAAGAAAATGACTCGGCGGGCTTTTTCTGTGAATCGTTCGAACATGCGTCATCTCACTTTTGTGGCGGATTGCCGGGACACCTCGAATCTGATTCGTCGGATCAGCATAAACCTGTACAAAAGAGGATACCACCGCGGAAATTGAGAGGGTAAGGTAGCAGGGTTGATAGGCCACGCAGCCAGTGGGATTTGTAACTTGCCGGCTCGCTGGCGAAAAAAGACAGACAAGAAGGCTGCGAGCGGGCAAGAATTGCATGGGACTAGTACTAGGCCTTATTTTTTCGCGACAGCTGCGTACAACACATATCTTGCTGACATAGCGCGACTTACTTGACCGGGGCAAACCTTCGGAGAGTTTGGCTCATTTCGTGCCCTTCTTCAGGTCCCGGTCGAAATCAAATTGGAGAAAACTTCATGAGATTCCGAACCATTCTTTCGTTGGCCACGCTTTTTTTGGCTTGTTTCACCCTAGCCGTGTTTGCGCAACCCTTGCCTGCGAACGCGACCGGACATAGCACGAGCCGCGCACCGGAGAATCAATCCGTATCAGGACCGATCGCTTCGGTGGGCGATGCCGCATTTACTATCAGCATTCCCAAAGACAATCAGGGACAGCAGACCGTTGAGTTCCTGGTGGATGACAAGACGAAAGTGGAAGGCAAACTGACCATCGGAGCGCAAGCGATGGTGGAGTACCGCTCGGACAGCGGGAAGAATATTGCCGTTCACGTTGTCGTGACGCCAGCCTCTGGCGTCAATCCTTACTGACCTACTGCCTTTTTTCTTTTCGGCCTAGTGTAATCCTGTATTTCGCCTGACTCAGCCCCGGCGCAATCTGGCTTACTCAATGAACTTGGGGAATCTTGATGCGCACGACTCTGAAGATTGTCCTGCCCTTAATCGTCAGCGTGGCGGTGGTGTCCTTGTTGTTCGCTGCGTATCAGGTAAGGACCGAGAGGCGCACTCTCCGCAGCGACCTATCGCGACGCGCGGAAATTCTGGGCGATAGCCTTCAAGAAACGGTCGAGCCTCTTCTGGGCAATGGGCCCAATAAAAACCTGCAACGGCTCGTAGCACGTTTCGGACAGAGAGAACATCTGAAGGGTGTAGCTGTTTATGACGTCCAGGGCACGGCGATCGCGGTCACCACCGGGCTCCCGCCGGAATTTCAAACGCGCCCGGCGGCTGCGGTGCGCGCCGCGCAACAGGACGTGGGCCAGGGTGAATTCCTAACAAAGGACAGCTCCGCGGCCGGGGATGAAAAGTACCTGGGGCCAATGCACATCTTTGCTTTGCCATTGCATCGTGATGGACAACCCGCCGGCACTCTGGTCCTGTTCCATGACACGAGTTATATCGACACGCAGGTGCAGCATACGCTCAGGGATGCGTTTGTTAACGCAGCGATTCAAACGATTCTGATCAGCTTGCTGGCGTTCGTTCTAGTGAGGTGGACGTTTACAGCGCCACTGGCGCTAACGGCAAAATGGCTGCGAACTTTGCGAACGGGACAGACGCACGCACCGCCGATGACACCGCAGGGAGAGATCTTTGATCAACTGCATCAGGAAGTGACGCACCTAGCGCATGACTTGAACGCGGCGCGAGCGTCGGCGGAGGAGGAAGCGCGGCTGCGCGATTCCAACGTTTCCATCTGGACGGCGGAACGGCTGCGCGTGAGTCTGCGGAACAAATTGCAGGATAAGCCATTGTTTGTGGTATCCAACCGCGAACCATACTTGAACGTCTACAGCGAAAAGAATAATTCCATCGAGATCATTGTGCCGGCAAGCGGCGTTGTGACGGCGATCGAACCGGTGTTGGTGGCATGCGATGGAACTTGGATCGCTCACGGATCGGGTAGCGCGGATCGCGAAGTCTCTGATGCCTATGACCATCAGCGTGTTCCGCCGGAGCGGCCGAGCTATACGCTTCGGCGGGTATGGCTCAGCAACGAAGAAGAAAAGGGGTATTACCAGGGATTTGCAAACGAGGGGCTTTGGCCACTTTGCCATATTGCGCATACGAGACCGGTGTTTCGTCCGGAAGATTGGACGCATTACCAGCGCGTGAACCGGCGCTTTGCGGATGCGGTGCTACAAGAGATGGAAGGGACGGAGTCGCCAATTTTGCTGGCGCAGGATTATCACCTTGCGCTGCTGCCGCGGATGATCAAGGAAGCGCGTCCGGATGCTCGAGTGGCGATTTTTTGGCACATACCGTGGCCAAATCCTGAAGTGTTTGGCATTTGTCCATGGCAGCGGGAGCTGGTCGACGGGCTTCTCGGCGCTGACCTGATCGGATTTCACATCCAATCGCATTGCAACAATTTTCTGGAAACGGTGGATCGGGCGGTGGAAGCGCTGACGGAATGGGACCGTTTTGCGGTGAACCGGCAGGGCCACGTCACGCGGGTGAGACCGTATCCGATCAGCGTGGCGTTTCCGGAAAATGGGCACGCTTTAAACGAAGCGCGAAACGCCGGAGAGGAACGCGCGGCTTTGTGCAGCGAGCTGGGTATCGACGGGAGCCTGCTGGGCGTGGGCGTGGACCGCGTCGATTACACAAAGGGGATCATCGAGCGCTTGCGCGGAATCGAGCACTTTCTGGATTTATATCCCGCCTACCAACATCGATTCACTTTTGTACAGATAGGAGCACCGAGCCGTACTGAAATAGACCGCTATAAACATTTCTTGGACGAAGTGAGCGCGGAGGCGGACCGCATCAATGCGCGGTTCCAGGCAGGGCGGTGGAAACCTATTGTATTGCTCAAGAAACATCACTCGCACGAGGAAATCGCGCGGTACTACAAAGCGGCTTCCGTCTGCCTGGTGACTTCGCTGCATGACGGGATGAATTTAGTGGCCAAAGAATTTGTAGCGGCACGCGAAGACGAGCGAGGCGTTCTGATGCTGAGCACGTTCGCGGGTGCGGCGCACGAACTGCCGGACGCGCTGCTCGTAAATCCATACGATGTGCAGCAAGTGGCGGAAGCGATTCACCGCGCGCTGGAGATGCCGGAGGAAGAACAAATCAGACGCATGCAGCGGATGCGAGAAAACGTGCGCGAGCACAACGTCTACCGATGGGCCGCGCATCTACTTTCGGACCTGACAGAGATTCGCATCGACGCTCCAGAACGGATTGAGGTGCCGCAAACATCATGACCATACCGTCTCGGACTCGCCCAGTGGACGCGTCAGATATGCGGCGCGCTCCCACAGGGTTCGTGGAACAGGAGAACCAGCACATGATCACCGCGGAAACGCCGTTCGAATTCTTCACTGTCTCGTACTTGACGCGCATTGGGAACCAGTCGGCGGGCACGTTGACCGAGTTTCTCAAGGGGCTAAATCAATGCAGTGATGCTTCCATCTTTCATCACACTTTCCAGACTTTGAGCAGCCACCACTTCCTGACGGAAGGGTTTTCAAATGACTTCGCACAGTGGGCGCACGCGGACGCCAACCGCGAAGACCTCGCCGAGCAGCTCGCGGCTCTCGACGTCCGAGATTATCTTTCCATCGCGGCGCTGCGCACTGACCTATGCCGCGTGGTCGGCGATTATTGCACGGCAAATCCGCCTCTAGCGGAACAAACGGCGCTGGAGCGATTTTATTTTTGCGAAAGCGTGGAGGTCACGCTGCCGTTCGGACTCACAGCGCGGACGCTGGAAGAATTTCGCAACGGCATAGTGCATTCGAGCCATGCCTCTTTCTATTTTCACTTCCTCTCGTCGCGGCTGCGCTTGCAGCTGCAAACGAATGACTTTTCACACTGGCTGGCGGATGGCCTCGGCCTGGGAACGCTGGCAGACAGCGTGAATCACATCGACATTTATACGAACACGCTCGACAGCGCCCGGGCCAAGGTACTTCGGCTGATCGACCGAGAGAGGCGAAAAGGATGAGTGAAGTAGCGATCGCCAGCCGGATTCCGTTGGATGATTACGCAGCGCTGCTCGGTGAAGGCGAGATCGACGAGCTGCGCGTGCTCGCGAAACCATTGCGAGGCCGCAGCATAGAGATGATTAACTCGACCGCGGTGGGCGGAGGCGTGGCGGAAATTCTTAACCGGCTTCTGCCGCTCGCAGAGGAACTCGAGCTGAATATGCGCTGGGACGTGATGACGGGCGGCGATGACTTCTACGGAGTGACGAAATCGTTCCACAACGCGCTTCACGGGGCCCCGTATCACGCGGACCCGAAAGATTTTGAAATTTTTCTGGCGTGCAACGAGCGTAACCGCGCGCGACTGCCACTCGACGCCGAATTCATGATCATCCATGACCCGCAGCCCGCTGCGCTGATTGAAGGACGCAAGAAAAACGGGAATCATTGGGCATGGCGGTGCCATATCGACCTGTCGCATCCCAATCGCCAGGTTTGGGACTTTTTGGAGAAATTCGTGGCGCGCTATGACACGGCGATGTTTTCTTCGCCGGAGTTTTCGCGCTCGCTGGCTATCCCACAGTATCTTTTTTATCCGGCGATCGATCCGCTTTCAGAGAAGAATCGCGACTTGGAAAGCGGGTTTGTAGCACGGACGCTGGCGCAATATCAGATCGATCCGCTACGACCCATCCTGACGCAAATCTCGCGGTTCGACCGGCTCAAAGATCCCGTTGGCGTGATTCGCGCGTATCGCATAGTGAAGCGATATTTCGATTGCCAACTGGTGCTTGCCGGGGGCAGCGCCTCGGACGATCCGGAGGGTGCAGAGGTTCTGAAAGAGGTCCAGCGAGAAGCAAATGGCGAAGCAGACATTCATATCATCGAACTGCCGGCGTGGGCTCCGCTGGAGGTGAACGCACTGCAGCGCGCTTCGACAATTGTGATTCAGAAGAGCCTGCGGGAGGGGTTCGGGTTGACGGTCTCCGAAGCGCTGTGGAAGAAAAAACCGGTCGTAGCTTCGGCGGTCGGCGGGATTCCCGTGCAAATCATCCACAAGCACACGGGACTTCTGGCGCATTCGGTGGAGGGCACGGCTTATCAGATTCGGTTTTTGCTGTCGCATCCGGAGATTGCTGCGAAGCTTGGCGAGAACGGGCATGAGCACGTGAAGGAAAACTTTCTGATTACACAGAAGCTCAAACGCTACGTGACGCTATGTTTGGCGATGGCGCGCGCGAAGTAGGGCGTTGGGATGGGCGGGGTCCTTACAGGGTAAACTAGCGCCGCCCCTACAGATGTTCGAAGAGAAGCAACTCAGTAGGTCAGTGACCAGCCGACAATCGTCATCGACAGCACGAGCAAAAGCATCCCGGTGCTAACGACACTCAGGATTCGACCGTGGCCGAGGAGATAGTCGCGAGATTCCGCATCGATACAGAGAAGGACGGAAACAACCAAGACGACCGCCCAAGCAAGAATCGCAGGCAAGCCTGGATACTTGCCGATCATCGAGAGAAATTGACCCGGAGGTTGGCCAGCGGGAATCCACCAGGGGATCATGGGAGCTACGCCGGCGGCGAGCGAGAGCGTCAGCAGCTTGCGCGTGAACCAGCCTTTGATTTTGGGCCGGGCCTCTTTCCAAACAAAGTAGTCCCATGCCAGCAAGGCAACGGCGAACAGCACCCAGCCGTAGAGGGCTGCTTTCTGGTCAAACCACCACCAGGCGCGAAAGATGAAACGCGGGTGGGGACCTGTGGCAAAGCGCGGGAGCAAGAGGATTGCTACCAGGCCGTTGCACACCACAGCAACAAGCAGCGTAACCAGGCTCATCAGCTGAAACCAGTAGCGCGTCGGAACGCGCCGACACCGGGTGCATACGGATTGTTTGGGAAGGAAGTTTAGTCCACAGCGGTCGCAGAACACGGCTGGTCTCCCATTCGCGGGAATCGAATCCTGTGATCGCAGCCAGAGTATCTTATTGGAATCGAAAAAAACTACTGGTCTGAGGGTCAGTTGAAAGGGCAGGCAGTATTGGTAGTATTGTGGGTATCCAGCCAGACACCTTTCCCGGGTAAAGTACCTAGACTTGAACTAAACTTGCAATAAATCCGCGGTCGCGCGGGGGTGCAATATGATCGAGGCCTCGAAACAATGGGAAGGCCAGATTGTCGAAGGGATTTTTCCCTTGCGGCAATATCTTGGCGGATCTGATCACAGCGCAGTGTTCCTAACGGAGCACGGCGCGGGCGAGCCGCAAAAAGCGGCCATCAAGCTATTTCCTGCCGATCCAGCAACTGCCGATTCGCAGATCTCGAGTTGGGAATTTGCTTCGCAACTCTCTCATCCGAATCTCCTGCGAATATTCCGCGCAGGGCGATGCCGGCTCGACGGTGATGATCTGCTGTACTTGGTGATGGAATACGCCGAGGAAGACCTCGCGGACATCCTTCCGCAGCGCGCGCTTACGCCTGAAGAAACACGCGACATGCTTTTCCCTGTGCTGGATGCGCTGGAATACCTGCACGGCAAGGGCTTTGTACATGGCGATCTAAAGCCCGCAAATATATTGGCTACCGGAGATCATCTGAAGCTCTCAAGCGATGCGATTTCGCGCATCGGAAAAGGACAGAGTGCTTCAAAAAGGGCGAGTGCTTACGATCCGCCTGAAGCGGCCGGCGGAATGCTGATACCGGCAGCGGACGTTTGGTCACTGGGTATAACCTTGGTCGAGGTTCTGACACAGCATTTGCCGGAGTGGCAGTCTGGGCCGAACCACGAGCCGCTAGTGCCCACTGATCTCCCTGCGCCATTCCTGGAGATCGCGCGCCAATGTTTGCGACTGGAGCCTCAGCGGCGCATAAGCGTTGCTGACATCGCGGAGCGGCTGAATGCGCGAGCAGCGGTGGCGTCTGCGTCTGTTGCGACATCTGTTGCCGCGGCCGGCGCGAGTGTGAGCCCGGCAGCCCTGGCCAACCAAGTCTCTGCTGGGACGTCCAAACCGATGACCTCACTGCCGGTGCCGCCAAGAGCTGCGCCCCAGGTGCAAACTAATCCGCACCGGCCACCGCCATACAGGGAATCGGGTGCGAGGTCACGGTTTCTTGTTCCCCTTATTGCGGGCGCGGTGGCGTTCGCTGCGATTCTGACGGTACCGCGGCTGCTCACGCATCACCCGGAAGCTCCGTCCGGACCGGCCGTGGCTTCTGAGAAACCAAGTGGCCAGGGTGCGGTTTCAAATCCAGCAGAGTCCGTAGATACATCGAAACCAAAGGTGAAACCGGGGCGTGACGCTGCGGTTTCCCAGTCAGCTAAGTCCGCGGCACCTGCAGCGGCGGAAGAAGCACAACGGACCGCACCTCCACCCTCACAGGACACTTTGAAGGCGACGAGCGAAAAAGAGCAGCCTGCTTCCAGCGCGGCGGTTACCGCAGCGCCTGCCTCCGAGGAAGTTGCGAAACCGGCCACTGGTGGAATTGCTCCGGGCACGGGAGAAGTTCTGGATCAGGTGCTGCCGGACGTGTCGCCAAAGGCGCGCGCAACCATCCATGGGAAGGTGCGCGTCAGCATCAAAGTACACGTTGATCAAGCGGGCAGCGTTTCGGGAGCGGAGCTGGACTCCGCCGGACCGAGTTCGTATTTCGCAGATTTAGCGCTGCAAGCCGCGAGAAAGTGGGCTTTCACTCCGCCAGAAGTGGACGGAAAGAGCGTGGCAAGCGAATGGCGGCTGCGGTTTGAGTTCACGCAGAAGGATACCAAAGTGATTCCCGCGCAAACGGCTCCCTAGAAACAATCCCAATAAGCCGGGCACAGCCAGGTGATGTCAGAACTCTCGCGAGCGCAGTCGCACTCGAGCAGAAGAATGGGCGCGAAGAGACCTGTACCTGAGGACGCAGCTTCTCTATTCTTCGCCTATGAGTAACTCCCCGAACTGATTGAAAGCAATAAGGTTAGAGCATGGATAGCGGCAATCTGTCCCGCCGTACCATACCCACGCACAAGCACAACTCGTAATTTCGCTGGTAACAGGCGGTGCGCATAATGCGCCCACGCTTGGCGGAGCCACGGCGAATGAACGAGCATCAGAATCCAATTTGTTTAGGAAACGAGTCTGCTGCGCATGCAAAGACTCGGTGGCTGCGTCGCGGAATCCGAAACGCAGCATTGCTCACGGCGATTGGCGGCGTTTCGCTCGCCGCCGGATTCGAAACCGCGCGCACAACATTGCCAACTCAAGAGTGGAGCAGCGGATTTCCGGGACAGAGAGCCTCTCACGCCGCTTCGCCAGTACGAATGCCCACGCCTGAGGAAAATAAGCTGGATGCGGAATTAAACCGTCTTCCGCCGCAGCAGCGAGCGGAGCGATTGTTGGAACGCGCGATGCACGACGATGCGGCCGCTCTGGATCTATTACGTGAAAATGTGGATGGCTGGCGAGGCCAAATCAGAAATACTGACCAGCTTTTTGACCTAGTGCTGGCGGCGCTGAATTCGCGCGATCTTCGTGTGCGGACGGCAGCGATTGACGTGGACCTTGCGGCGAACAATTTGAGCAAATCGCCCGAAAGTGTTGGGCGGTTGATCCGGCAGTTGCAGCGTGAGCCTGCAAGCCGAGGGATGGCTTTGTGGCGGCTCGGTGCGCTGGGAAATCGTGGCGTTGAACCTGAGAAGGTGCTGAACAGCTTGCTGAACTACGCGAGCGATCCCAGCGAACACACACGCTATTGGGCTGTGGAAGGATTGGCAATGCTGGGCAGCGACGCTACGGTCGGCCCACTATTGGACATTTTGACCCACGATCGCTCGCCGCGAGTGCGCGAGCAAGCAGCTAGCAGCCTGGGCCAATCCGGCATGCTCACGCGGGAAGAGCGGCTGGCAGCGGTGCCTCATCTGCTCAATTTTGCCGACGACGATTCGCTGAACACGACGACGCGGGAGTTGGTGTATGGAACCCTGCGCGTGATTACGGGCGCGGCGCTCGGCAACGATGCCAATGCCTGGCGCGCGTGGTGGGCAAGTCACGATCCGGCGCAAGAGCGTCCACGACAGCGCACGAAGATTCTGCGCACCTAGCAGCGACCCATTTAGGTACGTGCTCTTTTGTATACAGCGTTTTCCGGCGGTCTGAGAATTCCCGCTCTTATTCCGTCAGGACTTGAGAAAATAGGTCTTCCAGAAAGTACGGGGCGATAAAAGCGACTATCTCTTGGGAGGATACGTTGAGACAATTTTCTTGCAAGGCGGCCAAGCCGATCTTCACAGTCCTGCTTGCCTTTTTCATCGGAATGGGAGCACTTTCCGCCGCTTCGGCCCAGGAAAAGAAAAATCCTCAGACCGCCGGTGTGGACAACACCAAGATGGGAGCCTACCGTGCCCTTGCCCAGCACGCATACTTGGAGTTTCAAAAAGGCGACGCAGCAACGGCGGCTCAGCTCGCACACAGCCTCGAGCGGGTGTGGGATAAGGGCGAAGACTACGGCGGCGACACCGCACTTAAGAAAACGCATCCCGATTTGTTCGAAATGATCGACAAAGCGATGGATGATTTCGTGCAGCCCTTGATGGAATACAAAAACAAACCGCCCGACCCGGCAAGAATCAAAACGGCTTTTGTTGCGTACATGGAAAAATTGAAACTCGCAGATTAACCAGTTCGCGCGTGATGTTGCTGCGGTGTTCACTCTCTCTCGCGGACGAGAGAGGAGACACACTCAGGCACCTGCTTGGCCTAATAAAGACGGAAAGTAACTTCGATAGGACAGCTCACTGGCACAACTTTGCCATCCGGAGCTGTCGCGGGCTTGAATTTCCACTTGGCGACTGCATTTATCGCTTGGGTATCCAAATCCTCCCGAAGTGAGTTTGTTACCGAAATGTTCGTCGCACGACCGTCCGGCGTAATTGTGACCTTGAGGACAACAGTGCCTTCCACCTTGTCTTTACGAGCTTTCTTCGTGTATTCGGGCGGTGGACAAGAGACACAGGTAGGAGCATTGGCTCCTGCCCGGCTAGCGGGTGGCGGTGGCGTTTGGGCACTCAGAGCAAACGCTGGAAGTAGCGTGTTCAACAGAACGAACATTCTGAGCAGCGATCGATTTTGGGTCGACATGAGAACTCCTTTCACTTTGAGACGACCGGCGCATGAAACATCCAGCGAAGCAGCAGATGCGTGGGCCAGTACACCAATCCGACGATGATAAGGAACGCGGCCGCGAGATGAACGGGGGCCGGTCCCCAGGCGCGGTTGAAGACGGGATCGCGGTACGCGTAGTTCATGTTGATCTCCGCCGATAAGAAGCGAGAGACGAGCAGAAGAACGCCAGCGATTGCGGCTTGCAGGCCCAGGGCGCGCTTGTCGTAGCCGACTCGACGCAGGGTCCAAAGCAGGACCAGAGGCAGCCCAACGTGAAAGGACGAAAGCAGGCGTACCCAGAGCGGGTAGCGTGCGTCCCACATGTAATCCGTGCCACCGATGAGAGAACGCCCTGTCGTGAGCCGCCAGCCAACGTCAAGGATCCAAAAAAGACCTGCGGCCAACGAACTGACCGCCTGGCTTGAAAGCATCAACGAATTTGCCCACCAGATACCGATAAAACTTAGGATCACTGCGACGTCGCACAAGTGCAGGAGATTTGCCCAGCCCCAAAAGTGGAAATAAGCGGGAAACCAGACAGCCATCCAGAGCAAGCTAACCCATCGGAGCGCAGGAAAAGTATTTGAGCCCAGCGACATGCGTTTTTGCCTTTCGCTGCTGAAAGACGGCTAAGGCTATCACAACCGATAGCGGAGATAAGGCAATGCTGGCGTTCCGTGGTGCAATGAAGCACGGCGTTCAGCGATAGCCCAATTCGGGGCCGAGTTGGATGGAACTTGGCATGAATGTTCCGGTTCCTCGGGCGACTTCTTTGCCGCGACTGTCGAAGAGGACGCCTTCGGCGATGTAGAGACGTTTCGAACGGCTAACGACCTGGCCGCGGGCGCGGAGATGGCCTTCAGAGACGGGCCGCAAAAAATAGAGCTGAAACGAGGAAGTTACGACGAACAAATCCTTGACGAGAGACTGGACGGCAAAGAACGTGGCATCGTCCAGCGCCTTGAAATAAACAGCTCCGTGAATCGCGCGGGCGGCGTGATAAAAGTCCTCGCGCACCGGCATTTCGATCTCCGCGCATCCGTCTTCGGTGATTCGGAGCTGTGGCCGGAACCATTTGTTAATCGGGGCGCTGTTATACATTGCGATGAGCGTTTCAAAGTGTGTGCGTTCCATGGTGTGGTTTCGGGATCGCTCCGGGATTAAATAGATTCGGAATTTTGGCCAGCGGCAGAGGCGGCAGTCGGGCCGAAATGTTCCTGGTGCTTGCGAAGCAGAAATTGGTCGGTCATTCCGGCGATGTAATCGCAAACGACGATGTGGCGGGTTTCCGTGCGGGCAGATTCTTCGTGCGAGGCTGGCATGGAGCCCGGTGAATCGAGGTAATACAGAAAAAGCTCTTCGAGGCAACGGATGGAGCGGTCGCGGTCTTCGGTGATGGCGGGGTGGTTATAAATGTGCTTGAAGAGAAAGCGTTTCAGTTCTGCGTTGCGTTCGGCGAAGTCATCGCTGAAACCGGCGAGCCTGCGCGGGGCGCGTCGAATGTCGTCCACGGTTGCGGCTCCAGAAGCGGCCACGCGCTGCTGCGTGGAATCAATGAGATCGGTGACCAAGTGATCCAGTACGAGCCTAAGGGCTGCATTGAATTTGAGCTTTTCTCTACCGGCAGGATAGGCTGCGTCGATCTGAGCGTAGGCCTCGGCGAAAATTGGGACTTCTTTTCGCAAGACCTCGAGATCGAGAAGCTCTGCCTCGCGGGCGTCGTCGAGATCCGCGGTGTTGTAGGCGATCTCATCGACCCAATCGATGAGCTGTCCTTCGAGCGGGGTGCGAAGATCGAGAAGATACTCTGCAAGATTTGGGAATTGTGAAGCGGTGTAATCGTGAGAGTGCTTGAGGATGCCTTCGCGGACCTCGAAAGTGAGATTCAGGCCGGGAAAATCGAGATAGGGGCTCTCGAACTGTTCTACGATGCGTAGGGCCTGGAGATTGTGATTGAAGCGCGAGCCGCGTTCACGCATGAGTTCATCAAGTTTCTTTTCGCCGGCGTGGCCGAAGGGCGGATGGCCGATGTCGTGGACGAGAGCGAGAGTCTCAGCGAGATCCGTGTTGAGGCCGAGCGCGGCGGCAACGGTGCGAGCGATCTGCGAAACTTCCAGAGTATGCGTGAGCCGATTGCGAAAGTGATCGGAGTAACGGATGGTGAAGACCTGCGTCTTGGCTTCGAGGCGGCGGAAGGCGCGGGAGTGAACAATGCGGTCGCGGTCGCGCGCGTATTCGATACGGTAGGGATGCGGTGGCTCAGGGTAGCGACGTCCGCGTGAGAGTTCCACGCGCATCGCCCACGGCGCGCTTGTGGGGAGTGGTTCTATGAGCGGCTCCGGCGACGGACAGAGACATTACCGTCCGTTTGCGTTCTCAGGTGCCTTCAAACTTTTTCGAAAGATTCGACGGTCCGCCCGAGCTTGCCGCGGAGAGGAGCCAGGGCTCAAGACTGGGGCGCGAGCGTTTCCAGGCCGCGATCCGCTTCCTCCGCGACGGGCGTGTTCGGAAATTCCTTTTTGAGCTGCTCATACACGCTGGCGGCTTCTTTCGGATTACTCTGGCGCAAGGTCTCGGCCAACTCGAGAAGAACGAGCGGCCGCGGAACGAAGACGGAGGCATGGTCGGCAAGGTCGCGGAAAACCTTGACGGCCTCGGCGATCTTTCCGGTACGCTCGTAAATCACTCCCGTTTGATACTGCGCCATGGCTGCAAGTTCTTTGTCCTTGCCGGAGCTGATCCTTTTCAATTGCTCGAGAGCCTGATTGTGACGTTCGAGGTCTTCGTAGCAGAGCGCTGCGTAATAGGCGGCGAGCCTGCCGGGATTTGTGTTTGGATACTTCTCGCCGACGGCAGAAAATTTTTGGACGGCGTCTTCGGCGCGGGCGGCTTCCGTGGGATAGAACGGCTCGCTGGGATCGTTGGGATCGAGCACGGCACCGATGCGCGCGGAATAGGCCTTCGTGGCGATGTCGAGCGCCGCGGTAGCCTGCACCGTTTGACGATCCGTGTAAAAACGCCAGCCGAAATAGCCGACGGCGACTATCACGACAGCCAGGACGGCTGCGGCGAGAACGGTGGTGTGCGAAAAAACGGCTTCGGCGCCGTGCTCAATGGCATCGTGTATCTTGTCCTGCTTCAATTCCTTACGCGAAATATGTTCCGGCACAAACGCTCTCCTGCTTGGATTGGAATCTTTAATCGTAGCACAAGACGCGGGTCAGAGGTTTCCGCGCGTTGCGGGGGATGTTCGCCCGGGCCGCAAAATTACCTTTGCAACATGCGAAGGAAGAGAGCGCAACTCCGCCACGGCTCGAGTGTTAAATTAGAGTGATGCAAGCCAAGTGTGTTCATTGCGGGACCGAGCACAAGCTCAAGGATGCCGACTCCACGATCCATCCAAAGGTACAGTTCAAGTGCTCAAAATGCGGGAAACCCACGGTTGTGGAGATGAAGTGGCGCCCGGACCAAACCGTGGTGATTAGCCCGCTTCCGACGTTTGCCCGCGCCGACGCTTCCAGTTCAGATTTGCATCTTCCACCCGAAGACGATGGAATGAAGCTGCCAGTGGATGGTGTATTTGTCCTTGCGGTCACGTCGGGGCCCGCGAACGGCCAGTTTTTTAGATTGGCGAAATCGCGCGTCGTGATCGGACGGAAGGGCGCTGACATCCCGTTGAGTGACCCGGAGATTTCGCGGCACCATTGCTTGCTGGAAGTGCGGGACAAAGTCATCAACCTGAAGGATCTTGATTCCACCAACGGCACGTTTTACGACGAAGAGCGCGTGCGAGCAGCCATGTTGCAAGACGGCTCGGAGTTTCGGATTGGCGAGAGCCGGATTCGTGTCAACTTCCAGAAGAAATGACATTGCTTCCCTGCCCTATTCTTCCGCAAATTACAATCTGAACTCGGCGCTTCGTAAGTGTAAGATACGGGCGATAGCGTTGTGCTTCCGACGCACCCGATGAATCGCCTCTCCGCCTGCCTGATCACACTCAACGAAGAACATAATTTGCCGCGCGCCTTGGTGTCACTAAAGGGAATCGCGGACGAAATTGTGGTGGTGGATTCCGGAAGTACGGATAGGACTCCGGAGATAGCCCGCGAACATGGGGCGACTTTTTTGGAACGCGCTTGGACAAATTATTCGGAACAGAAGAATTTCGCGGCGGCGCGCGCGCAGAATGAATGGGTTTTGTCGATGGATGCGGATGAGGAATTGAGCAGCGCGTTGCAAACTTCTCTGCTGGATTGGAAAAAGCACGAAGCCAAATTCAGCGTGTACGAAATGGCGCGAAAGACTTGGTATTTGGGAGCCTGGGTTAAGCACTCAGGCTGGTACCCGGATTTTCAGCGGCGGCTCTACCGGCGAGATAAGGCGCAGTTTTCGGGAATCATCCACGAAGCGCTGCGGTTTGAGGGCAAGCCGGGACGACTTGCCGGCGATTTGCTCCATTACACGGTGCGGTCGTTTGCGGAGCACGAGGCGAATGTGGAGCGATACACCGCGCTCGCGGCAAGACAAATGTTCGAGGCGGGCAAAAGAGACTGGCAGGGCGCGATGTGGCTGGCCACGCCGTGGAGTTGGTTTCAAAACTATTTTTTGCGGGGCGGATTTCTGGATGGATACCGAGGTGCGCTGATTGCGCAGATGGCGGCGAGATCGGTGCGATTGAAATACGCAAAGCTGGGCAAATTGATCGAACATGAGCAGCGACGTGTAAGCGGAGTGAAGCCGTGAAGGCGTTGCTGGTGGATCTTGAGACAGCCTGGCGCGGCGGACAAAATCAAGCTCTCCTCATTTTGAAGGGACTGCGCGCACGTGGGCATGAAGCGGAACTCGTTGCCGCGCGGGACTCTGCGCTCGGAAAGCGGGCGCAGGAGAACAGTGTTCGCGTTCATTTTGTGTCCCGTGGATTATTTCGTTTGCCTGCGGCGCGGAAGGTTCGCGAATTGGCCCGTGGCGGCGGATTTGCGCTTGTGCATGCCAATGAGGCGCACGCCGTTTCGGCGGTGTGGCTGGCTGGTGCACACAAGTGCATTCCTTTTTTGATTTCGCGCCGCGTGGGATACCCCATCGGGAAGAGCCGGGCGTCGCGTGCCCGCTATGAAGCCGCGGCGCGCATCATCGCAAACTCAAAATGGGTGGCAGAACAAGCGGCGAACTCGGGCGCACCGCGAGAGAAATTGACTGTAGTTTATGAAGGCGCGGAGATTCCGCCGCTCTTCACGGATGCGCAGCGACGTGCTGCGCGCTCGCGCTGGGGAATTTCCGGCGATGCGCCATTACTCGGTTGCGTCGGCGTATTACTGCCGGACAAGGGGCAGGAGTGGTTGATCCGCTCGCTCGCCGAACTCCGCAAGGAATTTCCCGGTGCTAAGCTCCTGCTGGCAGGCGACGGCCCGTGCCGCCCGAAACTAGAATCGCTGGTGCAGGAACTCGGACTTGGCGAAGCGGTTTTGCTTCCGGGTTTCGTGAAGAATGTAGAAAGTGTGTACGCTGCTCTGGACGTTTTCCTGCTGCCGTCCTTTTTCGAAGCGCTGAACAATTCGCTGCTGGCGGCGATGGCCTACGAAATTCCGTCGATAGCTTTCAGCCGCGGTGCGCTCGACGAAATCATCAAACATGAGAAGAGCGGACTGTTAGTTTCAGGCCCGGACGTGTCGGAAATTTGCGCCGCTGCAAGGGGACTTCTTCAAAACCGGGATTTAGCGGCGAGCATCGGAAAGGAGGGCCGTATGCGTGTGAAACAAAACTTCTCCGCGGAACAAATGGTGGATGGAATGATTCGCGTTTATGAGGAAGTCTTACGTAGCAAGGGCAGAGTTTAGCCTGCATACGCCGTAAGGCGCGCCAGCCGGTGATTTGATGGCCGCTACGCCCAATCGCGCCGAAAAAGATGAAGCGCCGGGCGGCTTCTTCTCGATCCGCACGGCGCTTCAAATGACTTTAATTTTGCGCAAGTTTTCTGACTTCTCTTGTTCCAGGTATTCCCTCCTATCCGCCTGCCGATTTACGTCAAGCTATCTTGGGGATTAAACAACCCATCGCCCTTTTGGCTCGAGAAACTCCACGCCAATCGCAAAGCCGTCGCCTTGCAATGGTTCGCAGTATGCTACCCGGGCCGAGGAGCGAAACTCTCCGGTGCGCGATACGAACGTCAGCCGTTCGCCGTGTTCCCAGCGGCGGGTGCTCACGACCCGCGCGCCACGCGCACTCACATTTTCCGTAAAAGTCGATTCCGTGCCGGGCATCCGGCGATGGCCGTCCAGAAGGACGGGGATCTCCATGGGGATCCGGCGTTCGACGCGGTTGAAGGGAAAAGCGTGCCTGTTGGATTTGACTGGCATTTATCCTCATAGGCACGCGGCAATCCGCGTGAGATTTTTTACATTGCTGCTGCCGCGGTGCTTCATGCCGTAGAGCGCGCGGTCGGCAGCGCCCAGAAGCTTTTCCGGCGTATCGCCGTCTTCTGGAAACGCGGCAACCCCGGCGCTGACGGAAAGCGCAGGCGGCTCAGCTTCGGCAGAAAGGCGCTCGCGAATGCGGGAAACGACACGGCCGGCGATGTCCGGACCGGCTTCAGGAAGCACGAGGGCAAATTCGTCGCCGCCATAGCGCGCCGCGGTATCGATGGCGCGAGAATGGCTGCGCAAAATCTTTGAAAGACGAACGATGGCGCGGCTACCGGTGAGATGGCCGTAATGATCGTTGATGGTTTTGAGGCCATCCATATCGAGAAGGACCACGCTGAAGGGACGTTGCGTGCGGCGCGAGCGGTCTAGTTCCGCTTCCAGCACGCTGATAAGCCGGCGATAGTTAGCGAGGCCAGTGAGCGAATCGCTGACGGCCATCGAACGCACCTGATCAAAGAGGCGCGCTTGATCCAGGAGCGCGCCGGAAAGCATGACGACGTAACTGGCGGTCTTGCTCAGCTCCGCAAGGAAAAACGGGCCATCGAAGAGATGGCGGGAAAAGGCTGCGGAGACGTGGCAAACGACGTTGAGCAACGCCACGGCAAAGAGCGAATAGTCGTAGAGGCTAGCCGCGGTCTTATTGTTCTTGCTGTTCTGAAGACGCTGTCCGAAACAAATGGCGGCAAACAGGAACAGAGCCCCGGGGAGCAAATCCCATGGGCGAGAGATAAAGCTGGCTACATGAGCCAGCGGCGCCGAAGGCGCCGCGAGAAATGCTGCGCTTGTAAGGTAGGTAGCAATGGCGACCACCAGCAACGCACCTGCAGTTTCTTTGCTGGGTTGCCGGGCATTCGGAATGTAACGTTCAACGGCGATGGCGGAGAGCAAGAAAACGGCGAGAATCGTGCGGCCGACCATCCAACCCATGGGGATTCTCGTCAGAGCAGCCGGGCCGGCCTGGAGAACATCGTTCAGGCCGAAATAGCCGACTGTCTCAATGATTCCCGAGAGGACAAAGCCAAATGCCAGAATGAGCGCGGTGCGGTCATGCGTGCCGCGGAACCTGACCAGCGCGTTTGCTGCATAACAGAAGCTGACAAGCGTGCCCGCGACTTCCAGATACAGGTAAGTCTCAGGGGAACCGGAAATAGTGGCTTGCCGCAAGTAAAAGATGGCGCCAAAAAACAGAAACGCCAGGCCTACGGCGGAAGCGATTAGGACGCGAGAACGCTCCTTCCGAAGAAACCCGACGATTTGGCCCCAATCACCCACGAAACCCCCCAAATACCGAAGAAACAACTACAACACCATGAGGATGCAAGTTTGTGCCCTTTCTGAAGGGAAAATATCAGTCCGTAAGTATCTGAATTTCCATTAGTTACAGGAGCATTGCGTGGAGGGTTGGCGAGAGGTGTACCGGCGAGACACTAGGATCGATTGAGAAAAAGGAGCCTAAGAAAACTATCATCTTTGCTCCGTTAGAGTTACAGACAATTGGGACAGTATCAGCGTGAATACTTGGGACGTCTCAGTGTGAGACAGTCTCACCGGTCAAAGAGTCTCATTGCTATCTCCTTTTGATGGCTACAACTTGGGTTTGGGAGGGGGGAGTTCACGAGCAACCACAGGATCGGTAAAGCCGGAGGTCTTGTGCGAGCCATCGCAGAACGGCTTGTTGGCAGAGTGGCCGCAGCGACAGAGGCCAATGGCAGTGCGTCCAGCAAGGCCGAAAGCGCGGCCTTCGGGATCGACAATTTCGAAATCGCCTTCCACTCGAATCGATCCGTTACTGTTGATAGTGATCTTGCTAGCAGCCATTCGGGCCTCCGAAAAGGGTAAGAGCGGGTTCGACGCTTACGGTCTAACCCGCTCACTAGACTACGCAGACTTCAATGGGAACTCAAGGACGCTGCTCGCGCCTCTTGCCCCTTCACTTCCTGCAGCTTCCCGGACTGAACGTCGTAGACAGAACCGTGGATGTCGGCTCCGGGAATAAGAAATGGATGAATTTGAAGTTTTTCCGACTGGTTTCGCACACTTTGCTCCACGTCGGAAAACGAGTGAAAGTGAAGGTGAGAGGCGTCGTGTCCGGTTCTGACTTCAACTTTTCACGAAGCTGTTCGTCGGAGAACGTGAGCATGCCGCAATCCGTGTGTTGAATTACGTAGTAAGTTCGAGTGACGAGATGATGAGTGAACGCAATGCATCGTCCGTCACAAATCCCCCGCGTTACAGATAATGTGCGCCTCGCCGGTGTTTAGGCCGAGGATCTTCTCGACGTTCAACCGGGCATCCATGCATGCGACGACAGCAAGTTTCTTGGCCAGAGGCATCGGCAGATGCCCCAGATTGAATTGCTCAACAAATTTCCGATTCGCTTCCAAATTATCTTCGTAGATTCCCATCGGTTTCTCCTTTTTGATTCGAACTAACACACCACCCAAAAAAACAAAAACCGCCAAACGCTGGGATTTGGCGGTGAAAAGAACGGGATGGAGTTGTGACTATCCCGTGCCCGGTCCCGCCTTCATCTGACAACAACACGCACAACGGTTGTTGCGGACAGACACGGCAACTTGGTGCGGGTGGGACATTTTTGGCTCAGTATTTGGGCACGGACGGATCGACTTCATCCGACCAGGCGAGGATGCCGCCCTTGAGATTGAGGATTTTGCGAAAGCCGGCTTTGCGCAAGAAATCGACGGCTTCTGCGGAGCGTTTTCCGCTGCGGCAATGGGCGACGATTTCACGCGAAGAGTCCAGCTCGCGAACGCGCCGCGGCAATTCGCCGAGCGGGATCAAGTGGCCCTTCAGATTGCAAATTTGAAATTCGTGCGGCTCACGCACGTCCAGGATGAAGAGATCATCTCCTCGATCGAGGCGTGATTTCAATTCGCGCGGGGATATTTCCGGGACTTGCACATCGGGGCCGGGGGCTTCTTCGCCACGCACGCCGCAGAATTCGTAGTAGTCGATGAGTTTGTTGATGGTGCGATGCTCGCCGCACATCGGACAATTCGGATTTTTGCGCAGCTTCAGTTCGCGGAATTTCATTGCTAACGCATCGAAGAGCAGCAAGCGGCCGACAAGATTCTCGCCGGCGCCCAAAATCAATTTAATTGTTTCCATTGCCTGGATGGAGCCAACGATACCGGGAAGCACTCCCAGCACGCCGCCTTCGGCGCAAGACGGCACGAGCCCCGGCGGAGGCGGCTCTGGATATAAGCAGCGGTAGCAGGGTCCTTCCGGCATGCCGAACACCGTGGCTTGCCCCTCAAAGCGGAAGATGGAGCCGTAAACGTTTGGCTTGCCGAGAAGGATGCAGGCGTCGTTAACCAGATAGCGCGTGGGGAAATTGTCGGTGCCATCAACGATGATGTCGAAATCCTTGAAAAGGTTGAGCGCGTTTTCGCCGGTGAGTTTTGTTTCGAGAGCTTCGATTTGAATATTGGGGTTGAGGTTGGACAGGCGCTCGCGGGCCGCTTCGCTTTTGGGTTTGCCGACATCGCTTGTGCCAAAAGTGACTTGCCGCTGAAGATTCGTGAAGTCCACGACATCGAAATCGACGAGCCCCAAACGCCCGACGCCAGCGGCAGCGAGATAAAGGCCCAGCGGTGCGCCGAGTCCTCCGGTGCCTATCAGCAGGACTTTCGCATTTTTAAGTTTGAGCTGACCCTCCATACCCACTTCGGGCATGATCAGGTGGCGGCTATAGCGAAGAATTTCTTCGTTGGTAAGGCTCGTAGCCGGCTTCGTTCCGGCTTGCGGTTGTGTGGTCGTGGCCATTGCAAAAGCTCCCTGTCAATTAAAAGTCAATCAGCGGTTTCAGAAGAACCGCCGGCGATGGACGGGATGATGCTGATGGTGTCCCCGTCTTTCGTGGGCGTGCTTTCCTTCGCCAGATAGCGGATATCTTCGTCGTTGAGATAAACGTTCACGAAAGCGCGCAGCTTGCCGTCTTCCGTGTAGAGATGCTTGCGCAGCTCCGCGAATTGGTTGGTGAGTCCGCTGAGCGCTTCGCCGACGGTCGCGGCGCTGAACTCGGCGGAATCGCGTTTGCCTGCGTAGACTCGCAGCGGCGTCGGAATCATCACTTTGACGGACATCGCTCGTTCTCCCATTCTCTTGGACGCGCGCTAGTCTGCGGCGCTTCCTTTCATCAGCGAAATCTTCTCTGGCAAAAATCCGGACCGGTCGTCTTTCAACCGCCAGGAAGTCATGTCCCGCGGCATGCCAGTATGCACGCTGACAATGATGTAGCTGTACCACGGCCAGGCGTGATCACGATCGTAGTCGCTGGGCCGCGCCGGATGGTCGGGATGCGAATGATACCACCCGATGACTTCCAGCCCTTGAGAGGTCGCGGCCTTTTCGGCTTCGCGCACATCGTCCGCCGTCACCGAAAATCGATTCCGCGGCGAATCATCGCGGCGATTTACGAGTGGGAAAAGCGAAAGCGCCCCGCGGGAAATCTTTCGAGACTCCTGATTGGGGTCGTATGCGAGGAAATCGTGATCCGTTCCGAGCAGCGCTCCACAGCACTCGTAGGGATACGTCTCGACGCCGTGCTCGCGAATCTTCTCGGAAAGCTCAGCGGTGATCCAGAGTTCGAGTGGTTCGCTCATAGTGAAATCACTCTTCGTCCCAAAACCGTTCGGTCAGGTACTTTGACGCGGAATCGGCAAAAACGGTGACAATTACGGCGCGCTCGCTGGGCGGGATGCCTTTCGCGACATGGAAGCAGCCGAGCAGCGAGGCGGCTGCACTGGGACTGACCAGCTGGCCCTCTTCGCGCGCGATGCGCTTCACCAGGCGATAGGCCTCTTCAGTGGCGACCTCAAGATTCTCGTCCGCAAGGGAGTCGTCATAAATTGCAGGGCGCAGCGCGGTCTGCATGTGTTTCCAGCCTTCAAGGCCATGAAACGCCGCGTCAGGCTGAAGGCTTATACACCGAATCGACGGATTGAGCTCCTTCAACCGGCGCGATGCGCCGACAAATGTTCCACTCGTGCCTAGAGCCGCGACGAAATGCGTGATGCTCCCGCTGGTTTGCTCCCAGATTTCTTTGGCGGTGGTGCGATAGTGCGTCTGCCAATTTGCCGGATTGCTGTACTGATCCGGATAGAAATATCTTTCCGGGTCGGACGCGACGACCTCATGGACGCGACGAATTGCGCCGTCGGTGCCCTCATCGCCGGAGGTAATGACGAGTTCGGCCCCCAGAGCACCAAGGATGCGCTTTCGCTCGCGAGAGGCGCTATCCGGCAGGCAAAGTTTCACAGGATAGCCGAGCGCTGCCCCGATCATGGCGTACGCAATTCCCGTATTGCCGCTGGTGGCATCGATGATGGTCTTGCCGGGTCGAAGAGCGCCGCTGGCCAGGCCGGCTTGAATCATGCTTAAAGCTGGCCGATCCTTGACGGACCCTCCGGGATTGCACCATTCCGCCTTGGCATAGAACTCGACGTTGGGAAATTCGCTGCCAACTCGCGCGAGTCGAAGGAGGGGCGTATTGCCGATTAGCTCAAGCACGAATTGCCCTGCCCGGTCTTGACGCTTCTCCAAAGGGACGGAGGACTCGTCAATTGGAGGGGTGATGGGCTTGATCGTGGCCATACTCTTGAATTGCCTAGTAATCTCCGAGATATGCGACCCCGAGATATGCGACCAGTTTACTCCGAATTAGATGCGGCACGCTAGTTTGATGGTATAGCCTGATATTAGCGGTACTTAGAGGGAATCACCCTACGAAGACTAGAGAATACATTGTGCGCATAGCGGGCAGGCAAAAGCCCAAAATTGCGGTGGTCCATTGTTAACAATGACACAGACTATCGCGTCTTGCACACCAGGATGATATCGGGAGTCGGCATATCCAACCCTGGAACCACAGTTGACTCGCGCCTCACAATCGGTGACTGTCGAGCGGTGACCACCGCGCCTGCCTTCGAAGCCACGGTCGATTCTTCGTTGGTGCTGGCCGCCCGCGAAGGCGACCGTGCCGCATTTGGCGGCTTGTACGCGCGGTACGCGCGCATGGTTCACGGGATCCTCCTGGCGAGAGTACCCGCCAGCGACGTGGACGATCTCGTTCAGGACGTTTTTCTGCGCGCATTGCCTCGGCTGTGCGACTTGCGCGACGTCGCGCGGTTCGGACCGTGGCTGGCAGCCATCACTCGCAACCGTGCCAACGACTACTACCGGCAAACCCGGACGGTTGCCGCAGTAACGGAAAGCTTGCCGGAGGACGAAGCGGAATTGCCCGCAGCGAACACCTCTTCGAATGCAGAAGCTGCTGTGATCCTGACGTTCGTTCGAAGCCTGCCAGATGCCTATCGCGAAACACTGATCCTCCGTTTGGTGGAGGGCATGACGGGGCCGGAGATCGCGGCGCGCACCGGCCTGACCCCCGGCTCGGTTCGAGTCAATCTGTATCGAGGCATGCAGCAACTTCGTGAAAAATTGGGCCAGGCATCGCTGGGCAGTGCGATGCAGCCTAATTCCGGCGGCAGCAAAAATTCAGCGGCACAGGGAAAAAATGCGTTGCGCAGAAGGAATGAGCCATGAATGACGATTACCTCTGGGATGGTTCCGGCGAACCCGATCCCGAAATTCAAAAACTGGAGAGCACGCTCGCCAAATTCCGCCATCAAAGTCAGGCGCAGGAATTTCCTGCGATCGCGGCAGCGCCGCGACTCCGATTTTGGCAGCTGTTTATGCCCTCGCACTGGTCGTTCGGACTCGTAGCCGCCACAGCAACGATTCTCTTTATCGCCGCGTTCGGGATTCTGCAATGGAGTCAGAAACCGAATGCAGTTTCCGTACCAGGGTGGGACGTCGTGAGTGTCGCAGGCAGTCCACATGTGGAATCGGATGCCTTCGAAAGAATTGTAGGTACCTCCAAGCTTAGTGCCGGCCAAACACTTGTCACTGACAGCCATTCCAAGGCCAACATTTCCATGGCCGATATTGGAACGGTGAACGTCGAGCCAAACACACGTTTGCGTTCAGTCGCCGGGGGCAACGGACACAATCGACTGGCGCTCGATCGCGGAACGATTCACGCTTACATCTGGGCTTTGCCGGGCGAGTTTACGGTGGACACGCCTTCCGCCATCGCCGTGGACCTGGGCTGTTCTTACACGTTGCAAGTGGACGATTCGGGCGCAGGACTTCTCCGAACGAAACTTGGCTGGGTTGGTTTTAAGCTGGATGGACGAGAAGCGTTCATCCCCGCGGGCGCGATTTGTGCAACGAGGCCGAGAGTGGGGCCAGGCACTCCGTATTTTGACGATGCTTCCGCGTCGTTTCGCGAGGCATTGTCCAAGTTTGACTTTTCATCGAGTACGCAGGAAGTGCGGAGCGCCGAGCTGAGCAAAATACTTGCAGAGGCTCGCCAGCGCGACGCGCTCACCGTGTGGCATCTACTCTCTCGCGTTGAAGAATCGGAGCGCGGTCTGGTGTACGACAGGCTGGCGACACTTCTTCCACCTCCGTCGGGAGTCACGCGCGACGGCATTCTGCGCCTCGATCAAGAGATGCTGGATTTGTGGTGGAACAAGCTAGGCCTCGGCGACGTCTCGTTGTGGCGCACTTGGGAACGCTCCTGGTCTCCAGCCAAAACCTGAGGACTCTCTCTCGTTACATTAGGACCATCACTGGGAAACCGCTTCTCAACAATGACTAAAGGTGACTAAAGGTAGTCCGCTTTACAGAACTGCCGGCATTTACTAGGCTATGAGCCCTATGTGGAATGTCGAACAGCGGTTCACGGGAAAGCAAATCGAAGGCCTGGCGGCGCTTGGGTTTGCCGTCGGCAGCACTCGGGGCGTCGTGCGTGTGGAAAAATACGGCTGCGGCGCGGAGTTCCGCAAGGGCACGGACGACCTCTACCAGATGACGGTGCTGCCGACGATCATGCTAAAAGGCCGGTTCACCCGGCTTTGGGACGCAGGCTACCAGAAATTTTTACTGACCGATGATGGATTAAAGCTGCCTGCGCTGGCATCGCATCTCGAGAATTTGCGAAAGTTCAACGAAGAACTGCGGACCGCGCTGGGTGTGCCGACTTTCTACAACGAAGCGCTCGGCTCGGTGAGCCAGATTAGCGTTTACGACCGGGTCAAAGGCCGGGCAGGCGACGTGCCAGACCAAACGGTTGGCGCTCATGAGCCAGGCGGAGAGCATTAAGCGGGCGGCTTTTTGCTCTAATTGTGCTTACTTCGCTTTGTTCTCCTGGAGCCGACGGTGGAATTGTTCGATGTCCACGCGATGCTTGGCGGCTTTGCGCCCGCCGATGAAGATCACTGGAATATCCAGCCCGTAACGTTCTTCGAGAACCGACTCTTTATCAATATTCACCTCACGCAGCACGGCGCCGAATTCGCGCAACAGGGGCGTGATGGCCTTCTTAGCTTCTTCGCAAAGATGGCAGCCCGGCCGCGTGTAGAGGGTCACTTCACGCGGGCCCGCCGCGGCCAAGCGCGCATCTTCCGGATGGGCTTTCACGGTTTCGGATTGGAATATTTTTGGAACGGACCGGCATAGGGGTGAAACGCTCGCGCGCGGTAAAGCTCCGCGATCTGCCGTAGATGCCCAAGGTCGTGCGAAGCCCACTCGCTGAGCATTTGATAGAGCGTGATGGTGCCGAGTTCGGAGTGCGTCGCTTCGCGTTCGGCGGAATCGGCAGGGATACTTCTCAAGAGAATTACGGTTGAGCGTCGCGTCCTCGTGAAAAATGCGAGGTTTTCGGTAGCTGAGCCGCGAACGTAATCGCCGATCACAACGGTCTGCGTGGGATCGTACTTCTGCAGAGTTGGCGTGTCTTCCGTAACGATGCGGCGTGTCCGGTCGGCATAGATCAGTTCAATATCCGCAAGATGCCCGATTACTTCGGCAATCGACCAGCGCTCCGGCGCCGGTTTCCAGCGAAGGAGATCTTCGGGCAAATCGCGAAGCATCGTTTCGAGCAGAAACGGCGTCTTTTCAAGGAGCAACAGAGCAGGCTGGATGGATCCGGTGACCGCCGGCTCGGTGGTTCGGGCTACACCTTGCTGCATGGGGGGACCTCCCAAGCGATGCATGCATCTTACTCGAAAAGGCCGCGAAAAGTTGAAGTGGCGCATAATGAGTAACAGGCGCGGAGGAGTCGCTTGCATGGGAAGAATCGTGGCACTGATGGACGATCTATTTTTTCAAATGAAAGTCGCGGAGACGGCGAAGCATCTGGGCCTGGAGCTGAAAGTGGCCAAGAACGGTGACGCGCTGCTCGGCTTGCTGGAACCAGCGCCAAAGCTGGTCATCGTGGATTTGAACTCCCGAAGCCAGCCGCTTGCGGCCATCGAGCGCGTGCGCGCGGCGCAAAAAGATTTGCGAGTCATTGGGTTTCTCTCTCACGTGCAACGCGACCTTGCAACACAAGCGCAAGCGGCAGGATGCAACGAAGTGATGCCTCGGTCCGCATTTACGCAAAATCTGGCCGCCATCCTGAGCTCTGCAAAGGACTGATGTGAAATCTAGGAAAAATATTCTAATTGCGATGGCGGTGGCTGCGACTGCACTGTTTCTGTTCCTAACGAATAGCGCCTCCGCACAAGAGTCCAGCTCAAGTTTCGTTACACAAGCTGCCTCGGCAAACGGGCCATCCGCCGCGCTTCGCGATCTCTTGATGGCGGCCTGTTCGCAGAGCCAGAACGACTTTGAGCGTTACCTCACCGCGCGCAACAAAGAATCGTTTTCCCGCATGGCGCCGGCAGCACGCGTAGCGTTTATGAAACGATTCGTGCTGCTCAACGAGGCGGGCAAACCCTCCGCGACCAGCAATCCCTCCGGCCGCCCCATCGTTCGCTGCGACACTCCCGCTGGCGCAGCCGAGATCCAAATCGGCGGCGCCGACACTCGCGACAATGTGGCATTTATGCCGGTGAACTTGCGCGACGCGACGGATACTACGGACGCCAGCGCCATCCAGGTCACAATGGGCTTGGTGCGCGAGAACGGCGAGTGGAAGATCCTCTCGCTCGGCGTGGTTCTTCTCGACTTGCCTTCTTTGGAATTGGAATGGGACTCCGCGGAAGCGGACAAAAATGAGCAAACCGCCATCGAATCTCTCAAGGATATCGCTGAAGCCGTCGAAGCCTTCCGCCTAAAGTACGCCCGGCTGCCTAACTCTCTCTCAAGTCTCGGGCCTCCGCTGCATGGTCCCGCTAACGCGGAAGCCGCTGGACTCGTGGAATCTGATCTAGCGGCGGGTATGAGAAATGGATATTCGTTCCGCTACGTCATTGTGGGCGCCAGCGGTCTGGGCGCGCCGGGGAAGTTTGAGCTCGCCGCGACGCCGTTGACCTATGGCCGCACGGGACGCCGCTCCTTTTTCCGCGATGCAGCCGGGACGCTGCGCGCCGCGGATCACCAAGGCGCAGTAGGGTCCTCGTCTGATCCAAGATTGCCCGAGCACTGATACCAATTGCCTCAACACATAAATCACTACGGGTTAGTCTTCACCGTTGGATACTGAATTCCCAGTTGTTCGAGATAAGTCTTATAGCGCGCGGGATCGTAATAATATTTCTTCAATTGCGGCGCGAACTTCTCCATTTTTTCTCTATTCATCTCGATGGCTGGTTTGTCATCGGGACTGAGAAATGTCTCGTAATGAATGTCTTTCGTCTGGACATTCCGAAAATAATCCCATGCTTCCTGCACAAGTTGCGGCTGAAGAAAAAAGTCAAGAGCGGTCAAGGCTTGCACCTTGGCGCCCGCGGTCGAGCCTTTGTGAGCGATAGGCGTGGCCATGGCCACACCGTTCGCCCAGCTATGCCCAGGCAGATTCGGAATGTTTGCCGGATACATCAGGTACACCATCGGCACGTTCCAGGAGATATCGCCGATGTCGTCGGATCCTCCACCGGTAGGTTTTTTCACTGGCTCCGAGAGCGGCTCGACTTTTTCCTTGAGGCCTTCCACTTTCGCGCCGATGTCCTTTTGAAGAGCCTTCGCCAATGTTTGATCCGCGTCGCTCCATTTCGGCATCCCGACGGCTTCGATATTTTTCTGCTGGGTCTCTGCGATGACCTTGTTCAAATACGGCGGCCACGCGGATCCTACCAACTTGTGATCGACGGTAGTCCCGGTCATTTTCGTCGCGGAATCCGCAATCGTATTTCCTAAATCGTAGAGATCCTTGATGTGCGGATAGTCCAACTCCCGGAAGTAGTACCAAACGGCCGCTTCCGATGGAACGACATTGGGCTGATCACCCCCGTTGATAATAACGCGGTGCGAGCGCTGTGCCGGGCGCAGGTGCTCCCGGCGAAAATCCCACCCAGTGTCCATGAGCTCCACAGCGTCCAATGCGCTGCGGCCTTCCCACGGCGCCGCGGCAGCGTGCGCTGCCTTGCCATGGAAAAAATATTGCACGGAGACGAGTCCGCTCCACTCGCCGTTCCCCGTGCCGTACGAGGTGGAAAATTCCGACTCCACATGCGCGCCCAAAACGATGTCGACGTCCTTGAACAATCCTGCGCGAACATAAAACGCTTTCGTGCCAAGCAATTCTTCCGCGACGCCGGGAACAAGCTTGATCGTCCCGGCGAGGTGGTACTCGTCCATGAGTTTTTTCAGGACCAGCGCCGCGGTAACGTTGACGGCCATCCCGGAATTATGTCCTTCTCCGTGGCCCGGCGCGCCTTCCACGATCGGATCGTGATAAGCCACTCCGGGCTTCTGCGAAGCGCGAGGGATGCAGTCGATGTCCGTAATAAACGCGATGACCGGTTTGCCGCTACCATAAGTGGCCACCCACGCGGTGGGAACGCCCGCCGCACCGTACTCGACGTGAAACCCATTTTTCTCCAGGATTCCCGTGACGTAGCGCGATGTCTCATACTCCTGGAAACCCAATTCGCTGAAGCTGAAAATTTCGTCTACCATCTGCTGCGTTAGTGTTTGGAGTTTATCGACTTCCGCCGCAGCCTCCTGTTTCAAGGCTGGGAGTTGCGGCGACTGCCGCGCGAACAGTCCGCATGGCGCCAACAAAACCGCCGCGATACAACTCACTACACAGAATTTCGTCATCCCACTCTCCAGTCAGCAATCGTCAGCAAAATGAGCGGGCATATTACATCGGGTATTGCAAAATAGGGGAAAGAAAGAATCCCGAGTTTGTGTGGCGAAGGAGTTGGCGCTACTATCGTGCGATTCCACATGCGCCCAGCATCCACTCGGTATCTCTGCCTGCTTCTAACCCTCGCTCTTCTGACTCCGCTGGCCACGATGGCCCAACAATCCAGCTCCGCTTACGGACCTCTCCCCGTCTTCGAATTTCACAGCGGATTCTGGATCAACCTGCACCACACGCTCTACTACGAGGCCAAGCTGCGCGAAACTCCGCCTGCTGCCGCTCTAAAGGGCAATTCCGCACCGCAAATAAAATTAAGGACCATGAAAGATGCTGGCACGGCACTCAGCCCCGCGGAGCGTCTCGCTTGGGATAGTTCTGTCGACTATTATGCGGCAAACTACGCGAACAAAGACTTGCTCTTCAATAACGACCTGGTCCTGCTAAAAAATCAGCTTGGAGACTTCGAGGATTGCGACGAACTCTCTGGCGCGCGAAAGAAAACATGCGACGCCGGCCTGCCTCCCAAGCTGACCCAGGTGCTGGAGACCGCGGCGGCTGTCTATCGTGCTCATCTGTGGGCCGACCAAGACCGCGCCAACCGCCGTTGGGTCGCGCGCGTCGCGCCTCTCATCGAAGAACAGGGTGTTGGAATTTCCGAGCGGCTAGCGGACATCTATCAGACCAAATGGCCAAAAGCGAAAATCCGTGTCGACGTGTGCGCCTACGCAAATTCGTCAGGAGCGTATACGACGCTCGACCCGCTGCGCGTCACCATCTCCAGCACCGATCCGCGCAACCAGGACGACCCAGCGTTTGAAGTGCTCTTCCATGAAGCCTCGCACGGAATCGCGGAGCCGGTGGAATCGGCGATAGTTCGCGAATGCCGCCAGCGCGATAAAGCCATCCCACGGGACCTCTGGCACGCGCTTATCTTTTATACGACGGGCGAAGTGATCCAACCTCTATTAATAACGGCCCGCAAGGAACCACAGGACATCGTGAGTCCCAACCTCAACAGCAGTCATCCCGCTCCCCGAGAAACTTACACGCCTTACGCCATTCGCGAAGGCCTCTACCAGCGCGGGTGGAACGACTACTTTCAACTTCTCACGCGCTTCTGGCAGCCTTATCTAGACAATAAATCCACGTTTGACGACGCCATCGCCCGCATGGTCTCCGCGCTTTAACACCTCCGACCACGTTCATCTACAGAATGAGCTTGGATTTATTTCTTACGGCTCTAAAACTTTCCGTTGCTCAACCATTCTCTTACTTCCGTCTCCACCGAAAATACGTCGGCAGGCTCTTTGGTGTAGCGAGCGTCCAGTTGGTAGGCTTGCTCCTCGTAAGGCACGACCATCCACAGGCCAGAGTCGTTCAAGGCTCGAAAGTATCCTTCCATCACCTTTTGTAACCCGACCACAGAGAATTGCGTGACGTGAACGAGCGTGTGAAATACCGTTCGCAGCGTCGGCTGCCGATTGAAGAGCGCGACATCGATGAACGGGATCGCCGTCATGTGCGCAGCATCCGGCACAACGCGCGCGCCGCCCGCGCGAACACGCTCATAAAATGGCGGATATGGAATCGTCTCGCCTGTCTTGGACAAGTCTTTTAATCGAAGGCTGTCCAGGATTCCCCCAGGAAAAAAAGGCCTCAGCTTTACTTTCACGGCCTCGGACAACGCATTACAAACAGGACGGTATTTGTCGCGCTGCTGTTGCATCCATGCAACAGTTTCAGCAATTAATCCCGCCATCTCCGCTTGCGTGAACTTCGGGGGCTCCACGAACGTTATCTTTCCGGGGCGGATTTCTAATTCTTTCAATAGTGGCCCAAGCAATGCGAAATGACGGCTCCATTTATCCTAGCATGGAGCTGTGCGCTTCCTTTTCACGGAAGAACGCATTTGGTGCATCAGCGGTACTTGACGGACCTTCGAAGTTGCCGCAGCTCTCTGAATACCCTGCTGGCCGAGCCGAGGGCACGTCATCAATACTCCTTTGTCAGCTATAGCGAAACATGATATAGTTTGCGAATGCGACCCTTCCTTCTTTCCCGGGACACTTTCCACATTCTCGTGGCGCTCGCCGATAGCGACCGCCACGGCTATTCCATCATGCAAGAGGTCAGCGAGAGGACGGGCGGAGAGATTCGCCTCAGCCCCAGCACGTTGTACAGCGCAATCAAGCGCCTCCTGGAACAAGGCTTGATCGAAGAATTGGAAGAGCGTCCCGATCCCGAGCACGACGACGAGCGCCGCCGCTATTACCGTCTCACCAAAGCCGGAAAACGCGCCGCCATGGAAGAGGCTCGCCATCTGGAGAAATTGCTCTCGGACGCCCGCGCTTCGGGCTTAGTGCGCAAACGAGCCTGAGCGATGCCGCGTCTCCACACCTCGCAAGCTGGGATTCTCCGACTTTATCAGCCGTTCCTGTGGCTATACCCGGCTGAGTTTCGGGACGAATACCGGCGCGAACTTTGTCTCGCCTTCGTGGACCGCTGGCGCGAGGAACGATCGACGACCGGTTTACTGTTCGTCTGGCTTCACGCCATCCTCGGAATTTTTTATCACGCACCCATGGAGCACTGCCACATGATCATCCACGATCTCCGCTACGCGTTCCGCATCCTCCGCAAGGACCTCTCCGTCACAGTTGCGGCGATCCTCATTCTGGCGCTGGGCATAGGCTCTACAACCCTCGTGTTCAGTCTTGCCAATGGCCTCCTTTTGCGGCCACTTCCCTACCCTCAACCGGAGCGCATCATTGCCGTCACGGAATCCAGTCCAACAGATCCGAACGAGACGACGCAGATTTCCTTCCCCAACTATTTCGACATGCGCGCCCGCGCCCGCCTGCTCGATGACCTTGGGGTCTATGCTGCGGACCAATCTGCTGTCAGGGGAGAAGGAGCCGCGGAGCGTATTTCTTCCGCGAGAGTCACCGACGGAATATTCCGCGTCCTCGGCGTCGAGCCTTTACTTGGCCGAACTTTTTCCCGCGAAGACGATGTGCCGAGCGGTCCAAAGGTAGTTGTCCTTAGCGAGGAACTCTGGCAGCGGCGCTATGGCCGCGATCCACACGTCCTCGGCAGAACTCTGCAAATCGACGATTCACGCTGGACCGTTGTCGGCGTTATGCCTGCGGGTTTCCATTTTTCAGACCGCGCCGACCTCTGGTTCCCACTACAGATGGACCCTCTGAAAGCGCCGCGCACGGATTATTTTCTGCGCGCCGTGGCCCGCCTCAAGCCCGGCGTTTCGGTGGAACAAGCCTCCGGGGAGCTCGAGTCGATGCTCGAGCAGATTCATCGCGAAAACCCGGCCGTCAATAACAATTGGGTGGCCCGCGCGATTTCCATTCGCGATTTCGTTGCCGGCTCATATCGCAAAGCGGTGATCACGCTCCTGGTTGCTGTAGGTCTGCTCCTCCTGATTGCGTGCGCCAATGTCTGCAATCTTCTCCTGGTCAAAGCTTCCGCCCGCGTCCGTGAAATTGCCGTGCGTACCGCTCTTGGAGCCACACGTCGCAGGCTGCTTCGCCAACTCATCACGGAAAGTCTTCTCCTCGGTCTGGCGGGCGGGGCCTTGGGCGTTTTGCTCGCCTATGCGGGAATCCCGGCGCTGCTCTCGCTCATTCCCGTCGACCTTCCGCTGTGGATGAATTTTTCCCCCGATCACCGCGTGCTTGGTTTCGCAGTTGCCGTTTCGTTGCTTACGACTCTCGGTTTCGGCGTTGTTCCCGCCTTCGGCCCTCTCCATGACGACCTCACGGATTCGCTCAAAGAAGGCGGCCGGGGAGGCACATCTGGAGCGCGCAGCAAACTCATGCGCCACGGCTTGGTTGTGGGTGAAGTCGCGCTTTCGGTGATTTTGCTCGCCGGGCCCGGCCTCATGATCCGCAGCTTGCTGGCGCTGCGCATGCAAGATCTCGGTTACCGCCCTGAAAATGCTTTGACGATGACCATTGACTATCCCGAGAATCGCTATCCCGGCGGCGCTCCCGCCCGCGCGATGCTCCGCCGTCTGACGGAAGAAGTCTCTTCCCTTCCGGGAGTCGTTTCCACTTCGTTTGGTTCCGGTATTCCGCTGAACGATGGTTGGGGACGCATTTTTACCGTCGAAGGACATCCCCTCGACCTCAAGGATATGACCTTCATCAACCACATTGTGGTCACTCCTGGGTATTTCCGAACACTCGCCATTCCCTTGCTTCAGGGACGAGATTTCACCGAGGACGATTTCGACGCGCCCCGCATCGTTATCGTCAGCGAATCCTTCGCCAAAAAGAATTGGCCTGGCGAGAGTCCCCTTGGCAAACGCATTCGCTTCGGCCCGCCGAAGAACAATGAGCCGTGGCACGCCGTCGTCGGCGTGGTTGCCGACAGCAAGCATGGAACCTACAAGGGCGAGGACCGCGCCAGCGTGTATCTCCCCTACAACTCAGAAATCACGCCCAATGCATTGCTTGTTCGCACCGCAGGTGATCCCTTACAGCTTCAGCAAGCACTCAGATCTCGCGTCGTTGGGTTCGACCCGGATATCGTCGTGAGCCGCGTCTTCAGCCTCGAGCAAATCATCGCCCGCGTCTCGTGGCAGGACCGATTCCTCACTGTTCTGTTTACCGCTTTCGCAACGCTTTCACTTTCCCTCGCAGCCGTCGGCCTTTATGCAACGATCTCCTACACCGTCTCTCTGAGCACGCACGAGATCGGCATTCGTATGGCCCTAGGGGCCTCAGCCTCTCGCGTTCGCGCCATGATTCTGAGGCAAGGCATGACCCTCGCCGTTGCGGGCCTTTTCATCGGTATCGTGGTGGCATCCGCCCTGGCGCGCCTGCTCAAAACCCAGCTCTACGAGATTTCGCCCAATGACCCGGCGACCTTTATCGCCGTGCCCTTCGTCCTAATTCTAGTCGCCGGCTTGGCTGCCTTCTTGCCCACTCGCCGCGCCACCAGAGTCGATCCAGTCGTCGCCCTGCGTCACGAGTAACTTTTCCATTCGCCCGCCACGTCACACTCAAGTCGAACGCCTCCATGGTGGTCTGGGAAATGGACTTGAAGTGGCAGCAGCTGTAGCATTGCCCCATGAAAAAAGTGAAGTCTGGCAAACGCAGTTCCGCGGCGAAAGGCAAAGACGCTCCAAAAAACGTCGAGGAATATGTTTCTAGCGTCCCGGAACCCGCCCGCAGCACTTTCAAAAAACTTCGCGCGGCGATTCGGTCCGTAGTACCCGCGGAGGCTATAGAGGTTATCAGCTATCGGATTCCTGCTTTCAAGCACAAACGAGTGTTGCTATGGTTCGCCGCGTTTTCGAACCACTGTAGTTTGTTCCCTACCGCCGCGGTAATCGAAGCCTTCAAAGACGAGCTGAAAGGCTTCTCCACATCTAAAGGGACCATCCACTTTCCCACGGACAAGCCACTCCCGACTGCGCTGATAAAAAGACTGGTAAAGTCCCGAGTCGCTCTGGACCAAGGTAAGAAGCCGCGCTGACCGGGTTGTGATCTGCAACTCCGACTGGTCGCATTCGTGCTTGCTGCTACGCGCCCTCCTTCGGGCCTTCGGAGTCTTCGGCGGTAACGATTGTTGCTGAACCACGGTTGTGCTAGGCTTTGCGGTGCGGAAATAAGCTTGGCCACCGCGCCACGCAAGCCCCAGCGTCGCAAACGTTCTCTCCTTACCGTTCCTCACCAGAGCTTTCCCGAGGGGGAAGAGTCTCTTCGGAGAAACCGAACGAACGGCTCGGGCCATTTGATAACCAGCTCCCTCGGAGCTAGGCCGTCAGAAGGAACTGGATAAGCCCATGTCCGGTACACAAACAGCCTCGAAGACTGAAAAAGAGACCGTCGAGATCAAACTCGCGCATTCCCCCGATTCCGACGATGCCTTCATGTTTTATGCGCTGGCAACCCATAAGCTTTTGACGCCCGGTTACAAATACACCCACGTCCTTTCGGACATTCAAACCCTTAACGAAGCAGCCCTTACGGAAACCTATGACGTCACAGCAGTAAGCTTCGCTGCGTACCCGAGCTTGCGGGACAAGTATGTCCTGCTCGACTGTGGCGCCAGCTTTGGAGAAAACTACGGACCTATCGTGGTTGCTTCCAAGTCCATGAAAAAAGAGGATTTAGCCGGAAAGCGCATCGGCGTCCCGGGCCTTAAGACGACTGCCTATCTCACCTTGAAGCTATTTGAACCAAACTTTGAACCGGTTGTAATGGCGTTCGACAAAATCCTGGACGCCGTCAAGAACGAGGTTGTCGAAGCGGGGCTCTTGATTCACGAAGGACAGCTTCTCTTCCCCCAGCTCGGCATGCACCGCGTCATAGACTTGGGCGTCTGGTGGCATGAACAAACCGGACTTCCGCTACCGCTGGGCGGAAACGCCGTTCGGCGAGCCCTGGGACCTGCCCTCGGCTTGCAAATCGCTAAAACCATTAAAGATAGCGTCGAGTATGGCCTCGAACACCGCGAAGAAGCCTTGAACTACGCCATGCAATTTGCCCGCGACATGGAAACCGAAATTGCCGACAAGTTTGTGGGTATGTACGTTAACCGTTGGACACTCGGCTACGGCGAACGTGGGAAGCAAGCGGTGAAAACCCTGATTGAGCGCGGCACTGCGGCTGGCCTTCTTCCCGGCCCGCCGGACGTCGAATTCCTCAGCGAACAGTGACAAAAAAACCACTTAATCCAATTTGTAAACCCACAGCACTTCATCGCTGGAGAACCCGCACGCGCTCATTCTCAACAAGCTTGCGCGCCGCAGTCCGCCCCGGCACACATCCAGACCAATTCGTTTGCTCGATTAGTGAGCGGGCGCCCGATCCGGCGTGAACCACAGGTCTTGATAGTCGAAGCTGAAGTCCGCGAGCGGCGAAACCGCCGCCATCGTGAAGTGGTCGATGCTCCCGTCAGGATTCAGCGTGAATGTCACAAACGCGTCTTCGATGGTTCGGTCGCGCCAATGTGCTTTGAACGTGTCGTACTGCCAGTGCTGCAAATCCGCGACGGCTTTGGGGGTGTGATCCATGCTGAAGACGAGCCCCGAGCTTTCCTGCCTAATCGTAATCGGCCCGTACCACGCATCCTTGTAAATTCCTGCGTACTTTTCCAATGGCAATGACGGTTTGGAATTCGCCATTCGGCCTTGATCGTTCCCAGCCATCATCCGCTTGGCCAATCTCTCGCCCTTATCTTCAGCGTCCTTGAATGCCGTAGTCCACTCCGTCGTCGGTAAGCCAAAGTAAGAGTCCAAAATGTGATAGAGGATCGACTCGAAAGCCCCGCCTTGTTCTGCATTGGTCAGGATCACTATTCCGAGATTCTCTTCCGGCACCAGCATCACGCGCGTCACAAATCCAGAAACGCCGCCAGAGTGTCCCACCAGTTTGCGTCCGTGATAGTCGCGTATCCCCCAACCAAGCGCGTAAGCGGAAAACTTCGGGCGCAGTGCTGCCAGAGGCGAATCGTCCGTGCCAATTGGTGTAAGCGTCTGGGCCGTCCACATCTCGCGGGATTGTGCCTCGCTGAAGAGCCGCTCTTCGCGCCCCGGAAATTTTCCGTGATTGAGCTGCAGCGTGATCCACTTGGACATTTCCGCCACGGAAGAGTTGATCGCTCCCGCCGGTCCGGCATTATCCAAATCCTGAAACGGAATGCTCTGCAGCTTGCCGTCCACCTTTGAGTGCGGCCACGCATAGTTATCTCCGGGCTTGAACGCGGTTGTGCTCAAGTTTGTGGTCTTCATCCCCAGCGGCTCAAGAATCTTCTCGCGAATGTACTCTTCCCAGGATTTTCCCGTGACGGCAGGAATAATCTGTCCCGCCGCGATGTACATCAAATTGTCGTAAGCATAGTGACTACGGAAGCTCGAGGCCGGCTTCATAAATCGCAGTCGATAAATGATGTCCTCGCGCGTGAAGGTCGTATGCGGCCAGAAAAGCAGGTCGCCTTCGCCAAGACCCATTCCGCTACGGTGCGTAAGCAAATCGCGGATAGTCAACTCATGCGAAACGTAAGGGTCGTACATCTCGAAACCCTTCAGACGCTCATACACTTTGTCGTCCCAGGAAATTTTCCCCGCGTCAACCAGCGATGCCAGCGCCGCGGACGTAAACGCTTTTGTGTTCGAGCCAATCCCAAAAAGTGTGTTCTCGTCGACGGGCGTGGGATCTCCCAGCTTTCGGACGCCATACCCTTTCGCGAGCACGACTTTGCCATCCTTCACGATGGCTATCGCGATTCCCGACACCTCAAACGTCTTCATGTCGCGGACGACATACGCATCAAGGTCCGCAGGCGGGCCGCTCTGGCCGTGAAGGCAGGATGTACACAAGAAAAACCACGCCGCGATTCGCGGGCAAACCGAATGCGAGTTTTTCATTTGGATATTTCTGGGTCCTTTCGATTTCGTTCGGGAGGATTAAATCACAAAAGGTCTTCGAATGAGCGTGTTTCGTGGGACGACTCAATATATCCGCGCCGCACGTCGACAATTTCAATTGCTTCCTGAAGGTTTTCCGGTGGACGGAACATCCACCGAGACAAGGGAGCAAGGGTTGCTCCTGGAGGAATTCTCCTCGCAGTGTTCCTTGGCTATTTTTTCCGCGTCTTTTTCGGACCGACGGCCGTAGGCGTAGCCAATATGGCCTTCGGCCGAGACCGCAAAAGCCTTGTAGGGCGGCAGAGTCAGAAAGGTGCGAAATTCTTCACGGCCACCGGCATTGAGCTGCGCGGGCGCAGAAACATCGGGCGGCGCGGGCAGGGAGAGAAGAGTTGTTCGCAAAACAAGATTCTGGCTTTTCAGGAATTCGTCAACCATCACGGTCCAGATGGAGATGCCGCCAAGCGAAAACAGTCCATGGCCATCGCGGCGATACGGCGCTGCATGAATGAACGTCGCCTTTCCACCAGCCTGCGTGAACGCTTGATAAAAGCCCTGCGCGATTTGTGGTCCAAAGAAATGGTCGTTCTCGGCATAAACCCACAGCATGGGTGTGCGCGATTTCTCTCCGAATTGGCGGAATGCGCGAATAAGCTCACCAGGATTGCAGACTTCGTCGGGCCTCTTCGACCCGCGGCCGCCCGCAAAGCTAATTGCGGCTACGAGCCCGGGAGGCGGCTCGGCAGTGAGGGCAACGTTGGCGAATCCGCCCGCGGAAATTCCAACGCTGATGATACGAGCGGGGTCGACCTCGGGAAGTTTTGAAAGATAAGCGATGGATTCACGCAAATCCTTGGCGGATTCCTTGCCGGAATCGAAGTAATCCGGACGGTTTGAGCAAGCCCTGGCGTCTTCGTCATAGCCGCCGCCGGAATCGCCGTAACCTCGGCGTAGGACGACGACAGTAGTCCACCCGCGTCGGGCGAATTCCCGCGCCTGCGGAAGCATTTGCCAGGGAGACATTCCCGGGCGATCGCTGGCTTCGCGAGGGGTGCCGTGCGTAAGTACGGCCAGCGGGTGCGGCCCAGGCTCACTCGGGCGCACCATCACAGCTTCGAGGCCTTTCTTGCCCGCATCCTTCGCGGGTATGCGAAATGCGTTTTCGATCAGGTCTTGGGCTCGCGCCGGGAAAGCACCGAACAGGAGAATGGCCAGATAGATGGCGCGACGGCAAGTAATCATAAAGCGCATTACCGATCCCCAGGAATGAAAAGCCTGCAGACGGTTTACAGCCCTAGTCTCATCCAATTGGCTTGGCAGAGACAAGAGACTTGTCCCGTGCGCCGTCTTGACGCTTTCCTTCTAATCACTTAGTGTCTTTTCCTTGCGATGGAGCCCCTAATGAAATTACAAGTGCGTGCCTTGTGCACGGCGGCCGCTATGCTCACGCTTTTGGCTCCCTTGTCGCGCGGTCAGGCTGCCGCGGAGTATCGCGATCACACGCAGGCGGCGGGGTCTTGGCCCCAGCAGGCTGTCCGCGCGGCACACGGCATGGTCGCATCCGACGAAGAGCTGGGGTCTCAGGCCGGCATCGAAATTCTAAAGCGTGGCGGAAACGCCGTAGATGGCGCCGTTGCCGTAGCCTTTGCTCTGGCCGTCGTCGAGCCCGCGGCTGGAAACATCGGCGGCGGCGGATTTATGCTTGTTCGTCTTGCGGATGGACGCACCACCTTTTTTGACTACCGCGAAGTGGCTCCCGGCAAAGCCACGCGCGATATGTACATCAAGCCCGACGGCACGCTCGACAAAGAGCTTTCTGTCATCGGCTACAAATCCGTCGCGGTTCCTGGAACCGTCGCCGGTCTCGAACTCGCATTGAAGACCTACGGCAAGCTGAAGCTCGCCGACGTTCTCGCGCCGGCGATTCATCTTGCGGAAGACGGTTTCCCCGTAAGTGAAAAACTTGCACGGCAATTGGACGGAGAACGCCCCGAGCTGCAGCAGTTCACCGTTAGCCGCCGCATCTTCTTGAATGACGGAAAAATGTTTCACGCGGGCGACACGTTTAAGCAGCCAGAGCTTGCCGCAACTCTGAAGCGCATCGCAAAAAGCGGCGCAGCTGAGTTTTACCGCGGCGAAACAGCGCAGATGATCGTCGATGACATGAAGCGCATGGGTGGGCTCATCACTCTCGAAGACCTCGCCGAATATCAGCCGAAAGTCCGCCAGGCATTGCACGCCAACTACGACCTCGACGGCCACAAGTGGGGCGTCATCTCTTCGCCCCCGCCCAGTTCGGGCGGCGTTGCCATCATCGAAGCGATGAACATGTTGCAGGGCGTCCCGCTAAAGGGCTGGGACGACGTTCAGAGCGTGCACATGGTAGTAGAAACGATGCGGCGAGTCTTTGCCGATCGCGCCGCGTACCTCGCCGATCCCGATTTTGCCAAAGTGCCAGTCGATGGCCTCACTAGCGATTGCTACGCCAAGGAACTCGCCGCGACCATCGATCCGCAACATGCCTCTTCCAGTAAAGAGGTAAAGGCGGGCATGCCGCACGTCTGCGGAGTGTCCGCCTCCAATGACGTAGCCCCGCAAAGGATTAGCCTCAACGATGGCCCACACACCACGCACTTCTCCGTCGTCGATGCAGCCGGCAATGCGGTTGCTAGCACCTACACGCTCAACAACAGCTACGGCTCGGGCGTAACCTCCACCGCCGGTTTTCTGCTGAATGACGAGATGGACGACTTCACCACACAGCCCGGAGTTCCCAACGCTCTCTTCGGTCTCATCCAATCCGAAGCTAACGCCATTGCTCCTGGACACCGCCCGCTCAGCTCCATGACGCCAACGATTCTCCTGCGCGACGGCAAACTCAGCTTCGTAACTGGTTCGCCCGGTGGCCCGACGATTATTTCTGCCACGCTGCTCAGCGTTTTAAACTGGATGCGCCTGGGAATGGACGCGCAGGCGGCCATCAATGCGCCGCGCTTTCACCACCAGTGGATGCCGGACGTAATCCTGATGGAAAAGGACTTTCCCGCAAGCATGGAGTCCGCACTGAATGCGCAAGGCTACCAGACGCGGCGCCGCGGGCATATTGGTCTGGTCAATGCCATCGGGATCGATCAGAAAACGGGCGAGCGCCTCGGTGCGGCGGACCCGCGCGATAACGGTGCTGCCGTCGGCTACTGAACGATTCTTGTGGCGACGCCCTGTATGTTTTAGGCGCGCCGGGTTAAGGCTTTGGCTTTTCATCTCGGAGCAAAGTGCACGGGGCTATGCGAAGAATCCTCTCTACTTATATGTTCGTGTCGCGAAGGTTGACCACGGAACTTCTCGGCCAGATTTCCGAAGCCGGGTTCGAAGCAGTCGAGATTTTCGGCACGCGCGGCCATTTTGATTACACCACCAAACAGGAAATTCAAGCGATGGCCGGCGCGCTTTCGCAGCATCGCCTCGTGCTCGCATCGCTCCATGCTCCCACGAGCCGTGACTTGAGCGCCACTCGCGAAGGTGGCACGCCTCTGTCTATTACCGAAGTGGAACGCGTCCGCCGCATTGAAGCCATGGACGAGTTGAAACGCGTCATCGACGTCGCGGAGGATTTGCCGTATTCCCGGCTGATTCTACACATGGGCGGCTCGCGCGAAACCGCCGACCCGCGAAAGCGCGACGCGGCGTTCAGTTCGCTGGAACATCTGGTTTTGCATGCTCATCATCGCGGAGTAACCATCGCCGTGGAAAACACGACGAGCGAAATGGGTGATCCTTTCTATCTCCGCGCATTTGTTGACGAGACGCGCTTGGCCGGCCTTCGCTTCAACTTCGATGTCGGCCACGCGTATCTCGCCGATGCTCCCGAAGCCGAACGTATCGAAAAGGGCTTTGCTCCGCTGCGCGAACTGGCCGTTTCCGCGCACATCCACGACAATCACGGCGAAAAAGATGAGCATCTGCCGCCCTATGACGGCACTATCGATTGGGAATCCGCCGTCAAAATCTTAAAGTCCGCACCCGAACCAGACCTCCCTCTGACCCTCGAGCTGAAAGAGAAAACGGGCCACGACGCGCCTTCCACAGCTGAGCAGCTAGCCGCCGCCAGCGCCTCACTAGACCGCTTCGAGCGGGAGTGGGGTTAGCTCATAAAAATTGACTACAATTCTGACTATGGTCTATAATATGGTCAGGCTTGAGCCATGCAAGAAATCGCCATTTCCGTATTCAAAGCCAAGTGCCTCGCCATTCTCGAGCAGGTGGAGAAGACTAAGACTCCTATCCGCATCACTCGGCACGGCAAGCCGGTGGCCGAGGTCATCCCGGCTACGCAGACTGTGGATCGCGTGGCATGGATCGGTTCTCTCAAAGGCAAGATCAAGATCCTGGGTGATATCATTTCGCCCGTGATTGACCTCGACGAGATTGAGGCTCTGCGCGATTGAGGATCCTACTTGACACGCACATCTGGATTTGGCTCGTCGAGAATCCGAGCCGCCTTGGTACCCACGCCGCAGAGGAATTAGCCAACGCCGCAAATGAACTTTGGCTGTCCCCAGTAAGCATTTGGGAAGTTCTAACATTGCATCGCAAGAAAAGGGTCCTCTTGCCAACAAACCCTGGCGATTGGCTCCCACAGGCTCTTGCCGGCATCCAACGGCACGCACCTCTTACCCACGAAATTGTTCTAGCCGCGGATCGTCTCCTCCTTCACGAGGATCCCGCGGACCGTTTCATCGCCGCGACGGCTCAAGTACACGATCTTACCTTGGTAACGGCCGACCAGCGCCTTCTCGGCCTCGGCACTATCCGCACTATGGCCAATCGCTGATTCCTTCAGCGATTGAAAGGGATTCCAATCTCTCTGGTAAACTGTTCGTTTGAATTTCTATCTCAAAACTGAACTATGACGATCATCACTATCGAACAAGCGGGCCAGTACGACGGGCAGGAAGTCACGATTCGAGGCTGGCTCTATAACCTGCGCGAATCCGGCAAATTGATGTTTCCCATTTTTCGCGACGGTACCGGAATTATCCAAGGTGTCTGCGCGCTCAAGGAAAATCCCGAAGCTTTCGAAGCGCTGAAGGGTCTTACCCAGGAATCGAGTGTGATCGTCACGGGTAAAATCCGTGCCGAAAAGCGTGCGCCCGGCGGCTTCGAAATGGGCATCAGCAAGATTCAGATCGTCCAGAAAGTTTCCGACGCCACGCCATTTCCCATCCAGCTTAAGGAGCACGGAGTCGACTTCCTGCTCGATCAGCGCCACCTTTGGATTCGCACGCCCCGCCAGGCCGCCATTCTTCGTATTCGCGCGGAAGCCATCCGTGCGGCCCGCGAATTCATGGATGGCCAGGGCTACACGATTGCCGACGCGCCAATGTTCACGCCTGCCGCTTGCGAAGGCACCTCCACGCTCTTCGAAGTGAATTACATCGACGACCAGAAAGCCTACCTAACACAAAGTGGCCAGCTCTATGCCGAAGCCATCGCTATGGCTTTGGGCAAGGTTTATACTTTTGGACCCACGTTCCGCGCCGAAAAATCCAAGACGCGCCGCCACCTCACCGAGTTCTGGATGCTCGAGCCGGAAGCGGCGTATGTCGAGTTCGACGAAGTTATGGAGCTGGCCGAAGGACTTGTCAGCGCGATCGTGCAAGGAGTTGTAAAAAACAAATCGCGCGAGCTAGAAACGCTCAAGCGTGACGTCACCAAGCTCGAAAACATCAAGCCGCCCTTCCCGCGCATCAGCTACGAAGACGCTGTCGCGGTCTTAAACAAAGGTGGCAACCCTGCAAAATTTGGCGATGATTTCGGCGGCGACGAGGAGACCATCATTTCCAGCTCCTTCGACCGCCCCGTGCTGATCCACCACTATCCGTCCGCCATCAAAGCCTTTTACATGCAGCCTGACGCCCAGCGCCCCGAACTCGCTCTCGCCTTCGACATGATCGCGCCCGAAGGCTACGGCGAAATCATCGGTGGCAGCCAGCGCATCCACGATTACGACTTGCTGGTTAAACGCCTGCGCGAGAACAACTTACCGGAAGAGTCCTTCCAGTGGTACCTGGACCTAAGGCGCTATGGCAGCGTCCCCCACGCGGGCTTCGGGCTGGGCCTTGAACGCACCGTGGCCTGGATCTGCGGCACGGAACACATCCGCGAGGTCATCCCCTTCCCTCGCATG
>DATFZQ010000239.1:0-6942 GCA_035314345.1 Candidatus Acidiferrum sp.
TACAAACGCATGAAAGGCTACCTCGCCGCAAGCTTAACCTTGCTTCTAATGCTTCTGGTGGCCGTTACTGCTTACGGAATGCCGGGCCGGGCCGCGGTATCCGCGGCCGTACTAGGAATGATGAGTGGACTTTGGCCGATTGGATGGATCATCCTCACTGCCGTCTTCTTCTACAACCTGACCGTGGAAGGGGGGCAGTCTGGAATTATCGAGAGCTCCATCTCCTCGCTTTCAGGGGACCGGCGCCTGCAGGCGCTGCTCATCGCCTTTTGCTTCTCTGCTTTCCTGGAGGGCGTATCCGGTGAAGGAGCCCCAGTCGCCGTTGCCGCGGCTATGCTGATCGGTCTGGGGTTCAAGCCTCTGACGGCGGCCGTTGTATGCCTTGTGGCCAACACGCCTCCCACACCGTTCGGGCCAGTGGGTGTGCCGACCAGCATGATGATTTCAGTCACGAACATTAACGGTACGGTAATCACGAGGGCAATCGGCTCTGACGTGGCGATTCTCGCGCTTGTCATACCGTTTCTTGTATTAGTAGCGATCTCCGGCTTCAAACGTACGATTGAGGTTTGGCCGGCAGCCTTGGTGGCAGGCTTAAGTTACGCGGTGGCCTGCTTTGTAGTCTCCCGTTATTTGGGAGTGGAACTGCCGGCCATCATTTCCTCGTTCGTGTCGATGGTATGCCTTATTGTTTTCCTGAAGTTCTGGAAGCCAAGACAGATTTGGCAGTTTGCATTCGATTCAAGCAACAATGGCGATGCGAAGACGCTCTATACTCGCCGGCAGGTCTTAACGGCATGGTCTCCTTACTTGCTCCTCATGGCGATTATGAGTTTTTGGGGAACGCCAGCCTTCACTCGGTTCGTCGAAAACAAACTTCACTGGGTCTTGAACATCCCGCACTGGCCAGGTCTCGACGGAATCGTCTACCGCACGGCTCCAATCGTGGACGTACCGACAATGTATCCGGCCAGCTACCGGTGGAACTTCCTTACGGCTCCCGGGACAGCCATGTTGATTTGTGCCCTCGCCACGATGGCAATCTTGCGAATCAGCCCATCGCGCGGCCTGAAGGTTTTCAGAGCAACCTGCAACCAATTGATGTTTGCGCTGGTTACGCTGGCGGCGGTCGTCGGCATCGGTTACTTAGCGAATTATTCCGGGATGTCTTATACCCTTGGCTTGGCGTGCGCCTCCTATGCAGGCAAATTATTTCCAGTTTTCTCGCCAGCAATCGGCTGGTTGGGAGTGTTCTTGACTGGCTCAATCACATCGTCCGCCGCCTTGTTTGGCAAGCTGCAACAAGTCACCGCCACCCAGACAGGTATCAACCCTGTGCTCACGACCTCGGCTAACCTGTTCGGCGGCGTCGCCGGCAAACTGATCTCGCCCCAATCGATCGCTATTGCCTGCGCGGCAACCGGTCTGATTGGCAGGGAAACCGATATCTTTCGCAACACGATCAAGTATTCGCTCACTTTACTGGGTTTGGTCGTCGTGATTGTGCTGCTGGAGGCCTGGGTCATTCCCGGAGTTATTCCTGTCGATCCGGGAGCAGGGGTGACGCACGTCGCCTTTCTACATTGATCAGGAAGCAATGCTGCTACCGATGTGCCCCCAAGACTCCCATACTCAACTTCGCTGGGACGAGGTACAGGCTGCGTCGACGGTGTCGAAAGATAGGCCAAGGACCGTCGAAGGGCTGACACCGGGACACGGCACTCTAGCCTTTTTCGCCGGTTGCAGCCTCATTTTCAACCTAAGGTTTGGTGTCACGATTGCACTGTCGCATACGAAGCCATCAAGCGGGGGGGACAGATATGAAAGTCGGAATCGTTGGCGCGGGCCAGGTTGGCTCCGCGTGCTTTTTGTCGATGGTCATGCGCGGAAGTGCGCGCGAGGTAGTACTGGTTAACCGGGACCGCAAGCGGGCGAAGGGCGTCGTGACGGACGTTCAATACGGCGCGGTCCTGTCGCCGCCGATGACGCTCCGCGACGGCGACTATTCCGATCTGGCCGGGTCGTCGGTGGTGATGATCACTGCCGGAGTCAACGAGAAAGCTGGCGGCGCAACCGATCGCAGCGATCCCGTCGGAAGGCTCCGCTTGCTCGATGCGAATGCCACAGTCTTTCAGGAAATCGTCCCCCAGATCCACCAGTTCGCTCCCGATGCGCTGATTCTCGTCGTGACCGATCCCCCAGACGCGCTGGCTGACGTAGTGCGTATCTTGGGACACGAGCGCGTGCTGAGTACCGGCACATCTCTTGACACGTTACGGTTCCGATTTCACCTAGGAAAGCGTCTTAACGTCAGTGCGTCGGACGTGGAGGCACTGGTCTTAGGTGAGCATGGTGCTTCAGAGGTTTTCCTGTGGTCATCGGCACGAGTGGGTGACAGGAAGGTATTGGACCTCTTTGGGGAAAGCCAAACAGCGGAAACGGTGCGTGAGGAAATCGAGCGTGAGGTTCGTTACGCCAACATCACGGTCATTGAAGGTATCGGTGCCAGTCAGTATGGCATCGGGATGGTCTCCGCGCGACTGACTGAGATGATATTGCGCGATGAGGGAGCGGTGATTCCTATCGGCTGTTACAACCCAACTTTCGGAGTGACACTTTCCTTGCCAAGTGTCGTTGGCCGGGAAGGCGTGCGTCGCGTGCTCGAGCCCGAAATGTCTGCCGCGGAACAACAAGGTTTACAACGCAGCGCTGATGCAATCAAGGCGGCACTGTCTCGCCTCAGTCTGAAGGAATCCCAGCGAAGAACAGCTTGAGGCGTGTCTTTGGAAGGCTAACGTTTGCCGATGGCCCTGCATGGAACAGAAAGTGCACCGCGTGATGAAGGCACCAACAACCCAGTCTGCAATGGAAGGGTTGCAATGCGAAGGTACATCGTCCTAGTTCTCTTATTTAGTTGGTGTGTGGCTCGACAGCGGATCAATGCTCAAACGGTTCCTGACTTGAACGGGGGGTCTGGATCGAGCAATAATTCGAGCTCCGTGGGCACACCTGACCAGGCCGGAACCAATGATTCCATGGATTGGCTGTTTCCCGTCGACAATCTGAACCGATCTTTGCCCAGATGGTTCCGCTTCGGTGGTGAATATCGTGGTCGTATCGAGGGCCCGATGGGAATCGGGTTCACCAGCACAAATGATTTCTATCTCCTGGACCGCTTGCGCGTGAATCTGGCTGTTCAGCCTAAGGAGTGGCTGCTGTTCTATGGTGAAGTGCAGGACGCTCGTATTTTCTTCAACCACCACAACCCCAACGCCAATCCATACCAGGACAAATGGACCCTTTGGCAGGCCTACTCACAAGTAGGCAGTTCCGAGGCAGGTTGGGTAGATGTCCTGGCGGGCCGCCAAATTCTCCGCTTCGGCGATGAACGCGTAATCGGCCCATCTGATTGGCTTAACGTCGGTCGCACTTTCAACGTCGCGCGGGTCGATCTCCATCATCCGGGCTATAGGGTCAGTGTGTTCGCCTCTTCAGTAGTGCCCGGCGACAACACTGACCTGCACAATGCACTCCCGGGCAACAATTTGTACGGAGTTTACGGAAGCTTCCAGAACGTCGTCCCCAAGGCTGACTTCGAGCCCTACGTTCTGTGGCGCGTCGCACCCGCGAGCTCTGAACTTCCAGAGACGCTTAGCCGTGGCCACCTCAATGAAGTCACCATTGGTCTCCACTGGAAGGGCGAGCTACCCGCCGCTTTCGATTACGACACTGAATTTGACGGACAGACGGGATCGCTCGGCGCATCTTCCATTGCCGCGTGGGCGGGCTATGCCAGCATCGGCAAAGCGTTGCGTAAGGTCGCCGGCGCGCCTCGTATTTTTCTTGAGGGCAATTACGCCTCTGGAACGAAAAATCCGAACGGTCACGACTGGAACACCTTTGATGAGCTCTATCCTTCGAATCATGATAAGTTGGGCTTTGCTGATGAGGTTGGTCGCCGCAACCTCGTGCAGTTCCGAACCGGTATCGAAGAAGAGCCCACGAACAAGTGGAAACTCAAACAGCAATTTGAAGGCTACTGGCTGGCCACTGCAAATGACAACTTCTACGCCAGCAGTGGAGCAATTGCGGTTTCCGCTCATCCCGGCGCGAGCCGCCACATCGGCAACGAGCTCGATCTGGTTGCCGAATACCATGTGAATAAAGGACTGAACTTTGGCCTTGGTTATGCTCGCATGTTCGCCGAACAATTTCTTAACACCACCACGCCGGGTCACGATTACAGCTATCCCTACGCCTACTTTGAATACAACTTTTCGAAATCAGGCTTTCACTTCCCCGTCACCCCGAATCGGCAGAAGTAGTCCGCGCGCGACGTACAACTCTCAACGCCTGAGACTTGCCTGAGCCGAAATGCCAAAAAAGAGGGCCCAACCCCCTGATCGGGGCAGGGCCGTTTTCCTAATCGAACCGGGTGCGCCAAACTACATGCCACTCTGCTCAAAGACTAACGATTCCTTGTTATGACTGAAGTCGATCTCCGTAAGCGCTTTTGTGTTGGCGCTGGTTGTGTCAGTGACAATCTCGTCTTGAGTCACTTGGGCATCATTCGTCTTCAACGTTCCAGGTACTGTAGCGACAGTCTTTCCGTCGCGCACGAACTCCACCTGTATCTCCGGGCCGGTTCCTTGCCACTCAACCTTGTAGTTGCCAGGTTGCAGTTGCGTGCCACCAACTTGTACAGCGTCCGGAATCTCTACCGAGTGCTGATTTTTGTCCCGTGCCAAAGCGGGCACGGAACACAATACAGCCAGCATCGATAAAAGTGCTGCGTACTTGATTTGTTTCATTAAGGGACTCCTCCTTTGAAAGTTAAGTAGCAGTCCTCACCATTATGAGACCGCTAACTCAGACACCGAATGTCTTTTTCAATAGATGCTGACCAATCAGCTAAAGGTGCAGCCATGGTCGTCTTTCGATGTAACTATAAGTAAATCTTCGTAAACAATATTGAATCGCTCGGGAAGCAGTTCTGCTCGCGTGGCCGCAGGTTACATGTTGCTCCGCTCACGAAGGAACCATCGACTTGGCGGCATCTCGATCGTTTACTTCGGGAGTTGGTGTCCGAGATCCTTCGTGGGTAGTAGAACTTACGCCGTACCTTTGAGGGACTTCAGATAAGTGACAATCTGCCATCGTTGCCGCTCGGGTAGGGTGCCCCAAGCCGGCATACCGTTATCGACGGCGCCGGTTGTGATGAACCAGAACACCTCGCCGTCCGACGCTGATTGCGTGGGTCCTTGGGAGAGTGGAGGAATGTTCCCGGTTCCGCGCCCCTTGATTCCATGGCAGGAGCCGCAGTTCGTGGCATAAAACCGTGCACCGGCTGCGGCCGCGGTGGGTTGACCGGCGTATGGATTCTTCAATTGACTGCTCGATGCGGGCGCGTTATGAAAGTGAGCGTCTTGCGCTAACGGCATTGAAGCCGAAAAGCAAAACAAAATTGCGCTTATTGCCGCGATTAGAAAATAAGACCGGATATCGACCTTCATGACTCTGCTCCAGCGACCTTCCGTTACCAGACGTCGGTCGCTCCCCAATAGAAGCAAGTTCCTTGCCATCCCCGGAAGCCACGCTTCTGCCACGGAAATGCCGCCTCGCGCCGGAACCTCGTGACCGCCGCTCAACAGCTGTGTCGAAAGGCTGACACCGTCGAACGGAAATTCCTACTCATGCCGCATCTAAACTGATGGTGAGCTGGGCCTTACCTTCAATCGGTTTCTGTTTGACGTGGCACGTAGAATGCTTCACCGATAAAGGAGAGGGGATATCCTCATGGTGAAGCTCAAGGTGAATGGAATAGATCGGACGTTCGAGGGCGATTCCAACATGCCCCTGCTGTGGTACGTGCGGGACGTCTTGGGGTTGACGGGAACAAAGTTTGGCTGTGGCATGGCTCTCTGCGGCGCCTGCACGGTTCATAAGAACGGCGAGGCGATCCGATCGTGCATTACGCCGGTGAGCGCGGCGGCGGGTGGCGAGATTCGCACCATTGAAAACCTTGGGGCAGACGGACTCCATGCGGTTCAGCAAGCCTGGATGGAGCTGAACGTTCCGCAGTGCGGATATTGCCAGTCCGGCCAGATCATGCAGGCTGTTTCATTCTTAAATAGCACTCCCCATCCTACGGATCAGCAAATCGATGACGCCATGGCAGGCAACATCTGCCGCTGCGGAACCTACCAGCGAATTCGCCAGGCGATCAAGCTGGCAGCGGGGAAAATCGCATGACGCAAATCGAAAATGTAAGCCGTCGCAGATTCCTCAAAGGCGCTTTTGGGGCGGGCGCGTTCGTTCTCGCGGTTCGGTATGTACCACCGATGCTGGCGCAAGGGCAGACAACGGACGGTCAGACCGAAGCGGACCGGGCGACCTTCCATCCCAATCTGTTTGTCGGGATTCAGCAGGATGGAACCGTCTACATCGTGGCACACCGGTCAGAGATGGGAACGGTCATCCGTACATCCTTGCCACTCGTGCTTGCAGACGAGCTTGACGCCGACTGGAAGTCGGTGAAGATCGACCAGGCGATTGGCGATAAGCGCTACGGAGACCAAAATACGGATGGCTCACAATCCGTTAGGAGGTTCTTTGACACCATGCGAGAGTGCGGTGCTGCGGCCCGCTTGATGTTGATCCAGGCGGCGGCGCTGCAGTGGAATGTTTCTGCGACGGAGTGTTCCACCGAACTGCATGCGGTGGTTCACAAAGCAACGGGCCGGCGGCTGGGTTACGGTGAACTGGCCTCGGGTGCGGCGCGCCTCACGGTGCCAAAGAAAGAACAGCTCCAACTGAAGACACCCTCAGAGTGGCGCTATATCGGAAAGGGAATGACCAGCGTTGACCTGGAGAAGCTCTGCACGGGAAAAGCGATATACGGAATGGATGCGCGCCTGGATGGCATGGTGTACGCATCGGTCG
>DATFZQ010000240.1:0-45424 GCA_035314345.1 Candidatus Acidiferrum sp.
TTGGTGTCCTGAAGGGCGCGGTGTTTTTCTTGTCTGATCTCGCGCGAGGAATTCCGGGCGAAGTGTCGCTTGATTTCATCGCGGTGTCGAGCTACGGAAAAGACACGAAAACTTCCGGACAGGTGAGACTCACAAAAGATCTTGACGCCAGTATCGAGGGCCGAACAGTCATCGTAGTGGAAGATATTTTGGATACCGGGATGACCCTGCAATACCTTTTGCGAATACTTGAACAGCGCAAGCCGAAGCGTCTTCGCGTCGCCGTACTTCTGGATAAGCCGGAAAGGCGCATCGCGGCGGTGCAGGCGGATTACGTGGGATTCAGTATCCCGAATGAATTCGTAGTCGGCTTTGGGCTGGACTATGCAGAACGCTACCGCAATCTACAGGGAGTCGGTGTGCTCTCGCTGAAGGCCCACGACAAGGCCGGAAAATCGGAGGCTTGAACGGACGGCGATACCGTGGCGCAGAGTTCGTGCGGCTCCCTCCTCCCATATTGGAAACTCACGAGAATGGTTTCTAAGAAAGACGATCCACAGACCCTCCGCGGCTGCCTGCTATAATGATTGGAGTTCATGAATCCCACGAACGAACATACGGAGGCAACCGCCACCGAATCGTCGGCAACGCAAAAGGCGGAGGCTTCCGCCGAAGTTTTAAGTACGCTTGCCGAGATCGGCGAAGAAGTCAACGCCTCGCTCGACCTGGACGAGGTGCTGGCGCGAACCGCGGCCCTCATTAAACGTCACATCGACTACGAAATTTTTGGCGTGCTGATGGTGGAGGGAGATGGCGCGTACTTGAAACACCGTTTTTCCATCGGGTATCCACCGGAGCTTGCGGAAAATCTGCGCGTTCCGATCGGGCAGGGAATTACGGGGACGGCCGCGGCCACGGGGCATCCCGTTCGCGTGAGCGACACTTCGAAAGATCCGCGATACATCAACGCGATTGAAAGCGTGCGGTCTGAGCTGGCAGTCCCCCTGATGCTGCAGGGGAAATGCGTCGGAGTGCTTGATATTCAAAGCAGGCACCTGGACTATTTTACGCGTGAGCAGCAGAGCATCCTCACGCTGCTCGCCAGCCGTTTGGCGGTAGCCATCGATAATGCGCGCTTGTTCCAACGCGTGCGAGCGCAAGCAGAAACGTTGCTGCTGCTGAATGAAGTGGGGCGCGAGACGAGTTCTATCCTCGACGTGGAAGAACTGTTGCGGCGCGCTGCCGAGCAAATCAAGCGCGTGATCGATTATCAGATACTGAGCCTCATGCTGTACGACGAGAATCAGAAAGTGTTTCGCCATCGCCTGGACGTAAAGCACGGGCAGCGAGTCCAGGGAAAGATGCGCGTAGCTGTGAGCGAAGGCATCGTGGGAGCGGCCGCAACTTTGAAAGAGCCGGTGGTCGTTCCGGACGTGACGATTGACCCGCGCTACGTGATGGTGAATCCAGAGACGCGGTCGGAGTTGGCGATTCCGATGATGCATAAAGGAAAGGTCATCGGAGTGCTGGACCTCGAGAGTCCGCAACTGAATTACTTTACCGAGGACCACGTTCAGACATTGTCGATTCTAGCGGCCAACCTTGCTGTATCGCTGGAAAACGCGAGACTGTACGAGCAAGTGGCGCGCGACGAGGCGCGTCTGGAGCGCGATCTGCAGGCTGCGAAGCGCATTCAGGGCGCGCTTTTGCGGCCCGTGCCTACGGAAGATTTCGGTTTGGATATTGCGGCAAGATATCTTTCTGCGCGCGAAGTCTGCGGCGATTTGTACGAATTTCTGCGCTATGGTCCCCAACAACTTGGGATAGCCCTCGGCGACGTCAGCGGGAAGGGAACTGCGGCGGCGCTTTATGGCGCGGTGGCCATCGGCATTATGCGAAGTCTTGCACCGCAAAAACTTCAGCCTGCAGAAATGCTCAAGCAAATGAACCAAATCGTCGGCGAGCGGCGCATCGAGGGGCGCTTCATGACGGCGTGCTTCGCGACGTGGCAGAGAGGGCGAAGCAAACTGCGTGTTGCGAATGCGGGGCAGTCGCAGCCGCTGCTTTATAAGGACGGGCGGTGCGACAAGATCGCGCTCACTGGATTTCCACTCGGAATTTTTGAAGAAGTCAGCTACGACGAGTGGGGCGTTTCGCTCAGTCCAGGCGATATTTTAGTTTTTCATTCCGACGGAATCGCGGAGACAAGCAATAGCGAAGGACAATTTTTTGGAACGGAGAAGCTGCGCTTGCTTATCGAGCAACAGCGTGAAGTGAGCGCAACGGAGATGGCCGACCTGATTTTGCGCGAGGTGGATTGGTTTGCGCAGAGCGCGCCGCTAGCGGATGACCGGACGCTCGTCGTGTTGAAAGTGCGATGAGCACGAACTCAGCCAATCCGCGTGGAAAAGTTACGTTCGTCGATCCGGCTGGATTCACGCCGCACTTTGAGTGGAAAAACTCGCCACAAGAGAAGGGCGTCGAGCACGTTTTTTGTGAGGACGTCGACCTTGTATCGGCGGCGACTTCTTTTGGCACTCCTACTTATCTGTATAGCCGGGCGGCTATCACGGATGCTTACCGTGAGTTTGACCGCGGTCTCGGCAAGGTTCCACACACGATTTGTTTCGCGGTGAAGTCCAACGGGAATCTTTCTATCTTGCAACATCTGGCAAAGAAGGGAAGCGGCTTTGACATTGTTTCCGGGGGCGAGCTTGAACATTTAGGGCATCTCGGAGTTCGCGGCGATTGCATCGTCTTTTCGGGCGTCGGCAAGACGCGATACGAGATACGCGATGCGTTGCAATATTCGCCTTTTGCACGCTCCGGCCGGAAAGCTCGTGGTGACAGCGGAATTCTGCTGTTCAACATTGAGTCCGAAGCGGAGTTGGAAGTTCTGCTGGAAGAATCGGAACGCAATGCTGGGCGAGGCGGAAAAATTCCTTCGGTTGCTATTCGCGTGAATCCGGATGTCGCGGCGGGCGGGCATCCTCACATTGCGACCGGAAGCCATACGCATAAGTTTGGCCTTGATTGGCCGGAGGCTCGGCGTCTCTATCTTGCCCACAAAGATTCCAAACATCTGCGATGGAAGGGAATCAGCGCGCACATCGGTTCGCAAATCGTTTCGCTCGATCCATTTCGCCGCGCGTTTCGCCGGATCGCAGGCTATATTTCCGAATTGGGGCGCGCAGGAATTCAGTTGGAATATTTGGACGTGGGCGGCGGGCTGGGCGTGCGCTACACGACCGAGAAGAATTCATCGCGCGTTGAATATGCACGGATGGTCGCTAGCCTAGCTCAGCCGCTTGGGTTGCACCTCCTGCTGGAGCCTGGTCGATCCATTATTGCGGCCTCTGGAATTCTCCTGACGAAAGTGATTTACACAAAGCGAAATCGTGGGAAGACATTTGTCGTCGTCGACGCGGCGATGAATGACTTGCTGCGGCCTGCGCTCTATGGGGCGGTGCATCCCATAACGCGGATCGCCCGTGAATCTGGCAGCGAGGAGCGTTCAGTGGAGCGCGTAGATATTGTCGGCCCCGTCTGCGAAACCGGGGATTGTCTGCTCCACGACTGGTCGCTCGGCGAGGTAAGGCCGGGCGATGTTCTCGCCATCTGGGCCGCCGGGGCCTATGGAATGACGCAGGCCTCCAACTACAATGCGCGCACTCGTCCGAGCGAAGTCTTGGTCGAAGGGACGCGGAGCAAGCTGATTCGCCGGCGGGAAACACAGCACGATCTGCTGCGCACGGATCCTCTTGCGCCTGGACGACGCCGGCCCTTCCGTTAGGGTGCGGCGCGCGTTCCTTTTGCGTCGCGTGAGCGAGCCGGATTCACTTCATGGGTCTTGGCTAAATTAGATGGGAAGCACTGCGCCGCAGCAAATCAGCAAGAACTGCCAGTGATCCTGCAGAAGATGAGCCGAAGCGTGGACGATTTCGTGCGCAACATTGGTGACCTCATCGCTCACGAAGACGTGACACAGGAGAAGTTGAATGAAAAGGGCGGCATTCGAGCGAAACATCGTGTTCAAGACAACTATTTGATCCTTCATCATGGCTATGAATGGGGGGCAAGCGCGGAATATCGCATGGACGATAAGGGGAATCGCTTGGGGCCAGTAGGCTTGGAGAAGGGATATCTGGTCACCGCCGGCAACGCATTGAGCTGTATTAGTTTCTCCACGGTCGCGCAGGCCCAGTCGAAGTTCCGCTACCTTGGCGAGGAAAAGATTGGCTCTCGAGAGACGTATGTCTTGGGGTTTGCTCAGAAACCTGGCGAAGTTACTTTCACCACCGTGATGAGTGCAACCGGAGGGACAGAAGCGGACATGCTGACGCAGGGAATCTTGTGGGTGGACAAGAATAATCTCCAAATCGTCCGAATGCGAAGCGACCTACTCGCGCCCCAAAGTGAAATTGGACTCGATGAGCTGACAACAGAAGTGACGTTCGCCGAGGTGCAACTTCAGGACGTTCCAAATCCTTTATGGCTGCCCAGCGACGTTGCTGTTTCGATGGAAATTAAGAAGCAAAAATTCCATAACGTGCACCACTACACGAACTATCGACGCTATAGAGTATCCGTCAGGATTGGGGCCCCGCAAAACCTAAGCTACCTGAGTTCTAATCAAGTCCTGATTCACGCGCTCACTGGGGCACGTCCTATTAAAGCAATCCGAGATGGTCGGGATACTTGGCTTGCAACGAGCCCACTAGAACCTCAAACTCTGGCAGCTCGCGCACGTTTTTGAGGTGAGGGTCCTTGAGGAAAAAAGGCCAGCACGCGAAGCCACTGGAGACACTTCGCTCCAACCACTCAAACCCGGCTCGACGCCGCTCCAGCATGGCAAGTATGCAAGCGATTTGATAGTAGCTGTGATGCGCATGTCCAAAGGATTTTGGGCTCGCACAAGCCGTCGTCAGGCAGTCCAGCGCCTTTCCAGCTAATCCGGCCGACGCGTAATAGACGCCCTCCAAAGTGACAATGAGGGGTTCCTCCGGCAATAACTGAACCGCTTCGTCCAACAGGGCTCTTGCTTCTTTCAAGTCTGCTGTCAGCAAGGCCAGTAGAACAGCAAAGTAGACAGGATACTTGTTCTCTGGAGTTTCGGCGCGCCAAGCTTCGATCTCCTCGCGTGCCAAGTCGTATTCCTGGTTCCAAACGTACACTTGCACGACGCTATGACTAACAGCTTTTCTGGGATGAAATGGCCGTGCCCGCTCGTACATTTCACGGGCGTGCTCGAGTAGCCCGATGTGAGCCAGGATGGTGCCCAAACGGTTGTACGCTTGGGGCTGATTGTTCTGCAGAGCCAAGGCTCGCTTGAGTTCGTCAATTGCTTCCAGGTGCTGGAAGTTCCTGGACGGCCCCCAAAAGAGAAACGCGCGGGCGACGTGTCCCTCTGGCAAATCCGGATCCAGATCCAGCGCGCGGCAACAATGAAACTCGGCCTTCTCCCACCACTCGCTCGTGGGATCAAGTTCAAAGTGGCGAGTCGCGCAGACCACGGAAAGTGCGGCATGCGCCAGGGAAAATGCAGGATCTCTAGCAACGGCATTGCTAAGGTGCCGAGCAGCTTCGTCGAGCATCGCGGGATTGCCTGAGGAACTGAACTTGTAACCCCGCATGAACTCCGCATAAGCCATGGGGTCCTTGCTATAGCGCGGGGAGCGTTGAACCAGTGCTGGACCCAGCGGCCGGTTTAGTGCCATGGCGATTTGCTTGGCGATCTCGTCCTCGAGGTCAGATAGGCGGTTGAGGTCCAGATCGCGCTTTCTTGTGAAGCAAACAGTTTGCAGATGCGTGTCGGACATTTCCAATGAGAGGCGCCAAAGGCCCTTGGACATTTGAATGCCGCCATGAACGGCAAAACGCACGCCAAGTCGCGAAGCGGCTTCCGCAGGTGTCAACCCGGCCGGCACACTCAACACGGCTGAAGTCGGAAGGACGTCCACGCCCGGAAAATTCCCGAGGCGCGCGACCAGTGCATCGGCAATTCCCAAGCATAGGCCAGAGTCATCCGTAGCCCTGCCGAGAAGCATCAGGGGCAAGACGGCCAGAGAAGTGCGCTCGCTCCACCCGCCCGTCTTTTCCGGGACGGCCGCGCGCACAAGACCCGATCCAAAATCGGATTGTGAATAACGCGCGTCCAGCACTCGCACTGGTCCGACAAATCTGTAGCCTTTGCCCACGACGGTTTCGAGAAAGCGCGGTGTTGCGGAGTCGTCACCGAGAGCGGTGCGGATTTTTCGCACAATGTTGTTGATGTTGGGCTCGGTATCGATGAACAGATCCGAGCCCCACAATTTGCTTACGATCTCCTGGCGCGAAACCAACTGTTCTCGGCGGCTCACCAGAAAAATCAGCAGCTCCATGGGCTTCTTTTCGAGTTTGATTCGGCGTCCCTGGCGGTGAAGCTCGTAACGCCCCAGATCCAGTTCGATCTCGCCAACAGCCGATCTTGTGCGTCGCATAAGGCTATCGAAGGGCATTATCCCCTAGGAATCAGTAATTTGCGACGATATGCAAAAGATAGACAAGCGGTATCCGCTCTTCATTGGAATAGTCCTTCGCTCAAGACATGATTCCCGCAGTTCGATACCGAACGACGGAGGTTCGACAATGAAACGATACTTGTTCCTAACTTTTGCAGTGGGTGGAATGTTCTCGTGGGTGGGGCTGGCTTTCAGCCGTGCCGCGCACGATAACTCGCACGAAAAGAATGCATTTACCCCCGATTCCATTTCCTGGGGGCGGCACCCCCCGCTGTACGTCCAGGTGCGCAGTTTGCCGTACTCGAAGGCGACCCAACCGCGTCTACCGGCAACTTCACGATTCGTTTGAAGATGCCAGATGGGTTCCGTATCGCGCCCCATTGGCACCCGAACCGGGAAAACGTCACGATCATTTCCGGGACGTTCAAAGTCGGCATGGGCGATAAGTTTGACCCCGGCAAGATGAACGTTTTCGTTGCTGGGAGCTTTGCCTTCCTAGACCCCGACATGCACCACTACGCCATGGCCTCTGGAGAAACCATTGTGCAGGTGCACGGACAATCTCCGCTTCAGTTCAACTACGTCAATCCTGACGACGACCCCAGCAAGAGTAAGTAGTCGGTACTCGCGCACTTCAGGTGAGCGCGCTAATCAGCTTAAGAAGCGGCGCGATCGCTTCCTAGGTTTGACCCAAGCGAGCGGCATCGTGAGAAGCCCACAATAAAACATCACTGAAATGAAGAGTCAAAGAAATCGCATTTACAAAGGAGAATCAGAATGGCACTCGATATGGACAAACTGAATGCGTTTGTAGGGCAATTCGTTGGGGATCTAGGCGCGGCGGTCCACTCTGGCATGGTGGTAATTGGCGAAAGGCTGGGGTTGTACAAGGCTCTCGCCGAAGGTCCGCTGACTTCAGCCGAACTAGCCGTTAAAACCAGAACAGATGAGCGTTATGTGCGCGAATGGCTGAGCTCACAAGCTGCCGGGAGCTACGTTACCTATAACGAGCAGACTCGCAAGTTCAGTCTGAGCGAAGAGCAGGCATTTACGCTGGCGAACGAAGACAGTCCTGCTTACCTTCCGGGAGCCTTCCAGTTGGCCCTCGGCTCTCTGGCCGCAGTTCCCAGGATTACCGAGGCCTTCCGATCCGGCGCAGGGATGGGTTGGAATGAGCATGATGAAGATGTGTTTCATGGCTGCGAAAAGTTCTTCCGGCCGAGCTATGCAGCAAACCTTATCAGTTCTTGGATTCCTTCCCTGCACGGCGTTCAGGCAAAGCTCGAGGCCGGGGCGCGTGTCGCCGACGTTGGGTGCGGCAAGGGTGCGTCGACCGTGCTGATGGCTAAGGCCTTTCCAAAATCGCAATTCTTTGGTTTTGACTATCACGACAAATCCATCGAGGGCGCCCGCGCCATCGCCGCTAAAGAGGGTCTCGAGGTTCGCCTCAACTTTGGTGTCGCGAAGGCCAAAGCATTTCCAGGCAAAGACTACGACTTGGTGACCGTGTTCGATTGTCTGCACGACATGGGCGATCCGGTCGGCGCCGCAACCCATGTACGCAATTCACTTAGCGAGGACGGCACATGGATGATCGTCGAACCCTTTGCTCACGATGAACTAAAAGACAATCTGAATCCGGTCGGCCGCGTGTACTACTCTTTTTCAACTTTGTTGTGCACTCCTTGTTCGCGTTCACAGGAAGTGGCGCTGTGCTTGGGTGCGCAGTCAGGCGAAAAACGCATTCGCGAGGTAGTCACCGCGGCCGGCTTCAGCCGTTTCCGCAGGGCCGCGGAAACACCGTTCAACGTCGTGTACGAAGCTCGTCCATGAGTAGTTCGGGCCACCGAGGACAACCCTGGGCTTGAGACCGTGCCGCACGGCGACACGGTCTCACCATGGCAATAGGAGTCATACGGAACAGGGAAAGGCAAGGGATGAAATGCGCCGAGATGTTGCGCAACGGCATGAGGTTCCGAGCCAATGCTGATCGTCAATTGTGATCGGGTTTTCCAGGGGTTGGCAACGGGACATTCAGCTTCTCCAATTTTGCCAACTGCTCCCGCCGCTGATCCGCGTCTTTCGCAAGCGGAACCAGAGCCAAGTAAGTCTGTATCTCCGCGATTGCACCAGCGTAGTTGTTTTTTCGGGCAAAGATTTCCGCTAGCAAGAGATGAAGCTGCGGAAAATGAGTGCGCAGGTCCACGCGTTCCGCTTTGAGCGCGCTCTTTTCAGCGGCTTCGATCTTGTTGAGCCTGTAATTTGCAAACGCGTTATAGAAATAGGCCTCAGCGTAATTCAACGGATCGAGATCCAGGATGTATCCAGTAACGCCGGCTTGATCCAACGGATTGAGATCCAAGATGTGACTAGTAAGTTTAAGGACCTCTGTCCAATTTTCTGTCTCGTAAGCCATTGATGCGAGAAACAGATACGGTGGCAGGAACCTGGTATCGAGAGTCGTGGCTTGGGTATACGCTTTGCGAGCCTCGTCCTTCTGGTTTTCCTTCTGTAAAACCGTACCCAACTGAAACCAGGCGTTCGTGAAACTGGGGTAGATCTCCACTGCCGTTTCAAAATATTTGTGTGCATCGGCAAGTTTGCCGTTCCTCTCGGCCTGGAGGCCTCTCTCGTAAGCTTTTCTGGCATCTTTCGGCGCTTTGTAGGGGATGACGCTCACCGTCATGCCTTCAGGCTTTGCCCCTCTCTGCACCACGATAACGCCTACGTCGATTCTGGCGCCGAAGTTATCGACGTCCATAAGGCTGACGACACGGGAATGAAAACCCGAGGCCGAGACCCGAAGTTCACAATTCGTTAACTCGCGTCGTGGAATTCCCATGACCGAATCCTTGGTAGGCGCGCCATACGGCGAACTCGGGTCGGCGCTACCTTCCGGAAAAGAATCGGCCCGCGATCCCAACTGCATGCTGAAATCGCCGTGGGGAGATGCATACACCTCTTGACGCACTCTGTTATTGCAAACGCGCTCAACGAGGGCATCGATTGGAACAGGCGCACCGTCGTTGGTTGCAACGCGTCCGCCGAGAAACATCACAAGATCCTCGCTTGGTTGACTTGGCTGCGAATTTGGGAGAGAGGGAGTCGCAGGACTGTTAGGAGGTGTGGAAGGTGGAGGGGCAGGCGTAGGAGCCGGGGGCTTCTGCGCCACTGCGACTGGTACCAGAAGTGCCATCGAGACAACCAGCAAGACGAAAATGCGCGTGCGGTGGCCCATAGAGCGATGCCTAGGGAGGAAGCATCAGAGGTCTAGAATGCTAGGGCGCAACTCAGTTCAAGTCAAGGCTCTCGCACCTGATTGACGCGATTACCAAAGAAGTGTAAATCGCCCTCGCGATTACGTTGACGGCGCGGAACCAAAATATTTCGAATCTGGCGGCGTGAGCAGGAAATAGCCGACTGCGATCAACAGCAGGAGGTGCGCCATAGATGCCGACAGCGAATGAAACGCGCTCACGAAGACATGAAAGGCCAGCCAAGACAGCATCAGCCAACGAGCCCAGTCGCGACCTTTGATCAAAAAGACTCCGCCCACGATGGCGGTTACTCCAACGAGCGAGACGGGAACCATCCAATAATCGAGCGGACTTGTTAAGAGGTGATGGATGGTACTTACGAGACCAACAACGATGAACAGACTCCCTAGGAATGTGACGGTAAAGGGTCGTTTCATGGCATTGAGAGAGTCACAGTAAGCATCTTCGTTCGCACCGCAAAATGAAGATGGCGGCGATAAATCCGCGACCTACACCTCGCCCCATTTCAGTTTGTTGCGCAGGATTTCGAAATAGGATTTTTTCGGGGGCTGGATCAGTTTGAGGCACTCCGGGGAACGCATGATGCGGATGCAGTCTTCGGATTGCATGGGGATGCCTTTTTGGCCGTCCAAGGTCAGGAAGACGGATTCGGAGTTTCCGATCAGCTTGACTTCGATGTGAGAGGAATCGCGCACGACGACGGGACGGTCAGTGAGCGTGTGCGGGCAGATTGGCGTTATAACGAATGCTTCCACGGCGGGATGAACGATGGGGCCACCTGCGGAAAGGGAATAGGCGGTGGAACCGGTCGGGGTGGCCAGGACAAGACCGTCGGCGCGATAGCGGCAGACGAAATCGCCGTCGATGGAGAGTTCGAGTTCAATCATGCGGGCCAGGGCGCTTTTGTTGACGACGGCGTCGTTGAGCACGTGCTGGCGATCCAGGACCGTGCCTTCGCGCACGAGCTCGACTTGCAGCATGACGCGCTGGCTCATCGATGATCTTCCTGCAAGGGTTTCCTCTAGTGCTGGGTAGAGTTCTTCAACAGTGAAACTCGTCAGAAAGCCGAGGCTGCCCATGTTGATGGGAAGAACGGGAATGCAGCGTGAGGCGGCGACGCGTGCGGCTGCCAGCAGAGTGCCGTCACCGCCGAGCACGATGAGGATTTCGGCTTGGTCGGCAAGCTCCTCACGCGTGAAGGCCCTGGATGGATTAGGGAGAGCGGAAGCGGTTTCCTCGTCGTAGAGAACGCGCAGGCCGCGGGTCTCCAGCCATTGAAGAAGTTGCGGGACCACGGCGGAAAGGTTGGCTCGGCGAGGACGGGAGATGACGCCGATGGTTTTGAAGATGGGTGCTGGCTGCATGAGTGTCTGGGATTCTACTTCAGGAGTCCTTTGCGAGCGTGGAGAAAATATTCCTGATTGCCCTCGGCGCCGGTCAAACGGCTGGGGCTTACGTTCAGGCATGTGAGTCCGACTGCTTCGGCGCATTTTTGGACGCTGGCGATGGCTTTTTCGTGAAGGCGAACATCATTCACGATTCCGCCGGGGCCGACGTCCTCGCGGCGGAGTTCGAATTGCGGTTTGATGAGAATGAGAAAACCTGCGTCGGGCTTCGCGCAAGTGGAGGCGGGCCCAAGTATTTTGCAAACGGAAATGAAGGAAACGTCGGCGACGATGAGGTCAACCAGTTCGGGGACGTCTTCAGAGTTGAGTTCGCGAGCGTTGCGTTTGATGGAGATAACGCGCGAGTCCTGCCGTAGTTTCCAAGTGAGCTGGGCGCGGTTCACATCGACGGCATAGACACGCACTGCGCCATGCTGCAGCAGGCAGTCCGTGAAGCCTCCGGCGGAGGCGCCGACGTCCAGGCCAACGAGGCCAGCCGGATTTATTGAAAAGTCTTCGAGGGCGCCTTCGAGCTTTAAGCCTCCGCGGCTGGCATATTTTAGCTGGCGGCTTTTCACTTCGATCCGGGCTTCGGTTGAGACAGGCATGCCTGCCTTCTGCGCGGCGAAGTCGTCCACTCGGACTTCGCCCGCGAGGATCATGGCTTGCGCTTTTTGTTGGGACTCGGCAAGGCCGCGCTCGACTAGAAGAAGGTCGAGGCGTTTGCGTCCGGTTTTGGGCTTCATGGCGCGTGGACTGCGTCAGGCGCGGCGGTGGACGAGATATTCTGCGATTTCTCGGAGGCGTGAGGCGCGGTCGCCATACGGCCTTAGTTCACTGGCGGCTTTCGCGGCTAGCTCGTCGGCGATCTGATGGGAGCGTTCGAGACCGTGCACGGCGGGATAGGTTGCCTTTTGTTGTGCTGCGTCTTTGCCAGCGGTCTTTCCCAGGGCGGCGGATGTTTCTTCGACATCGAGAATGTCGTCGGTGACTTGAAAGAGGAGGCCAAGGGTTTCACCAAAGCTGCGCAGCCGGGCAACATCTTCAGCTGACGCCCCGGCGCACATTGCGCCGGAAGAGATGGACGCGCGGATTAGCGCGGCTGTTTTCGAGCGGTGAATGTATTCGAGCATTTCGGCGTCGATGCGCTTGCCTTCGGCTTCGAGGTCAGCGACTTGTCCGCCGACCATGCCGTTGATCGTTCCCGCGGCAGTGGAGATTTCGGCCAACATTGCGACGCGGCGGCTGGCGTCGACAGGAGTGGCGGCAATGGTTTCAAAAGCTAGCGTGAGAAGAGCATCACCCGCGAGAATGGCTGCGGCTTCGCCAAATTTCTTGTGGCTGGTAGGTTTGCCGCGGCGAAGGTCATCGTTGTCGAGCGCTGGAAGATCGTCATGGATGAGCGAGTAGGTGTGGATAAATTCGATGGCGCAAGCAGGGTAGTGCGCGGGCCTGACACTCGAATCGAAGATGCGGGCAGTTTCGAGGCAGAGTATGGGGCGAATGCGCTTTCCGCCGGCGAAGACGCTGTAGCGCATGGCTTGGTGAATCGACGGTGGAGGAGCTGTTTCCGCGGGCATCAGACGGTCGAGAGACGCATCGACTTCCACGCGGTCTTCTTCAAAAAATAGCGGCGGCTTCATTGTCTGGAAATGAACAAGCAAAATGCGGCGGCGGGCAGAGTCACGACTCGCTCTCGCCTTCGGGGTCGAATGGCTCGACAGCGAGCTTGCCATCGGCCTTTTTTAACAAGATTTCAACGCGGCCTTCGGCTTCTTCCAATTGTTTTTGGCATTCGCGGGACAAGGCGACGCCTTCTTCGAAGAGCTTCATGGCATCGTCGAGCGAGAGTTGCGGGCTTTCGAGACGGCGGACGACCTCTTCGAGGCGTGCGAGCGAGCGCTCAAAATCTGGCTTCTTTGGCGGCTCGGGCTTTTTGGGGGCAGGTGAATTCACGCTGTCGGCCTGTATCCTTGCGATTTATTTTTGGCAGTGCGAACAAAAGTACGTTGACCTGCCGGCTTGCGCGATACGCTTAATCGGATTCCCGCAGCGGCGGCACGGCTTTTCTCCGCGGTCGTAGACGCGAAGAATCTTTTCCAGGCCTTGAAACCACCACTCCGGGTCGCGAAAATCGGGCGGCGGATGCAGACAGCATTCTAAGGCACGCGCAAGAACGGAAACAATCGCTTTGTGGAGGCGCCGGGCTTCCACGGGTTCGAGCGAATTTGTACGGCGGCGCGGGTCCAGGCGGGCATGCCAGAGGGATTCGCAAGAGTAGATGTTGCCGATGCCTGCGACGCGGGTTTGATCGAGAAGGAATTCCTTTAGCGGACGTCGCGAGCTCGCCAGTAATTCCGCGAAATGCGAGACGGTGAAATCCGGGGATATTGTATCGACACCCAATTGGGTGATAGCGGGGCATGCCTCTTCGGATTCATAAGCGTAGACGCGCCCAAAATGACGCCCGTCTGCGAAGCCGAGTACGCCCTTGTCCAGTTCGAAGGCTACATCCACGTGAACGCCTGATTCCTCTTGGTTGGCAACGTCGAACATTTTCTTGGCGCTGGGGAACCAAATCAGCTGGCCATCGAGCTTGAAATGCAGCGTGACAATGCCAAGTTCTAGCTGCAGCCAGAGATATTTGCCTTTTCTTCGGACGGATTGGATTCGCTGGCCTTCGGCTGTTCGCGTAAGGTGCGAGGGGCTTTGCGGTTTTGTCGCGATGGCATGCAGAACGTGAACGCAACTAATCCTTCGGCGTTCGACCAACGGGCGCAGCGTTCTCGCGACGGCTTCTACTTCCGGCAGCTCAGGCATGTTGGGATGGAATCTGTTCGAATTACAAAAGTGGTTTCAAAGTCAGTGTATGTTTTCGCGCTTTTGCTTCTCCTGCATCGCCGTAAGGAGAAAAGATCGGTTTGCCCTCATACCAGTAGGCAAATTGATCCGTGTAATGCCCGCTGCCTACCTGACCGGATTCGCCGGCCGGAATCAAGAGGATGGAATCATCCCAATTGGCGAGATTGGCGATGAAGCGCATCGAGGGGCCGTGGCGTTTTGTCGCGGCGCGGACGCTGTAGCCCGTGCCGGACTGCGGTTTTCCCGTGATGCTGAGCAGATGCTTTAAGAAACCCTCGCGGCCAATGGGATGCAGCATGTCCAACGAGTTCAGTTCCTTCCATTGCCAGTCGTCGACGCGCTCGCTCTTCGTTTGTTCGGCGAGCATAGAGACGGCGCGGTCGGCTGTGGCAGCGAGCAATTCGTCGTAGTTCTTGTAGGCTTGTGGGAGCCATTTCGCTGGGCGGTCCGTTAACACTTTTTGGAGGAAAACAGTACTGCGCCAGCTATAGAGATTGGTATCTTTTCCAAGATACGGCTCGAGAAGGAGATCTAGCGCCGCGCGGCGCGCCATCACAAGGAAGGACACGACCGAAGAATCCGCATCGGCGATTCCGTTCCAGTCTTTCAAGCCATCGATGAGCTTCCTTGCGCGAGGATCCTTAGGCTGTGCTGTTTTTGACGCGGCAGAAATTTGGTCGGCGAGGAAAACGTGCGGAAAGCTGAAGGTGTCGGTCTCGACCTTCAGCATGTCGATGGGGCGCAGAGCTGTTTTATCGTGAAGCAGATCGTAGATGCGTGCGGTGCGATAGGGTTCCTCCCAGCGGTCCGTGAGATACGACTTGTAATTTGGTCCGACGACGCGCGCATTGGCAGTGACGATTAGGCCGCTGTCTGGGTTCAGGGCTTGAGGAAGTTGTTCGAAAGGAATGTAGCCTGTCCACTCGTAGGCATCGGTATCGCCGGGGACGGGAACTTCGCCATGGCCTTTCTTGCGAATTGGAACGCGCGCGGCCATAACATAACCAATGTTGCCGTCAACGTCAGCGTAGACGGCGTTTTGGCCAGGGCCCCAGACGCGCTTCATTACTTCTCGAAATTCGTGCCAGTTGTTCGCGGTGGAGAGCCAGTTGTAGGTGTTTCCTAGGCCGCCGGGCTCCAATGCCGTCCAGCGAAGGGCGTAAACCTTGTCGGTTTCGCGGTGGACAACGGGGCCGTGCCGCGTGACGACCACCTTCAGGTGCTCGTCTGGTTGTCCTTTCACGTGAATCGCTTCATCAAAAACTTGCGCCTTCACCCAAGCTCCATTGACGCGATACTCGTCTTGAGCGGCGGGATTGAAAGTCTCGATGTAGAGGTCTTGAATATCGGCGCCGTTGTTTGTGAAGCCCCACGCGATGCGGTCGTTGTGACCGATGACAATAAGCGGGGCACCAGGCAGAGTGAAGCCCTTCGCATTGTAATTTGGGGCGCTGAGGTGAATTTCGTACCAGATGGGAGGGATGGATAGCTCTAGATGCGTGTCGTTTGCTAGCAGAGGTTTGCCGGTGGCGGTATGCGCGCCGCTGACGACCCAGTTGTTGCTGCCGAGGCCCTGGCGAATTTCGCTTTGGGTTTCTTCCAGGTAGCCTTCGATCGAAGGCCAAAGGGCGGAAGCGACATCCGCAAAAGCCTCCGGCGTGCGGACGCCGCTTGCGCCACGCGCTGATGCTTTGAGAATGGTGTCGGTCGGCATATCGTCGTCATCGTCTTCGTCGTCGGGATCGACGCGAGATGCTTGGGAGCCGTCATTGGGGACATCCGGGTCGCCAACGACGAAATGATCCATCGGCGCTTCGACAGCATAGAGATCCTTCGAACGATCCTCGTCGACGCGTTCTTCGACTTTGGCGCGGTCCATCTCGCGCTCCCAGGTGTCGGTCAGCGTTTGATACATATATCCGGCGATGACCAGCGAATCCGTAGGCTGCCAGGGCTGCGGGTTGTATTTGAGCAGAGTGAATTCGAGCGGCAAGGTGTTTTGATGTTGTTGTATGAAAGCGTTTACGCCGCGGGCGTAGGCTTCCATCAACGAGCGCGAATCCTTATCTATCGCGGCGTAGTCGCGTTCCGCTGCGCGGGAAAAGCCAAACGTACGGAATTGCTTGTCGGATTTGAGCGCGAGGGGGCCGACAATTTCTGAAAGTTGGCCGCGCGACGCCCGGCGCATCAAATCGAGTTGCCAGAGGCGGTCTTGCGCCATTACGTAGCCCTGGGCTTCTACCGCGTCCACGAGTGAAGCAGCTCGGATGTGCGGGACGCCCCAGTTGTCGCGTTCTACGGTGACTTCCTTTTGCAGGCCGGGAAGCGAGATCGAGCCATCGAGTTGGGGAAGCGGCCGGTAGATGAACCACCAAGCCGTCCCACCAGCAACAATCGCAATAATCAGAAGTGTCCAGATTAGAAAACGAAGGATGGTCCGCAAGCAGTCTCCGGAGCGTTCTAAGTAAAACATGAGTGTAGTGGACGCGCTTGGAGGGCGCAACCGGGCGGGCGCGCTTGGCGGCTGTGATAATCTATGAAGATATTCCTATGAGCATGTACAAAGCAGTGCCGAGAGTGCCCGATTTTCCAGCGATAGAGCGCGAGATGTTGCGTTTCTGGGAGGAGAATCGGATTTTCCAGAAGCTTCGCCAGAAGAATGCCAGCGGTCCGCATTGGTCTTTCTTGGACGGCCCGATCACGGCGAACAATCCTATGGGGGTGCATCACGCCTGGGGGCGCTCGCTGAAGGACATGTATCAGCGCTACAACGCAATGCGAGGAAGTGCGCTGCGGTATCAGAACGGGTTCGATTGCCAGGGATTGTGGGTTGAGGTCGAAGTCGAAAAGAGCCTGGGGCTCAAAACCAAGCGCGAGATTCGTGAGTTCGGCATCGAAAACTTTGTTCGGGCATGCAAAGAGCGTGTGCTGACGTATGCGGCGCGGCAGACCGAACAATCCATTCGGTTGGGATATTGGTGCGACTGGGATGACCCCAAGGTATTGATTGCTTTGCGCGATGCGCTGGCTGATGGCGACCGCGTGGTTACTGCGAAATTGCCAAGCGGGCATACGGAGACGGCGCGGGCCAGCGAGATTGTGCGGAAACTTGGATCTGCGGAGTATGGCGGCAGTTACTTTACTTTTTCTGATGAGAATAACTACACCATCTGGTCTTTTCTGAAGAAGTGCAACACGGAAGGCTTCATTTATCGCGGGCACGACGTTATGCCCTGGTGTGGGCGGTGCGGAACGGGCCTCTCGCAGATGGAGGTTGCCGAAGGCCGCCGCATTACAACGCATACTTCGGTCTTCGTCCGGTTCCCGATTAAGGGCCAAGAGCGAACCGCTCTGCTGATTTGGACGACGACTCCCTGGACGCTGACCTCCAATGTGGCCGTAGCCGTGAATCCGGAGATGACGTATCTCAAGGTCAAGCACGGCGACTGGTTCTACTACGTTGCGAAAGGAAACTTTGAGCATGATCGCGTGCAGGATCTGCAAGTGGAGGGGAAGCACGAGACGCACAAGTTGCCCTCGATCCGGACAATCTTGAAGGGAAGCGGCGGCGTCGAAGTTGTTGAGGAACTTCCCGGCAAGGATCTGCTCGGGCTCTCCTACCAAGGGCCGTTCGACGAACTCCCTGCGCAGAAAACTCCTGGCGGCGTTTTTCCGTTTGGGGAGACTGGCAGCGGCAAAACCGCGGCGGAAGCTCATCGTGTGATTGCCTGGAAGGAAATCAGCGAAGCCGAAGGCACGGGACTCGTTCACATTGCGCCCGGCTGCGGCGCGGAAGACCAGCAGCTTGGCAAAGAGAATGGCATCCCGTTCCTCGCGCCGCTGGATGACAGTTCCGTTTTTCTCGATGGCTTCGGGCAATTCACGAAACGCAACGCCAATGTAGTTGCGGATGACGTGATTGCAGCGCTGAAGGCGAGCGGCATACTCGTGGCACGCGAAAAATACCCACATGTGTATCCACACTGTTGGCGCTGCAAAGAAGAATTGGTGTTCCGGCCTGTTGACGAATGGTTTATCCGCATGGATTGGCGCGATCGCATCCAGCGCGTGGTACCGACGATAAAGTGGATTCCACCAGATGGCGAAGCGCGCGAGCTGGACTGGCTTCGCAACATGAGCGACTGGATGATCTCGAAGAAACGCTTCTGGGGACTCGCACTGCCAATCTGGGTCTGCAGCGATTGCAGTCACTTTTCCGTCATCGGGAGCAGGGAAGAGCTGAAGGAAAAGGCGGTTGAGGGCTGGGAGGTTTTCGAAGGGAATTCTCCGCACAGGCCATACATTGATGCCGTCAAGATTCGCTGCGAGAAGTGCGGCGGTTTGGCGCAGCGCACCGAGGACGTGGGCAACCCGTGGCTGGACGCCGGGATAGTGCCGTTCAGCACGATGCGGTATTCGACCGACAGAGCGTATTGGGAAAAATGGTTTCCTGCGGACTTGGTGCTCGAGAGTTTTCCCGGGCAGTTCCGCAACTGGTTTTATTCGATGCTGGCTATGAGCGCGATGATCGACGGGCGCGCTCCGTTCAGGGCGCTGCTAGGGCACGCGCTCGTTCGCGATGCGCGCGGCGAGGAGATGCACAAGTCTAAGGGCAACTCGATCGCATTTGACGAAGCGGCCGAGGCGCTGGGCGCCGAGGTGATGCGTTACATCTACACCGAGCAAAAGACTGCGCAGAATCTCAACTTTCCCGATCTTCACCCCACCGGCAACGTGGGGCAAACGATTGATGGCGATGCCCGGCGGAAGCTTTTGACCTTCTGGAACTGTTATAGCTTTTTTGTGATGTATGCCGGTGCGGACAACTGGAAGCCCGGAGGAGCGCCGGTTTCAATTACCAACGAATTGGATCGCTGGGTCATGAGCAAACTGCAGCGGCTCGTTGCCGAGGCCAACTCCGCGTTCCAAAATTACGAGCACTACAAACTGATCGAGGCCTTTCAGGCGTTTGACGAAGAGTTCTCGAACTGGTATTTGCGGCGTTCGCGGCGCCGCTTCTGGAAGAGCGAGCCGGACGCTTATCAAACTCTTTATGAGGTGCTAACGACCGTCACTCGCGTCATGGCTCCGGCGCTGCCTTTCTTGACTGAGGACATCTACCAGAACCTCGTTCGTTGCGTCGATCGATCGGCGCCTGAGTCCGTTCACCTGACCACGTATCCGCAAGTGAATGCTTCGCTTATCGACGAAGCTCTTGAGCACAGCATTGCAGCAGTGATCCGTATCAAAAATCTTGCCCTGAGCCTCCGTACGCAGAGCAAGGTCAAGATTCGGCAACCGCTGAGCGCGTTGTATGTGCGCCCGAAGGATGCCGCCGACCGGCGCGTTCTGGAAAATTCCGACTACGTCGCGCAGATTCTGGAAGAGACCAATCTGAAACGGCTCGTTCTGATTGACGACGAGAAGACACTAGTGAAAGTACGTCTCAAGCCGGATGCCAAGAAGGTTGGCCCGCGCGCGGGAAGATACTTGAAAGCCATTGGAGAGGCTTTGGAAGACGCCGATCCGGCGCAGGTCCTCAAGGGCGGGCCGTATTCGCTCAAAGTGGCCGATCAGGTGTTCGAGCTCGCTCCCGAAGAAATCGTAACCTTCCTTGAGGGGCCGGAAAACCTCAAGTGCAGCCTGGAACAAGGAACTTTTCTGGCACTCGACACGGCCTTGACGCCGGAACTGTTGCAAGAAGGCCTGGCGCGAGACTTCAACCGCATGTTGCAGGACCAGCGCAAAGCTCTGAACCTCGACATTTCCGATCGCATAGTTGTCAGGTATTCCGCCTCGCCGCGCATCGCGGAAGCCATCACCGCGCACGAAGGATTTCTGCGGAACGAACTTCTTGCCGAGCGCCTGGAAATGAGCCCCGCTCAGAACGGCGGCGTGAAGCTGGCGCTCAGCGGAGAAGATGTTTTTGTCACCATTACGCGTGTGTAGAGTGAGCACGCACGCCTCGCGCACCGCGCTCGTACTGTTACAATGCCGCTAGGGGATTCCTGAGAAGCTATGTTTGCTGTGCGGCTAATCGGTGTGCTGGCGCTGGTCGCTCTCAACGGCTTTTTTGCCGCCGCGGAGTTTTCCCTCGTTGCCGTGCGGCTTTCCCGTATTCGTCAGCTGGTAGCCAAGGGCGACATTCGAGCTCGCGTCGTCGAGCGTTTGCTGGCGGATTTGCACCGCGTCGTGTCTGGTGTGCAAGTTGGCATCACGCTGACGAGCTTGGCCATCGGCGCGCTCGGCGAAGCTACACTTGCAACAGCATTGCAGCAAATCTGGCACGGTGCGGTTGGCACGCGTACGGCATTTTTTGCACATGCGATTGCCTTGGGTTGCGCATTCGCCTTACTCAGCGCGATGCACGTCGTGCTTGGTGAGCTGGTGCCAAAGTCCGTCAGCCTCGCGAAAGCGGAGCGCGTGGCGCTCCTCATTGCTCTACCGTTCCAGTGGTTTCTACATACCTTTCGTTTGACGATTGATCTGCTGGATGGCATGTCCAGTGTCATCGTAAAAGCCATGGGCGTTTCGTCTCCGCAGAGTCCCGGCAGTGCGCACTCGACGGAAGAGCTGCAAATCCAGATCCAGCAAGCTCGAGAACGCGGCTTGATTGCGCCGGGTGAAGAAAAATTTATTGTGAGTGCCATCGAACTTGGACAAGTGCAGGTTCGCGAGATCATGGTGCCGCGCCCGGATATGCACACGCTTCCCGTGGAAGCGACGATGGACGAAGTCATGCGGGTATTTGCCACTTCGCAGCGCTCACGCATCCCCGTCTATCGCGGTTCGGGCGACCACATTCTTGGTTTCGTTCACATCAAGGATATGTTGTGGATTCTGCTCGACCGCGAGCGCCGGCTGGAAGAAAATCTTCCGCCACCATCTTTCGATTTGCGGCGTGTGCTGCGCGAAGTCCTGATCGTACCGGAGACAAAACCCGCGAGTGAGCTGCTCCAGGAACTTCGCACGCGGCACATCGGCATGGCGATGGTAGTCGATGAGTTTGGCAGCATTCTGGGGCTAGTGACGCTGGAAGACATCATGGAACAGGTGGTCGGCGAGATTCATGATGAGTTCGACGTCATCGAACGCCCGCTGACACTCGCCGATGGCGCCGTCATTTTTGATGCCGCGCTGAACGTGCGCGATTTGGATACGCAGTACAACATTACTTTGCCGGAAGATCCTGCTTACGCGACCGTGGGGGGATTTGTCTTGGATCAGCTTGGTTTTATTCCTCGTGGCGGAGAAAGCTTCGAATACGGGCTGTTTCGGTTCACCGTCGTGGAGATGGACGGCCGCCGCGTCGCGCGCGTGAAAATTCAGCGTGTGCGGCCGGCACCAGAAGAGGATCGAAGAGTCGAATCCAATGAAAGCGCTGAGAAAGCGGTGAAGAGCACGAAAGCCGCGGCGGCGGATTCCTAGTCACAAGCGACGAATGGCGCGACACCTTTTTCAACGATTCCTGCTAACGCTCCCGGCGCTGTGGCTGGTGCTGACTCTCGTTTTTCTTTTGATTCATATTGTGCCTGGTGATCCGGTCGAGCAGATGCTCGGGGAGGGCGCGGCGCCCGGCCAAATCACGCAATTGCGCCATGGGCTGGGCCTCGATGAACCTTTGCATGTGCAGTACGGCCGCTATTTGGGGCGATTGGCGCACGGCGATCTGGGTCAGTCTCTGAAATTTCAAGCGCCAGTGCGCCGAATTATATTTGAACGGTATCCCGCAACGCTAGCGCTCGCTTTCTTGGCGCTGCTCGTTTGCGCAGCCATTGCGATCCCCGCCGGGGTGCTCGCCGCGCACAGACGCGGCCATCCGGCCGATCGTGCGGTCGGCATCTTTACCTTGCTTGGACTTGCGGTCCCGAATTTTGCGTTGGGGCCTATGCTGATTTTGATTTTTTCTATCGAGCTTGGGTGGTTGCCTGTGTCTGGTCGCGGTGGCCCTTCCTATTACATACTTCCTGCTGCCACTTTGGGCGCTGCGCTCGCCGCCATCCTCACGCGCATGGTGCGCGGATCTATGCTCGAAGAACTATCCAGCGACTACGTGCGCACTGCCCGCGCAAAAGGTCTTTCCACTGGCGCGGTGTTGTTCCGTCACGCTTTTCGCAACGCGCTTATCCCGATCATTACTATTCTCGGTCTCCAATTCGGAACGCTTCTCGCTGGAACGATCGTCACGGAGACGATATTTTCATGGCCTGGGATCGGGCGGCTCACGGTGCAGGCGATTTCCTCGCGCGACTATCCTTTGCTACAGGGATGTATCCTGGTCATCGCTCTTTCTTATGTTATCGTCAACCTGCTCACTGATTTTCTGTATGCCGTGATCGATCCGCGGGTGCGCCTCTCATGAATTTTCTGGGTGCCCTTCGGCAGTTTCTCGACCAGAGCTTTATTGCTCGCGCCGGATTTGTGGCGGCAATTCTGCTTCTCCTCGCAGCGCTCTTCGCTCCTTGGATCGCCCCAGGCGATCCAGCCGCGCAAAACCTTCCGGCCCGGCTCGAATCTCCGTCGCGCGCGCATTGGATGGGAACGGATGAACTCGGCCGCGATACTCTTTCGCGGACACTCTACGGCGCGCGCGTTTCGCTTTTCGTCGCGATTTCAGTCGTTTTGGGATGTGGGCTGACAGGTCTTGCTGTCGGATTACTGGCAGGTTTTCTTGGCGGGTGGTTCGATCGATTCGTAAATCTTCTGCTGATCAACGCTTTCTTATCGTTTCCCGGTATTTTGCTAGCGATCGCTTTCGCAGCTTTTTTGGGTCCGGGAATCGGAAAAGTGATTCTTGCTCTGATCATTACCGGCTGGGCTGGCTACGCTCGGCTCGCGCGCGCCCAGGTTCTAAAAGTGAAGGAGCTGGAATTTATCCTTGCTGTCCGTTCGCTTGGCGCTTCGAATCTCCGCATCATGTTGCGGCATTTGCTTCCGAATATTCTTCAGCCGGTCCTCATTCAGGCCACCATTGGTATGGCGGGAGCCATTCTCGCTGAATCCACGCTGAGCTTCCTCGGGCTTGGCGTGCTGGCGCCCGTCCCAAGCTGGGGGTCCATGTTGAACGACGCGCGCAGCCATCTGTTTGACGCGCCGCACCTGGCGATTTTTCCTGCCCTGGCAGTAATGACTGCGGTTCTCGCATTCAATCTTTTAGGAGATGCCTGGCGCGATTGGCTGGATCCACGCACGCGTTCCCAGATGGCCGCGCTCGAACACAGCCGCTAAGGCGCGCGGTGCGTGGTTCGAATATTTCCCCTCGAGAATGAAAGGGAACTACTTTTCGGAGAGAACCACAGGGGCTCCGCGGCCGACACTTAGTGTGCGCGAAGCGTTTCCCTTGTTGATAGCAATTTCCAAATAGCCGCTTGAGCCAAAATACGCAATCGTTTCTCCGGCCTTGCCGCGCGCGAATGTATCCACGAGCCTGCTAACCGGATGGGTTCCCACTTGCATTTTCAGCCCGCCGCCGTTCTGTGCTTCCTTTGACAAATCCTCGGCGCGGAAATTTGTGACCAAATTTCCAAATGGATCGACCTTCAGCACCAATCCTTTTACGCCTGCCGCTCCAGGCTTCGGGCGAGGAAGCGCCATCTTTTTGTAATCCTGAATTTCGTCTCCCATGGCCGGAGTTTGCCAGCCCTTGGAGAGCCAAGCCGCTACTGGCGCAAAGATATCTCGTCCGTGAAACGTCTTGCTGAGCGGTTGGAGAAAATAGTGTTCCGCATTGGCATGGCGTACAACAACATTTGGTTCGCGTTCGTAAACAAGAGATAGCACGCCGTTGTCGGGCGCAATGAAATAATGATTCTGACCGCTGACGAGCAGCGGCCGCCGCTCGGTGCCCACGCCAGGGTCGACAATCACGACGTGAATCGTCTTCGGTGGAAAGTAGGAATAGGCTGCGCCGATGGCCAGCGCGCCATCCAGCAAATCGAATGGCGTCACGTGATGCGTGATGTCCACGATGGTAACTTCCGGATTAATTTTGAGAATGACTCCCTTTACGGTTCCGACGAGATGGTCGTCAGTGCCGTAGTCTGTCGTCAATGTGATGATGGCGTTGGCCACGAGGTTCTCCCGGCTTGGGTGTTCTATGCACGCTGCGCGCGACGAAGTGGGAAGGCACTCCGTACCCTTTGACGCTAACGGAGCTACGCTCCGCCGTCAAGAAATCGCGCAGCGGCTGCTGTGCAATCGCCAACGGCCTTCGCATCACACCGACCTGCATAATCGCTTGTTTTCTATAAGGCGGCGCGCCGCTATGGGCCTTCATGCCGGTCGCAATAAGAGTGAAAGAAACCTAGTTCACATTAATGTTCACCGTGATTCGCGTTCCGCGGCGCGCGGGGTACAAGGAGCCCTTGTCCCGTCAGCATGTTCAACGCAGCTTTCGAAGCGCTCTAACCAACCAGTTTGATCGAGGCGACTGTGGTATATTTCGGCAGCTCATCGCGTTTTAATTTTTTGTCTGCGATCTTGGGGAGGGTTCGATGCGATTGATCCACTTTTGCAAAAAGCTGGTGCCTGCCCTCGCGGCGCTCGTCGCGCTGTATGCAGTGGGCTCCTCACTGTCGGCTGAGAACCATTTCAAAGCGGCTGCGGGAGAGGCATGCCCGAACGACGACAGTGGGCTGAAGTTACCGGCGGGTTTTTGCGCGACAGTTTTTGCTGACGGCATTGGACATGCGCGGCACATGGTGGTTGCGCCGAATGGCGTGGTTTATGTGAACACCTGGTCCGGCGAATACTACGGCAACGACAAGCCTCATCAGGGCGGATTTGTGGTCGCGTTGCAGGACAAGGCCGGTGTCGGCAAGGCCGACGTAAATGAGCGATTTGGGGAAACCGTGCAGAGTGGCGGAGCCGGTGGCACGGGGATTGGCCTGTATAAGGGATCGATCTATGCGGAGATCAATGATCGAATCGTGCGTTATGCGCTGACTGCCGGGTCCATCGTGCCGAAAGACGCTCCGATCACGATCGTTTCGGGATTGCCACTTGGCGGCGACCATCCGATGCATCCCTTCATTATCAATTCCGAAGGAGCGATGTTTGTGGACGTGGCCAGCGCAACCAATTCGTGCCAACTGAAAAATCGGACACTGAAATCGCCGGGTGCGGACCCGTGCGTGGAACTGGAGACGCGCGGCGGGATCTGGCGGTACGACGCCAACAAGTCCAATCAAAGCTTTTCGAAGGCGGAGCGGTTCGCTACGGGTATACGCAATGGGGAAGGTTTTGCAATTGACGCAGGCGGACGCATGTTTGTGACGCAGCACGGACGAGACCAGTTGCACACGAATTGGCCAGACTTTTTCAAGCCGGATCAGGAGGCGACACTTCCTGCTGAAGAAGTGTTGCTGTTGAAACAGGGCGGCGACTACGGGTGGCCCGAGTGCTACTACGACTCCTTCGTGCAAAAACTGGTGTTGGCGCCGGAGTACGGCGGTGACGGTGGCAAGACCGTCGGCGTATGCGCGAATAAGCTCGCTCCTGCTGCGGCGTTTCCGGCGCATTGGGCGCCGAATGGGATGGTGCATTACGACAAGAAGGAATTTCCGGAGCGCTATCGGAACGGCCTATTTATTGCCTTCCATGGTTCATGGAACCGAGCGCCATATCCCCAAGGTGGTTACAGCGTTGTTTTTCAGCCGATGGCGGGCGACCACGCTTCCGGTGGGTGCGAAATCTTCGCGGATGGCTTCGCGGGGGCAGTGAAATCGCCGGACAAAGCCGACCATCGTCCGAACGGACTCGCGGTCGGACCGAACGGCTCGCTTTACATTTCCGATGATGTGCGAGGACGAATTTATCGAATTGTCTATCGCGGCGGGGCTGTAGGCGGCAACGCGAATGTGACTCCGTGCCCGAGCCCGACGGCTCCAGCGGGCGACATTGTGGAGGCGCCAGCAAAACCGCCGGAGGGCACGCATCCAGACGCCGGCGCGGCGGCAACTGCCGGTGGGGCCGTTCCAGAAGGAGCGACGCAGGAAATGGTGGCACTTGGCGAGCGCATCTACCACGGGCAAGTGAGCGGTGCGGCGTGCACTGGTTGCCACGGCGCGAGCGGTGGAGGCTCGCCTTTGGGACCGGATCTTACGGGAAAGAAATGGTTGTGGAGCGATGGCAGCTACGCAGGGATCAAGAAAACGATAACTGAAGGTGTGGCGCAGCCAAAACAGTATCGCAGTCCGATGCCGGCGATGGGCGGCGCGCAGCTCACAGCTGATCAGGTGTCAGCGCTGGCGGCGTATGTATGGAGTCTGAGTCACAAATAGACGACAACTTAGCGAATGGTTGCTTACCTACTTGAATTCGCGCCGGAGCGGAAGGCTGTTGGCAATGAATCATTCGAAGCGGAGCGCCGCCAAGGGGTCGAGGGCCGCACCGCGCCGCGCAGGCACATAACATGCGGCAAAAGTGACAGCCAGAAGAATGCCGGCCGAGAAGAGCAGTGGCACAATCTCCAAACCATGGACTTCCGACAAAAAGCTCGTGAGCACGCGGTTCATCGCGATGGTAATCAGCAAGCCAATCACGAGACCGGCGCAGCTTAGTCTCAGGCCGCGAAGCAACACGCCGGACAAAACTTGATTGCTGGTGGCGCCGAGCGCCATGCGAATGCCGATTTCGTGGGTCCGCTGGATCACCGCGAAAGCCATGACTCCGTAAACACCGAGAGCGGCAAGCAACAATCCAAATCCACCGAAGAAACTCATCACGCGCGCACCCAGTCGGTCTCTTTCGAGGCTTTCGGAATAGTAGCGATCCATCAGCGAAACGTCGTAAACGGCCAGCGTTTTGTCCGCTTGCCAGACGGCTTGCTTGATGCTCGCGATGAGCGACGATGAATCCGACCGGACGCGCACCATCAGATAGATCGAATCCGCAGCCGCAGTTCCTGCGTTTTGCACATACGGGAGATACCAGGTTTCGCGCGGGTCGCCGGGATCACCTGCGTCGTGCACATTGCCGACGATACCGACTACGGTGAGCCAGGGAGCATTGGGACGATCCACGCGCAGGCGCTTGCCAAGCGCGTCGGCGTTGGGCCAGAAACTCTGGGCCATGTCCTTGCTTACGATGGCGACTGGCCGGCCTCGCTCATTGTCGAGATCGGAGAATGCACGACCTCGCAGCACCGGAATGTTCATGGTGTGGAAAATATCGCTGCTGACGAGGCGATGGTTGACGATGAAATCCGCGCTTCTTCCGCTGATGTCCGTGCCCTCGATGATTATGGGAGCGCCCCAGGTGCCTCCTCCCAGCGGATTCACGGTAGTGGCTGCCGCTGCTGCGACGCCGGGCGTGGCGCGGATTGTCTGGAGCATCCGGTCGACCAAGACAGTACGGCGAGAGCCGGGTGAATAATCGATTTGCGAAGGCGTAAATTGCATGGTCAGGAGTTGGCGAGGCTCGAATCCGAGGTCGCGGGTTTGCAGTCGGCGGAAATGCTCGGTCATCAAAGCTGCTCCGGCGGTTAGCACCAGGGCTAGCGCGGTTTGCGCGATGACGAATCCGTTGAGGACACGATGCGTGGTGCGGCCTCCGCCGGAACCTGATCGTGCCGCTTGTTTTAGAGTGTTGGCTGAATCGTCTCGCGCGTGGCCCAATCCGGGAAATAGCCCCGCGAATATTCCGGCGAAGAGCGATAGCGTTATACCAAAGAGCAAGACGCGATGGTCGAGCTCTGGAATGGGCGTGCCCAATTGCAAGCGGAAATCGGAGGGGAGGAGTGAGGCCAGATAGCGGTCCAACCACGAAGATAAGAGAAGGGAACAGCCGCACCCCGCGACGGCCAAGAGCAAGCTTTCGGTCATAGTCTGCTGAAGCTGGCGGGCGCGGCTGGCGCCGAGAGCTGCACGAATCGCGAACTCACGGGCACGTGCGGCGGAGCGAGCGAGAAGCAGGTTGGCTATGTTGACACAGGTGAGGAGCAGTAGAAAACCGACCACGCAAAGCAGCGCGAACATAGTGCGCTCCTGATTGTCGTTCAGGTTTTCGCGGAGAGTGATACTGGTTACTTGATAGCCCGGCGGTGTTGCCGGATACCTCTCCTTAATTCGGGCAGTTACCTGAGCGAGCGATTCGCGTGCCTGCTGCAGCGTGAAGCCCGGCTTGATGTGACCGAAAACGGCAAACTCGCGGGCCGCATCAATGCGGTCGACGGCAAAGGGAAGCCAAATGTCCGCGTTGTAGGGGAAATTGAAGCTACGCGGCATGACGCCGACTACGCGGAAAATCTGATTATCGAGCGTGACGCTTTGCTGCAGTACTGAGGCACTGCCGCCGAAACGACGCTGCCACAGGCGATCGCTGATGAGAGCGACGCCGCTTCCGAGGCCTTTGCCCTCTTCTTGCGGCAGGAAATCGCGACCCAATATAGGGTGCACTTTAAGGGTGGACGACCAGCCCGCGGAGCGGTAGACCACGCTGATTCGTTAAGGCTCTGTGCCGCCAGCGAGGGTGAAGCTTTCGCCTGAAAGGGCAACCATGCCATCGAAAGCCGAAGCTGATTCGCGAAACATCACGACGTGGGGGCTGTGCATGCCGAAAGTGCTCAGATGGCCGTCAGGACCGCGGTTGGAATCGAGGACGCGAAGGGTGCGGTCCGGATCCGCGAGAGGGAGGGTGCGGAAGAAGATAGTGTTTACGAGGCTGAAGATCGAGATGTTTGCGCCGAGACCCAGCGCCAGGGTGAGTACGGCGATGGCGGTAAACATCGGCGCGCGGCGGCGGAGGCGCAAGGCGTACTGTAAGTCTTGCCAGAAGCTTGACACTCGATTACCTAGACTACTAGACGGTGCAACCAGGACTTCGTTTCGAGTTCTATGACAGACGGTGCTTGGGCACTCAGCCTGCCGCAAACACCCCGATTAGAACCTGAAGGCAGGCCTAGCTCGAGAAGGACGTAACCGAAAGTGAGGCATGCGTATCTAAGGCGGGTATGGGCATTAAAAACGTAAAACTTGGTTCACAAGGGGCAATCGTCTCCCGGATGGGACTTGGTTGCATGGGAATGAGTGAGTTCTATGGCGAGCGGAATGACGAAGAGTCTGCCGCGACGATACTCCGGTCGCTGGACCTCGGTATAACTTTTCTTGATACTGCGGATACTTATGGGATTGGTGACAACGAGGAATTAATCGGAAAAACAATTCGCGGGCGGCGCGATGAGGTTTTTCTGGCGACGAAGTTTGCCAATATTCGCACGAAGGAAGAGCCGAACAAGTGGTCCATCAGCGGCAAGCCGGAGTATGTCCGCGCGGCCTGCGATGCTTCCTTAAAAAGATTGGGCGTGGGTTATATTGATCTCTATTATCAGCACAGGGTGGACCCACAAACTCCGATTGAAGATACAGTAGGCGCGATGTCGGAGTTGGTTAAGGCTGGGAAGGTGAAGTACCTAGGGCTGTCGGAGGCGTCGCCGGCGACGATCCGAAGGGCGCACAAGGTTCATCCGATTACGGCATTGCAAACGGAGTACTCGCTATGGGCGCGTGAGCCGGAGGAAGAAATCATTCCGACCCTGCGCCAGCTGGGAATTGGGTTCGTCCCGTACAGTCCGTTGGGTCGTGGTTTTCTGACCGGTGCGATCACCAAGCCAGGCGATCTTGGTGAAAAGGATTCGAGGTCGCAGCGCTTTCCACGTTTTGCAGGCGAGAACTTTGACAGAAACCAAGTACTCGTGGAGCGGGTGAAAGCTATCGCGGAGCGAAGAGGCGCAAAAGCTGGCCAGTTGGCGTTAGCGTGGGTACTCGCCAAGGGCGAGGACATGGTGCCCATTCCCGGGACCAAGCGAAGGAAATATCTGGAAGAGAATGCAGCCGCAGCAGACATCAAGCTAACTCCAGACGAGGTGGCAGAGCTGGAGGCGGCCGTTCCACAGAGCGAAATTGCCGGCGACCGGTATGCTGCCCCGGCGATGAAGGCGATCGACCGCTGAGAGTGTCGCGCGCAGCGGCTAGAAGATCGCGATCGATACCGCGCCACTTCAGCCAACGGTTGCTGGTTCCTCTATAGAATCATAAGAGCCTCTTCACCGCTCCTTAGTCGCCTTTTCTGGGATTGGTCGACCCATCTCGTTGTCGTGTTTAGATCGGGCGCATACGTCAGAAATCGAATTAGAAGCCCAGGTGGCTCAATCCGGGATGCTCGTCAGGGCGGCGTCCGAGCGGCCAATGATACTTGCGGTCTGATTCTTCGATGGGAAGATCATTAATACTTGCAAACCTCAGACGCATTAAGCCATCGTCGTTGAATTCCCAATTTTCGTTGCCGTAGGAGCGGTACCAATTCCCCGAGTCGTCGTGCCATTCGTAGGCAAACCGGACGGCAATGCGATTTCCGGTGAAGGCCCAAAGCTCTTTGATCAGCCGGTAATCCAACTCCTTCGTCCATTTGCGTGTAAGGAAGACTACGATGTCCTGCCTGCCGGTCACAAATTCGGAGCGGTTCCTCCATCGTGAATCGAGGGCGTAACCTTGAGAAACTCTCTTAGGATCGCGCGAATTCCAGCTATCTTCTGCGAGCCGGACTTTCTGAGCCGCGGTCTCGGAAGTAAACGGCGGGAGTGGTGGGCGTGTCGTCATGACTTTCTCTCCTTGTTAAATTTTCTTGCATCAGTATTGCCATATGCGGTTCGGGCTGCACCGCCCCAGAGATTCCTGATTTTCACTGATCTGAAGGAATCATTGAATATCGTGCTGCTCCAATCGAACAGTTCGACTCTGCGAAAGTGGAGAACCGCGCCGTCGCCATTTTTTCAATTTCAAAAAGGAAGCGACTGTTGCAATCTCGAAAAGCGGAAGTACAATAGTGGAGGCCTAGAGAGGGCGTCGTACAATGGCAGTATAGAAGCTTCCCAAGCTTCCTCTAGTACACCCTAACACGCTGAGCTGGCGGCACTTAGCTGAAACAAAATTACTAGTAATTGGAAAATAATGGAAAATGGAGCTCACTTGAGGTCCGGTGCGGGTGTCCGCGCCGTGACGTGCATTCCGGCACTCATGTCCATTCGCTTCTCCGAGCCTAGAGTCACTTCTACGGAAACCTGACTACTCAACCTGATCCGCACAATTCTCTCGAAGTGAATTCAATCGTCTTCATCCATTTAGGGGCGGCCTGAATCCGGAGTACTGATACCTACTTAACAGATTACGCGTGCCAGCTCAACCGGTCGACGCAACACTTTCTTGAAGTTTACTCGCAGGAGTTTGAAATCCTAAAGTTTTTTTTGGACGCTGATTTAATCGCAGTGCCACTTTGTCCAGATCCGCTTGCGTATAGCCGGACAGGTCAGTTCTCCTAGGGAAGTATTGTCGTAATAGCCCATTCGTGTTTTCGTTCGAGCCTCGCTGCCAGGGACTTTGCGGATCACAGAAATAAACTTTCACATCCGTGGCCATTGTGAAGGCCTTGTGCTTGGCCATCTCCAGTCCGCGATCCCAGGTCAACGAGCGGCGCAGCGCCGCGGGGAGTTTATTTGCATGTCGAGTCAGTGCAGCGACCACAATCGCCGTGTCTTTGCTGGGCACCTTGATGAGCGTCGTAAAACGTGAATGACGTTCCACCAAAGTCATAATGTGACTGTTCCTTGAGCCGCTCAGGAGATCGCCCTCCCAATGACCCGGTATGGCGCGATCCTCAACTTCTGCGGGCCTTTCCCTGATGGAGAGGGCATCTACGATTTGACCACCCGAGTCCCTAAAGACACGAGAGTGCTGCGAACGGCCCTCTCTGAACTGAACCACGCAGGTAGCCTGGCATGATCTATATATTTGACCTGTATATCGCAATAATGCTATATTCCATAATATAGTCATGTCCGGGAGCGGGATTGAACGGGAAATTTAGGATTGTGTCGAACTTCCGAATGGGCGGGTGCCCGCCGGAGAGTTTGTTGACGGCCTGGATGACCGGGCTGCTGCCCGCATTGACGCATTTATCGAGCGCTTGCGGGTCTGTGGTAATCAGATGCAAGGAAAGTTTGTTAAGAAGCTAACGGATCACATATTCGAACTACGAGTCAAACAGTTTGACCGGATTTTTCGGATTCTCTATTTCTACCAGCCCGGAATGCTGATTGTGATTACGTCTGGTTTCCAGAAGAAGACGGAACAAACTCCGCCGGGTGAGATTACTAGGGCCGAACAACTGAGAAAGCTCTGGATAAGATATCGAAACCGATATACGGGATCACAGAAGGAAAGGGAAGCTATCCTGAAGGAGTTGGGACTATGAAACGGGACCGCCACACTGAAAATGTGGAGAAGCGAATTCGCAAGAGCGCGACGTACAGGAAGTCCTTCGCCCGCACTCTGCACCAGATTGACCTCGCGCTCCTAGTTCGAGAGATGCGAGAAGACGCCGGCCTGACGCAGACCGAATTGGCCAAGAGGGCCGGCACGACGCAATCTGTGATTGCTCGGCTTGAAGACGCCGAATACACAGGTCATTCTCTCGCGACGCTGGAACGTATCGCGTTAGCTTGTGGTGTGGCGCTAAGGCTTCACGCTGAAAAGAAGCCCCATTTCGACCGCGAAGTCGCCTTGGTCTAACGTGCCCGCTTCTAAGACAGAGAGGTAGAGCGTGCAAAGGGTTCATCAAGGGCATTGGGTCGCGGACCCAGATCAATGCTCACTCTTTGATCCTGGTCAGACCTTTTTGAGATTTAGCTTGCTCGGTGGACTGGTGGACTTATGCCATGAGAGCAGATGCTTTCGCGCCGTAGTAAAAACGTAGTACAAGTCGCGGCAAACATCCTGGAGTTGATCGGTTCGGTCACTCAGTGTATTACTACTGTGAGTCTTCCAACTCCTAGACAACAAATGGTAGAGTTCCGTGGGGTGAGTATGGTCTGCCTCAAGACCAGGATCGCGGGGGCAGCGTCGCTGCTGCTAACGGCGCTCGGCGCCCGTGCGGCGGGCGCCGTCGTCACAGAAATGGCCTTTCTCAATATCTCAGGCGACTCTCGAATCTTCGACGGAAAGAATCTCACAACCGCAAGCATTTCGGCGACCGACTGCTTTACACGCTCAGGCGCAATCAACCTGATGCCCTCCGATCCAGAGGCCTGCGCTGTCCTGACGGCGTATCCAAACGAACCGAGCGCAACCAGCTTGCAGCCGTTCCTCTCGGGCGCTATCAGCAACTTTGGCCGTGTCCGTCCTTTATCGCCCACAATAAAGAACCCGAACATTTATATGGCGTCGCTGGTGGTCCAACGACAAGTGAGCTCCTCGTTTACTTACAGCATGGGTTATCAGGGCGTGTTCGGGCATGGTTTGTTTGGCGAGACGGACACGAACTTCCCGACTCCTATTCCCGACCCGGCGCATTCTGGTTATTTCTACCTGCCAGATCGGCCGGACTCATCGTTCGCCGCGATACGGACAATTTCCAGCGACCGCTCGTCCGGATACAACGCTCTTGTGCTTACCGCGCAAAAGCGGATGTCAAATCATTTCCAGTTCAACGCCAGTTACACGTATTCGAAGACGATGGACAACGGCGAGGACTTTTACGGCGTGTCCGAGCCTGCGAATGCATTGGCACCATTAAGCCTGGAGAACGCACTGGCCCAAATCGATATCCGTCATTTAGCCAATTTCAGCTTCGTGGCCGATACGAATAACCTGCTCGATACCCGGATAGTGGGAACGATTTTGAATAACTGGACTCTTGGCGTGCTAGGAACCCTGCAATCTGGCCGTCCGTTCCCTATTTCGACAGGGGACGGTGCTTTTTCAGGGTCAATCTTCCCGGCTATCGGCGCGGAAACGAACCAGCGGCCCAATGTTTGCCATGCGGGCTCGACAGCTACGGGTTGTGCGGACGCGCCCAATGGGGCACTCGTGGCGACCAACATCGCGTCGATCTCTGGTACGAACCTTGAAGTAAGCCAATCGGGCGTGGCGTCTTGCATTGCAGCGGGCCTCGCCAATTGCTCTGCTATGCAGACGACGTTTGTTGCTCCACCGGGGGCCAGCCCATCGGGACCTGTGGACAGCTTTACGGGATTACCTGTCGACTTCCAATATATCAGCGGAAATCTCGCCAGAAACGCTGGGCAGACGTTGCCGCTCTACCGGTTCGACATATCACTGATGCGGGCGTTCAAGATTCCCAAATGGGAATCCGCGAGCCTAGAGTTCAAGATGGACGTCTTCAACGTGTTCAACCACCCGCTGTTTATTTTGAACAACACGAATGACGTGCTGAACTTCCTGTCAGTGCCGAAGCCGACAGTAAACGGCGCGCCAAATCCTAACCTCAACTGCACGGCGAGCTGCATCAATCCGTTCACGGGCTTGTACCTTGGGGCCAACGGACAGGTTCTGACGCTAGCCAACTTCCAGAGAGCCACGTTTGACGCGGTGAAAAATTTCAATGGCCTTGGCGGCCCCTCTGGAGTTGTCACGCCGCGCATCATCCAACTCGCGATTCGCTTCCGCTGGTAATGGAAGCGGCAATGCGACAGAATCTGAAACGAATATTCCTGCAATAGTCCGAGCCTTCCGTTGTACCTCAACATTTCTGCGACCGGCTTCCTTCTGGACTGTCACTTTTGACAGTTTTCACTCTCTTCAGTCTGCACTATAGGAGGAGGGCGAAGAACTGCCAAGTTAGTTCTTCTGCCGGTAACCAGCGGATGAGGAGACCCTTCATGATTGAATCAAGCAGATCCTTAGACATGCAGTTGTCGGGGCAGAAACGAATCATTGTCGCCCTGGCAGGATGCCTTCTGTTGAGTGGAGTCGTTGCGGCACAAGACCCACCTGCAGTTTCGCCAAAACCAGAACTGTCGTTTCCGGTCCCGACTCAAGTGCCACATAGGGTTACACTGCCGCTGGTTACCGGCGTCAAAGCGAACAGTGCGGTGACGCCTGTTAGCGATTTTGGCGGGGTGGGCAACAGCGGAGGATCAGGCGTTAGCCCGAACTCGGGTGAGGCTGCAACAGGCGTGCGGCGCCTCACGCTGGAGGAGGCGCAACAGATGGCGACGGGGACTAGCAATCCACTGGTGCGTCTCGGACAACTGCAAGTGGAGATCGCGAAGCAACACCGGCTGGGCGTACAGTCGCAGTATTTTCCGAGCATCGGCACGACGTTTCTCAACGATCACCTCAATAAGCAAACGGGCCAGGTGCTAACGATTCGACGTCCAATCGCCGGTGGTACGCTGAGTGTTCCGGTAAACATATTTGCAAAAAATCAAACCATTTTTGACGCGAATGCGACTCAACCTATCACACCACTTTTCGCAATCTACCAGCTCGTCAAAATCGCACGCGCGGATGAAAACATCGCCAAATCGAAGGCAGGAATGCCAGTGGCAGAAGCGGCGAACAGGGTCGAGAAAAACTACTTCGATTTGCTCGTCGCCGAACGGGAACTGATAATCGCGGAAACAGAAGCCAAGAAGATTCAAGCTAGATGGCTGACGGCAAGCAATTCGGGCGCGCCAAGGATCTCGGTGCAACAAGAGGCGGACATGATCGCCGCCGAAAAAGCTATCGCGCTCCCGGCCAGTAAGGTGCAGGAGCTGACAGCGTCGCTCATCGAAATGGTAGGCCTGTCCGAGGGAACAAAACTTGAGCTAGTCCCGCCCGAACCTCTAGTTGAAGACATGTCGCTCACTGAAGTTGCTGCCAGAGCGGAAGCGGTGAATCCTGAGGTCGTAGAGGCAGAGCAAACCGCAGTCAAGGCGCACTCTGGCGCGAAACTGTCAAAAATGGCGTACTTTCCTACGGTCGCCGCCATAGGTGGTTACGCCAATCAAAATTTAATCAGCAATTCAGTTTTGCCCAAAGATTTCTCCTATATCGGCGTCCTGGGTACGTGGACCATCTTTGATTTTGGCAAGCGTGAGCATGGAGTGAAAGAAGCCAGCGCACAAGCCGAAGCGGCAGATCTGGCGGTGCAATTGACCAAGGCCAAAGTGGCGCAGGGCGTCAAGAGCAGCTATCTTGAACTGGAACGCTCTCGCAAACTCAGTCAACTGGCGCGCCGGATGGTGTCTGCGACCCAAGTGGTTCAGGCGAGCTACAAATCGGATGACCCGGAAGTTGCATCTGCACGGGCAAGCATGGAAGCAGACATGTTCCGAGCCGAGCTCGAATATCGTCAGGCATACGCCCATTTGAAAAGTCTCATGGGTAACAAATAGGCAGAAAGGAAGTAACCGTTGCAGACAGGCTGTGGCGAGGATCAATACTTACGCGGTGTAGATGCTTGGGAAACAGTTCTCTGTGAACCCTTCACCTATCGGCGTCACGGTAGCGATTCATCGGTTCACCCTTAGTCTAATCGACCAACGAGCGCTTCTCCTCCCGAACGTTAACGGGAAGAATGGTGATCCGGGCTTGGCTTCGTCAATGAGGATGCCTCATGGCGAGATTCGTACCTTTATGCTGCATGGGTTTGAAGGTGCGATTTGAGCCATTACACTCGTTCTGTTCGTCGGAACGCTCGAACGAGGGTGGCAATGCCATACCCGCTGAACGCCATGACTTCAGATGTCCACAAACCATCGCACACAAAAAATGGCTACACCTCGATTCAACCATCGCATGGGTCATCCAAAGCTAGCCCTATCAAGGAAGGTCTCATCTGTGCAGGTATTTGGGCACTTCTTTCAGTTGTGTTCGCTTCAGGGATTCAATTGTGGGGTCACTACGCTTATCCCGGGAAAAGCAATATCTCGTTAGCAGAGTGGGCATAGTTGATGGGTAGCATCGTTGGTCAGTTTGTTCCGATGACCATTTGTCTCTCGGCTGTTGCATTCCACCGGAGACGGAAAAAAGTCTTTTCTTTTATCTTGTTAGATTGGCGTTGGTGGCTGGGGATCGCGATTCTAAGCGTGATCTTAACAAATCCTCCGATCGCGTGGGTGTGGGTTGGCCTCATTTACCAGGCGAGACTGAGGAAGAAACCAAAGTTACTCTCATCGACTACAACTGCCGCATAAACAGGAATCGCCCAATCAATCCGATGAAAAAGAAATCTAAAGAGACATAACTCTCCTTCGGTTCCGTGCCGAGACTTTTTGTCCCGCCATTCGGTCCATCCGCCGGGGACACAACCTTACATCGAAAACACGAGATTCTAGAAAGTCACATTGACTTGCGCGCCGAGAACGGCAGATCCTGGCCCAATCGTCCCGGTTGGGCGCCAAATATACTGAAAATCGGCAAGGACCGTAATGTAGCGCTTTGGCGCCCACTGATAGTTCGTTTCCAACATTTTCGCCGCCGAGGCGTTAGGAAGAAAGTTGCTGGTCTTTCCATAAACCCATCCGACGCTGAAGATGTCGTTCTTGCGCCGCTTGATCAGGCCTTCATAGCTACATCCGGCTCCACCGAAAAGGGGCATGGAACTGACCAACTGCTTGGAGGTATACGTCCCGGCTCCCCAAATCGTAAGGCCCTGTGTCGTACCTGGCCCCTCCGGTCGGTACACCGCCTGTTGTCCTAGGATAAAGACGCCCGATTTACCGCTGCTGCTCAAACTCCCTAGGGGAAGGATCGGGAATGCGTTGTTATCCTCGAAGAAGCCAGCCGTGTATTGGCCTTGCATGCCCTTATCGTTCGGACTCTGGTTGTATAGATAGCTCAATTGAGCGGTCACGAGCGCGCCCTTATTCCGTTGCTGGAACGCGAATACGTTTCCATTGTTCGCAGAATTTGGATTCGTGTTGAAAATTCCGACCGCTAGTTGGACGACGGCAGTGATGTTGTATACGGCCTGCGCGCCCCACTCCAAGCCAGGTGGCGGACCACCATAGCTGAAGTCATTAGCAACCATGGATTCCGGTGCGGAATTTATCCCAGAGCTAACGTAGTTGTCGAAGACGGGCAGGCCCGCAAAAGTATAGTTTGCACCGAGGCGGCCCGCTGCCACCGTTAAGTCACCGTTGAGAAATTTTGCTTCAGGTATATCTCTCCCAGGTGAGCTCCAACGGCGTAGTCTGATTGACCGGGAATACGCTGCCGAGATTCTGGGTCAGATTACTTCCCGTTCCCCATAAGTCAGAAAAGTACAGCGACATGCCAGGAATCTTGAGTAGTTTCTCAAAGTCGAAGTCGATTGCGGTCGTAAACTGACCGACATAGCCCCACATTCGATGTGGACCGCCAGACGCATTGGTCTGTAAGGCTGAGTAATAAGAACCACTAGGTGTGATTCCAATATTTCTTGCGTTATCTCGGAACGTGTCCCAATCACCCGTGAGCGTCTCATTCCAATCAAAGTCGTTATCTTTGCAGCCAAATCGCCGTTTGTTCGGATTGGCAGGGTGTCGGCAATCAAGTTTTCGCTGCCCGGTGGTGGCTGGCACAGGAGTCTGAGCTTGACTCTGTGGCAGAGCTGGGCCTGGAGTCTGAGGGGAGCGGCTCGCAGGGGAAGATTGGTCTGCGGGCGTTGACTGAGGACTCTTGTCCGGTAGTTGCTGCCCAAAAGCCGAGAGCGACACGCCAAGAACCAACACCGCGAACACGGTAGCGGTCAGAGTCAATCCATGATTGTAGAAGCCGAGAGGGCACGACATCCGATTTTCTCGTAATCAATTCGGTATCCACGACCACCTAAAGGGCCGCGATGTTTCACCGAGCGGAGAAACCTATTTCATGAAGTTAAATAATGTTAAAATACAGTATCTGTAAGGTAATATTTCGCTCGACGATTCCGCGATAGGTGCGATCAATCTTGTAGAAACACTGCGCTGCAATCATCCATACGACCATTGACACCGTCCCTAACAAGGGAGAATACAGACAACCCGACTGAGCACACAGCGTTGTGACTTTGGTCACAGGCTGGTTGCACGGACCCTGTGATCATGGCTATCGGCGACGAGAAAATGAATATCCAGACCTTATCTCATTCGATCCTGTGCCCCACGGGTTCAACGTCGCGGAGCATAGAGGATGTTTGGTGTAGTGGGCACCGCCAAAAGTAACAGTGTAATTCGAAGTGGCCGTTCCCCAGAATCTCATCTACAAAAGTTCGCACATGGGTTAGTCGGCTTGTTACTCGGCGACGGAAGGGTGGGAGTAATCTCATGCCTGATTTGTCGGCACTCCTGGCCAAGATTCCGGATGAATACAAACCGATAGCTGCTCTCGGCATCGGTGCTTGTATGCTGGTTTTTCTCGTGCTCCTGCATGGCGCTGGTCTCCACGCTATTCTAGTGTTCCGCGCTCGCCGGGAACACCACCTTCGTGTAGGACGGCCCCGTCTTGTCGCGGCATTGCTCTTGTTCAGTTCCTCCGTATTCCTCATGCTTTCCTTGCATATTGTGGAATTCCTGGTATGGGGGTTCGCCCTTATCCGTATGGGGCTGATTGCGCACATTAACGACGCCATCTACTTCTGTGCGAACGCCTACACCACGCTCGGCTATGGAAATGTTGACCTCGGACCGCATTGGCGGAACATCGCTCCCATCATGGGTATCTCCGGACTATTCACCTTCGCTTGGACGACTAGCGCGCTGGTGACTGTGGTCTCCGCGCACAGAAAACTCATCGAACAACTCGAAGAAGAGCGCGTCCAGGAAGTGCAGCTGCGCTTCGCCCTCCGGAAAGAAGAATGGAACTCTCTGAAGAGTGAGCGTGACTCCGAGCGACTGGAAAGGGAGACGGTAGGGGCTCAGGCGGCCGGAGCCTCACTTTTCCAATGGCGTAGAATCAGGAGGGCCGAAAGGAAGAGAATAGAGGAACTCCGCAGTGCCAAGGTAGCAGAGATTGAGGAACTTCGCCGGAATGAGCGCGAGGAGGAAAGGAAGCTAGTACCGGGCGAACCGCCGAAAAACCTCGGCGACAAGAAGTGAACTCGGCACTCTGCAAATACGGGGACTGACCTGCTATCCGATCAAAGAGTGAATTCTCGCTCGCTTCCACTGGTACAAAAATCCAAGGTGAGGTCATACATCATAGCCGAAGGTGATCGCCGTCCTATGTGTCTTTCCCGCTCGACAATAAGTTCTTGGGTGGGAGGGAACAATGGTCAGTGCAATGAAGCAGACTACGCCGGGGGGTATGCCTTGCGAGGTATGCGCGTCGAGTAACCAGGCGGAATTTAGTGCCGAAATGATCATCCATTTCTCCGGCTTAAAAAATGTGGACAAACCCGGCGTCTCAGTTTAACGCCTACGTTCCGACTCAACGGGTGTTCGCCGAGCGCTCGCTAAGGTGACGCTTGAAGAACTTGGTGCGGTTGATTCCTCTGTAAGAAATGACAATATCGCTTTTGGCCGCGAGCTCCTACAACTTGACTCAGGTCATCCAGCAGATTAAACAGCAGCATTCCATTAATCACGCTGGTGAGTGACTGACTAAATCAGACTTGAAGTCGACTCGCGGGCGCTCCAAACGGAGCGCTCGCGAGGCTTTGAAAAATTCGTCAGTCGACGGACTACTCTTTTAGCTGAGTTGTTTTTCTGGCAAAGAACTTTTGATTTACATCGACGAAACGAATTTCAAAGAGGCCGGGTCGATCCAAACGAGGCAGTATCTATATTTGCAACCCACCAACACAAAAGGTGACTGAGACACGGAGCCATTCCAATGATCGCGAAAAACATAAAGAAGATATTTACGGTGGTGTTGAGCATTGTTTTCGCTACCGCTTCGTCACAACTCTTGTACGGATACCAGACTCCGAACGATGCTCCCGGGACTAACACCGGGAATTCCACAGAAACTGTTCCCAATAGCACGAGCGAACTCCAGTCCTTAGTGGCACCCATCGCCCTGTATCCGGATGCGCTAGTGGCTCAAATCCTCACGGCGTCGACGTTTCCTGACCAGGTTGCGATCGCAGAGTACTGGCTTGAGCAGAACAAGAGTCTGACGGGTAGTGCCCTAATGCAGGCCGTCGACACACAATCGTGGGATGCCAGTGTCAAGGCCCTCACGCAATTTCCCTCGGTTCTTGCCAATTTGGCGCATAATCTCACCTGGACTTCCTCGCTGGGAGAGGCTTTTCACAACCAACAAGCTGAAGTAATGAGCGCCATCCAGACTCTGCGGGCGCAGGCGAAAGCAGCGGGCAATCTCAAGTCCACGCCCCAAGTGACTGTCGTGCAACAGTCGCCGCAAGTCATCGTCATCCAACCCGCCAATCCACAGGTTGTTTACGTTCCCGTGTACAACCCGACGGTCATTTATGGCACGCCCTATGTGACCCCGGGGTACAGCGCTGGCGACGTCGCTGCCGCCGCAGTTATTGGTTTCGGCGTTGGAATCGCTGTGGGGGCAATGATGAGCGGTGGGTGTTGCAGCTGGGGGTATAGCAGCTGGAACTGCGGCTGGCACGGCACCGCAGTGGTCTACCACGGCGGTGCATACTACGGAAACACTGCCTGGCACGGCGGGTATTACAACGGCGGATACCACAACAGCTACGGCTACAACAACGCCTACAACAACGCCTATAACCACTCCAATTACAACAACAGCTACAAGAACAACGGCAACACCTACAACAGAAACGTCAGCGGAAACACCGTGAACGTCAACAACGACCGTTCCTCAGCGTCGAACTCCTGGGCGCAACGTAGCAGCAGTGGTAGTGGTCGCTCAGACGCCTTCAGCGGCATGAGCGGGCACTCCGGCGGATTTGGTGGTTCGAGCGGCTGGTCCTCGAGGGCCGAAAGCAGCCGTGGCTGGGGAAGCATGCGGTCGAGTGGCTTTGGCGGTGGCCGATTTGGCGGCGGTGGATTCGGCGGCGGTGGATTTGGTGGACGTCGGTAATGTCCACGAACTTCCGTTCGCGTAAAGCTATGAAGAGTCACTTTGGAGGAAGCCCTATGTTGCAGTTTGCGCGGAACCAAAAGACGTTGGCTAAACATTTCGCGATCTTCGCGGCTCTGTTCTTGACGATCTCCTTGCTCGTCTCGTGCGGCAAGGCGGAAAGCCCCAAAGCCGAGCAAAAGACCTTCGCGTCTCCAAACGACGCCGGCGCCGCGTTTTTAGAAGCAGCCAAGTCTGGCGATCAAGGTGGGTTACTTGCGATTTTCGGTCCCGACGCTCAAGGTGTGCTCTTCTCGGGAGACGCTGTAAAAGACAAGGACGCCCTACAAGACTTTGTGTCCGCCTATAACCAGATGCATCGGTGGCGCGAGATCAAAGCAGGCGGGCAGATACTCTATACAGGTGCAGACAATTTTCCTTTTCCAGTACCTTTGGGGAAGAATCCTTCAGGTCAGTGGGTGTTTGACACGTCAGCAGGCAAGGACGAGATTCTTGCTCGCCGCATCGGCAAGGATGAATTGACCGCAATCGGCGCGTGCAGCGCAGTTGTTGATGCACAGCAGCAATACTTCAGTCAGACTCACGATGGCGACGCAGTGAAACAATACGCTCTGAAATTCATCAGCGATGAAGGCAAACAAAACGGCTTGTACTGGGCAGCAGCAGCGGGTCAGGCACCTAGCCCTCTCGAGGATGTTCGTGATTTCGCCAAAGCCGCCGGCTATACCGACGCGGGAAGCAAACCACAGCCGTTCGATGGCTACTACTTCAGGTTTCTCACCAAGCAGGGAGATAAAGCCAAGGGCGGCACAAAGGACTATCTCGTAAATGGAAAGTTGACCGGCGGGTTTGCCATTCTGGCTTATCCGGCAGAATACAGGAATTCAGGAATCATGACATTCGTTGTGGGTAAAGATGGCATCGTCTATCAAAAAGACTTGGGCGAAAAGACCGCCGAAGTCGCAGGGGCCATGGCGGAGTACAACCCGGGCGACGGATGGAGTCCAGCCCTTTAGTTTGCGCTCTTAGGATTCTGAGTTTCAGCTCAGAACCTATGCTCAGTTGTGGAAAAGGACGAAACAATGAAGAAACGAATGACTGTATTTGCACTCTGTTTGGCGGTCGCTTCCCCGCTGTTCGCTCAGAAGAAAGAAGAAGAGCGGATTGCCAACTCGGCCAAGGTACTGCAGGAGCTTCTTGCAGGGACCAATGGCCTGCCCACACATATCCTCGACCAAGCCGATTGTGTCGTCATCTTTCCCAGCGTCAAGAAAATAGCCATCGGCATCGGCGGCAGCTACGGACGCGGCGTGCTCGTTTGCCGTAGTGGTCCCAAGATGGATAGTGCCTGGGGTGCCCCGGCAATGTACAGGCTCGACCAGGCCAGCATTGGCGTGCAACTCGGGTCCACGGCCACCGATTTTGTCCTGGTGATCATGAATCAAAAAGGCGCGGAACAAATCTTGAATGGAAAGACAAAACTCGGATCAAATGCCGCTGCGGCTGCCGGTCCCACTGGGGCTCAGGCAACGTCTTATAACGCGAGTGCCATGAACGTCGACGTTTTGACTTATTCCCGTTCGAAGGGATTGTTTGCTGGCGTGTCCCTCGAAGGTGCGACGATGGACAGCGATGACGATGCCAATAAATCTCTTTATGGCAAAGTCATCAGCGCCAAGGACATCGTCGATGGCGGCCAAGCTGCGACTCCGGCAGCCAAACCGCTGGATGACGTGCTCACTAAGGCGTCACCGGCTCGCAAGTAGCATCCGTAACTGCTGGTACGAGACACGTTCCCAGAGTCATCGTGCTCAAGGCGCTTGGCGGAGGTGTTGAACTGCGCCGAGGCACTGATACCGTACGCTAGATCTGGAGTTCCAACTTAAATGCGAACGAGACTCTGCCACCAGGAGTTACGTGAAACTCGCCACGGGTGTAGGACGTGGATTCGGAGGCTCATCTGCGTCTTGTTTGTTTGCGGCTTGTCCAGTTTCTTGAGTGCGCCTGCAATTGCCCAGACACCAGAAAAGGTGGAACCTCCGACATCCGCCTCGGGTCAGGAGGTCCGTCCCACCCCATCACAGGAGGTTGAACAGTCCAAGCAACCAACCGAACTACCTCAGCCAGAGACGCCACCGAAAAAAAAGAAGAAGTTCACTATACCGGCCGGAATTGTGGTGGCGCCCCTTCCCATTTCCAGTCCCGCCATCGGTTCGGGAATGACCCCTGTGCTCGGCTATATCTTCCCCTTTAACAAGCATGACAAGATTTCTCCTCCTTCCACGATTGGGGTGGCTGGCCTATTTACAGACAATGGCAGCCGGGGATTCGCCGTGGGAGGACAGCTCTTCCTGGATGAAAATAGATATGAGATCACTTCTGGCTTCATCCATGGCAACGCAAACTACAACATATTCAGCAACGAAATTGCCCCCGGCCTCAAGCTGCCTCTGAATCAAACGGGCGAGGCCTTCCTCGGGGAATTCCTCCGCCGTCTTTTTTGGAAATTCTTCGCGGGCCCGCGATTTATGTCTGGCAATTCGTTTATCACCGTCCGCCCCAATAATGTCACCAACTTTCCGATCCCCCCGGACATCGGGCTCCACACGACGCTCAGGTCCATCGGCGCGAAGCTGACGCGGGATACTCGCCCCAATCATTTCTATCCGGTTAGCGGAACTTTTTTCACTTTTAGCGCGGATTTCTTCTCCCAGGATTTAGGCAGCAAGTATTCCTTCCAGTCGTATAGAAGTCAGTTCGACAAATATTGGAGCCTGAGCAGCAAGCAGGTTCTTGCCTATGACGCCGATTTCTGCGGCACTTCCGGCAAACCTCCCTTCTATGGGAACTGCATCTATGGCACTAACAATGAATTGCGGGGATATACGGCGGGGCGATATTTCACTCGCTACACGGTGGCAACTCAATTGGAGTATCGCCTGGTCTTGCCGAAGAGGTTCGGCCTGGTTATGTTCGGCGGCCTCGGCGGCGTTATCCCTGGCGGGAGTCAATTGTCACAGCAAGTGCAGAACAGCCACTTCCTGCCGAGCGGTGGTGGCGGTCTGCGATTCGAATTGAGCAAGAAATATCACGTCAATCTTCGAGCTGACATTGCCCAGGGCAGGGACGGTCACACATTCGGTATGGGCGTCGGCGAGGCATTCTAGTTTTGGGGCGATTCCACTTGGAGCAAGTGCGAAAGATGTTTTGAACATGGACGCAGCAACAGTTACTCCATGGCGTACCGATTAACTCTTGAGCCCACTACTTCTCTTCATAACGGTAACGATCTATTCCTTCGGCCTCAAGCTAATCGACCAGGGAGTGTTTCTCGTCCAGAATGGCAGCGGGAAGAATCGTCTCCAAAGCATGGCCTCGGCAGTGATCATGCGTGGCGTAGCGCTTTGTGCCTCAATGCTGCACTGCTTTAAAGGAGCGATTTGGACCGCTGCCTACCTTCTGCTCCGAGCACTACCCGACAGAAAGTCCGCAATGCTTTATTCGCTGGGCGCGATGACGACCTACGGACATGCGAACATCCATCTGGATTGCATTGGCAACTTATGGGAGCACTCGAGGCATTGAACGGATGGATCTTGTTCGGCCTAACAACTGCTCTCCTCTTCAGTGTCATGCAGAAGGTCTCGCTCCGTTTTAAC
>DATFZQ010000241.1:0-38719 GCA_035314345.1 Candidatus Acidiferrum sp.
TAGTCTGACTCCCACTGCCAGCACCAAGGTCAAGGAAATCATGGGCATGCAGAATCCTGTACCGGTGGCGTTGCGCGTTGCCGTCGTCGGCGGAGGCTGCTCCGGTTTCCAGTACCACATGGCTTTTGAAAACCAGACCAACGAGACCGATGAAGTGGTCGATTTTAACGGCCTCAAGGTCGCGGTTGATCAGATGAGCTCGATGTATCTGGAAGGCGTCGAGATCGATTACATCGAGACCATCGAAGGCGCTGGCTTCAAGTTCAATAATCCAAACGTTAAGAGCACTTGCGGCTGCGGTAGCTCCTTCAGCGTCTAATCAGACCCGGTCGCTTGATTCGACTTTTGACCAGAATTCAAGGCTCTTGAACGCACCGTTCAGGGGCCTTTTTTTATGCCCTCTAACGCAACCGAATGGGACGCGCGTCACCGCGATTCCGCACAAAACCCGCCTGCGGAAGCCGCAAGCATTGTTTCGGAATGGCTGCCCTTGCTTCCCCGAGGGCCGGCGCTGGATCTAGCTTGCGGTACCGGGCGCCACACGCTCTTGCTTGCTGCGCAAGACATGCCGGTGACGGCTATCGATTGGTCGGGAACAGCTTTGGACATTCTAGAAAACCGTGCGCGAAAGGCAAAACTGCGGCCTAGTCGGGAAGACGTCGCTCACTTGGCGGATTCACGAGCGCGCGGTATCAGGCTGATTCAGGCAAATCTTGAGGAGATTCGGCTTCCGGTTGCTTCCTTTTCCCTGATCCTTTGTCTTCAGTATTTGCTGCGCTCTCTTTTCCCGCAGATGGTGCGTGCGCTATGCCCTGGTGGTGTGCTGCTCTTTGAAACCTTTACGTGCGCGCAACTCAACTACCCGGGAGGGCCGCGCAACCACGCGTATCTACTTGAGCCTGGAGAGCTGCGCACGGCTTTTCCTGAATTGCACGTTTTGTTTTACCGGGAGCTAAACGCCGGGCAGGGAATCGCGAGTTTAGTCGCCCAGAAGCTACAGAAAGATGTGTAGCACGCAGTGGCAATAAACCGGACACAACGCATCGAGCCGAAGTTTGCAATCTCGCGTTTGCATCCGTATTCTAAAGTGCCGGCATGAAGATAGCGCTTGCGCAGTTCAATCCCACGGTAGGCGATTTTGCAGGAAATTCGGCTCGCATCCTGAGCTTGGCGGAGAAAGCCAGGCAGCGAGGGGCCGACCTTGCCGTTTTTTCTGAACTTTGTTTGTGCGGGTATCTTCCGCAGGACCTCCTCGAGCGCCCCGCCTTTATCGATCGTAATCATCAGGAATTGAAGGATCTCGCAGCCAAGCTGCCTCTGCCCGCCATCGTAGGATATGCGGGCCGCGTCAAAAACGGTAAGGGAAAGTCCATTGCGAATAAGGCCGCGCTGATTTGCAGCGGACGCGTGGTGTTCGAGCAGAGCAAAATGCTCCTGCCGACCTACGATGTGTTCGATGAATCTCGTTATTTTCAGCCCGCAGGCAAGCAATTCGCTTACGGATTTGGCAAGGAGCAGCTAGGTATCACGATTTGTGAAGACGTCTGGAACGACAAAAATTTCTGGGCCGAGTGCCGGTATGACCGCGATCCCGTAACTGAGCTTATTGGGCAGGGAATTACGGTGCTGCTCAATATCTCCGCCTCGCCCTACACCATCGACAAGCGTGCTCTGCGCCTAGAAATGCTTCAGTCGATCGCTGTGAATCAGCACCGTCCCATCGTCTACGTCAATCAGGTGGGCGGCGACGATAGCTTGATTTTTGATGGCGCCAGCATGGCCTTGACCGCGGAAGGAAAGGTCGCGGCACAAGCTTTGGCGTTTGAAGAAGATTTGGTCCTTTTCGATACCGTCACGGGTGAGGGCGAGATTCACAAACAGCCGCACGAAGAGATTGCTTATGCCTATCGAGCGCTGATCACCGGGACACAAGATTACGTCCGCAAATGTGGCTTCAAGAAAGTTCTGGTTGGCCTTAGCGGAGGAATCGATTCCGCTGTGGTGGCCAGCATCGCTGTGGACGCTCTCGGCGCCTCCAATGTTCTGGGCGTGTCCATGCCAGGGCCGTACTCTTCAGAGGGCAGCAAGTCCGACGCGAAAGCCCTGGCGCAAAATCTGGGTGTGGAGCTCATCACTCTGCCGATTGGCGACGTCTTTGACGCATATCAGAAGGCTCTTGCGCCCGCGTTCGGTTCAAAGCCGGTTGATGTCACGGAAGAAAATATTCAGGCGCGCATCCGTGGAAACTATCTCATGGCGATTTCCAACAAATTTGGATCCATGGTTCTGAGTACTGGCAACAAATCCGAACTGGCTGTAGGTTATTGCACGCTGTACGGCGACATGGCCGGAGGGCTTGCGGTGATTTCAGATGTGCCAAAACTGATGGTCTACGAACTGGCGCAATGGATCAATCGCGAAAGGGAATTAATTCCCCGCTCGTCCATCGAGAAGGTCCCCTCTGCCGAGCTTCGTCCCAATCAGAAAGACGAGGACAGCCTTCCACCCTATGATGTCCTTGATCGCATCCTGAAGGCTTATATCGAGGACCTGCACAGCCCCCAGGAGATCGCGGACCACTATGGTTTCGACCTTCAACTAGTGCGAGACATTGCTCTGCATGTCGACCGGACGGAGTACAAGCGCAAACAGGCTGCTCCAGGGCTGAAGATTACGTCAAGAGCTTTTGGATTCGGCAGGCCTTTTCCGATTGCCCAGCGGTTCATTCCTTAGAGAATTGAGGTCCTACGTGAAGAAATCACTGCCCCTTACAGGAATTCTCGCCTTCGCCTTGAGCCTTGTTATTCCGGCCGCGCGGGCACAACAGCCGCAAGCTACGGCCGCCGCTGCCCCTGCCTCCACGGTGCAGTCGCCCATGCAGAAGACCGTTGAAGCTTACCTACGAAATCTCTATGCGTTCGGGGCGGACACCATTGTCAAAATTGGGGCTCCAAAAGATATCGGAATCGAAGGACTTCTGGAAGTCGACGTAGCGGTCAAGATTGGGGAGAATGAACAAACCGGCAAAGTCTATGTGACAAAGGATGGGAAATATATGTTCCGAGGGGAGGTTTCGGATCTCTCCAAAGATCCCATGGTGGAGACCCGCGCCCAACTAGAGACGAAAGACAGCCCTTCGCTCGGCTCCGCCAATGCTCCCGTGACCCTGGTGGAGTTTTCGGACTTCGAGTGCCCTGTCTGCCGGGCCCTGCATGACGCGCTGCGTGGGATGCTCCCTAACTATCCCCAGCTTCGCGTGGTCTTCAAGGACTTTCCGCTCGAACAGATTCATCCCTGGGCGCGGACGGCAGCCCTGGCCGGCCGCTGCGCTTACCAGCAGAACCCTGCTGCGTTTTGGAAAATGTATGACTTCATTTACGACGGACAGGACCTGATCTCTCCTGAAAACGCCTGGGGCAAAATGACGGACTTCGCCAGCCAGTCTGGACTGAACGCAGACGTGTTCAAAGCTTGCATGGCCAGCCCTGAAGCTGGAGCTGCGGTTGATGCCAGCCGCGCGAACGGTATCTTGCTCGAAGTCGGCAGCACGCCGACGATGTTTGTAAACGGCCGGCGCATCGTCGGTGCGGATCCTCACACGCTCGAACAATACATCAAGTACGAGTTGGACCACCTCAAAGTACAGAAAGCTGCCAGCAAGAATTAGGTGCTGGGAGCGGCGGGAGGGAGAGACGCGCGCGCGACACTGGAAGTGCGGTTCCAGGAGGCGTAGGGGTCGAAGAGAAGTCAGACCGATTCTTTAGTTAACATAATATTACTTATCAGACGCTGTGTCAGGGGAAACCTTTTGTTATTTTGAGTTTTTCCACCAACTCTGGGGCTTTGCCTCTCGCGTTCATCTATGGGCTACTTTTGACGTGGAGGCCGGCTGGCGCGGGGGGTGCGCCAGCCGGATTGGCACACGACAGAGAGTTCGCGGAACAATGACGTAGATTCGTCGAATGCCTTGGTATGCGGTTTCAAGCGACGGCTTGGAGCTCAGGGCTCTCGCGATGATTCCAAATGACTTGCCCAAAGACAGAAGTCCTTTTAAGGACAGTGGTCCTTTTTCCGGCATCTCAGGAGTCCCAGGTTCTACGTTCAAATCAGTGAGCGGGGAAGCCACTTCCCTGCCGGAATCTTACCGGAATCGCGTTCCTGGATCGTCGAAAAACCCCTGCTAGACCTGCGACATCTCGCGACACCCCTCTGAAGCTCATGTCTGACGTTCCTTGTCGCTTGAAAGGCCATTGGTTTGGGCGAATGCTGCGTGTCTCGCGGGATGCCTGCCTTTATCGCGGGTGGTGCTTTCCGGGTTTCAAGTGGGACTAAACCGAAAGTATAAGAAGCGCGATCTGACAGGTGCCACATCAGGCGGCCATGCCAGGCGCGGGAGATCGTAGAACGAAAGGACGGTCATGAAATACATCGTGAGTTCTGTTTCTCGGGCTTCTAGCAGGTTGCAGAGTGTTTCTCGGCAATGGGTGGCGCGCTCGGTGCTCTTCAGCATGCTCAGTTGGCTGGGAGGGCCCACGCCAGCCGTCGCGCAGTCGTCATGGAAAGACGGACGAGACCTGCGAGTGATGACCTACAACGTGAACGAAGGCACGGACTTTTTACAGATCCAAGCGGCGACGGACCTGAATTCGTTCTTGGTCGCTGTAGGGCAAACGATCACGCAGGTGCGTGAAACCAACCCTCCCGCGCGAATGCGAGCGGTAGCAAAGCAGATTATCGACGCTGACCCTACGCTAGTAAGTCTGGAAGAATTGGACGAGTGGTACACGTCGTCGTTTAATCCGGTCACGGGCACGTGCGGTTCGCCAACATTGGAATTTGCCATGCTTCAGGAGCTTCAGGATGCCCTGGCGGCACAAGGGGCGCACTATACGGTCGCCGAGGAAGCACAGCAGTACGCGTTCCCCCTGATACCAGGCTTCATCCCTCCAAGCACGTATCTATGCGTGTCGGTCGTCAATCACGTGGCGATACTGGCGCGCACGGATCTAGATCCGGAGAGATTTCAGTGGAGCAATCCCCAATCGGCCCAATACGCCACCATGCTACAGTTCCCTTCACCGATTGGGCTGCTCCCGCTGCCGCGAGCCTGGGTGTCTGTAGACGCCACCTTTGATCACAAGGCATTTCGATACATCGGGACGCATCTGGAGTCCGTAGTTCCAGCCATCCGCGAAGCGCAAGGAGCCGAGCTCCGCGCCGGTCCTGCAAACACGTCGCTGCCCGTGATTCTTGCGATGGACTCCAACGCACCAGCGGCGCCGCTACCGCAGGACCCAACTTACATGGATTTCATTGCAGCGGGCTATGACGATGGGTGGGCTGAGAACTTTCCGTTTGTTCCAGGGTTCACCTGTTGCCAGGACGAACTCGATAACAATCCGGTATCTCAGCTCTATCAACGCATCGACCTGATTCTGACCTTGGGCCACGTCAAAGTGCGAAACATTGCGCTGTTTGGCGCGGATCCCAAGGAGAGGATCATCGGTGGACTCTGGCCATCGGACCATGCCGGAGTTGCCGCGCACGTGATGGTCGAGCGGGAGTAGCACAACCACTGGACAGGAAGTGCTGCTAATGCGCCGGGATTCCGCGTGCACGCGAGGAGTCCTGGCGCAATGATTTAGTGCACGCCGATCTTCGCGAGGAGCCGCGCGAAGCGAGGATCGGAACGAAGGGAATCGGCCATGGGTTCGGAACCTAGATAAACGAGGCGGTCGTTGCGCTCCGTGTAGGCACGATCCAGCCAGTCGAGAGCCGTGCCGTTTTCACCGAGACCGGTGTAAACAGCGGCGAAGTAAAGTGAGGAAACGTAGCGCGACTGCGCGAGGTGCTGGAGATCGCCGAGCGCTCTTCGCGCACCTGCCGCGTCGCCGGAGAGAGCAAGCGCATGTCCGTACAAAGAAATCATGACGGGATGGTCGCCGGAGACTGTACGGCCCTTTGAAAACTGCTCCAGAGCTTCCTTGTACATTTTCTTTTCGCGAAGAGCAGAGCCAAGCCAAATATAGGCAAGCCAATAGTTTGGATATTGCTCGATGGCGCGGCTTGCCGTGGTGATAGCCGCGTCGTAGTTGCGCGCGTGGTAATAGATCTCCGCGCGGTTGGTATTGAACAGAGGAGAGACAGGCTCGATCTCGAGCAGGCGAGAGTTTTCCTCGAGCGCCTGCGGCAGGCGGTTGCGCACAATGCAGTAGTGGCTGAACCAGAGATGTGGAGTGGGGTTGTTCGGACTGAGGGCCAGGGCCCGCTGAAATTCCCGCTCGGCAACCTCGAAATTCCAATCGTAACTGAACGCCACATTGGCGAGGACGGCGTGAGCCTCGCCAAGCAAGGGGTCCAGTTGGAGGGCGTGCTCGGCCGCCGCGCGGGCTTTAGGTTTGGCTTCGAGCGGCGACATATCGTCGTAAGGCACCTGCCCAAGAAGAGCATAGGAGCCGGCAAGACCGGCGTAGGCGAGAGCGTATTGCGAATCCTTATGGATCGCCAGCTGGTAGGCCTCGATGCTCTTGTGGAGGTCGCCGCGATTGGTCCAGTAAAAGCGGCCCGAGAGATAAGCATCATACGCTTCTGCGTTGACGGAGCGCTTTGCGAACCTAGAGCTGCTCATTTCGGTAGTGGTAGCTAACGCCGTGCGAATCTGACTCGCGACGGCAGCGCTCACGTCATCTTGCACGAGCAGGATGTCCGTAAGGTCGCGGCTATAGGAATCAGCCCAAAGATCGGTTTGGTCGCTGACCTGGATGAGATGGACGTCGATGCGCACCTGATTGCCTTCGCGGCGCACGCTACCTTCAAGGGCATACTGGACGCCAAGAGCCCGGCCAATCTCCTTGAGAGGTTTCCCGGACTGTGCGTTAGAAGATGCAGCTGCAATCACGCCGAGACGCCGTGGATCAAGACTGCCCAGCCGCGTGATCATCTCGTCGGTCAGGCCTGCGCTGAAATAGTCCTGCTTGGGATCGCCGCTGAGATTTTTGAAAGGCAGAACGACGAGACGGACTTTTTCGGGTGGCGGAGTCTTAGTTGGGATCAACCGGTAAACCGCATAGGCGATGAGGCACAGAACAGCGAAAGAGGCCAGACCAAGAGCAATCTGCTTTCTGATGTTGGGAGGCGGTTTGTCCGGTTCCACGGAGGGAAGATCTTCGCGCCCCGCATCAGAAACCTGGACGACGACCGAAGGGACTGCGCCACCATTCGTTTTCTCGGAAAGGGTGTCAACGTCCGGTTCGGGGACGAATGCGGCGTCGGCTTCGGGATCGTCCGCCGGCTGGCGCTTTTTGAACCACTCATCCAGCTCACTCGTGTAGGCGTAGACAGTCGATTTTTTCTGGTGCTCGTGGCGCCGTATGGGAAGTCCTTCGGTCTTCTCCCAGCGCTGGACGGTGCGAGTTTCGCGGCCGAGATGGCCGGCAATCTCCTTCCAGGAAACCAGTTTCTTGCCGGGAAGGGTTGACCCTTCGGCACCGGGATTGGCTCCGCTTGCCGGAATGTCGGCGAGAGACATTTAAGCGATTCAGTGCGCGGATTATACCCTAGAAAACTGTCAGGTTTGAAAGCACGCGGTCGACGCTTGCTCAGCGTCAGCATCAGCGGGTGACCTTGGCGGCTACGGCTCCGGCGGCGCCTTTCGCGAACCACTTCGCGGCGTGGGCAACAGGCTGTTTCTGGATATTCTCGGCCGCTGAGAGCAAGTTCACACAGGTTCCGCTCGTCTTCGCACTTGGCAGCTTGACGCTCCTGGGTAAGGGAATCTTTTTGCTGCGGCCATCTTCAGAGGGCATCGGTCTCTCGCATTCGGAGCTTGCGGAACTGGCAACTTCCGAGTGAAGCTGTGATCTTTTGGGAGTCAGGCGCCCAGAGAGAGCGCCGCAAAGCAGCCCTAAAATGCAAAACGCCCCGACTGGCTTGGGTCGCACTTTTCCAAGAGAAATCTTTGTATTTTTTCACTTTTTCTTGACTCCCTTTGTTTTCAAGAGCATAGTCCCCTCATTCCCAGGAGAAATTCCCCGGAAATAATCCCACCTCACGTTAAGGAGATCACCATGCCGCTCTATTGCCACCAAGTCAGCTACACCAAGGAAGCCTGGGCCCGGCTCATCGCCAATCCGCAGGACCGGATCGAGGTCGTCAGAGTTCCCATCGAGAAGCTCGGCGGAAAGCTCCAGACGGCGTATTTTGCGTTTGGCCCCTACGATGCCTTGGTCATCACAGAAATGCCTGACAATGTTTCGGCGGCAGCCATCGCCATTGCCTTCGCAGCCGGCGGTGCGGTTGCCAACATGCAGACGACACCACTCGTGACCACCGCAGAGATGGTGGAAGCCCTGCGCAAAGCCGGGACTTGCGGGTACAAATCCGTTCTCGCGGACGGCTCGGCTGTCGCAGCCGGCGCCTGAACTCCTGAATAGGCCCAAACCAAAGAGTCCAAAGGACTCAACGCCTCGGAATGTCGTCCGCTCAGGCGAAGCGATGTTTGCGCGCCACTGCTACTCGCGGCACAAGACTCTCTGCTACGAAGAGCCATTGCCAGAAACGCGTTACGTAATCTTCTCGACTAACATCTACTGGATAGTTTATAGTCCAGTCATTCCTACTCGCACCCAGCCTGCGACGCGGAGTGGTTATAGTAAGGAGCTACCGATGATCATCGGTGAACGCCTGCGCGTCCTGCGCGAGGAAAAAAAACTCTCCCAAGGTGATGTCGAGAAACGCACCGGCCTGCTGCGCTGCTATCTTTCCCGCGTGGAAAATGGCCACACCGTCCCTGCTATAGAAACGCTGGAAAAACTGGCTCGAGCTCTGGAAATGCCGCTCTATCAACTTCTGTACGATGGAGACCAGCCGCCCAAGCAGGACATTCCTGCCGCCTGGACGGAATCTGGCAGCAATGCCTGGGGCAGTTCGGGAAAGGACTTGCGGTTCATGCGCAAGCTCAGGCACCTGCTGAGCAAAATGGATGCGCAAGATCGATCTCTGCTTCTCTTTACGGTGCAACAGATGGCCAAGAAAAAGAAATCGCCAGCGGCGGCCGCTGCTTCAGCCGACTAGGTTGGGCTCAAAGCTGAGGTATAGCCGTAGTCCGCGCATCATCTTTTTCATGGCTGGACCTTTTACTTTGGGCCCATTCTTTGGCCCAATATCCGATCTGAATGGAATCATTGTCTCGAAGGAATGCGTTACCGCGTCTGCGATGAAGAAGTATCAGCGAGCAACTTTGCTCGGCCACACTTCTTGCAGGCGGCGCTCTGCTAAACTCTACCTGTGGACTCTCAGGGAACGACGCCGCGCCTTGCGAATATCCGGCTGCACCCCATCAAAGCCCTCGACCCCGTCTCAGTAAACGAAGCCCGAATTGGGCCGAATGGCGGCCTGGAGCTCGACCGCGTTTGGGCTCTCTACTCCGCCGACGGCCGCTGGGTGAATGCCAAGCGCGCCGCTGCCATGCACCTCATCCGTGCGTCCTACGATCCGGACATTACTTCCGTTACGCTTACGGTTCCAGGCGACAGGCGCAAGATTCCCGCGATGAGCTTCGCGTTTCCAGGCGACGCCGAAAGCGCCGCGGAATGGTTCAGCATGTACTTCGAGCAGGCCATTCAGGTGGGCTACACACGCGAAGGCTTTCCCGATGACGGACTTGCGCCGGGTCCAACGATTGTTTCCACGGCATCGCTCGAAGCTGTGTGCGAGTGGTTCCCCGGCATGACGCTCGAAGAAGCCCGCCGGCGTTTTCGTACCACGCTCGAAATCGAGGCAGCCGGCTCCGCGGGCGCGCGCGACGAGAACGGGTATGCAAGCGCGTCAGAAAAGTTGCCGCCGTTCTGGGAAGATCAACTTTTCGCCGACTCAGAAACCAGTGTTGTGCGTTTCCACATCGGCGATGTCGCCTTCGAGGGCAGCAACCCCTGCGCGCGCTGCCCTGTCCCCGCCCGCGAATCGCAAACCGGCATTACGAACGAAGGCTTCCAAAAGCGCTTCATCGACCTGCGCCGAGCGCAACTCCCGCCGTGGGCGCCTGGCGGGCGGTTCGATCACTTCTACCGCCTCGCCACCAACACCCGCGTCCCCAGCACGGAATGCGGCAAACTCCTCCGCGTCGGAGACCTGCTTATACTCTGAGGCGGTCCGGCAGGTCGAGCGCGATTATGAGCGTAGCGTCGATAAGAGACATCCTCTGTGAGCTCACCTGGCCGATGCGTTTTGTCAGACGATTTTTTGAAATTGCGCGCACTTGCTCGCATAGAGCGACGGAGTTCTTTGATAGAGATCCTTCGCCGGCAGCGAGCTCAACGTGCGTCGGATAAAGGCGTTTCTTGTTCTCGAGGCTTGTTAGAGGAACCACGATTACAATAGGAGCATTAGCGTTGAGCGCGTCGCGGCTCACGATGAGCACGGGCCGCGTCCCTCCCTGCTCGGAGCCTGTAACAGGATCTAGATTTGCTTGGTACACTTCTCCCCGGATCATTTATGAGCCGATCAAGTCCCGCTCGGAAAGTTCAAGCGCTTCGGCATCGCTCGCAGCAAATTGTTCCGCGATCATCAGCGCCTCTCGTTGATATGGCTTGTCGTCCGCCATTCCAAGGAACGCGTCATCAATCGCCTTACGCTCAACGGCCCGCACATAAGCTGCCAACGCATTCACGATGAATTCGTTCATACTGACTGTCTGGTCTCGCCGAACGTGGGTTTTGATGCGCTCGTAAAGTTGCTTCGGCAGCCGTAATGTCGTCTGTAGGTTAGGGGCTGTTTTTTGTATCCGTCCGCGACTCGCCGAACGCTTCACATTACGATTTCGCATACTGATATCATAACCGAACTCGCATAGCGAGTGCAACAATCATGATCCGATACCTGGCGCAGCGATCTACGTGCCCTCCCGGAAATATTTTCTGTCGCGTCTTTCTCACACCGCCGATATCCGCAAGGAGATCGCGGCTTTGCTTGATCAATGAATGGACGACCACACCAACGCAACCCTCGCGCGTCTGCTTTTGCAAGAGCGTGAACGCTCCGCGCGCGAGCCGGATTTGCGTTTCGATCGCGAATCTCGCCGAACGGCCGCGCATTCCGTGTCCGATAAATTTCTTGCGGACCGAGCCGTCCCGCAGACCGAAAATACCGGGCCATCCTGAGTTTTTGCACGTTATGGGGAGCTTTCTGATTGCTCCTGCAAGGAAAATGGCAACGACGCGCCGCCCTACAACTCGCCGCGCATGTGCGTTCAGCGGCGCACGCCCAAACGCACTTCCCGCTCTTACTACTTTCTCCAGCGCCAGAGCTCCCCGAAACTGCATCTCGCCGTCGCATCCAAGCCACATCGCATCCTCCCGCGACCAAACCCCAGTACAGAGTTACGTCTTGGCTGCTTTATATGAGTTATAGGGCGCACCTCGGATGGGAAGGCGCGCTCCAAATAGGCACGCAAAAATAACGCATGCATCTAAACGGAAGGATTCTCGATGATTCTAGGACTGAGGGGTATTAACGCCCGGAGGTTGGAACGACTGGCTGTTTTTCGAGGAGCTGTTCTTTGCGATAGATCAAGGAATTGATGTCGTAAGTGGCGAGCTCAAAACCGTGTCCGTGAGTAATTGCGTCCGTAGGGCACGCTTCGACACAGTAGCCGCAAAAAATACAGCGCGAATAATCGATGTTGTAAACGCTGGCGTAGCGTTCGCCAGCGGAGATGCGGCTGGCATCACTATTCTCAGCGGCCTCTATGTAGATGCAATTTGCAGGGCACGCTGCGGCGCAGAGAAAACATCCAACACACTTCTCGAGACCGGATTCGTCCCGGTGCAACACATGTATTCCGCGATAGCGCGGCTGAAAATGCACCGGTTCGAACGGGTAATTCTCCGTGACCGTTTTCCGGAACATGTTCCGGAAAGTGACACTAAATCCTTGCACCAGTGTGCTGAACGTCTCGCCGACTTCCCTAAAGATGGATGCCATAGGCTAGGAGTCTAACAAACGTCCCATGCACGGGCAAATCGTTGCGCTCGCCGTAGTCCCTAAGCAGATCGCTCCTTCAACGCGTCAATGATTTGCTTACCGTGAAAGCGACCGTTTTCGATGAAGATGTCGCCTGTGTGCCGTCCGCCGATGACCACACCCGCCAAATGTATCCCCGGCACATTGCTTTCAAGCGTATTGGGATCAAGTGCAGGCTTCCGCGTATCGGGATCGAGCCGCACGCCAAGGCTTTCGATAAACGCATAATCCGGATGATAGCCGGTCAAGGCGAACACCTGTTTCGCTGGCAATCGCTTCTCGCCAGCGCCATTTTGCACGACCACTTCATCTCTCGTGATCTGCTTCACCTGGGTTTCGAAAAGCGCTTTGACTTCTCCCGCCTTAATGCGGTTTTCGATGTCCGGCTTTACCCAATACTTGATTGACGAACCGAGCTCCGCGTTTCGATGCACCAGCGTGACATGCGTGCCGTTGCGAAAGAGATCCAAAGCAGCTTCCGCGGCGGAATTTTTCCCGCCGATCACAACAACGTCCTGATTCCAGAATTCGAAGGGTTCCGTATAGTAGTGCGAAACGTGTGGCAGTTCCTCGCCCGGAATGCCCATCACGTTCGGAAGATCGTAGTAGCCTGTCGCAACGCTGATTTTTTTTCCCGTGTAACGCCCTTCCGCTCCCTTTTCCGTCTGCGTCACGACGGTAAAGTTTCCGTCGTGCCCGTCCACTCGCAGCACGCGTTCAAAAAGCCGCAATTCCAAGGCGTAATGCTCTGCTGCCTTACGATAATACTTCAAGGCCTCAACGCGCACCGGCTTTTCCGCCGCACTGACGAGCGGCAGGTCGCCAATCTCGAGGAGCTCTGGTGTGGTGAAAAACACCATGTTGACTGGGTAGTGGTAGATTGAGTTGCACAAGCAGCCCTTGTCGATCACCAAAGGCTTCAAGCCCGCGCGCTTCGCCTCAATCGCGCACGCCAGTCCGGTCGGCCCTGCTCCAATACAAATAATGTCGTAAGTGGCCATGAGTTTTTTAGTGTGCCGGGAGTCTGCAAGAATTGCAAATTCGACGCGAATTACTGGGTTGGCGGCAATTCCAGAATGCGAGTCAGTTCACGCCGGAACAATTCCAATTCCTCCAGGCGCTCGCGTGTAGCCGCCAGCTCGGTCTTCTTCCAGACAAATACTTCGCCGGCGCCCCGCTTCAGCCGCACACTCAGGTTTCCATCAACAAGATAGGACGGCGGAGCAAGGACCCTTAGTCCGCCGTTAGGTATCGGTGACAGAATAGCCGCGCACTCGCCATGCCGCACGCACAGTGCACTTTCATAAGGAGGAATCGCGATGGGGCGAAAGCCCGCCGCGAAAAGCCTCTCCAGAACTTGCATCTGCTGAGGAGTGAATTCGATCATGCGTTGGTGGGACAGACTTCAGTCTGTCCGCTTTGATGTTTTGCCGAAAGCTAATCAGGCCGCGGTAGAATCCGCCGCGTCCGACGACGATCCCTCGAGCTGCCCAAGGATCTCACGCAGCGTCAAAATCAACTCATCCCGCGAAACATGGCTCTTCTTGAACTGGATGCGGAAACGGAAGCTTTCGTTCTCTGGCTCGAACTGAAAGATGAATGGCTGCGGCCGCTGAGGACCGCCCTGCTCATCGCGCCGCTCGCGACGCGCCTCGTCGCGCGTCAACCCGCCTTGCATAATGCGATGCATCATCTCAATCATCTTCTTTTCAGTCGGCTGGCGCGCAATTTGCAGCAACAACGACTTCGAGATAATCCCATGCTCGACGCATTTCTTCCGCAACGACTCCGGAATGTTCCTGAGCGAGAGCGTTTCCGTAACCGAAGAACGCGCACGCCCAATCTTCTTGGCAACATCTTCATGTGTGTATTCAAACTGCGTCGCCAAGCGGTGTAGTCCGTCGGCTTCTTCGAACGGCGTAAGGTCTTTGCGCTGAATGTTCTCAATCAGCGCGATCTCCAGCGTTTCCGCATCGTCCGCCATCTTTTCGATGCAAGGAACCTCGCGCAGTCCCGCAGCACGCGAGGCATGGTAGCGCCGCTCGCCAGAAATGATGTAGTAGCAGTCTTCGCGAGGTACAAAACGTACCAGGAGCGGCTCGAGTACGCCCTTCTCGCGGATCGAGTCTGAAAGATCGCGCAAATCTCCCAGCGCTTTGCGTGGCTGGTCCGGATTGGGCCGGATCTGATCCACAGGGATCATCCGTCCCACTGCTGCTCCGCTATAACTCGTCAGCGATTCGACGTAGTGCGCGTCATGCCGCATCTTCAGCGTGACGGGTAACCCGATCCTCTTCGACACGTTGGATAACCTCCCCTGCTAATTTCTTGTACTCGATGGCGCCTGGTGATTTCGGCGCAAACGTTAAGATCGTCTCTTTGTACGCCGGACTTTCTTCCAATCGTACATTTTTGCTGATTTTCGTCTTGAACAGCACTTCGCCGAACACAGTGCGAATCTGCCCATGCGTGTCCCGCGAAATATTCGTCCGCTTGTCGAACAAAGTGATAACCACGCCCAGCACCTTCAACCCAGGGTTTGGCCGCGCGCGAATTCTTTCGTAGGTCTCGAGCAGGTCGTCCGTTCCCTCGATCGCAAAATAAGCCGCCTGGATCGGTACGAGCAAATGTGTGGAAGCCACCAGTGCATTGACGGTCAGAATTCCCAGCGAAGGAGGCGTATCCAGCACGATGTAATCGTATTCCTTCAAGATGGGCGCGAGTGCGTCCTTCAATCGGTACGGCGCGTCGAACTGACCCGCCAGTACTTGCTCCAGCTTTGCCAGCGCCAGGCGTCCCGGCCCAAGAAAAAGTATCGGATCTTTGGTCGGCTTAATAACGGACGCCATCGTCGCTCGGCTCTCGCTGAGCACGTCGAACATGGAAGTCGCGATCTCGCCGGATGAGTAAAATGCGATCGTGGAATTCGCTTGCGGATCGAGGTCAATTAAAAGGGTGCGCTTGCCGCGATGCGCCAGAGCGGCAGACAAATTAATCGCCGTCGTCGTTTTTCCGACGCCGCCTTTTTGATTCGCAACTGTGATGATGGCAGTCATACTCTTCTGCCTCCGCCTATGCGCATGGTAAATCGCGCCGACGCGATCCAGCAACCAGGTCCCTATATGTGGGTGCTGCCTGCAGAAAGCCCCCTAGCTCTAGGCCCACTCTACGTTCGCAACCCATTCTAGCGCAAGGGAAAAGTGGAAATTCACCGCGAGATCGGTGGAAATCTCAAAGGTTCTTTTTCGGGAAGACCTGCAAGGCGCGGCCCAGGATCTTCAACACATGCGTTTTGAAAAAACAAGTAATGGAAAGACTAAGGGAAACCGGCACAAACCCATGCTTCGAGTCGTCTAAAAATCCAAGCCCCAAAAATCCATCGAAGCCTCTTGAAGTTGGATTCCTAGTTCCCACCCCGCTCGCCCTTCGTGGCCTCGCCAAATCAGGACCGCTTCGCACGCATTCTTGTTTACCAGGTTGACCAGGACAAAGCGCTGCCCAACCGAAAAAGTTTGAGGAATAATGGCCAGGCACCCAGTCGTGCTGGTGTCCGCAGTGTAACCCTCCGCGCGCATCGCGCGGCCCGACTCCGCCCATTCCACAGCCACCGGCACGCGTGAATTTACGCGCACCCCAGCCCTGATATTCTGCGTTCGCGCTTCAAAGCTGGATATGTTCCCGATGCCCAAGGTTGTCTCCTAAGCTTGCCGGATCGCAAGCCGCGCCAGCAATTCCAGACCGCTTCCAGAAAATAAGATTGGATCAGCGTAGATCCACGAGCCTGCGGCAAAACACACAAAAACAGCACTTTTCGTAGGCTACGGTGCGCCATTGTTCCGGTCAATGGGACTTCCGGTCTAGAACAACGTCGAAGTTACCCTTCCAGTTCATCGCCAAGATGCTCCTTTTCTTCTCAAATTCAAGCCTGTTTGCGCCTTTCTACAAGCCCGCTTAAACTCTTTCCACTCCTCTTCCGCCGATGACTCGCTACAAAACATTCCGCGCCGAACTTGGTCCTACACTGCGGCTGGCTCTGCCGCTAGTTCTAGCCGAAGTGGGTTGGATGAGCATGGCCATCGTAGACACCATGATGGTGGGACGCCTTCCCAACAGTGCAGTAGCCATCGCGGCTGTGAGCCTTGGTGGAATTCTCGTCAACGTCCTCGCCATGTTTGGAGGTGGCTTGCTGATCGGGTTGGACACCCTGGTCTCTCAAGCCTTCGGCTCCGGTCAGCGCGAAGACTGTCATCGCTCGCTTCTTCACGGTATCTATCTCAGCTTGGCGCTTGCGCCTCTGTTGATGGCTCCCGTCTGGTTCTTCGATCCTATGCTTCGTGCCATGCGTATCGCGCCCGACGTAATCACCCTCGCGGTTCCCTTTTCGAAAGCCTTGGCTTGGGGAACGCTGCCTCTTCTCCTCTATTTCGCTGTCCGGCGCTCCATGCAAGCCATGAATCTGGTGCGGCCCATCGCCTTCGCCCAGATCACGGCGAACATCATCAACGCCGGTGGGAACCTGATCCTCATTTACGGCAAGTTCGGGGCTCCCGCGATGGGCGCGGTGGGCTCCGGTTGGTCCACTGCTTGGTCCCGAATTTACCTTTCCGCAGTCCTGGTGGGTTATCTTCTCTGGTACGACCGGCGTCACCGCACGCGCCTGCTTCACACGCCGGTCGAACCTGACTTGCCGCGCATTCGGCGTCTGCTCGCTCTCGGCTTCCCCACAGCTATGCAGATCACTCTCGAGATCGGGGTTTTCGCTATCGTCACCGCCTTGATCGGCCGTCTCGGGGCTGTCGCTCTTGCCAGTCACCAGATCGCGCTCAACACCGTCTCCTTCACCTATATGGTCCCGCTAGGCATTTCGTCAGCTGCGGCCGTGCGCGTTGGCCAGGCGATTGGCCGCAAGGACCCCCAAGGCGCCGGGGATGCGGGCGGCACCGCCATCTTTCTCGGCGCTGCGTTCATGGGTACAGCGAGCATTGCTCTGCTTCTGTTCCCGCGATGGATTGCGCGCGCCTATACGCCCGATGAAGCCATCATCCACAGCACTATATTTCTCCTCGCGGCTGGCGCCGCCTTTCAGCTTTTTGACGGCATTCAAACAGTCGCCACCGGCGCCCTTCGCGGCTTGGGAGACACGCGCACCCCGATGCTCTGCCATTTCACCGCGTATTGGATTATCGGTCTGCCGCTTGGCGCGTGGCTCTGCTTCCGCCGAGGCTGGGGAGCCTTCGGCCTCTGGGCTGGGCTTAGTCTTGCGCTGATTCTTATCGGGATTGTCCTGCTGCTAGTCTGGCGCAAGCGGGTACGCCATTTAACACTATCCATCCCGTGAAACTCCTCATCCGGTCAATAGTCCGGATGGACAGTTTTGCTGTTTCCATACTCCCCTTATCTGGTACATCGCTCGGTAACAGACAAACACAGTTCCACCATCCCCCAACTCTACACTGAGGGTAATTCAAATCCTGAGGTGGTCCCGGCGATCCTCTATCATCTCGCCGGCGAAAGGGTGCTAGTCATGCGTCGAGGCTCGTGGTGGAAAAGTTCGCTCTATCCGCTCCTGCTCATTCTCGCGCTGTTTGGCGGTGATGTTTGTGTGCGCGCGCAATCGTCATCGGACGATGCCGACGACGAAGAGAAGCCGGCGCCTTCCTTGAACTTGAGTATCGTATTTTCTGACGAGAGGCTCAAGTTAACTTCTTCGCATTCGGACAACCGAGCAAAGCCTCTGAGATCAAGACGGTGCTCGAAGCGTCGCTTGGCTGTACCCTGCAAGACAAAGCGCCCTTCCAGGCAAGCACAATGGGCTACCGAGGATCCTGCGAACCACCTTCCCTGAGGAGTTCGACGGTTCGCGAGTTCAAGATCGGCACGGCACCGCTGCGAAAATTCGCGCTGACTCACCAAATCGAGCAACTGAATGTGACCGTGCGCCTCCCGGATGTAGAAATCACCGAAACTCAACCTGCTATCCAAGCACAGTTGTTTTCTGTCGGAAAAGTGTCCGCGACATTGCAACGCATCTCGGAATTGAATCACCCTTATTTCTGGCACACTGATTCTGCAATCCCTGATTTCGTTACAGTCCGCTTCGGGCTCTCGTCTAAATCCGTTGCGCGCACGGAATACATCCTGCTCGGCGTTCTCTTGTTTCCCTTGCTGCTCACCTTCTGGATGGGCCGCAAGGCCCTCAGCAGCGAGGCGCAGGATAAAGCTGTTGTGTGGTTCACTTACATGCGCTACCTGGGTTGGACTCTTAACCTCGCGCTGCTGAGCTGGTGGATTGCTGCGGATTCGCTGCATCTCGTTCAGCTATTGCAATTTCTTTCCGCAGGTACACGCATCTCACCAATTTGGGACTACGCAATTACACCAACGATCATCAGATGGTTCCCACCTGCGATCATCTGGGTCCTCTGCCTCGTTCTATCTCATCCTGTCCAGGAGAAGCTCCGCGGACTTGCCTGGACCCGCGGCGAACTGGCAATGCAAGGCTTCTACTCCTGCTGCACTTCGCTTTTGCCCCTTGCATTGTTCCTTACGGGGCTTTCCACAATGGCGAGGGCTTCGCTGCAAATTGGAGTGCTTTGGATTGTCGCCGCGTTTGCTGTCTCTATCGTTGCCAGCCGAGCGCGTCAAAAAGCTCTCGGCATGCAGCCTCACGCTCTCACTACCGGTGATCTGCGCGATCGCGCCTTCGCCATGGCTCGTCAGTTGGGCGTCAAACTTCAACAGTTCTACATCATCCCTTCCGGAAAAGGCCAGATGGCCAATGCCTTCGCGCGCAAAGGAAACGTGATTTCCTTCACTGACTTCCTCCTTCAGCGTATGTCGCGGCGCGAAGTGAACTACGTCCTCGGTCACGAGCTATCGCACCTGAAACTCGGTCATCCAGGAAAACTAGCTATGGCCGCCGCTGTGAGCTACTTCGTCGCGGTCACCTCTGTAGGCTTCGCCCAACCTTTCCTTCACCTCAGCGTGGTTCCGCGCTACGCGCTGATCGTCGCAATTGTGACGCTGGGACCCTATTTCTGGTCGCGCCGCTTTGAGTACGCCGCTGACGCCGGCGCCGTCGAAGTCACCGGCGACCCGGAAGCCGCCATCTCCGCGCTCTTCAAGCTCGCCCAGCTGAAAATGCTGCCGATTCACTGGAGCAACTGGAGCGAAAAATGGCTCACCCACCCTTCTTCGCTGCGCCGTGCGCAAGCCATCGCTCGCAAAGCGGGCATTCCGATGGAGCGTATTTCCGACATCGCCCAAACGGCTGTCGCTGCGGATGATCACTACGTGCTTCCGGACACTGTTACGCCCGGCGTCAAGGTCCACTCCACTCACACGAAGCAAGGCGGCAGTTTGCGCGTCGCTTTTACGATGCTCGCCCTGCTCATTTTCACCCCGGCGGCATTCGCTCTCCTCGCGAATCGCTTCCTCCTGCACTCGCCATTCCGAGGCGTCCTATTTCTCGCTGGATTTGCGGCCTCCATCGCTGTGTACTATGCGTGCGCAAACTTCTTGCCGCCGATGAGACTTCCGAAGCTGGTTGCTTCGCTGAAGACCAAGCTTTCCAAGGAAGGAATCCAGGCTGACGCCTGGGACGGTGTTTTCGTGGGCTTCTCGCTTGCCGCCGCGCCTCGCAGCTATGAACAAAATACCAACTGGGATCTAGGCTGCCTATTTGTCCGCTCCGATCGACTCTGCTATTGGGGCGAGGAAACGAAATTCTCCCTGCGTCCCGACCAGATCACCGCCATCACGGTGGCGCCAGGTTTGCCCGGCCTGCTTCCTCCCCGCCGGATTTATATGGACTGGATGGACGATGACCTCGGTACCAGCGGCGTTTTCAACATCGGCTGCATCAATCTCGCTTCCACGCTCCGACTTCGAGAGCAGACCGCCAAGCTGGCCGAACGCCTCAAAGTGTGGTGGAAATCCACGCCTGCCGTGCGCCCTCTTCCCGGCCCGCTTGCGGCTTTGCATTCTCCTCAGCTCGGCGCAGTCACGGGAGTTGTTCCGAGATGGCGCGCCGGAAAAGTCTTTAATGAGCTTTTCCTGACTACTATCTTTGCGATTGTCGGCGCCATCCTCTGCGGTCTGCCATTTCACTTACTGGCGTTTTTCTTTGCGCAGATGATCCCGGCGGTCGGCAAAGTCACTCCCTTTCACGGGCCCGGCTCGGGGTGGTATGTCGTGGGTGTGGTTCTGGTCGTGCGCTTCTTCGCTTTAATCCCCGCCCTCCGCTACAAGGATCAGGCCGTTGTCACCCTCGCGCCCTCGCACCCACAAACCCGGCAGGTCAGCGCAACGTCTAGCGCGCCATCGCAGCCGCGCAAAGTCGAAAACGACAAGGTGTTTACGCACTAACGCACAAAGCGAGAGCAAAAAAACGTCTTCCTCTGTGGGGAGACAGAGCAAACCGCGGTTGGGTGAGAATTCGTTCTGAAGAGCTACATCTTGTAACGCCCGAGGTCGTCGTCAGAGAGACCCTCGAGCCAGTTGCGCAGTTGCTCGTTGGTGCTTCGTTCTGTAATCGCGCTCGAAACTTTCGAGTTTTTCAGCACTTCTTCATCCACAAAAATCGGACAATCCACGCGCAGCGCAAGCGCCAAAGCATCGCTGGGCCGGGAATCGATGGTCATCATCTGCCCCTCGCGCTCTACCCAAATCAACGCGTAAAACGTGTCGTCCTTCAGGTCGTTCACCACAATTTTGTGAACCAGCACATCGAGTCCGAGCAGAACATTTTTCAGCAGATCGTGAGTCATCGGCCGCGGCGTCTGCACCTTTTCAATCTCCAGCGCAATGGCATTGGCCTCATACACGCCAACCCAAATCGGCAGGATCGCCTGGCCCTGCACATCCTTCAGCACAACAATAGGCATGTTTGTCACGGGATCCATCATCAGGCCGCGGATTTTCATCTCCACTTCCATGTGACCTCCCGGGTAGCACAGACGTCAGTCCGTGCCGTCAGAATGTCTTTGCGCCTTAAGCCAACGTCGTGAGTCGCTACTCTAGAGAGCCTGCTCCCCCGTCAAACCGTTCGGCGTAGCTCCCGTCACCCGAACCTGCACGTACTTTCCCAGAAGTGCCTGCTCTTGGGAAGCGAAATTTATGACCCGATGACAGGAAGTATGTCCCGACCACTGGTTTTCGCGGCGCGACTTTCCACTGACCAGCAGTTCAAACGTCTCCCCGACCATTGCCGAGTGCCTCGCTGTCTGAATTTCCCGCTGCTTTTCCTGCAAGACAGCCAGCCGCCGGCTTTTCTCTTCCTCAGAGATAACGTCATTCATCTTCAGCGACGGGGTGTGCGGCCTCGGTGAGTATTTGAACGAGAACAGTGCATCGTACTTCACCGCATCCAGCAAACTCAGCGTTTCCGCCAGGTCTTCGTCCGTCTCACCAGGAAAGCCCACAATGATGTCGGTCGTAATGCTGATGGTCCGCTTCGCCTCGCGAATCATCGCAATCTTTTCAAGATACTCTTCGCGGGTGTAGGTCCTCTGCATGGCTTGCAGGACCTTTGTCGAACCGGATTGCACAGGCAGGTGCACGTGATTGCAAAGTTTTGGCTGCGCGTCAATGACATCCACGATGTCTCGCGAAAAATCGCGCGGGTGGGACGTCGTAAAACGCACGCGCCGGATCCCTGGCTCGTCGGCCACGGCCAGAAGCAACTCCGAAAATCGCATCTTGCGCGCTGTCGGGTCCTTGTAGGAATTCACGGTCTGGCCCAGTAGCTGTACTTCCGAGTATCCCAGCTCCGCAAGCTGTCGCACCTCGCGCAAAATCGAATCGCTAGCACGGCTCCGTTCGGGCCCACGTGTATAGGGAACAACGCAGTACGAGCATGCCTTGTCGCAACCTTCGATAATCGTCAAATACGCGCGCCAGGGATTGTCCCGTCGCGTCACGGTCGTCTCAAACGTCTCGTCCGTATCGTTATCGAGACCGGTTACGCGCTGATTCCCTGCCTCGACCTGTGCCAGCAGCTCCGGCAGTTTGCTGTAGCTCGCCGAGCCGCACACCAGGCTCACCCACGGCGCGCGTCTAAAAATCTCTTCGCCTTCCTGCTGCGCCACACAACCAAGAACGCCGATAATCCGTCCATCATTCTGCCGTAGACCAAACTCCCCAAGTCTCGAGAAAACTTTCTGCGCCGCTTTTTCCCGGATGCTGCACGTGTTGTAAAGGATCAACGAAGCCGAATCCGGCGACTCCACTTGCTGGTATCCCCGGGAAAGCAGGACGCCTGCGACCTTTTCCGAGTCGTGATCGTTCATTTGGCAGCCAAACGTCTCCAGAAAAAACGTGCCCTGCGAGGCACCCCGCATCGTATCAAGTTCCGATGCCTCGGCCCTGGCAGCCAGACGATTTGCGTGGCCCTTGTTTGTAGTGATGGAACTGCCGATGGGAAACTCGGAGCCGCCCGTCAGTCTCTCCAAACCGATGTCAAACGTTTTGCCCATGCTCAATTCGCAGTTTAACACACCTGATTGCCTGCAAACTTCCGCTCGGCCGCACCAACATGGGGCCAATCCAGCCCTCGCGCTGCTTAATTGTTTGTATCCAAAGAGGCAGCACCATCTTTACGCTGTGCATCTCATTTGTTTGACCACCCTGTAGGCGTGTGCTACGTTCCTGAAGTCAGGAAAATTTACTTCTAACTGAGGGGTTGCACCATTCTTCTGTTCGCCACGGTTTTTGTCGCTGATCTCGGTAACATTCTTGGACAAACGGGCTGGGTTGCCCGCGGCATTTTGCTGTTGCTCGGAATTTTTTCTGTCGTTTCCTGGGCCATGATCTTTCAGAAGCTCGGCCTCTTTGGCCGCGTTCGCCGTCAAAGCGACCAATTCCTCCGCATCTTTCGCGCCACCAAGGGCGTAGCCAACCCACAAGCGCTTGCTTCCGCAGGCTCACCGTTTGCTTCCGTCTATGCCGCCGGCTATCGCGAGCTACTAAGCCAGGTGGGCACCGGTAATCCGCAACCCACTGGGAAACTGAAGAGCCTTCAGGCAGTGACGGTCAGCATGCAACTTGCTTCCGCGGAGGAAGTTCGCCGCGTCGAAAAAGGCATGTCCTGGCTGGCCACTACCGGCTCCGTGACTCCTTTTATCGGCCTCTTCGGCACCGTTTGGGGCATCATTGACGCCTTTTCAGGCCTCGGAAATGCGGGCGCAGCCAGCCTGCGCGCCGTCGCACCGGGCATCGCCGAAGCGCTTATCACCACCGCTGCGGGTCTTTTCGTCGCCATCCCCGCGGTCATCTTCTACAACCAGTTTTTGCAGAACATCCGCGATCTCGCGCAGCGCCTAGACACCTTTGCGCTGGAAGTCGGAGCCCAAATCGAAAAAACTTTTACTTAGATTTTTCCGGCGGACAGCCCACAGCCGCCTTATAAGACTATGCCGCAACTCTCCAAAAACACGCAGAGCACACTTTCCGAGATCAACATGGTCCCGTTCATCGACGTTGTTCTCGTGCTCCTCATCATTTTCATGATCACTGCCCCGATCTTGCAGTCCGGCATCGAAGTCGACGTCCCCAAAACGAAGACCGTCAAGGAAATCAATGAGCCGCGCCTCGTCATCACCATCGACAAAAACCAGCTCATCTATCTCGCCGACGTTCCCGTCAATATCAACCAGCTCGGAAGCAAGGTGCGGGCGCAACTCAAAAAGCCGCAGGATTCCGTTTTCCTTCGGGCCGACGAAACCATCCCCTTCGGTACCTTCGCAAAGGTCATTGACGCTTTGCGCCAATCTGGCGTCAGTAATATTAGTATTGTTACGGAGCCGCTCTCGGAACGCGCGCGTACTCGCTGAACATGAGCACCACCGCCAATTCGATCATCCCCTTACCGCCCATCTCGGCCGATGATCTCGGCCTCCGAAAGTTTCTCGTCTACTCTCTGATTCTTCACGTCTTCCTCGTCCTTTGGATCGCCGTCTCGATTTATTTCCACCTCGCCGGGCCGGAGTGGGGCGACGTCGGCGGCACCAGCGGCAGCATCAACGTAAAAATCGTGGGCCCAGCGTCCGGAATCCCCATGCCACCGCAACCAATCGTCACCGATAGTAAAACCGTCGATCCGACCAAAGGCTTGTGGAAAGAAGAACCCAAGCCCAAGCCGCCTGAGCCTCCGACGCCAGCTGAAAAAGTTCCGGTTTTCAAGAACGAAAAGCCCAAGCCGATCACGCACAAGTCCAAGGTAGACGAACCCAAAGTTCCCCCACCTGATAACGCTGTGGACTACGGAAAACACGGTTCTCCCGACCTTCCTACCGGCTACGCTCCCACCCCCGGCGGCGGTTCGGGCCCTGTTTCGGTGAAGGGCCAGGGCGGCGGAGATTTCGCTTCCCGTTACGGCTGGTACATTGAAGCTGTCCGCCGCAGCGTTGGACAAAATTGGCTCCAAACTACCATCGATCCGCCTGTTCGCGCCGCCCGCCAAGCGCACTGCGTGATGACCTTCCGCATCAATCGTGACGGCACCGTTTCGAATGTCCAAATGTCGCAATCCAGTGGCAATCTCTCGATGGACAATTCAGCACGGCGCGCATTGGACGGCATCCACTTTGGACCGTTGCCGAACGAGTACAGCGGAAACAGCGTGGATGTCATTTTCGATTTTGATCTGTCTTTGTCACACTAAAGCCGCATCTATTTGGCATTCTACGCGGCAGGTGAATCCGGAGGTTAAGGTGCTAGTGAAGTCCAAATTCTTCAATTGGCTGGCCGTCACAGCAGTTTTGAGCCTTGCAGCCCTGCCCGCAGGCGCTCAGCAGAGTCAGAATCCCTGGTTCCGCACAGGCACGGGCCTCGGCGTGGAAAAGATACGCCTTGCCGTAGCCGATTTCGGCCCCCGAGCCGACAACGCAAAGACTCACTCCGCTCAATTCACCCAAATCGTCCGCGACGACCTCGCCTTCAGCGGCATCCTCGATCTCGTCAGCCCCAGCTTCTATCCCGCGCAATCGCCCACCCAGCCTTCCGAACTCCAAAACGCGGCTTGGACCGACCCACAGGTCAACGCACATTACGTCGCTTTCGGCAACCTCACAGAAACCACGACCGAAGTCGCCATCCAAGCCTGGCTGTATGACGTCAGCAGTCCTTCCTCCCAATCCGTTGTCGGCAAAATCTATCGCGGCGCTCCCACCGACCAGCAAGTCCGCAAGTTCGCCCACCAATTCGCCGACGAAATCATCTTCAAACTCTCCGGCGGCTTCCCGGGCATCGCCTCCACGCAAATCGCCTTTGTCAGCTCTCGCACCGGCTCCAAAGAACTCTGGGTGATGGACTACGACGGTGCAAACCAGCACCCGTTAACGTCGCTCCGCACCATCTCACTCATGCCGCGCTGGTCTCCCGACGCCTCGCGCATCGCCTTCACTTGCTATCAACCGGTCAGCGGCGTCGTAAGCGCACAAATCTGCATGTATTCCGTGGACGCTGGCAAAGTTATCTCCTTCCCCCGCTTCCGCGGTACAAACAGCGCCGCCGCCTGGTCCCCCGACGGCACACAGCTCATTTTCTCCTCTTCCATGGCCAGCAACCCCGAGCTCTACGTCACGGACATCAACGGCAGTAAACCCAAGCGCCTCACGTTCTCCAATGGCGGCAGCACTTCTCCCGCCTGGAACCCCAAGACCGGCCAATCCGTTGTCTTCGTCAGCGATCGCGGCGGCATCCCCAAGCTCTACATGATGAACGCCGACGGCACCAACGTGAACCTGCTCGATCTCCCGGATAAGGGTTACATAATCGACCCCGCCTGGTCCCCCAACGGACAGCTCCTGGCCTTCAGTTGGCGACGCCCAGACGGCAACTATGATATCTACGTCATGGAGCCAACCTCGCAGCACATCATCAATCTCACGCCAGACTCGGGAAGCCGCAACGAGCGCCCCAGCTGGGCTCCCGACGGCCGCCACATCGTCTTCGAATCCACCCGCACTGGCCCGCGACAGATCTGGACCATGCTGGCTGATGGCTCTCAGCCCCACCAGCTAACCGTCGACGGACACAACGAGTCCCCAAATTGGTCTCCCAAGTAAAACAGCGGTCGATCTAGATTTGTCGAAACTTTCCGGGCCTGCCGCCCATCACAAGCTCTGGTTGCGGTATTCTCCCTGAACTACATCTTTTTACAGTTGCTTCTTGTGCTGATCTGTGTCATTTCTCTGTGTACGATGCATAATATATCGTGCTACGATGTATTGCCTTTACCCAGCCCGCTAGTGATAGGATGATGGCGCTCGTGGGACGAACAAGGGATTCTTACGTTGAGGAGGATTCGAATGATTCGGGTTTCTAGCTCTCTCTACCGCGGGGCCATGCTCAGTACCATGCTTGCGCTCGCCTTTGTGGCAGGTTGCAAAAAGAAGGTTCCGCCGCCACCTCCGCCTCCGCCGGCTCCAGCACCTGCGCCTGCGCGCCCGACTGTCTCGCTGCAGGCTAACCCAACCTCCATTAGCGCTGGCGATTCGACGACTCTTAGCTGGACTTCCACCGATGCCACTCAGCTCACCATTTCGCCTGGAGTGGGCGCCGTCACGGCTCAGGGCTCGACCAAAGTCACTCCGTCGGACTCCACGACGTACACCATTACTGCCAGCGGTCCGGGCGGCTCGGCTGATTCTAGCGTCCGCGTCACCGTGGCTGCGCCACCACCGCCACCTCCTCCACCTCCTCCCGGTCCCACGATCGACGAACTGTTCCTGCGGGACGTGAAGGACGCCTACTTTGACTTCAACAAAGCCGACATTCGCGCCGACGCGCGCGACGCGCTGGCAAAGACCGCCGAGTTCCTCCGCAATCACCCCGAGGTCAAAGCGACCATCGAGGGCCACTGCGACGAACGCGGCTCGACCGAATACAACTTGGTTCTCGGCGATCGCCGCGCCGCGGCCGTAAAGGCCTACCTCGTCTCCCTCGGCATCTCCGCCGACCGCTTGAATACCACGAGCCTGGGCAAGGAGAAGCCGTTCTGCATGGAAAGCAACGAGGAATGCTGGCAGAGAAACCGCGTCGGCCACTTCGTCCGTGTGCCATAGCGCCTAGTACAACCACGTAACTGTTCGATGACCGTCAGAGCCGCGTGACCGAGCAATCTCTTGCTCGCGCGCGGCTCTGCCGTTAAAGTGAGTAAAGAGCCGCCGGTTCCAGACACACCGGCCGCTCAGCGGTTATAAGTTAGAGCGCTCTTCCCTGGCCTGAATATTCGTCTGAGAAGCAGTCGCATCTGAGGAGGTTTTTTTCATGAAAATCCGCACCATCGTACTCTTTGCCGCCGCTATTTTTGCCGGGGCGCTCGGCGGCAGCCTCGTCGGGCCGCGCCCGGCGGAGGCCGTCGCTCGGGAAATCATCGACTTGCAGCGCGATGTCACCACGCTTCTTCAGGGTCAGAAGGACATGTCCACGCAAATCACCACGGACCACACTGTTCTTAAAACTCTCGTTGAGCAAACCAGCGACAACGTCGGCAAGCTCAACGCCACCATGGGCAGCGTCCAGAAGTCCGTGCAAGACGTGCAAGCCAACTCTGGCGCCCGCCTGGACACCATGTCCACACAGGTCCAGGGCCTTTCCGACAATCTCGAGGAAATAAAATCCCGTCTCGGAAAACTAAATCAGCAACTCGTCGATCTTCAAAGCGCCGTCCAAAGCATCGACTCCAAAGTTTCTGGCACCGCCCCGGCCGGCGCCGTTCCCGGCGCAAACCCGAGGCCAGCGAATGACGGAAACTCCGCTCCTCCATCCCCAGGCAATGCCGTCTCGCCCGCTCCCTCCGCCGACATGCTCTATTCCAACGGCCTGCGCGACATCACCAGCGGCAAATACGATCTCGCCCGCCAGGAATTTCTCGACTACCTCAAGTACTATGGCAGCACCGACCTCGCTTGCAATGCCCAATTCTATCTCGGCGAAATTGCCTACCATCAAAAGCAGTATCAGGACGCCGTCGCGGAGTACGACAAGGTGCTTACGCTCTACCCGAAAGGCTTCAAGCTCGAACCCGCTCGTTTAAAGAAAGGTATGGCGCTGATTGAACTCGGCCAGAAAACCGCCGGCGTTCGCGAACTCCGCGAAGTTATCCGCCGCTACCCCGGCACGGAAGAAGAACGCGCAGCCCGCGCCAAACTCAAGGAACTCGGCGTAGCAGTCGCCGTCGCCAACTAGCGATAATCCCTTCCCGGCCTCGCTTCAATCCCCCCGCCCGCCGTCGCTTAGTTCGAGAGCACCACACCCTCAACCGTCCCTAGCCCCCGCTAATCAACAACCGGTCTATCCGCCGGCTTACATCACGCAGATACGCCTCGTCGCCGCTATCCAATTCCGCAATGGCGCTCCCCGCATATCCAATCTCCGCAAACGCCTGGCGCACCGCCGCCCAATCGACGTCCCCATCGCCCAGGTTCACCCACGCGTATCCATTGTCTTTGCGTTTGAAATCTTTCAAATGCACCTTGTAGATGCTCTTCCCCAGTGTTCGAATCCAATCCTGCGGATACCCATAAAGCACCACATTCCCCACATCAAACCACGCCTTGATCCACGGGCTCTCAAACTCGCTAATGTACTTCTGCATCTCCAGAGGACTCAGCAAAAACTTGTTCCAAACTTCCTCGAGGGCAATCACAACTTTCAACTCCGCAGCCAGCGGAATTAGCTTGCGTATCTCCGTCTGCGACCGCGTCCAGGCATCCCGATAAGACGTCTGCGCATTCACCACAGCCGGAACCAGCAACACCGCGTCCGAGCCCCACAGCTTCGCATTGTGTAAGGACGTCCTCATCCCCTCCATGCTCTTCGCCACCACCACGCTGTCACTCGACGACAGCGGATATTTCCAGTGGTCCATGTTCATCACGGAATCAATCCGAATGCTCGCCGCGTCCGCAGCCTTCTTGATCTCTTCCGCCTCGTGCTGGTCCGGCGTCGTAGGCGCCTGCACCACCTCAAATCCCAAGTCCCGCGCCAACTTAAACCGCTCCGTGTAACTCAAGCGCGAAGGCAGCATGTCCATCACAAGCCCCTTCTTCACCGGCAGCACCGCAGCCTGAGGCTCAAGGCCACTAACTGCAGCCAAGTCCCCAGCCAGCGTTGCCCCAAGCCCGGCCACGCAAGCCGTCGCAACTCCGTTAATCACAAACTCCCGACGCGTGCTCCGCATTTTTCTCTCTTCCTCTGCGAATCTCTGTTAACTCTGCGCCTCTGCGTTGTCTTTTCTCTTCTCTGTGCTCTCTGTGTCCTCAGCGATCTCTGTGTAAATTGTTTTTCCTCAGCAAAAAATTGTCATCCCGAGCGTAGCAAGGGATCTGCTTTTCGCTTTTGACGTGAGCTCTTAGCTGTAAGCTGTCAGCTCAATTTATTCAAATCAATCTTCGACTCCCAAACCTCCTTCGACTTCATCTGCTCGTCCCACGTAACTTCCCTTCCCGTGTATGCCGCCGTCCGCGCCATCATGCACGAAATCGCCGACTCCGCGCCCGTCGCCGCCTGATTGTGGAATTTCCCGCTGGTAATGCTCTCCACGAACGCTTTCTTCTTCTCCGCATCCGCAAATTCCAGATTCGAAGTGAACTTCCCCGTCGCCGAAAACCCCTGCGCATCTTTCTCCGGAGTCTGCGGCGTCTGCCACGGCTCATCGCCCCAAATTCCCAGCGGCCCCGAGTACGGCGACTGCGAGGTCCCCTTCGTCCCAAAAAATCGTTCTGTAACGTCCCACCACCCCTTCGCGATTTGCGTCGAGCTGAACGTCACATCAATCCCTTCTGGATACGTAAACACCACGTTGTAATTCCCATAGACATCCCCGTCCGCAGGCCGCCCCAACCTCCCGCCCGCACCCGAACACTTCACCGGATGCGCCTGCAAGATCCAGTTGCAAATGTCGATCACATGGATGTTCTGCTCCACGATGATGTCGCCGGACAAAACACGGTCATAAACCCAGTTCCGCAATCTCCGTTCGGTCGGCGAAGCCCCAGGCCACGCCGGCCGGTCCAGATATCCCGAAAGATAGTGCGCCTCGCCGCAAACAATCTTCCCCAGCGCCCCACCATGAATCCGCTTCACCAACTCCACAAACGGCGGACAATCCCGAATCTGAAATCCCACGTCCAAACTCAGCTTCCCCTCAGCCCGCTTCCCTATTTCCACGACCTTCTTCGCCCCCGGCACGTCCACCGCCACCGGCTTCTCGCAATAAACATGCTTCCCCGCCGCTACGACGGCCTCCAAATGCTGCGGATGAAAATAAGGCGGCGAAGCCACCACGATCGCATCCACTTCCTTCGACGCGGCGATTTTCTCGTAAGCCATCGGCCCGACAAAAAGCTGCGCCGCATCAATCGCCGCATATCCCTTCGCCGACTGCATCTTGTCGAATTCCGCGTGCGCCTTATCCAACTGATCGTGGAACATATCGGCCAGAGCCACAACGCGTGCCCCGCCAGTCTCCACAAGGTTCGTAGCGTCCTCCGTCCCACGTCCTCCGCACCCCAGCAGCCCCACCTGCACCGCCGAATTCGCCGCCGTCCCCCAAACCCTCGCCGCCGGAATAAACATCACCCCACCCGCCGCCGCCGCCCCACCAATAAATTCCCTCCGCCCGACCTGTTCTCCAACCCCTCTACGCTCTCGCATTCATCTTCTCCTTGGCGGCATCGCAATGCGACGGCCACTGCTCACGCCTCGCTGTATCACATCCGAGGCGACCGCGCAACATACCTGCATACAGCCCACTAAGCCCTTGCTCGTGACTTGCCTTCGCCTCCGACCCTACGGCTCGGTGTCCTGGTTGCGTTTTGCTGTGGCAGGTTCCCTTTGGTCAAACCTCTTCCCTCCATCCCCTCCGCCTCCGGTTTCCCAGTCTTGTTCGGGGATTTCTCAGGTACTACAGTCTGTCCGACTTCCCGTGTTCGTTCATCGTCGGCGTACGTCTTTGGACTTCCCGACGCGCCCCGGTCTTGTTACCTCCGGGTGAACACGGGATCTCCCGGTTCCCTTGCGAGGTGCTTCCATACGTGCGCGGGATCTATATCGGTGTGCCTGGTATTGCCTTCCGCTTCTCCTTACAGCGTCGGCGTCCCGGAGTTAGTTCTTACGCGGCTGAATACCCGTCCCATATTTTCCCCTGTCAACGCTTCGATGTCGCCCTCGCGGGAGACATCAAGTGGCGAAGCTCACGCATTCTACCGAAACTTGCAAGGTTCCCCGGAACCGGTCCGCGTGGGCATCAAAGCGACCGGCCCCATTCATTGGCGGGTGGCCGCGCCTCAAGCCTGGGGTGGCCTACCCTTTGTGGTTGGTTTCTACAAAGGGTAGGCCACCCCCCTTCCGCACATGATCATATTGGGCGTTACCATGAACGCATGACCAAAGAAGCACCAGAACTCTTACGAAAAGCACTTTCTTTAACGGTCTCGGAACGCGCTGACCTCGCCGGTTCTCTCATCGAGAGTCTCGACGAAACGCATGATCCCTCCGTCGAAGCCGCTTGGGACGAAGAAGTCGAGCGCCGCATGGCCTACATCAACTCCGGCAAAGTCAAACCCATCTCCCTCGAAGAAGCCCGACGTCGCCTCTCCTCCGCCCTGGAATGAGTTCTCTCCACCGCGAAGTCTAAAACTTCGCAAGCTCTCTAGCGGCGTGCCTCAGGTGCAGAATTTCAACCAGACGCCGAACCTCGTGGATCTGGTAGTAAACCACAATGGGACTGTGCACCAGCGTTCGTACCCGCGCTCTGTTGCTTCTCCCCAAACACTTATAATTCTCTTGACAATATTACCCTTTTATACTATAGTGCTACGTGCTGTCTGCTCGCCAGCCCGCTTTCCATTCCCTTTTTGGAACTCAGCGACCCTTGTGCCTCTGCCGCGCCCCTCACCCTCATCCTTGCAATTCCTCTCACCGAAATCTTGAACGTCTGACTTATTCTCTCTCTTCCTGCCATCCCGCCTCCAACCCTCTTGGACTCCGCTACGCAAAACACCCCCGTAACCCATTTAGAATCCGCACTTCCAAAACGCAGGACTTAAAGTCCTTTAGAATCCGCATTTACAGAAAACCGGGGAGGGGGCCTCTCAGGTCCATTTAACTCTTCAACCTCGAACCAGTAAACCTTTAACCTTCGAACCTCTAAACCTTCCAACCTTCTAACCAATCAGTTTCTGAAGATACTCCTTCGCCCCTCTCACATCCTCCATCTGCTTCTCCCCCGAAATCTCCCGCTCAATCGTCACCGCCCCCGCATACTTCATCTCCTTCAACCGCGCAATAATCCGCGGAAAATCCACCTTCCCCTTTCCAATCGCCACTTCCTCACCCAAATCCTTCGGATTCGTCGGCCACCATCCGTCCTTAGCATGAATCCCCTGCACATACGGCCCAAGAATCTCAATCGCATCCACCGGATTCGCCTTCCCATACAAAATCAAATTCGCCAAATCAAAATTCACTCCCTGATTGTCCAGCCCGACATCCCGTATCGCGCGCACCAAAGTAATCGGCGTCTCCTGCCCCGTCTCATACCGGAAATTCTGCCCGTTCCTCTCGCAGTATTCCGCAACCTCCCGCATCGCAACTACGGTTTCTTTGTACAACACGTCATTCGGATTTTCCGGAATGAATCCGCAATGCGTCTGCACCGCCGCCACGCCGCACTCCTTCGCAAAATCCGACGCCTTCTTGATATGCGCAATCCGCGCCGCTCGCGTATCTCGCGGCACCAACCCAATCGTCAACGGTCCCTCATAAAAATCCCACACCTCTTTGCCCGGCCCGCCAACCACCATCGACGTCGCCTCAATCCCGTACTTCCCCAGCGCCTTCCCCAAACTCCCCACAAGTCCCGGCGCAAACTCTGTCACATACACCTGGCAAGTCGGCAAGCCAAGCTCATGCACTTTAGCCATCGCCGCGTCCGGATCATTCCCAATCCCAATAATCAATCCCAGCCGCAGCGGCTTCTTCCCCTCATTCCCAAACGCTTTCTGCGCACTTTCTCCCCCGCTGCCCCATCGCGTCAACGCCTCAAGCTTTTCCCCGCCCATAAGAACCTCACGCCCCAAACCGAAACTCGCGGCGAAGGCCACCGCCGAACTCTTCAAAAATCTCCTGCGATCCCGTTTCTTCATATTATTTTTTTCGACTCCAACAGTATCCGGCACATTCTCTCTTCAATCGATGGTCTGTGCTCTGTGAAGATCGCCGCTCATTTTTTGGAATCGCTCGGGGTGAGCGAGGAGGGTACATCATGCCTGGTCATTTCCGTGCCGGTGATCACGGCGTTGCGGATCTGGCCAAAGAGATCCGTCAGCGTGTTTGGCGTATGCGGTATCAACACGGTGTTGGTACGATCATTCGCGGCGATGTCCTTTAAAGTGTCGAAATACTGCGTCATCAAGACAAGTTGCATGACATCTTGCGGTGTGGAACCCGGAACGGTCTTCGCAAAGTCTTCCACCGAGTCTTTCAAGCCGGAAATGATGGCCTTGCGTTGGTTGGCAATGCCTTCGCCTTGCAGCCGCTTGGACTCGGCTTCTGCTTCGGCCTGCTTTACCAAAAGCAACTTATTCGTTTCCGCGCGCGATACTGTGGCTTCGCGTTCGCGCTGCGCGGCATTGATATCGTTCATCGCCGCTTTCACTTTTTGGTCCGGCACGATATCGGAGATCAGCACTTTCACGATCGAGTAGCCGTATTCCTTCATCGAGCCGTCCAGGCTGTCGCGCAAATCATTGGCGATCGCCGCCTGATTCAGGAAAGTATCGTCCAGCTTCATTTTCGGAACGTGCCCCAGCACCACGTTGTAGACCATGGATTCGATCTGCTTGACCGGATCGGTCAGTTTGTAAAATGCCGCTTCCACGGAATCCGGTATCACTTTGTATTGGATTGACACGGGAATTTGCACGAAGACGTTGTCCTGCGTCTTGGTTTCGACTTTCACGTCAAACTGCTGCACCTTCATGCTCATGCGCCGCACTACCGCCTCGATGAAAGGCGTCTTCCAATTCAGCCCAGGACCTGCAACGCGCGCGAACTTACCCAGACGCTGCACGATGGCCACCTGCGCCGTCTCCACAGTGAAAAACGAGCCGAACACCAAGCCCAAAACAAAAATTACAAAGAACACTCCCAAAACCGTAAGCACCCCGCCCATCGAGTCCATCCTTACCTCCTCAATCTCTCCAGACAAAACCCGAACGTCCGGTTTCTCGTTCTCTCTGCCGCTAGTTATTCCAGGATTGTGGGATCGGCAGCTCTTTTTCGTCAGAACTCCGCAACCGCGGGACGCGCCAATCTAACACGCAACAGAGCTTCCCTCTATGTTATTCCGTTAGAGTGAGCTTCCAGCTCTGACGCGGTAAGACGCGAGTTTGTCACATAGACCCTCTTTTACCCGACTACTCGCTTTATGGCTACCTTTGCGAACCATCACGTCGTAGGACATAATGAGTATTCAATTTGCTGACGCCAAGCTTTCATGCTACGGTTTCTACAATTACAGTCCTGTTGGTATCCCATTTTGGGGCTCCTCTGGCTTCGCTGACCCCAAATCAGAATGTGGCTTGGTTGAACGAGCGATCGATCTTCCTGAAAACGGAAGACCCGCTAAACAATATCTTCGTATCCGAGTAACATAGCAGCGTCGCCTGCACTGACCCTGGATGGGTTGTAGACTCGCGACAGAATGCAGCCACCACCCGGCCCTGCTGAAACGGAGGTAGGCCATCGAAACCAAACGAGATCGGCTGTCCTGGAGCACTACCAACCTGAACCCCTATCTCCGCGTCGTTCTCCAGGCATGTCTGGTGGCTGCCCTGTGTTACATCGCGGGAAGGCTCGGCGGCGCGCTGATAGTCCAGCCGCAAATGGTCTCGCCGCTTTGGCTGGGAAACGTCATTCTCGCGTCCGTGTTGGTCCTGGTTAGGCGCAGGCTGTGGCCGGTATTCCTGCTGGCTGGCCTGGCTGGATTTGTCCTCTATGACCTGCAGGGGGGAGCCCCGGCTCATGCCATTGTCTGGCTCTTTCTGTCGAATGCGGTAGAAGTTCTCACCGCTGCTTGGTGCCTTCGTTACGCATTCGACGGCGCGCCTCGGCTGAATAGTGTCAAAGCCCTTGCTAAGTACTCCTTCTACGCGGTGTTCCTGGCACCCTTCGTTGGAGCATTCTTAGGCGCTCTTTCCAACAGCAGTAACTATTGGGCAACTTGGAAGGTCGCTTTCTTTTCGGAGGCGCTAGGATTCCTTACTCTGATGCCCGCCATTTTGGGCTGGGCCAGAGAAATTCCGCTCGGGGCAAAAAAGCCCCTCGCGCATTACATCGAGGCAGTCGTGCTGCTCGTTGCCTTGGTTGTTCTCGGGCAGCTCGCTTTCGCCTCTCCCTTGGGGAGCACCCTTCCCACATTGCTTTATTCTCTCGTTCCACTGCTGCTGTGGTGCACTTTGCGCTTCGGTTCGACGGGAGTCAGCACTTCCATGATTGCCATTGCGTTTGTAGCGATCTGGGGCGCAATCCATGGCCGAGGTCCGTTCACCGGGCCGGAGCTGCTTATCGATGTCCCGTCGCTGCAACTGTTCCTATTCTTTACAGCCGCGCCGTTCATGGCTCTGGCAGCTCTTGTTGAAGAGACCAACGATGCGGAGCAGGCCTTACGACAGAGAGACACCGAGTTGAATGAAGCCCAGCGCATGGCTCAGACCGGCAGCTGGCGATGGGATCCCCGCACCGATGCCATGACCTGGTCAGCAGAGCTGTATCGCATGGCTGGATACAATCCCAAGCTACCAGCACCTTCCTTTAAAGATCACGAGCAATTCTTTACTCCGGAGAGCTGGGATCGTTTGCAGCAAGGGGTTGAGAAGGCGCTGCGAACCGGAATCCCCTATGAACTGGACTTGGAGGCTACAAGTTTAAACGGCACAAAACTTTGGCTTACCAGCCGAGGTGAGGCCGTGGTTGATGCCAGCGGTCATCCCATCTACCTTCGGGGCACGACTCAAGACATCACGCAAAGGAAACTGTCCGAAGAAGCGCTCATGGCCATGAGCGGGCGCCTGATCACCGCTCAGGAAGCGGAGAGAACCCGGATTGCCCGGGAGTTGCATGACGATCTGAGTCAACGAATGGCGGTCCTTCAAATCAGCGTCGAGCAATTCAAACAGGGCATGCCTGATATTTCGTCCAAAGCCAAACAACAACTGCACACCATTGCGGAAACAGCCCGAGAAGTGTCGTCCGACATCCATAGCTTGTCTTATCAGCTTCATCCAGCGAGGCTGGAACTTCTGGGCTTGGTTGCCTCTTTGAAGGGGTTCTGCGGAGAATTTTCTGCGCAGCATAAGATAGACGTCCAGTTCCTCCACAGCAACATTCCAGGACAGATTCCGAAAGATGTGTCGCTCTGCCTCTACCGGATTACGCAGGAAGCTTTGCAAAATGTCGTGAAGCATAGCGAAGCGGCGGAAGCTGAAGTTGAACTGTCAGGCCAGTCTGAAGAAATTGAACTTTGCATCTCCGACTCGGGCCGAGGGTTCGACGTGGAGTCGGCAAAGAGAGCAGCTGGACTCGGGTTAGTCAGCATGCGGGAGCGGTTGCGGCTAGTTGGGGGACATCTCTCCGTTGAATCGGAACCTTCCCGTGGGACACGAATATGTGTTCGTGTCCCGCAGGCCGCAATCGCTGCAGCTGTCGCTATCAGGACCTAACCTGACCTAAATTGACCCAAGCCCTGATGAACGCAAAGAGGGATCACTCCCAACAATCGCCAGTCACGTCCACGGCTCACATTGCACCTTTATTCCCTCAACTTCGGAATTCCGGCCCATTTTTTGCCGCTAGCCTTTTGTGATTTCTCGTGCGCTTCTTGTGAGTGCTTGAACGCTTTCGCCGCGTATTCCATCGCTTGTCTGGAAAGTGCGTGCCCCGTCAAGTGCTCCTCTTTGCCGTGATTCGTCAGTTCTTCCTTCGGACCGCGCATTTAGTTACAACGGGAATCCAACGCTTCCTTGGCCAGCGCCATCCACCCAAGTTCTCCGGCAACAACTCTTACGCCCCACTCCTAGTCTGTGGAGCTGGCCTTCTGATCCTTCACTTCCAATTCATTCACCACCTGTTTTACGTTCGGCACACCTGACGCCAAACGTCCCACCGAGTCCCGCCGCGCCTGCGAATTTACATTCCCCGTCAGTGTGATCACGCCGTTTTTCACGGCGTATTTTACATCGCTGTCCAGCTTATGTTGTATCAGCACGGCATCAAAGTTTTTCTCAATGCCCCCGTCGAGGTCGGAGTCCACTCTTTTCGCGAGGCTCTCACCACCTGGAGGACGCACCGCAATCTGATCAGAGATTACCTGCCCCGCGCCGATAGACCTGGCAATCGATTCGGCTTGCGACTTGTCTCCCTCCGATGTGGTCGTACCCGTCAGGGTCACTACTCCCTTGTCTCGGTCCTGGCTGACGCTAACATCCTTAAGGCCCGCCTGATCCAATGACTGACGAATGGATCCCTCTACATCCGCCGATTTCGTGGGCGTACTCGAGCATCCCGAAATACTTCCAACCGCAATGATCGTGAGCAACGCACCAGACAATATGTTCGATCTCATGTTTCTCCTTTTCTTGACCACACGTTTTTAGCCAAATGCTTGGATTGATTTCAGCCACGCGGTTTGTCATGGAAAAATCCCAATGGGCCAAGTATCCGAGAACTTCCACTCTGGAATCCCAATCAAGCAACGGTAAAGGAGTTCTCAAATCGTGTCTGTATAAAATGGGACGGATTGCGTAGCGCATACGCGCCCCAGGATTCGGCTGGTGATTCTCTCTTACTTCGCGGCGGCCTTTTCGGATTTCTGGTGTGCTTCCTGCGAAGACTTTAATGCCTTTGCAGCGTGTTCCATCGCTTGTTTGGAAAGTTCGTGTCCGGTCAGGTGATCTTCTTTGCCATGATGGACTGCGGCCGAACGGTGCGCGTGCGCGGCGAGTTCGTGAAGCTCCGCAGCTCTCTGATGGAAACTCTGTGGCATGGCCTTCCCTTTCGCAACATTCGGATTCGTCGACCGTGGCGCTCAGGCCGCGAGATTAGTTACAACTGGAATCTAACGCTTCCTTGGCCAGCACCAGCCAGGCAAGTTCTTCCGCAACGACTTTCACGCCGCCCTGTAGGTTAGGCTCCACTTCGCAACAAACCGTGCAATCGGTGCCACGCTCGTAGGTATCTAGCGATGAGAATGCCAGCGCCTCGCATACTTCGTTCCATGTCGACCGGTGATCCGACTGCATCGAACTTCTCATAACCTGCCTCACTCATTTCTTTTACCCAGTGATTACGACGCGCCAAACTGTCCCTTGTTCGCTCTATATTCGAATTCCTCCGAGCAGATAAACGACCACAACTATAATAATCACGACTCCGACGATCCCGATCCCGCCGCGATTGCCCCATCTCGAATATCCGTAATAACCACCTCCACCGCCGAACAATAGCAACAGCACAATAATTAGCAGTAACATTTGAATCTCCCCTCAATTTGCAAAACGCATCCGTCTCTTCTTGCGCTCATGCTGCGCAGAACGTCAACCCATATCCAAGGGCAGCCGGCAACACTTTTTTTTCACGCCGCCCGCAACCCGTCCTACTTCCCGAGAACTTTTTTCACCTGCCCGACTTTCTCCTG
>DATFZQ010000242.1:0-6558 GCA_035314345.1 Candidatus Acidiferrum sp.
CACTCCCACACGCCGCGAAGCAACCTGCGATTCGGAGCGATAGATATCCAGGGGAGGCAAGGCCCCCAGGCTTAGAGCCTTTTTGTCGTGGTCGTAACTCTTCTGTGCTTCATCCAGCGATTTTTGCTGTACTGCGAGAACTTCTCGAGCAAGTACGACGTTCCAGTAATTGCCAACAATCTGTTGAATGATGTCGCTCACTTCTCCGAGAAACGAAGCGCGAGCCTGTTTCAGGTTGCGCTGCGCGATCAAAATCGGTGCGCGGTTTGGAAAGAGTCCGCGGTTTCGCAAAAGCGGCTGCGTCAAGGTGAATTGCAGTGTCGTCGCGGTTGCAGGATTCAGAGTATTGAACGAACTGTTGGTCGAACTTTTGTCTGCGATGAACGAACCCTGAAAATTCGTGCCCGTTTGAAATGTTTGCGAGTAGCCAATCTGCGTCTCCTGGGTCAATACATTGAGGATGGACGCCCCTGAGAGTTGCGTCGACGTCGGCGACTTGGCCCGCTGATCCGTGAAACTCGATGTTAGCAATGGATCAAACGGCGCATAGACACGCTCAAGATTGTTCTCCGCGGTGTCAATCTGGTTGTAGTCCAGGTGGATGTCGGTGTTGTTAGAAAGAGCCAGCCGAATGCAATCGTCCAAAGAGAGGACGAGCTTTCCGTTGACGACGTGATCCTTCAGATCCTGCGGCGCAAGCAGCGGCTCTGCGGGCTTTTGCTTGCCGCCGATTCCCAAGTACCTTTCCATAGGCGAGGCGTTCTGCGCCCTCGACGAGACTTCGCTCACTGCAATCAATGCAAAAAATGAGATCGCAACACAGAAGGAGCGCACCACTTTCATGACCACCCCCGACAGGATCATCTGAATGTAAACCGCTGCTATTCGTACCGAATGGCCTCGACGGGATCGAGCCGTGCGGCCTTCACCGCTGGATAAATCCCGAAAATTAATCCCACGGAAATGGAAACCACAAAAGCCAGGAGGATCGAGCTGATCGTAACCACAGTGGACCATCCTGCCAGCCAGGCAATTAGCTGCGACATGGCGAACCCCACGACCACGCCCAGCAGGCCACCCGCAAAGGAAATGAGTGTCGCTTCGATTACGAACTGACGAATGATGTCCCAGCGCCTTGCGCCGATCGCCCGGCGAACTCCGATTTCCCGCGTGCGTTCGAGAATCGCCGCCAGCATGATGTTCATGATTCCGATTCCGCCTACCAAAAGGGAGATGGACGCAATGGCTACCATCACGGTGTTGAAGAGTTGCTCTGTTCTTTTCTGCTGCGCCAGCAATTCCGCAGGCACGATGACGCTGAAGTCGCCCGCATCATGATGCGAAGAGTTAAGAATTCCGCGCACTACTTCCGCATCCGTAAGGCTCGTGTCCGTCGATGCCAAATGCAAATACATGCCGTCGATTTCGTCTTTTAGCCAGCTTTGCGAATCTTCCAGGCGGTAGAGGACCGAATTCAACGGCGCATACACCAGATTATTCATGTCCTCGGTTCGAACGCCGGATACGTCCGATTCGGGGGCGAGTTGCGGTCCCGCGATGCCAATCACATGGCACCACATTTCGTTGAGCTTTATGTATTCGCCGACAGCTTGAGACGCGCCAAACAAGCTGTCTTTCGCCGCCGCGCCCAAAACACACACCGGTGCGGCAGCCGCATTGTCGGAAGCGTCGAAGAAGCGCCCTTCCGTCACGCGCAGATGGCCGATTTCCAAATAGCTCTGTTCAACGCCGTAAACGACGGGCGTATCCTGCTGAGGCTTTGGAAGAATTTTCGTCGGCGTGAAGCGCTTGCGCGGCGTAGCATCCTGAATGTCTCCTACATTCTGGCGAATAATCTGATAGTCGCTGAGCGTGAGGCCCGGCGAATTTTTTCGGATTTTCTGAAGCTCCTGCTCGTTGCGTGCTTCTTTGGCCTCCACGATCAGATTGCGCACGCCCAGCTGTTCGATGAAAGCCATCACCTTCTGTTGTGCTCCCGCGCCGATCGAGAGCATCGCTACCACTGCTGCGACTCCGAAAATCATTCCGAGCATGGTCAGCAGGGAGCGCAGCTTGTGGCTCGCGAGATTTTCCAAGCCAAAAGCAAGGTCGGGCAGCCACTGTTCCAAGGATCTCGGCTGAGCCATCGAACCAGGTTTCATCGCCGCCCCATTCGTTTCAATTGGAACTTGTACCCAGACTTGGAGTCGCGCTGCCGCTTTCTTTGGGTTTCCCAGAACGTTTCTTGTCCGGATTCACGAGCGCGACAACCGTTCCAACCGGGACTCCTTCAAGAATCGCTCGCCCTTCGCTCAATGCACGGACTTTGACTTCTTGCATCTCGAATCCCCGGCCGCGCTCGCAATACACAATCTTCTTGCCGTCATGCTCGAACACCGCTTCCGCGGGAAGAGACACGGCGCGTGTAAGGTGATCGCCAAGAATGCTTAGTTGCGCCTCGAAGCCCGGGCGCAGACGCGGATCGGCGCGGTCCAGTTGGATGGCCACGTCGAACTTGTGCTTTGCGTTGTCGTCCCAGAATTCGCGGGCCGTGGCTCCGCCAACCGTTCGCACTCTCCCGGTGAAGGACTCGCCGGGAAGCGCATCTACCTTTATCTCCACGGACTGTCCGGTCTTGAGATTCGTGCGGTCCGTTTCGCCGACCTGCGCGGAAATCTCCAAGTGAGAGCTGTCGATCACTTCCGCAATCGAGCTGCCGGGATTTACCTGGTCCCCGACGTGGTAATCCGGAAGCGTCATGCCATCCATAAAGAATCCTCCGGTGGAATCGCGGTTGCCATGGATGACCATGAGCCCATCGATGGGGGAAGTTATCTTCATGTTCTTTATGTTTAGCTCCGCCTGATCCATTTCCAGCCGCGCTTTGTGATGTTTCTCTTGACTAATCGCGAGGGCCGCATCATTCGACGCGCCATGCGACCGGATGTCCTGTTCGAGTTGCGTTAACGCGCGCTTTGCTTCTTCCAATGCGAGAATGTTTTTTTGTCCATCGATCTGGCTCAAAATTTCGTTTTTGCTGACTTCGAGTTCCGCCTTGCGCACTGCGTATTTTGCTTTCAGGAGCGCGGTCTGGTCTTCCGCCGTCTGAACCGCCGCATCTGCCTTGGCTTTGACGATCTCCTGGTCGGCTTGCTCGAGGTCGCTGCGGTTTTGCGCGAGGTTGTATTCCTGTTGGCTCGGGTCAAACTCCAACACAACGTCTCCAGCACGCACCTGCGCTCCTGCGGCGGCCAACTGGATGATCTGCAATGTGCCTCCGGCGATGGGCGGCGCCGAAACGACTCTCGATTGCTCGGTATGCAACGCGCCCTTCGTGAACACCTTGAGTTGGAGATCGACTTCCTTGACCGTGGCAGTGGGAATTTCCGCATCGCCGGCCAGCCCGGTGGTCTGACGGCAGGCAATGCCGCTTCCTCCCAATGCCAGTGCGAGCAGAAAGGCCAACGCACGCGTACTTCCTTTGCTCGACATGAAGTCTCTACTTTGCAAGCGTTGGATCCTTGAGCGCCAGCCGTTCCCCCGGTTGCAACCCTTTGGCAATCAAAGCTTCATCGCCGCTCTGGCGCGACACCTCTACGGGAGTTTCTTCGAATTTCGACCCCCGCCGCACGTAGGCCACGGTTCGGCCTGCTTTCCTAAAAAGAGCGTTTGTGGGAATCACAATTCCATCGGGAACGCGAGCCACGGCGATGCGAACAGTCGCTCCCATTCCAGGCGTGAGCCGCGCATCGCTTCCTGCCAAGCCGAGTTCCACCGCAAAATTTCGCGGCACTGGCCAACCCGAGCCGAAATCCAGGCTGGCCGTGGGACTGATCGTGTCCACATGCCCGTCGAAGCTGCGATCCGGAAGCGCATCTAGCCGCACTGTTGCGGACTGACCCAGCTTCAGTTGGCCTCTTTCCGCTTCTTCTACCCGTGCTGCGATCTTGAGCGCGGAACCATCGGGCAGCTCCGCGATCGCCGCGCCGGGCCAAGCGCGGTCGCCGGGTTTGAACGTGGTGGGGCTGCCCTGAGGCTGCCAGTGATTCTGCAGCGCCACGACGCCGTCCAGCGGAGCGCGCAGAGTGAGAGACTCCAGAGCTCGTTGGTCGAGCTCCACTTGGAAAGCAGCTTGGTCGTGCTTCTGCTGCTTACTCGCGAGATCGGACTCGGCCGCCGCGCGATCCGCCTTCAACTTACCTTCGGTCTCCTTCTGTTTCTGTTCCGCATCCGCGAGTTTCAGTTTGGCCTGCTCGCCCTCAATGACCGAAAGGATCTCCTGTTTGCTGGCATCCATGCGCGCCTTCTCGGTGTCGTATTTCGCGGTCATGGCGTCGGTCACGTCCTGCTCTTCCTTCAATCTCGAGGCCGCGCGTGACTGCTGGATTTCCGCTTCCGTGGATTTGACTGCGGATTGATCTTCTGCCAGTTTTTGTTTGACCGTGGTTGCGTCAAACTCCACCAAAAAATCGCCCTTCTTCACTTTCGTCGCGTTGTCGACCAGCCTCAGGATCTGCAAGTCCCCCGCCCCGTAAGGAGCCGCAATCACTGCCGAGCGAATGGCTTTGACCTCGCCTTTAATTTCCAGGTAATCTACGAATTCCTTGCGCTTTACATCCGCCATCGGAAAATTCACGGCCGAGTTGGCCAACCGAAAAGCCCCAAACACCAGCCCGCCAACAATCAGAATGGCAGCGCCACCCAGCACTTTCTTTTTCGACTTCCTCTTCTGGTTTCCGCCGCTCATGGCCGCTCCGCCGCTCCAGAATCTTCGCCAGCGTCTCGCCGAATTACATCGCCCTCCGCCAGTCCGGACTCCACCACGGCGTTCAGGTCATTGCGACGCCCTATTTTCACCGTGCGCTTCTCAAAACCGCTCGAACTTTTCAGCCACACAAACGAATGTCCCAATTCAGTCCCAATGCTTTGGTACGGAACGACGAGCACATTCGTGTCCGTCCCAAGATCAAGGTCCATGGCTGCCGAAAGGTCGGGTAAAAGCCTCGGGTCGTTTCCTTGGACGAGGAACCGTGCCGTGAACGACCGCACCATCTCCGTAAACTGCCCTGTGTGGCCAAGAGGCGAAAGCTCATCGAGGGCGGCCGGAAGCATCATCCCCGGATAAGCATCCAGGCGCATTTCCGCTTTCTGCCCCGGATGCACTTTCAAAAGGTCCACTTGATTCAGTTCCACGCGCACTTCCATCTTGGACGGATCAACCACCTGAAGGAACGGCACCCCCGGCCGCACCTGATCCCCTTGCTGCACCGTGCCCATCCGCCCGCCTAGCCAAATGGTGTTGTAAACCACTACTCCGGTCATTGGCGAGTGCACCGTCATTTTCGCCGCATTGGCCAACGCGTAGCGCATCGCTTCCTTTGCACGATCTCGCTGAATCTCCAGAATCTTTATCGCTGCCACCGCCGCGGCACGCTTCAACTGGTACGTTTCCTTAAGCTGCTTCAGGGTAGCTTGCCCTTCGTCAACAGCTTCCTGATTTTTCTCGGCGTCGATTCGCGATACCACTTCATTTCTCTGGATCTCGAGCTGCGCCCGCTTCAATTCGTCCTCGGCCTGTTTCATCGCCGTATCGTCCTTGGCGCGCGCGATGTCCTCATCGGTCTGCTTCTGCGCCACCTGGCTCACCAGATTGTCGAAGGTGCTCTTTTTATCGAGGTAGTCTTTCATCTGCGCCTGGGGATCGAACTCGACCAGCAGGTCGCCGCTCTTCACATGTGTGCCAGCCGGGGCCAACTTGGTAACGACCATCGAGCCGACCTGTGCTCCCTCGAGCCTCGGCGCGAGAACGATAAAGGAGCGCGAAGCCTGCGTCGTTCCATTGAGCCGCAGCGTTTGCGAAAGGTTCTTTCGTTCGACCTTGACTAAGGCATCCGTCCTGTCTGCCGAAGGTCGTCCTTGCCGGAAGTGCACGAAAAAAAAGGGGATAGCCACCAGAACCAATACGGAAGCAATACGAAGGAGAAGGGTCTTGGGCTTGCCGCGGAGTTGGGATATTTGGCCCATAACCTCTTTATGACTCAGAAAACGTTTGAGTGTTATCCCGTCAAGCTAGATTCTTGGAACTCGAAAGCTCCGAATTGGTTGTTTCAGCGAATACGCATTTCTGCCGCAGTCCGCCAGCAACCAAGTCTATCCCACCGTCAAGACAAACCGCATACCTCAATTTGCAATGTGCTTACGTCATCGACACGGAACTTGCTTATGCCAGCTTTCGCAGGTTGCGCCGCCGGAGTGAAAATGGGCTACTTGTGATTTCCTGTTCCTGCCCTACTGGGCGTCGCGATTAGTTATAGACACCCGAAACAGCGGCTTGGATTTCTCCACCGGGTCCATCTCGTAGGTATAAGACGTCTTGCTGGCATCATAGTCTCGCCAGAGCCACACCATTTCCTCTGGGAACTCCGCCGCCCCCTGGCCCGAATTGTGGGTGCCCTTGCCGAAACTGAAGTGAAAATCGTAGCCCTTCATTTTCAGCGCATTGGCGAGACGGATGTTGGCCAGCGCCCAGCTGCCGTACCTCTCCAACTCCAAGTCCTC
>DATFZQ010000243.1:0-5290 GCA_035314345.1 Candidatus Acidiferrum sp.
CTGGCAGCTCACGCAGCGGCTGCGGGGCTCCGATCGCAAGCGGTTTATAGAAATGGACAGGAAGTTTCAAAGATGTGTCCTCCATTGCTCGTTCTGTTCTAAGCCGCGTGGCTGCGCGGGAGAATGTTCGGGTCCGGCGACGATGCCTTCGTCGTGGAGCTTGCCAACCTCCCTCTCGCTGAGACCAAGAATATCCAGCAGAATTTCGTCGGTATGCTCACCCAGCCGAGGTGCAGGCTGCGCTGGCAACCGCGGAACCTGGCTGAAGTCGAGGGGAGAGGCAGGCATCAGATATGTCCCGATGCCGGGCTGTTCCACCATGCCGAACATTGGATTGTCAGAGGAACAGTCGGGGTCGTTTTCCATGGCTTCCCGCACCGTCCGATACGGGCCCCAGGTGACACGCTGCTCCTCGAAGATGCGACGAACTTCTGCCAGCGTTCGAGCGTAAAACCAGGGCTCCAAGATATTTGCTATCTCCTTGCGAGCGCGGAACCGGTCGCCCTCATCACTCATATTAAGACCCAGACGCGCTCCGAGGGCATTGAATTCAGCCGTAAAGCCGGTCGCCTTACATAGGCAGCTCCATTGCAGACCTGTCAGGCCCACAACCATCACCCGCTTACCGTCCAGCGTCTCGAAGTCACGGCCAAAGGCACCGTATAAATAATTCCCTTGCTTTGGTCGGTCGGCATCGTTGATCATCACTTCGGCGATCATGCCGAAGTTACCAAGCATCGCCAGCGCTACGTCTTTCAACGCAATCTTCACCAGTTGCCCCTGTCCGGTGAGGCGTCTGTGCCGCTCGGCGGCGAGTAACCCGAGTGCAATCATGTGACCTGAGACGAAGTCCCACACCGGAAAGACATGGTTCACCGGGTCTGGCGAGGTCGTCGGACCCGTCATAAACGGGAAGCCGATCTGCGGGTTAACGGTATAGTCCACTTCGGAGCCGCCGTCGCGGCGACCCAGGAAGTTGACCATGATCAGGTCATGCCGATGGGCCTTCAGTGCCTCATAGCTGAACCAGCCTCGGCCAGGAAAGTTGCTACTGAATAGGCCCGCGTTCTCACCAGGCCCGCAAATTAGTTGGGTCAGCAGCTCTTGTCCACGAGGCTTGCGGAAGTCCACCGTAATCGAGCGCTTGCCCTTGTTGAGTCCAGCCCAGAACAGGCTCTGTTTTCCATCCAGGGTAACGGGCCACCGTTTGTAGTCGAGACCTCCACCGATCTGGTCGAAGCGGATGACATCTGCACCCAGTTGGGCCAGTGTCAGGCCGCCGAGCGGTGCTGCCACGAAGGCCGAGCCTTCGACGACGCGGAGACCTTTCAGTATTCCTTCCACAATATATCCTTCCACAACAGTGGAGAGTGTTGCTCCACTACTGGTAAGTTAGATCACGCGCTTGTTGCGCAGTTCATCAATCTGACAGTCGTCTATGCCAAGCAAATCCTTGAGCACCTCTACCGTGTGCTCTCCGAGCTTGGGGCCCAAGTGCCTGATCTGACCAGGTGTTTCCGACAATCTGGGAATCACGGAAGGTACAATGATCGTCTCTCCTGTTTCCTCTTCATCCATGGCGACGAGATTGCGGCGGGCGTGGAATTGACGGTTGCCGAAAATGTCGGCGATATTGTTCAGCGGCCCGGCTGGTGCTCCAGTCGCATAGCAACGCTCAAGTACCTCCTCGCGAGTCAAGGACCCACACCAGTCTCTCACAATCTCGTTCACGTCGTGGCAGTTTTCCAGCCGCGTCTTCTGCTCACCGTAGGTGCTTGAAGAAGCCAGTTCGGGGCGCTCCATCGCCATCGCCAGCCGCGTAAATAACTTGTCCGTCGCACAGGCGATGGCAACCCATTTGCCGTCTTTCGTCGGAAAGTGACCGTGAGGACACTCGAATTCATTGTGATTCGGCCCGTGTCGTTCTCTGACAATTCCATACATGCCGTAGATCGGCACGAGTTCATCGGTACAGCGGAAAACGGACTCGTACAGGGCAGCGTCAACATACTGGCCGCAGCCGGTGCGTTCGCGGTAGCGCAGTGCCATCAGAACACCAATGCAGCCGTATAGTCCGGTGAGGTAATCGCCCATGGTCGTCGAACCCGGAGTAACAGGCCTGCCCTTTGGCATACCCGCGAGATACGCAATTCCGCCAACCGCATGTGCGATGCGAGCAAAACCAGGCCGGTCCTTGTACGGGCCGTACTGGCCGTACCCAGTCACGCGCAGCATGATCAGACCCGGATTGATATCGTGCAGCACCTCCCAGCCCAGCCCCCACTTTTCCAGCGTGCCAGGCCGGAAGTTCTCACACAGTATGTCTGACTTCTCTATCAGCTTCTTGAAGAGGTCTACGCCTTCGGGACGATGCAGGTCGATGGTGACCGATTTCTTGTTGCGCGCTTCGCTAAGCCAGGTCAGCGTGTCGCCTTGACGCTGGGTCGGAGTACCAAACCGGCGCAGGACATCGCCGCCCAAAGGATGTTCGACTTTCAGGACCTCGGCACCAAATTCTCCAAGAACGGTTGCGCAGTAGGGTGCCGCGATCACCGTGGCGACATCAATGACGCGGATACCTGCCAGCGGCAGCTCGGCTTTAGTCTCATGTATCAAGCTTTACCTCAGAAACTATGCAGCGTGGCATGTTAAATAATCTTGCGTTGCCGGAGGCGCCTGATTTCGTCTACCGAGATTCCCAGCAACTCGCGCATGACCTCGTCGGTGGCGTTGCCCAGGGGCGGACCAAGATTGGTGATGCGCGCTGGCGTTTCCGAAAGCGTCGGTATGACATTGGGGACCACCACCTCGCCCAGACCTTCCTCTTCGATGTGAGCGAGATTCCCGCGTGCCCGGAAATGCTCATCTTCGAAGATATCGGCAATGCTATTCACTTTTCCCACGGGAACCTCTTTGTCAAGGCAACGCCTTTGCACCTCTTCGCGGGTGAGCGAACCTACCCATTCGATGACGATTTGATTAACCAAATCACGGGCGGCAAGCCGCTTGCGCTGTTCGCCGTAAAGTGTGCTGGATGCGAGTTCAGGACGTTCCATCGCTTCTGATAGGCGTTCAAACATCTTATCGGTCGTGCAGGCAATGGCAATCCATTTGTCGTCCTTCGTGCGGAAATGACCGTGCGGCACGGCAACGAAACTGCCGACGCCCTCTCGTTCCCTGATCTTGCCGAACAGGCCGTATGCGCCGGCGATCTCGTCCAATTGGCGAAAGACTGCCTCATAGGTCCCGATATCGATCACCTGCCCGCGGCCAGTCTTCTCCCGGTGGCGTAAGGCCAGCATGATGCCGATTGCTCCGTAGAGACTCGACATATAGTCCCCAAGTGGCGTTGTGCCGGGAAGGACTGGCGTTTCGCCGGGGAAGCCAGCGAGATAGGACAGGCCACCAAACGCGTGCGCAATATGAGCGAATCCTGAACGTCGGCGATAGGGGCCGGTCTGCCCATATCCCGACACCCTCAGCATAACCAGGCCAGGATTGGCCTCGCTTAACACCTGCCAACCCAGTCCCCATTCCTCCATAGTTCCTGGGCGGAAGTTCTCGACCAAAACATCAGACTTCGCGACGAGCTTCAGGAAAAGCTCTACACCCTCTTTCTGGCGCAGATCGATGGTGACCGACTTCCTGTTTCGGCCTTCACTGAGCCAGGCCAGGGTTGCATCATGACGCTTCGTGGGTGTTCCAAAGCGCCGCATTGGATCGCCTGCGATGGGATGCTCTACCTTCAGGATCTCCGCACCAAACTCGCCCAGGATCGAGGCAGCATAGGGGCCAGCGAGGAAGGTTCCCACGTCGATGACCCGCACGCCACTCATCGGCAGCTTCTCAGTCTCCGCTGGACTATCCTGCTCTTGGCTGCTTTCTTGATCGCCTATATAAATACCGTCGCCTTCGTGCCCGTCATCTTTGGTGCTTGTATCTCCTGGGTGCTGCTCCATGAATGTCACTGAACGCACGCCTTTCTGGCTTGTAAAGGATATGATAGGCCCAAAGTCCTCCTGGCTGCGAAAACATACGGTGGCGTATTCTACGACAAGTTGTCCCCGAGACCGGGAAAAACCGGGGGCTATGCCGCCTTCGCATCGCATGTCTCCTGCATTGCTGGATACCAATGCGATAGCGTCGAGCGCCACTCCTCATTCAAAACGCGGGTCCGCACTTGCAGTAAAAGATGGGCACCGCGGTCGGTCCACCGCATCTGTTGTTTCTTCACCATGCGCTTGCTCACGACTTGATTGATGGCTGATTCAACGAAGGCTGTCGAGATGGTCTCTCCGTGCCGGTAACGATCGCCGTAGTTCGGAATGAATGTTCGATTGGCAGTGATGTAAGTCCCGAATTCTCGAACCGCTTTCAGCAACTTTCGTTGCTCCTGGCTATTCTCTTCGAGGTCCAGAGCGTATTCCAGGTCTTCCACAATTTGTAACGCTTTGTGAACATTCCCATGCCAGAGATTCCATTTGAGGCGTTTGAGTTCTTGTTCTATTTCGGCGCTCAGATTCGGTTGGTCATCAGCCTCGACGCTTTTGGCTAGCTGACTCATCACCGTCAGCCTCATCGAAATGTGGAACCAGTCCAGAAGATGCTCGGCCTGCGGATTCAGGTACATTTGGAGATCGCGGACAGTGTCGCCGCCGTCCGACAAGAACGTGACCGCTTGGTTCATCTGCATTCCTTGAGATTTGAGCATCTCGAACAAGCGCCGTTTGGGCTTGGTATCGTAGCGATTTACAAATCCGAAGCATTTCGAAGATTCGCCGTCCTGGGACATACTCTTACCCACGATCACCTCGAACCATCCTTCCGCTCGCGACTGCTGGTCTTTTGCATGGACATAACCACCGTCGATTCCAACGATAAGCGGTGCGGCCCGATCCGGAAGCTGATCCCAGTCTCGCTGGCAGCCACCAATAAACATGTCCTGCTCTTCTCCCAATTCGTCTTCTAACCGTTGGGCCGTTCGGCTTATCCGTTGCCTGATCGCTGTCGTGCTGAGCTCCTGGCCGATCGGAAGCACCTCCTTCAAGAGTTCGACTGTGAGCCCGTAAGAAACAAGAGCCGCAAACTTGGTCTCCAGATATACCAACTCTGGAGAACTGCGCTCCTGCAACAGCTCAGCTAACGGGCTGAAGCTTGTCCTGCCATCCGATTCGCACTGGCAATGATAAAGCCGCGGACTCTCCAACCTCAAACTTGCCAAACGGCGTGCGAAAAACGATATGATGACGACCTTTACAAGAACGTTCATGGCCGCAATGGGAGCAGGTGC
>DATFZQ010000244.1:0-6019 GCA_035314345.1 Candidatus Acidiferrum sp.
GGCTCAGGGTTGGATCTATTCTGGGTATAAGATGACTGTCTTTTCGACAGCGGAAGAGCAGCAGCGGGAACCGCTTGAGATTGGTGGCAAGGTGCTGTTCTACCCGGACTTCGCCTTGCGTACGGCGGGCGGTGACGTGAGCGTGGTCACTCCATGGCAGAGCTACGTCCTTCAAGATCGCGAGTTGATCTCAGGTCAGAACCCGTTTTCGGACGAAGCGCTTCTGAAACTTCTTCTGCTGGCACTCGATGGGAAGAAGAAGTCGGTTTCAGCGGCATAAGAATCGGGGACGCCCAGAACGAGCTAATTGAGAAAGGGACGACACTAGGAGGGCGTAAATATCGATGAAAACTACGTTCGGCGGTTTTCCGCTGATGCCGCCCGAAAATCAGGCAAGTGTGGGCCACCCGCCCAGATGAGCACTGTTCATCGGATTTGGAGTCGTCAATGAGCAGCGTACGAATCGAACAAAAAAGCTATGAGATGCCCCCGCGCGACGGGTTTACCGTCACACATTTCATCACCGTCGCCAACATCGACCGATCGGCTGATTTTTATGAGAAGGTCTTCGGCGGCGGCATTCTCAGCAGAGGCGACAGCAAGGCTGCGTCTAGGCACATTCAGATCGCGAATACTTGGCAGATCGTCAATGTCGGAGGCGGCCCACCCCGGACAAGCCGTCGGTGACGCTCAGCGTCCCCGCCGACCCGGATAAGGTCAGCAGCTTCCTGAATTTCCGTGTTGCGGATATTCGAGTGTGCTATGAATTGTGGAAAAGTCGAGGAGCCAAGTTCATCACGGAGCCGATCCCCAAGTAGGGCGAGATTCGCTGCTACATCCGCGATCCCGACGGCTATATTATCGAGGTCGGACAGAGCACCGATCTCACGTACGGTTAACGATTGGGCGGATCGGATGCCGGCGCTGCGCCTCGTCGTCGCGCTTCTGCCAATCTTTGCCTTGATCAGTCACTCGCACTGACATCGCGGCATCACTGGCGGACCTGTCTCGAAAGTCTGCATTCATGTTTTACATTTTCTGCACGAAAAGAGGTTTCTATGTCTCAAAAAGCCAGCGCGGTAAAGCCTGCCGCGCAAAGCGGCGTCCGTAGTCACCAACCTGGACAGGAAGTATTCAAAGCCATCCTGTCCGAAGATATTGATTGGAAACCGTTCCCGGCGTTCCCACCCTCCATACGGCTTGCCGTCGTCGTCGGGCAGCCCTCGGAGCCCGGCCCTTACACTATCCGGGTCAAAGTGCCCCGTGGCGAGAAGCTGATGCCTCACAAGCACCCGGAGGACCGAGTCTACACCGTGATTTCTGGCGTCTTTTATATCGGGTTGGGTGATGAATTCGACGCGAATAAGTTGGAAACCTATCCGCCCGGCGCCGTGGTCATTCTCCCTGGCAACACTCCCCATTTCCACTGGGCGAAATCCGGCGAGTACGTCACGCAAGTAACCGCAATGGGGCCACTCGGCCTGGAGTACATTGATGCGAAAGACGATCCTCGGAAGAAGAATGCTTAGAAACTGTTAAGTATGGAGGAATGACGATGCACATTTTGGGCTCGCCTGACCGGATCCGCAGCTTGCATGTCTTCAGCACGAGGCTGCTGGCCGCGGCGATGCTTGTAACCTTTGCATTGCCGGCCCACAGCCAAGGGAGGGAACGCTCCGTGGAACACCCGACTGTTTATCGCACTGTACAGATAGATGGCCTCTCCATCTTTTACCGGGAGGCCGGTGCCAAAGACGCCCCCACGCTCGTCTTGCTGCACGGACTTCCCTCTTCCTCGCGCATGTTTGAACCTCTCTTCGCGCGCCTCTCCGACCGCTATCACCTCGTCGCCCCCGATTACCCCGGCTTTGGCCACAGTGACTGGCCCGACCCAAAAAAGTTCGCATACACCTTCGACCACATCGCCGAGATCATCAATCACTTCACCGACGCGCTCGGCCTTTCGCGCTATACCCTGTACATGCAGGATTACGGCGGCCCCGTCGGCTTTCGCATGATCCTGGCCCATCCGGAGCGTGTCGAAGCTCTCATCGTCCAGGACGCCGTGGCTCACAATACCGGCCTCGGCGAGAATTGGAAGACACGTCGCGCCTACTGGGCCGATCGCGCCGCTTACGAAAGCGCCCTGCGCACAAATCTCCTGTCACTGGAGACCACGCGTTCACGCCATGTCGGCAACGATCCCGACCTCCAACGCCACGACCCCGATCTCTGGACCGATGAATATTACTTTCTCAACCGGCCCGGCCAAGTCGACATTCAAAGCGACCTCTTCTACGACTACCGCACCAACGTGGACAACTACCCTAAGTGGCAAGCCTGGATGCGCGAAAAGCAGCCTCGCCTGCTCGTCCTCTGGGGCAAGTATGAAGCCTCGTTCGATCCCTCCGAGCCGGAAGCCTATCGCCGAGACGTTCCGAAAGCCGAAGTCCACATCGTCGACGGCCCCCATTTCGCCCTCGATACCGCAGCCGATCAGATAGCCGACTTCGTCCGAGGTTTTATGAAGCAAGCTCGTCAGAGACCCACTAAGTCCTGAGTTACGCGGTTAGCAGAGAAGTCGAAGCGCAAGATATTGGGTATCGTTGCAGCACATCCTCCGATGGAGGGACAAGAGATGGATTGGAAAGGGCTGGTCCAGTTTGCGCTGACGGGTGGCCGTGATTTGGAACAATATGCCATCCTCCTGGTACGCGTTTCGATCGGGTTGTTCTTCGCCATCTCCGGGGCAAACAAATTGTTTGTCGCCGGCGGCACGAAACCTGTTTACGACACGCTCGTTACGGCCAAGGTCCCGTTTCCCCGCCAGACGGCTTATTTCGTGGCGGGTGTCGAGTTCGTTTGCGGATCCTTGCTGACCGTGGGGTTTCTTTCGAGCCTGGCCTGCGTCGCGTTATTGATCGATATGATTGTCGCCACTCTGACCAGCGCGGTTTCCACGTTGCCTAAGGGACTTTCGTTTCTCAGCTGGCTCGACGATTTCCTCTACCTTCCGGAAGTCCTGTACGTGCTCTTCTTTATCTGGCTGATCTGCTCCGGCCCGGGAAAGTTCAGTGTCGATTACTGGCTCGCCGGCAAGTTACTGGGTTGATAGGCAGCCCCGTTGACTCGCGCCTGGCATCCAACGAGGAAGAAAACATGAAGGAAAAATACACGCACGAAGAGATTGCAAGACTCGCCTACGAATTGTGGGACCACAGGGGCCGCCCGCTCGGTTCGCCTGAGATTGATTGGTACGCGGCGGAAAGTGCTTTGGGCGTGCGGGATTCGCGAGGGGAGTTCTCGCTCCCGGGTGTCCGCTTTGAGCCAGAGGAAGGTGCCTATCGCGAACCTTGAGTTCAGCTTGGTTGTACAGCAAGGATTCTTCTCAGATTCCGGACTTCGACGAAGTAGGAATGCACAGATTGCTTTCGGTAAATGTCGGTCTTCCACGCGACGTGACATGGAATCGGAAGACTGTCCGTACCGCGATCTGGAAGAGTCCAGTTGCGGGACGACAAAGGGTCAACAAGCTCAATGTTGTTGGGGACGCCCAAGCCGACCTAGCCGGTCATGGTGAGCAGCACCCCGCCGTATTCGTTTACCAGGCTTAAACGCTCGTAAGCGTGGTCGATTTGCTCCATTATCTTTGGGTGGAAAATGTCACTACACAGTCGCAGAGTCCTTGGCGTCCTCTTCGCATTCCTCTCTTCCGTAATCTTTTGATCGCGGACCTAGTTTCGGACATCGGCACGTTCATGCAGAGTGTGGGTGCGGCGTGGCTGATGACCTCGCTCACGCCGAGCCCGATGTATGTCGCGCTGATTCAAACGGCGAGTGCGCTCCCATTTTTCGTTCTGGCTATGCCAGCCGGTTCCATCGGAGACATTTTTGATCGTCGCAAACTGATCCTGCGAACCGAAATGTGGATGCTGGGGGTGGCCATCGTGCTCGCAGCGACCACGATCACCCGCACAATGACGCCGTGGTTGCTGCTCCTGCTGACCTTTGGGCTTTCGGCGGGTGACGCCATTGAAGCTCCGACGTGGCGAGCTATTTTCCCGGAGCTTGTCTCCAAAGAAGACCTGCCGCCGTCGCTGGCGTTGAACGGAATTGAATTCAACCTGGCTCGCGCAGTCGGCCCCGGGCTGGCGGGACTGATTATCGCCGTAGCCGGCGTAGGCACGGCGTTTGTGCTGAACGCGCTTTCTTTCCTGGGCGTAATTGCCGTAATCGCGCGTTGGAAACGGCCGGCGCGAAAAAGCCAGCTTCCCGCAGAGACGCTCGGTGGGGCGACAATTGCAGCGCTGCGCTACGTGCGCTATTCACCCGACATTCAGAAGCTGTTGTTCCGCTCGGGCTGCGTGATCTTCTTTTCGAGCGCGTTCTGGGCGCTGCTCCCGGCAGTGGCAAGAGGGTTGACGGAGAGTTCGGTCGGCTATGGATTGCTGCTCGCGTTTTTCGGTGTAGGTGCGGTAATTGGGGCGGTGGTGCTGCAGCGCGCGCGCAGTAAATTCTCGGTCGAGTGGGTTGTTTCTGGAGCGACGGTGGTGTTCGCAGGTGTAATTCTTGCGCTTGCGACCTTGCACCGGTTGCCGTTGCTGTGCTTCCTGATTTTGTTTGGGGGCGCAGCGTGGACGGTGTTCATGGCCACGTTCAACACGCTGGTGCAGTATCTTGCGCCCGACTGGGTGAGGGCGCGGGTGCTGGCGATTTACCTTTTTGTGTTTCAGGGAAGCGTTACACTGGGCAGCACACTTTGGGGTGTGGCTGCGGAACATACGAGCGCAAACAGAGCGCTGCTGTTTTCGAGCATTGGTATTGCCGCTTGCTTGGCTCTTCCCGTTGTTGCGCGATTGCCTGCGGCAACGGGTTCGTTGGAGCCGTGGAACCATTGGGGAAAGCTGTCGATGGTTACCCAACCAGAACCCGACGAAGGGCCGGTGCTCGTCGCCATTGAATACCGCGTCAATCCAGAGAAGGTTCCGGAATTTCTGAATGCGCTGCACGACTACCAGCGGATTCGAAGACGCGACGGCGCCATGCGTTGGGGCGTCTATTACGATGCCGAGAATCCCGGCGTGTATCTCGAGAATTTCGTTGTGGAGTCTTGGGCGGAACATACGCGGCAGCACGATCGATTTACGGTTGCGGACCGCAAGTTTGAAGAGCGCGTGCTCGATCTCGTTGTCGAATCTCCGAAGACCCGACATTTTCTCTATGCGAACCGAGTGGAACGAGAGTCGCCGGTCCATGAAACGAAACAATGAACTCGTGGTTTAGAAACTTGTCGAGCGCTGCGAAAGGATTGAAGAAGCTGGTATCGGCATGAAACCTTGCGAGTGAAAGGCGAGCCGCTTCCTTCTTCGCGGGATTTTGTTTCGAGAAGCGACGGAAAAAAGGCCGGAATCCTGAATTCCGGCCTTGTGGATCACCAAATGGTTGCGGGGGGCAGACTTGAACTGACGACCTTCGGGTTATGAGTTGACGAGCAAACCCTAAGTCTTGATGATTCAATTGCCCTTACGGTTCGTCGGCCCCCTAAAACCACCCCCAAAACACGGGGTTTTGGACGCTAGTTGGACGTGCAGATCCGGCACGGCGTATTCCGGATTGCGTTCGGTAGGCGACGGCGGCTGTGGAACGTTGTAGCAAAGGGCGGCGGCGACGCCTCCGCTGGCCAACTGCGCGAGCACGGCCTGTGGCTTGTAAGCCTGGACGCTCGATTCAGAATAGAGGCGATCCAGTTCAGACCGCGTGAGTGAGAATACTAACCCGTAGACCTTCGCACCCGGCGTTGGAACGAGCGCTGCTCGTCTCGTCCATGAACAGGCCATAGAAGAAAACCTCTACACGTCGTGGCAGCCAAACGGCTACCACTACATACAGCCACCCAAGATGCGGTCGATCTGCCGAAGATGGTTCAAGTCGTGTGCCGCTTCCAAGCGGACGAACTCCTCGACCGTTTGCCGTCCGCGTACCTCGTGGACCCCATAGCACTCCACCCACCGTGCGCGCG
>DATFZQ010000245.1:0-48981 GCA_035314345.1 Candidatus Acidiferrum sp.
TAGCTAGCTCGAAGCACGAAGGTCGCGGCGAATCAGCTTGAAATCGAGGTAGTAGCCAACGCCAACAGCAAGCGGAATGATGCCGAACGCTGCAGCCGACCAGAAATCGCGGTCCGCCTGGATCCATGCAACCAAACCGAAGGTAACCAAGTAGCCGAGGGCACCAGAGATAAGCAGAAGCCCCGAGCGGCGAGAGTGTGCCGCTTGCGAGAGTTCTGGCTCGAGAGGAATGCTAACGCCGCGTGCGATGGCGGCAAGCCGCTCTTCGCTGCGCAATTTGCGCACCCGGTAATACGTATATAACGCGCCGAGGGGGACACCCATCCCCAACGTGACTGCCACCAAACCGATCAAATCTCCACCCATAATTTGCTCCTTCTAGAATGCGCCGGAAGCGCGATTTATATCGAGGGAACCATTGTCGCTAGAAGGTACGAGGTGCACATGGGAAAAGTTCCAGCCAGGGATGCGAGAAGCGCCGGCTCGTGCGCTGGTCCGAGATGACAATGCTTTTGAGAATCAGTTGACTTCGCGGACCTGCATGGTCTGGTCAATGGCAAGCGTGGGATAGCGTATGGGTGAACCTGCAGCGGCTGGAGCGTGCCGCGCCGTGACGCTGAAATCTCCACCGGAACACTCGATCGAATAGGAGTAGCCGTCCCGCTCAGGCTGCGACAGGGCCAGGGTTTTTGAAGAAATAAGCTCGTCCATCGACACGCAATGGCCGTTGAGCGCGATATAGCCACCCTCCGACTGGGCAATCTGTATGAGATCAGCGCGAACACCAGTGAGGCTAATGGCTTGCGTAGGCGCCGTGCCTTCGTCCGTTGTGGGCATTTTCTTGAAATAGAAATGATAGATGCCAAACACAAGCGCAGCACCGAGTAGAATGGTGACGAGGGAACGCATATAGGAATTTTCGCGCTGCGCCATGTGAGTTGCAAGACTTGAGGAAGGAGCGCGTGCGCGAGGAATCAACAGAAATCTTCTTCCACAGAGATGCCATCTTATTTGTTAAACTCCTTTCACCGCCGATCCCTCTTCGCGGTGCAGAGCTCCTCCCTTGGATTGAAGAATGAACACGTTTGCTCCCGCGGCCGAGCTGCAGGCGCTCGAAAAATTGCGTGACGAGGAATTGGAAGAGGCCCGCGCGCTCCAGAGCGTGATGCTGCCGACGGAATCGTTGCGCTCGCGCGGTGTAACGATCTCCCATCAATTTCAGCCGGTTTCGGCTGTAGGCGGTGATTTTTTGGATTATTTCGAGCTCACCAACGGCTCCATCGGGCTGTATCTCGGCGAAGTCTCGGGAAAGGGGCTTCCCGCCGTGTTTTTTGGTGCTCTGGCAGTCGGAACACTCCGCGGGGTACACAAAACGGGAATCTCAGCCGATCAAGTTCTTGCCACGATGAACCGCCGGCTGATGATCCGCGGCCTCCCGGCCCGGCACGCCGCTCTGCAGTATGGGGTGTTCAATCCCGCCACTCGCGAGATACAAACTTCGAGCGCCGGAATGCCCGGGCCGCTGCATCTCACCGGCGCGAGTTGTCGCTTGCTCAAGTTGTCCGGCATTCCTCCAGGGCTTTGGCCATGCACGAGTTACGACGCAACAGTGCTCCGTCTCGAGCCGGGCGACTCCGTTCTGTTCTGCACCGACGGAGTTACCGATTCCATGAACAGGGACGAGGAGAGCTTCGGAACAGACCGGCTCGTGGCGATTTGCGACGAGCATCTTACTGACTCACCTACGCACCTTCTTCAAGCTATCTTTTTGGCGGTCGAGAGCTTCGGCCGGGGGGGGTGGCCCGCACGACGACATGGCCGCAGCCCTGTTCTACTGCTCGGAGTGACGTCCCGCTGAAGAGTCGGGGAATGACAGCATCCGAAGGGCTCGCTGACATGGTATCGGCGAGCGGGTGCCCAAACGGCAATGTAGTGTCTGCGCAATCCTCTTCGGGTTTCCAATTGACAGTCTGAACGGCCTCCAGTAACAACAATAAGTAACACGGATAACGCCGTGCTTTTTAGGAGAGTTCCCCATGAAGACAAAGTCCCCGTTTGCGCTTGGCCTGGCTTTTTTGCTTTCGCTAATCATCACCGTTCCGGCAGACATTTCTGCCGAGCCTCAGGCGGGCGGACAGAAGGCGGGCGAAGTTGCGCGCATGATTCCGGCGGTGAGCATTGCCCGCGGCTCCAAGACCCTAAACGCTTCCGTGAAGTCGGTGGTCGAGTGGCAGGACCTTGTAAATACAAAGGCCGACGGGCGCGCACGCATCGCCCTGGAAGATGGATCGGTCTTAAACGTTGGATCAGATTCCTCAATTAAGATCGTGAAACACGACGCGGGAGCGCAGCAAACGGATCTTGAGTTGGCCTACGGCAAGCTCCGGACGCAAGCGCAAAAGATTGCGAAGCCGGACGGCAAGTTTGAAGTACATACCGCGGCAGGTGTCGCAGGCGTTGTAGGAACTGATTTTTACGCGGCTTATGAAAACAACGTGATGAACGTGGTCGCCTACGAGGGCTTTGTGCGCGTCTGCAATCTCGTAGGCGTCTGTGTGATCTTGAAAGCAGGTCAGATGACTAACCTACGCAATGGTAACAATGACGCGCCAGCGCCGCCCACGCAGGCGCCTCTCGACTTGCTGGTCACAGCAAGCAAGGATACGGAAGTGGGTCCGCGGCCGGGCAGCGGGATCGAAAACGCGGGGCACATTAGCAAAGGATTGGGCTTTACGCTAGGACTTATAGCCGTTGTCCCGATCGTTGTCTTTGGCGTCATGGCAAGCCACAACACCAGTGTTCCCGTCCAGACGAAGCCTGTGACCGGCGGCTGCAGCCCCACCAACCCCAATGCATGCTGATTCGTTCGTCAGAACGGCGGATCACATCTGTTTCGCGGCCCTGGTTGCAAGTCGCAGCCGGGGCTCTTTGTTTCTAAATGTATGCAACTCGTCGCGCCGGGCAGCCGTCAAACTAGTGTAAACATAGACTAGGGACGTCCTTGACTCCCGCATTTTGTGCCGTTACCCGCGGTAGCGTACACTGGATGTTTGGCAGTTCCGTCTAAACTGTAAGTGAGGCAATCCTTGAAAATTTATGTCCGTCATTATCTGAGTTCATTTTTGTGCGTCTTTGGCCTTACAGCTTTACTGGCGGCGACCGTGGCGCAGGCTGCGCCACCCCCCGATACGCAGGTCAAGAAATCTCCTCTGCTTGCGGCCCTGCAGACCGAACTCGAGCGCTCGATGAAAACGTTTAAAGCGCAGGAGCCGCCGGCCTATTACCTGGGCTACACCATCACTGATACGCAGCGAGCGGACGTTTCCGGCTCAAATGGCGCGCTTCTCAATAGCGCCGAAGCGCGTAATCGTTGGCTGGAAGTCTCCGTGCGCACAGGCAGTTACGATACGGATGATACGCACAAAGTCGGCGAACGCCAACAGACGAGCGCGGGTCCGGGGGTCTCTGTTCCACTCGATGATGACCCGGGCGTTATACGCCGGGCCGTGTGGCTAGAAACCGAGAACCAATACCGCGCCGCCGCGGAAGCGCTGATCAAGATCAAGACGGGCAAAGAAGTGAAGGTCGATTCCGTCGAAAACCGTGCACCGGATTTTTCTCACGAGCAGCCGCACACCTTCATTGGCCCGCAAGTGTCTTTAACGCTGGACCGCAAGCCGTGGGAAGAAAAAGTGCGCGTCTACACCCGCACGTTCCGCGAATCCGCCGCGATTATCAATTCGATTGTCACCTTTACGGCCCAGGCCCAGAACGTCTTCCAGGTCACCAGCGAAGGAACCCAGCTGCAATTCGGCCAGATCCGCTACCGCCTCGAACTGTTCATTCAGGGCAAAGCCCCGGACGGAATGGACATCGACCGTTATTACAATTTCGACTGGGTCAATCCCGCGGATGCGCCTGACGACAAGGCCGTCTCCGCCGCACAGGCTACGATGCGCAAGGAACTCGAGGGTCTCGTCGCAGCGCCAATTAACGAGCCGTCGGTTGGACCAGCGCTCCTGACCGGCCGCGCGGCTGCGGTCTTTTTCCATGAGGTCTTTGGCCATCGCGCTGAGGGCCACCGTCAAAAAGATTCCGCCGAGGGCCAAACATTTGCGAAAAAAGTCGGCGAACCAATTTTGCCTAGTTTCTTGAGCATCGTGGACGACACCACGATGAGGAAACTCGGTTCGGAAGACCTGCTGGGCTATTACCAGTTCGATGACGAGGGCGTTCCCGCGCAGCGCGTGACGCTTGTTGATCATGGAGTCCTAAAGAGCTTCGAAATGTCGCGCTCGCCGCTCGTGGGTTTCCCCACTTCCAACGGGCACGGACGCCGTCAACTCGGCGCGACGCCGGTTTCCCGCCAGGGCAATCTGATTGTGGAGAGCAGCAAGACCGTCACAAACGCGGAACTGCGCGTAAAATTGATCGAGCTGATCAAAGCGCAGGGCAAACCCTTCGGACTGCTAATCGATGACATCGCAGGTGGCTTTACATTCACCGGTCGCGGACAGCCGCAGGCTTTTCAGGTCCTCCCGCTCGTTGTCTACAAAGTGTTCCCCGATGGCCGCCCGGATGAATTGGTCCGTGGAGTGGATATCGTCGGAACGCCGCTTGCCGCGCTCACGAAAATCGTGGCCACCGGCGACACACCGGAAGTTTTCAATGGCTACTGCGGCGCGGAATCCGGCTCTGTTCCCGTTTCTGCTGCATCGCCCGCCATCCTGACTTCCGAGCTGGAAGTACAAAAGAAAGAAAGCTCCACGGATCGGCCGCCGATTTTGCCGCCGCCCGCGCACGACCCTGCAAAAACGGGAGGCCAGCAATGAGGCGCGCCCGCGGATTTGCAGGATTCACGATTCTTGCCGCCGCGATGCTTTGCAGCTTCACGGCCCGCGCGCAAGCTCCCAAGGACAACGATCACACCCTGCAGGCTATGCGGGACGAAATGGCGCGCTCGAAAACGCGCCTCGAGCTGAAAATCCCCGGCACTCCACAGCCACAGCGCCCGTACTACGTGGAATACCGACTGCTCGATCTCGATGTACGAGAAGTCGTCGCCGAATTTGGCGCGCTGGTTAACTCTAACCATACTCGCAACCGCTTCATGGACGTGGAAGCGCGTATCGGCAACTACAAGCTGGACAGCTCCAACTTCATCAGCGACGACGCCTTCCGCGGCTTTATCGGCCCCACCGGGTCCGTCGGCATCGATCGCGACTACGATTCCCTGCGCCAGGACCTGTGGATCGCCACCGACCAGGCGTTCAAGGAAGCGGTCGAAACCTATTCGCGCAAACAGGCCTACTTGAGCAGCCTCGCCCGCCAATCCGACATTGACGATTTTGCGAAGGCCACCCCGCTGCAGCTTATCGATCCGCTGGTCACGCCAGACTGGAGCAATCGCAACTGGGAGCAGGAAGCTCGCGAAACCTCCGCCACCCTACGAGCGTTTCCGCAGATCTATGAATCGCGCGTGACCTACTACCTGGTTTATGCCACGGAATATTTGCTCACCAGCGAGGGCACGGAAATCCGCACAAACCGCTCCTTTGCTGCGATTGAGTCGGGCATGAACACGCTTGCCGACGATGGCATGCAGATCAACCACATGTACGCTGCGTACGCTCCAAAGCCTGCTGATCTGCCGAGCGTGGATGCGGTTAAAAAAGCGTTGAACGTCACGGGCAGTGAGCTGATGGCCCTCCGCGCCGCACCTCCAGCGCAGGATTACACCGGACCCGTGCTCTTTGAAGCGCGCGCCGCTGCGCCGCTTCTGGCTCAAGTACTAACTCCTGCGATCAATGGCGCTCGCCCGCCGGTTTCCTTTACGCCGGTTATGGAACAACTTCTTACCGGGTTAGGCGGAAAGAGCGACTGGGTGGGCCGCATGGGTGCGCGTGTTCTGCCGCCGGGCGTTTCCTTGGTGGACGACCCAAGCGCGATGGAGTCTCACGGAACAGCTTTGCTGGGTGCTTACGTCGTGGATGATGAAGGCGTCCGCGCGGAAAAAGTCACGATTGTGGATAACGGCAACGCCAAAGAACTTTTGATGTCTCGGCGCCCGGGTCCAGACTCTGACAATTCCAACGGCCACGGCCGCTCGGCGTTTTTGAATGACGCCAAGCCCACTATGAGCAATCTGTTTTTCAAATCGTCGGAGACGCTAGCGCCAGCCGATTTGAAGAAAAAGTTTCTCGATGCCTGCCGTTCGGAAAAATTGCCTTACTGCCTGGTGGTCCGGGAGATGGATAATCCTTCCATCAGCTTGCTTCATCAGGATGATTTCTCCGAATTGCTGGCGAGCTTTGGCGGTGGCGCCGGGACGGGAGATCGTCTCCCGCTGATCGTCTACAAAATCTATCCGGAAGACGGCCGCGAAGAGATGATTCGCGGAGCCCGCATCATCGGCCTGAACACCCGGATGTTGCGGAACCTCGGTGGCATCGGCAACGACGACTTTGTCTATAACTACATGCAGAGCCAGGTATCGGGTTTCGCGGGCACGGCGCTCGGCGCGTTCGGTTCGGCGCAAAGTGGATTGCCCGCTTCGCTCGTAGCTCCGTCGCTCCTTTTCGATGACCTGGAAGTGCGCGGCGCGCGCGGAGAGCCTAAGCGCCTGCCCTTGCTGCCCGCACCGCCAATGACTGCGGACTGACGGGGATTAAGACATTGCCCAAGCCTGCGCGCCCGCGAAGCTTCTGAATATGAACGATCTAACTCGCCGCGGCTTTATTTTCACTGGCGCAACTCTTGGCGCTTACGGTCTGCTGATAGGCGTTCAGCGCGCCTGCCGCTTTGCGCTTGCCGATAATAAGCCCGCAAAGAACGACGCCGGCCCCGTGCAAATCGTGGAGTTCGCAGACGACGGCACGCGCGTGGGCGTGGAAACGATCGCAAGAGTGGTCAAGAGCGACGCTGATTGGCGTCACGCTCTAAGTTCCGACGAGTTTGACGTCACTCGCCGTGCAGACACTGAGCGGGCATTCAGCGGAGCTTATTACAACAACCACGAGGCGGGCCTTTACCGCTGCATCTGCTGCGGTAATGCTCTCTTCAGTGCCGATACGAAATTCGACTCCGGCACAGGCTGGCCAAGCTTCTGGGCGCCCATCGCCAAGGAAAACGTTGTGACCAAAATAGATTTAAGTTTTGGAATGCGCCGCGACGAGGTGATTTGCGTCCTCTGCGACGCGCACCTGGGCCACGTCTTCGACGACGGACCTAAACCCACCGGCCTGCGTTATTGCATGAACTCGCTGGCACTTCACTTTATCCCGCGCGCAAAGCCCTGAAATTTCGCCATTAGAAAATTATTGCTTCACTTCTGCCAGCAGGTCTTCGTAGTCGTTGATCGAGACGCGGTCGATTTTGCCGGGGATTGCGAAGTCAAACGGCTCGCTTGCGTGCGTTATGGAGATCAATCCCATTTTTACCGTCTTATCTCCGATATGGGCATACAGGGGCACAGCATCCTTCCAGGTGTCCGGGACTCCGGCGCGGGTGATTTCTCCCTTAATGTGCGTCTTCCCGTCCGTCGTGGCTTCCGCCGTGGCATGAAATGTGTACTGTGCCTCGCCCGTCCCATAAACGTACTGGTTGAAGAACCAGTCCATCTTGTGGTTTCCATCAAGATCCATGCCGTGCGTCATGTGCTTCTCTACGATGGCTTTGAAATCCTCCGTGGATGCAGCCTTGTTGTCGAATGTCTTGCAGTAGTCCTGCATCATTTCCTTGAACGCATGTTCCGGGTCCTGCTCGCGTGGATTCATCATCTGCATGCGCAGCATCTGCAGGACGTAGCCGCCTTTCGAGTAAATCAAGTCTTGATATGATCCCGGTCCAGTTATCGAGGAGCGGATGCGCTGGCCCATCCAGATTGGTCCGAGAGATTCGACCTCGTGTCCGTTGACGTCATGGGTGTGCAGCAACTCTTTTTCTTTGCGCCAGCGGACGAGATACTCCTTCATGTTCTGGCGATACTGCACGTAAAGATCGCCCGAAAACTCCGCGAATCCTTCGGAGAGCCACTGGTCGTGGTAGCTCTTCCATCCCACGCGGTGCCCCCACCATTGGTGAGACGTCTCGTGGCCCCGGAAAAAGTCTGTCACCGCGGTTTGATCCCGGATGCCGATGGCGTTGCGCTGCGTGGAATCCAAGAAGGAAGCAGACCACAAGTAGAGGAGCCCCGGCCAGCCTTGGCCATAAGAATAGCTGATTGGCAGGCTGGTCACGGAGAGGTGCTTGTAGGGGAAAGGCCCATACCACGCCGAAAAAACACGCACAGAGTTCGCGATCTCCGTCCCCATGGTTTTGGCCATATTGGAAGGCGACATGGAACCGACCGCGGCCTGTTGCGCGCCCGGGCCGGACTCAAAATAACGCTGCACTTGCGTCATCACATCATCGAGCTCGCGGTTCGCATAAACGTCTATAACAACATCTCCCGCTTTATCGTTGGTAACTTTGTAATCGCCGTAGGCGAATCCCGCCACGGCCAGGGGAATCTCGCTCTTCCAAGTTGTAATTCTGGTGCCTCCGTCGACCGTGTCGCTGGTTTTCTCTCCCGTGGCCACCAACACCGAATTTTTCGGACTATGAAATGTCAGATCGAAATCCGCGCGCGCCGAAAAGCTATTCGGCCTTTCGGGATACCACCCCGAACTTTCGCAGAAATAATTTCCGCTGCCCGCTTTGCGAATCGCGCGTTTCCCGCCGTATCGAAAATCGAGCGATAGGGGCGTCCCGACCGCAAGTGGCTGCGCAAGAATCACGGCAACATAATCGCCGTAGGACTGGTAGCGATCTTTTGTCTCGCGCGACTGGTAAAAAGCCAGCGAATTGTTGCTGGAATCCTTGATCGATTCGAGACGCAGATTGGCATCGAGGCTAAAGATGAGCACGCTTTGTCCCGCAAGCCGCGGCTCGAGATTCAGGTGCGCGGTGGCGTTCAGATCCGCTCCTGAAGTGACAGCAGCGTCAATCTTATAGCTGCGAATCACGAAGTCTTCCTTGGCTTGCGGATCTTTCCAGGCGTCGGCGCTCGTGCGCCCGCCCGCGGGGAAGCTCATCCAGGTATCGAATATTTTGAAGGGCCCAACATCCACCCAGCGCCCAACCCCGATATCTTCGGGATCCATCGCATCATCGTGGACTTCCACCCAGCTCTTGTCGGTTTTCAGATCCGCTAGAAAGTACGCCGTGCGGGCGCGATCCGCCGACAAAATGCTTTGCAGCAGGCGCGGCATGGACGATTCGCCCAGATCCTCGCGCTCTTTTTGGCGTTTCTCATAAATATCATCGGCGGTTGTGCCGGAGCCTTGCCATTTCACCTGCTTGGCAACTTCGTCGAGCAGGCCATCCGTGAAGCTGAACGTTGCGTCGGTGAATTCCACGTTGAGCCTGTCCTGCTTTGTAAATAGGCGAAGCTGCTGAGCCTCTTGCGGATTCGGCGGCAACACTTGCAGTCGCCCTTTGCCGTGGAAGACGGCGCCGAAAACGACGCCGTTAACGGGCTGGGTAAACTGAATCACTCCGTCCGTCAGATTGATGCGGACATGGTCGCGTATGATGTCGACATTTTCTGCATGAGCCAGTTTGGCGGGGTCCATCGCCGGAGCAGAAAGCGCGTTCCATACGCTCGCCGCGGGCGAAGCCACCGGCGCCTGCGTGAAACACCGCGGCGCGAACGCGCACATTGCCACAAGAGAAAGGACAGTCCGGAGATAAAGGGTCATAAGGAGGGCTCCCTCGACGCTGCGTGAAAATACTCTGTCTTAGCTCAGACGGCAAGTGCCAAGAGTAATACGCGTGCTGGGAGCGAAAATGTCGCGCCAAGACCTGTTTCGCCTGCACTCGTCCGGCGCGATACGGGAATGTGACGGCGCGCGCCAGCCGGTGATGGCGTGGCCGGAAGCTTCGTGCACCTATTCGTCTTGAAGTACGGAAACTTATGGCACTTGAGGTAGTCTAGTCAGACGGTGATGGCCGCTTGGCAAAATGAGGAAGCGCGCGAGAAGCGCAGGGCGGCACTGCTGAGCGTAGGCTCGGCCGCGCTGCTGGTTTCCTTGAAAGCTTTTCTCGTCCTCCGCACGGGAAGCCTGGGCGTTCTCTCCGAGGCGCTTCATTCAGGACTCGACCTGCTCGCAGCGGTGATCACATTTCTTTCTGTGCGCGTCTCGGATGAACCAGCCGACGAACGGCATCCTTACGGTCACGGCAAGTTCGAAAATTTCTCCGCATTCGTCGAGACGGCACTACTTCTCCTCACCGCGCTGTACATCATTTACGAAGCGTTTGACCGGCTTTTCTTCCACAGCGTGCATATTCAGCCGAGCATCACCGCAATCGTCGTACTGCTCGTGGCGCTGGCCATCGATGTGACTCGTGCACGTGCGCTCAAGCACGTTGCGCAGAAATATTCAAGCGACGCGCTGGAAGCCGACGCGCTCCATTTCTCGACAGACGTGTGGAGCACCATGGTGGTCATTTCCGGCATCGGCCTCGTCTGGGCAGGCGAGACCTGGAACTTGCCCTGGCTGGCCTACGCGGACTCTCTGGCAGGCCTCGCCGTCGCCGCCATTATTCTGTGGGTCGGCTCGCAGCTCGGCAAGCGAACCTTGGATGCGCTGCTCGATGTCGCTCCCAAGGGTTTGCAACAGGAAATCGCCATGGCCGTGGGACGGATGGACGGCGTTTTGGACGTCGACCGCGTGCGCGTAAGGCGCGCGGGCAACCGGCATTTCGTCGATGCCACCGTTAGCGTCGCACGGACAGCCAGCCTCGAACAAGTGCATGCGCTCAGCGACGCCATCGAGAAACGCATTGGCGAGATTGTCCCCTCGGACGTTATGGTGCACGCCGAACCCCGCGCTCCGCAGGGTGAACATTTGTTTGAAGCCATTCGTGCGGTAGCGCAGCGCATGGGCTTGGCCATTCATGACGTCACGGCGCTGCAGCACGCCGGGCAACTTTTCATCGAACTGCATCTGGAAGTGGACGAAAACCTGAGCTTGCGAGACGCGCATCGCCAAGCCACCGAACTCGAAGAAGGAATTCGCAAGCTCCGCGACGGCGCGACGGACGTGAACATTCATATTGAGCCGCTCGGCCGCCACATCGCCACCCCCGACGCAGGCGCCGGCGAAATGAAGCAGCTCTCCCGATCGATTGAGGATTTTTTGAACGGCTTGCCTTCGGAATTCGACGAGCTCGTGAATTGCCACGACGTGCGCGTCCGCCAGGTGGAACACCACATTATGGCTTCTTGCCATTGCACGATGCGAGGCGCGCTGCCGATTACTCAGGTCCACGACGTGACGGCCACGCTGGAGGACCGTGTTAAGGCGCATTTTCCGCAAATTTATCGCGTTACGATTCATCCCGAGCCTGTCGAAGAAAAATAATCAGTCAGACTCGAACGTTAAGCTAGATCGGGCAGCTTAGCAGAGCGGGCAAAAACCTGTCCCGCCAGCGCGAAGACCGCCGGGAAGCACACGAGCACATAGCGCGGCTCGGGCGTTTCAATTGTGGTGAGAAACGCTGTGCGCAACAGAATGTAGCCAAGAAGCAGAGCGACGGCCGGTCGGAGCGCCGAGCTCTCCTGCGATATTCTCCAGGCGCCCCACAGAGCAAGTGCGACGTACAATGCATTCAACAAAAAAAATCCAAGGGTGACGGATAGATCGATGGGATCTTCCCGCCACGATTCTCTGATCGGAAAAACCTGCCCCGAAAAGGGCAAAAGCTCAATGCGCGGCGTAAACCACATAGTGAGGGCTCTCGCCACAGGCAGCCACAAATAGGTGCGCAGCGGGTGCCGCGCCGTCCGCTCGCGCGCCAACCGCCCGAAAGCCGCGTCTTCCTCGGGAGTGATCGTAACGTCGTTGTTGTATTGCTCGAGGAGGGCCGCCACCCGCTCCTTTTCATCCGGTGTGTCGAAAGCTCGCGCGGGGATGTCTTCCAGATTAATCACTTCATCGTCCAGCTTCCATGGCACGAGAAAGCATTCCTTCATGCGAAAGAGCCAGGTTTTCTCCCAAGCCATGAAACCCCGCGGAACGAATTCCCCGGACATATTTAAATTCTTGGGGGCGAGAAACTGCACCTCGTGCAGCGTCACGGCATTCCGCGCGACCCACGGTGCGAGCGGCAGCACGAATCCGATCGCGGTCAACCCGAGCAGCCGTGCCAGAGAAACAAATCGCCGCTTCCTCAGCCCAATAAAAGCAAACAGAATCCAGGCCGCAACAAGCAGAAGTGGCGTTTCTGGACGAAAGAGCGTCCCCATCCCAATCAAAAATCCGCTGGTGAGCGCAAAGACCGATTCGGCATGCCGCACGCCCCATTTGCTTAGGAAAAACCCTGCTTTTCCGCCGCATGCAGCCCAAATCAGGGCGGTCAGCGACATCAGGGCAGCCGCCGTGAAAAATCCTGCAAATACTTCGGTCATCGGAACCGCCGCATAATTCGCCGTGAAGGGGCACAGCGCAGCTATCCACAACGTCACAATATAGACGCGCTTCCAGCTTTCGGGATCCGGCCTCAGAAAAGCGAGCAGTGCGGCGAGACCCGCAGTGAACAGGCAAGTACTCAAGTCCACCGCCGATTGCACCAGCGTAACGCACAGCCGCGCGTCCGGGCCTACACGCCGTGTAATCGCATAAATAATGGCCAAAAATGCAGGGTAGCCTGGCATGCGCAAGTCGACGGGCACCAGCGCCCCGTCCACGGTTATGGCATAGACGTGATGCTGCAGCCAATTTGTGGCCAGTTGTTCATACAGCGCCGTATCCGTTGGGGCGAAGGGAAACTTGAGCACGAAGAACAGCCGCAGGCAGAGGCCTGCTGCCAGAGCGGTGACGGTATGCGAGAAAATTCGCTTCATGAACGCAACGCATCTTACAATAGAGCAGGCGGAATCGCGCAGACGGTCTAGGCTCGCCCACGGCCCAGTTCTCTGCCATGCCGCCAGGTTACGAACATTAATGGAAGTATTGTCCTAAGCACTCATGAAAGAACGCGGTCCTATTTTTTACGACGCTCAACGTGCGCGATGGCGCCGCACGCGCCGCGTCATGGAAATCACGGGAGCGCTTCTGACGCTCCTGCTGGCCTATTTTTTTGTCACCATCGTGGTAAGCGTTGAGCTCCCCGCCGGGCTGCTGCCGGAGATCAAGCCTGCTTTTCATGCATTAAAAACGGCTGCGAAGAAAAAAACCGTCACTGGGCGCGAAGGCCGCCACCGCCGCGTAGCCAACATCGGCAAAGTTCCGGAAACTTACGACGCGCTCCGTGCTGCGTTCTATGTCAGTTGGGACGCCAACAGCCTCGCTTCGCTCAAGAAGCACTACAAAGATCTTGACCTGCTCATCCCCGAACAATTGCACGCCGTAACGCCAGACGGTGTTATTACCATCGTGGACTACACGCACAACCAAACGCGTCCCGTGAAAGCGACGCCTGCGGAGGCCATCTCCCTTCTAAAAGGCGACGAACTTCACGATTGGATGAGATCGCTCAATCCTCCTATCGAATTGCCGATGATGGGCATGCTCGACAACTACGACGGCTATACCTGGCACATCGACGAAATGGCCGCCCTGCTTGCAAATTCCACTGCTCGGCGCCTTCTCATTCAAAATGTCGCTCAATACGCCTTATTGGCTCACCAATCAGGCATCGTTGTGGACTTCGAGGAAGTTCCGGTTGCCAGCCAGGTTCACTTTAAACAGTTCGCCGCGGAGCTCGCCGCCTCGCTCCACGCCGCCAACCTTAAACTGATGATCGCTCTGCCCGCGCGCGACGACGATTACGACTACGAGTATCTCGGCAAACAGTGCGACGCCATCATCCTAATGAATTACGACCAGCACTGGCTGACGTCGCCACCCGGCCCCATCGCCGCTCAGGATTGGTTTGTCGAAAATCTCCGCCAGATTCTGGAAGTTGTCCCCGCGCAAAAAATTGTCGTGGGCATCGCCAACTATGCCTACGACTGGGGCGAAACAGGAAAGAAGGGAACCTGGTCCGGCGCGGAGTTCAGCGTTCAGGAAGCGTTGCTGCACGCTTACGAATCGGAAACCGACGTCGAGTTCGACGAGAGCTCCCTGAATCCACACTACTCCTATTCCGATGAGCGGAATCACACTCATCGGGTCTGGGTACTGGACGCCGTGACGGCTTACAACCAGCTTCGCGCAAGCGAACGCCTGGGTGTGCAGGGCACTGCTCTCTGGCGGATGGGTTCTGCGGATTCGTCAATCTGGCCCATCTGGGACGCCACTCGCCCCGATGACGCCGCTCGTCAAAAAATTAAGGATATTCCGCCCGGGCCGGACTTGACCCTGGAAGGCAACGGCGACATTTGGCATTTTGCCGATACCCCCAAACCCGGCCGACGCAGTTTCCTATACGACCCTGAGACTGACCTCTTCACCGACGAAACCTACGAAGAATTGCCGCTCTCCTACGACATCGACCAAATCGGCGGCACGAAAGAAAAAAAAGTCGTCCTTTCTTTCGATGATGGCCCCGATCCGCGCTGGACTCCCGCGATTCTCGACGTCCTCAAAAAGAAGAAGGCGCCCGCGGTCTTTTTCGTCGTCGGCGAGGCCGCCAATCAACACCCCGATATCCTCAAGCGTGCCTTCGCTGAAGGCCACGAAATCGGCAATCACACGTTCACCCACCCGCAGTTTGATCAAATCACCAAGACGGAACTCCGGTGGCAGCTGAATCTGACCCAACGCCTCATCGAAAGCACTCTTGGCGCGAAGACAATTCTTTTCCGCCCGCCTTACGGCATCGATCACCAGCCGGAGTATGCCGAGGAAGTGGCCCTGCTGCCTGTTGCGCAGGATATGGGATACCTGATTGTCGGACAACGAATCGATCCCGATGATTGGAGCACTCCGGACGGAAAGAACCAGATGCCCGCGGCGGACATCGTTCAAAACGTTTTGCGCCAGTTGGACAAGGGCAACATCATCCTGCTGCATGACGGCGGCGGAGAGCGCGCTCAAACGGTGGCTGCGCTGCCGCAAATCATCGACGCACTGCGCGCCCGCGGTTATCAGTTCGTGTCCGTCGGGGACTTGATCGGCAAGACGCGAGCGGAAGTGATGCTGCCGCTCTCCACGCAAGAAAGATTCGAGGCGCGTGCGGATGGTTTCATTTTCACTATTTTTCAGTGGTTTCGGTTTACCATCGCGACGATTTTCATCGTTGGCATCGTCCTGGTCAGCGCTCGCGCGCTCGTCATCGGCATTCTGGCGCTGATCGAGAAGCTGCGTCCTGACCACGCCGTAATGCCCGTGCCAGAGCCCGCCGTCACCGTGCTGATCCCCGCGCACAACGAGGAATCGGTCGTGGTGCAGACGGTAAATTCCGTGCTTGCCTCCGACGTAAAATCTCTACGCGTGATTGTCGTCAATGATGGCTCGACTGACAAAACAGGCCCGCTGCTCGACGCCTCTTTCGGAGATGACGCTCGCGTGCGCATCATCCATCAAGTCAATCGCGGCAAAGCGGCAGCCCTGCACCGCGCGTTAGGTGAGTCCGACACTGAAATCGTCGTCACCATTGACGCAGACACCGAAATCGAGCCGGACGCCATCAGCAAATTGCTGCGTCATTTCTCGGACCCGACCGTTGGCGCTGTCGCCGGCAACGTCAAAGTCGGCAATCGCTCGCGCTGGCTTACGCGCTGGCAAGCGCTCGAATACATCACCAGTCAAAATATGGAGAAGCGCGCCTTCGACCTTCTGAATTGCATCACGGTCGTCCCTGGTGCGCTGGGTGCGTGGCGGAAGCAAGCCATTGAAGCCGCGGGCGGAATCACCGCGGACACCGTCGCGGAAGATGCGGACTTGACCATCGGGATTCGCCGCCTCGGTTGGCGTATCAGTTATGACGAGGAAGCCATCGCCTGGACCGAAGCGCCCGAAACCGCCGGCGCCCTGATTCGCCAGCGATTCCGCTGGACCTTTGGCACCCTGCAATCGTTCTGGAAGCACAGCGACACGCTCTTCCGGCCAAAGCACGGCACGCTCGGCTGGATCGCGTTGCCGAATATTTTCGTCTTTCAACTGGTGCTCCCGCTGATCTCGCCGGTCATCGACCTGATGTTCTTCGGCTCGTTGTTGCTCTGGGGTCTGGCGCAATTCCGCGTGACGAAATTGCCGCAACTCTGGACCACAGCGGACGTCGAAAAATCCGTCATCTTCTTTCTCGGTTTCCTGCTGATTGATGTCCTCACTTGCGCTCTCGCGTTTGCTCTCGAGAAAAAAGAGGATTGGACTCTGCTTGTCCCCGTCCTTCTCCAGCGTTTTTACTATCGCCAGTTGATGTATGTCGTCCTGTTCCGCTCGGTGAAGGAAGCCGTCAGCGGGCGCCCGGTGGGTTGGCGTGGCGTGGAAACCGAAGCTTCGCCGCCGCGCTCTGTTGCGCCTGCTCTGCGCGGATAAATCTGCTCACGCCTGTCGCCGGGCCGCGTCTGATTTGCTGGGGGTTCCTGCTTTGCCTTCCACGCTTACACGCCGCGTCTTTCTGAAATCTTCCGCCGCGACCGGTGTCGGTCTGATGCTGGCCTTCTATCTGCCTGGCAACGTTTCGCGCGCGCGCAACAGCGTCCCCACAGACAAAGCGTTCGCACCCAACGCCTGGCTCGAAATCGCACTCACGGGAGAAATAAAAATCTGGTGCGGCAGGTCGGAGATTGGCCAGGGTGTGCGCACCAACTTGCCGATGATCGTCGCGGAAGAGCTCTGCTGCGATTGGAACAAAGTGCAAGTTGTACAGGCCGATCTCGATCCGAAATATGGCGAGCAGCTTACTGGCGGAAGCCTCAGCACTCGAACCTCGTACGCCAATCTGCGCAAAGCAGGCGCCGCAGCCCGCGAAATGTTGGTGTCCGCCGCTGCCGGCGAATGGCAGGCGGAACGCACCGAGTGCCGCGCCGAAAACAGTTTCATCCTTCACACGCCGACGCAGCGCAAACTCGCGTTCGAACAGCTCCTCGCCGCCGCTTCCGTTCTTCCAACTCCCGCGGATCCTCGCTTAAAAAAATCCTCGGACTTCACCCTCATTGGCAAGCCCACGCGCCGCACCGATGCTCCAGCGAAAGTCACCGGCACCGCAAAGTTCGGCTTGGACACGCGCGTTCCTGGAATGCTCTTCGCCTCTGTCGAGCGCAGTCCCGTTTACGGCGGCTCGCCGCGCAGCTTCAACGCCGGCGAAGTGAAATCTGCCCCGCACGTTCGCGCTGTGTTGGAACTGAAGTCCGCGCATCTCACGCATCAATTCGGCGAAACCTCAGGACCCGGCAGCCGCAATTACTCGTGCGCGGGCGTGGCCGTTGTCGCCGACTCCACCTGGGCCGCGATGCAAGCCCGCAAACTTCTCAAAGTCGAATGGAACGAGCCACCTGCCGCTTCTGAAACCACTGCCAACCTTCACGAAAAAATGCACGCTTTCGCTTCCGCGCCGGGCGCGGTCATTCGCAACGACGGAGACTTCGACAAGTCCCATGCCGCAGCGGACAAAAAAATCGAAGCCGTCTACGAAGTTCCCTTTCTCGCCCACGCTACGATGGAGCCTGTCAATTGCACAGCGCACGTTCGCGGCAATTTCTGCGAACTTTGGGCGCCGACGCAAATCCCTGCAGCGGCCGCAGCCTCAGTCGCCAGCGCGCTCGGCATTCCGCGCGAAAACGTTAATGTCCACGTCACATTCATCGGCGGCGGTTTTGGCCGGCGTCTCATTCAGGATTACGCTGTCGAAGCCGCGCTCATTTCCCGCGATGCGGGCGCGCCCGTGCAGGTCGTCTGGTCTCGCGAGGACGACATCCGCCACGATTTCTATCGCCCCGCCGCGTGCCACATCCTGCAAGCAGGCCTGGATGCACGAGGCCAATTGATCTCCTGGCGTCATCGAGGCTCATCACCTTCCATTGAAACTTTTTACAACGGTACGGGCATCTCTCCCAGCGCGGCCGCGCAGGTGGATTCGCTCGATTTTCCTGCGCTCTTCGTTCCCAATTTCCGCCTCGAATTCGCTGTCGCGGAATCCGGGATGCCTCTCGGCTATTGGCGGTCGGTCGATTCTTCCGGCAACCAATTCGTCCTCTCGAGTTTTTTCGATGAAGCGGCGCACGCCGCAGGCCGCGACCCGCTTGAATTTCTGCTTGCTGCCTTTGGACCGCCCCGAAAAATTCCTGTTGGAAATAATGAGACGCTAGACGTCGGCCGCCGCCGCGCGGTTGTCGAGCTAGCCGCTGAGAAATCCAGCTGGCACAGGCCGCTCCTCGGCGGACGCAGGCGCGGCCTCGCTGCCTCCTTCGGATGGGGCAGCTACGTCGCGCACGTGGCAGAAGTCACGTGCGACACAAAGACTGGCGCCGTTCGAGTGGATCGCGTGGTTTGCGTGATTGATTGCGGCACCGCCATCAACCCTCTCGGCGTAAAAGCGCAGATGGAAGGGGCCATCAATTTTGGGCTGGCGCAAACACTGAAAAGCGTCATCACCGTCGAGGCCGGGCGCATTCAGCAGAGCAATTTCCATGACTACGAAGTGCTCCGCATGAACGAGGCCCCGCCCGTCGTCGAGGTTTACATCCTGCCAAGCACGGAGCCACCCGGCGGATGTGGCGAGCCTGGAGTGCCTTCCGTTGCGCCTGCGGTTGGCAACGCCATTTTCGCCGTAACCGGCAAACGCCTTCGCCGCCTGCCCTTCCGCCCCGCTGATCTGGTCTAGTCGCAATAGTCATTTGGTGGTCCGTCTGTATTTCACTTCGGCGGCGCGATGCCACAATCTAAAACGCATCGCCGTCAAATCTCATTTTGCAGCCATAGACGTGTTGTAGACTTTCTCTCCATGAGTGCTCAAGAGGGCTTTGCCACCTATCCGAGTTTGCGAGATCAGTTGGTCCTCATCACGGGAGGAGCAACGGGAATCGGCGCTTCTCTCGTTGAGCATTTCGCTTCGCAGAGCTCTCAAGTCGTATTCCTGGATATTGATCATAAAAGCGCCGAACAATTGGTAGCCGAGCTTTCATCGAAGTGTGCTCGCTCTCCTGTTTTCCTGCCTTGCGATTTGACCGATATCCCTAGGCTGAGTGCACTCATTAGCGAGATTGAGGCGCGTCACGGGGCGATCCGAACGCTTGTAAATAACGCGGGGAACGATGCTCGCCATTCCATCGATGAGGTCACGCCAGACTATTGGGACCGTTCGATGGCGGTGAATCTCAGGCATCAATTCTTCGCAAGTCAGGCGGTCATTCCAGGGATGAAGAAAGCGGGCCAAGGATCCATCATTAACATGAGTTCGATCAGCTGGGTCATCCCTTCCACAGGATTGCCGGTATACGTCACGGCGAAGGCCGCGATTGTAGGGCTCACACGCGCGCTGGCTCACGAACTGGGAGTGCATAACATCCGGGTAAACTGCGTGCTTCCTGGCGCAATTCAAACCGAACGTCAAAAACAATTGTGGTTCACGGATGAGTATCGCGCGGAAATTCTGCGCAACCAGGCCCTAAAGAAAATGATTTTGCCGGAAGAAGTCGCCCGGCTCGTGCTCTTTCTAGCTTCCGATGATAGCAGTGCAATCACAAGTCAAAGTTACGTGATCGATGGCGGTTGGGTCTAAGCGGATGAACTTCAGCGTAGCGATTCTCAAACTCCGCTGATTTCGCCTGCGTCGTCCACGTCGATCGATACGGCGCGAGAGACCTTCGGCAGCCCCGGCATCAGCATGATGTTGCCGCTCATCACCACAATGAATCCTGCCCCCGCTGAGAGAGCGGCATCCGTCACGCGCAAAGTCCATCCTGTGGGCGCGCCCAGGACCTTGGGATCGTCCGTGAAGGAATATTGCGTTTTTGCGAGGCAAACGGGCAGTCTCGAGTAGCACCATTCCGAGAACTGCTGGATCTTGGCCTTGGCTTGATCGCTGAAGCTGATGTCGCTCGCACCGTAAATTTTTCGCGCGACCTTTTCAATTTTGTCTGCAATGGGCTCGTCGAGTTCATACACCGGCCGCACTACTGGGGCCGGATTTTTGTCAATCAGTTCAACCACTTTTTTCGCCAGTTCCTTTGCCCCAGGTCCCCCCTTCGTGAACGCCTCGGATAACGTTGCGATTATTCCGTGCTCCGCGCAATGGTTCTGTAGACGCTTCAGGTCCGCATCCGTGTCATTCGGGAACCGGTTGATCGCCGCAATCGTTGGCACTCCAAACCCTTTCAGGTTATCGATGTGCCGGCCCAGATTTGGCAGGCCACGCTCGAGGTCTCCTTCGCCCTGATTTCGGATGCTCTGCACGGTTGTCACCAGCACCGCCGCCGCCGGGCTGATGCCCGATTGCTGCATCACAATGTCAAAATACTTTTCAGCTCCGAGGTCAGCCGCAAAGCCGGTTTCATTCACAACGTAGTCTGCAAGCCGCAATCCCATCCCTTGAGAGATAACGCTGCTTGTTCCGGTCGCGATGTTGCCAAAAGGCCCAGTGTGGACAAGCGCGGGAGTGCCATCGGTCGTTTGGACGAGATTGGGGAGAATGGCGTCAGCCAACAGCGCCATCATTCCGCCGGTCGCTTGGAGATCCCGCGCGCGCACAGGATTTCCATCGCGCGCGGCGCCGATTGCGATGGCGTCCAACCGCTGACGCAGATCCTTCAAATCCTTGGTTAATGCGACAATCGCCATGATCTCCGAAGCGGCGGTGATCACGAATCCGGTTTTGCGCCCTCCGCCATCTTTCTTACTGTCCAGTGAGACGGCGATCCGCCGCAAGGCGCGATCGTTCATGTCCATCGTGCGCGGCCAAGTAATTCTTTCTGCGTCAAGATTCAGATCGTTGCCGTGGAAGAGATGAGCGTCGATGAGCGCCGCGAGCAGATTGTGCGCGGAAGAGATGGCGTGAAAATCACCATGAAAATGAAGATTGATCTTCGCGCTCGGCTCGATCTAGGAGAGCCCGCCGCCGGTCGCGCCGCCTTTCATGCCGAATACCGTGCCGAGCGAAGGCTCTCGCGAGGTGATCACCACTTTCTTGCCGAGCAAAGCTAGCCCCTGCGTCAGACCGATGGCGGTAACGGTCTTGCCTTCCCCGGACACAGTCGGAGATGTCGCCGTGACGAGGATCAGTCTTCCGCGTCGCGTATACGCAGGGTCAGCCAGGAGCTCAAGGCGAACTTTCTCGCCGTACGGTCCAATTTGTTCGATATATTTTTCCGGGATCTCCAGTTTTCGAGCGACTGCCTGAATGGGAAGAAGCGTTTTTTTCATTTGGGATGGAGTCAGAATCAGGGGATTGGCGTCCAAATAAAAGAGTAGCATACCGGTCGCGGGCATAGGTCGGCTCGTGTTCGTGCAACCTAGCAAGCCCGCGCTTGGTTCCTACAAGAGCAGAAGAAGGGGCGGTTAGACTTTATTTCGTAGATTTTCAATCAATACCGGGTTGTTGTACGATATCCACCTGCTTTAGGAGGACCCCATGGCCATCACTTTCATATTGAATGGAAAATCCCAGACGCTGACGGATGTCAGCCCGGATATGCCGCTTCTCTGGGTGCTGCGCGACGTCCTGAATATGACGGGGACGAAATTCGGCTGCGGAATGGCTCTCTGCGGCGCCTGTACCGTGCACATCAACGGCGAAGCCACGCGCTCTTGCATCACGCCGGTCTCGAGCGTGAGCGGAAAGAAAATCACCACGATTGAAGGACTGTCTGCCGACGGAACCCACCCTGTGCAGGTAGCCTGGATCGCGGAAGACGTTCCGCAGTGCGGCTACTGCCAGTCCGGACAAATCATGTCCGCTGTGGCCCTGCTCGCGAAAAAACCAAAGCCCACCGACGCCGACATCGACGACGCCATGAGCGGAAACATTTGCCGTTGCGGCACTTATCAACGCATCCGCAAGGCCATCCATCGTGCGGCAGGCTCGCCAGCCGAAAAGGCGTAACATCCGTCTAAAAGACTGTCCGTAAGTCTCGCCAAAATCCTTGGCAGGAGTAAGACCATGGCAACTCTTCTTTCCGTTGACCGCCGGACTTTCCTGAAAACGAGCGCCGCGGGCGGCGCCGCTTTGCTTATTGGCTTTCATTTGCCCGCGCGCGCTTCTTCCGATCCCGCGCAGGAGCAGGAGAAGCCCCCCATCAATCCTCTGAACGCCTGGGTGAAGATCACTCCGGACAATCACGTCACGTTGATTCTGGCGAAGTCCGAGATGGGCCAGGGCATCATGACGGCGCTGCCGATGATTCTCGCGGAAGAGCTGTGCCTCGACTGGAAGCAAGTAACCATCGAGCAGGCCCCCACGAATCCCAAAATCTATGATCACGGCACCGGCGGAAGCGGCAGCGTCGGCGGTTCCTGGCTGCCCCTGCGCCAGGCGGGCGCCGCTGCACGCGAAATGCTCATCGCGGCAGCCGCCAAAAAGTGGGAAGTCGGCGCCGACACCTGCAAAGCGCAGAACGGCTTCGTCGTGCATGGTCATCCGGAGCGCTCTTACTCGTACGGCGAGTTGGTGGCGGACGCCGCACTGCTGCCGATTCCCAATTTCAAGGAAGTGCCGCTCAAGAATTCGCGCGACTTCACCATCCTCGGGCATGACACGCATCGCGTCGATGCGGCCTCCAAGGCTGATGGCACGGCGATATTCGGCATTGATGCGCGGCCGGCAGGTTTGCTCTACGCTGTCATCGCACGGTGCCCGGTCTTCTACGGAAAAGTCGCCTCGTTCGATGCCACGAAAGCAAAGGCTGTTCCCGGTGTGCGGGAGGTTTTTCAAATAGAAGTAAGCGGAAGAGGCGCTTCCACAACTGGCGGAGTCGCTGTAGTTGCGGAAAATTCCTGGGCGGCCATCCAGGGGCGAAAAGCGCTGGAAGTGAAATGGGACGAGGGAGCAGCTGCAAACGAATCCAGCGGAGAGCTGCGCACACAGTTTGTCGCCAACGCCGCAAAGCCGGGCGGCGTCATTCGAAACGAAGGCGATGCGGATTCCGCGCTCGCTGCCGCACCAAAAAAAGTGGAGGCTATTTACGAATTACCGTTTGCGGCGCACGTTTGTATGGAGCCGATGAACTGCACCGTGCACATTCAAGCGGACCGCGCGGAAGCTTGGGTTCCAACACAAGCTCCGCAGTGGGCGCAGGGCGTGATCGCGGAAGCGGCGAAGCTTCCGCCCGAAAAAGTTATCGTGCACACCACACTGATGGGCGGCGGTTTCGGCCGGCGTTATCAGGCGGACTTCGCAATGGAAGCCGCGCAAGTCGCGAAGACAGCGGGAAAGCCGGTGATGGTGCTTTGGACGCGCGAAGACGACATGCATCATGATTTTTATCGGCCGGCGTCGTATCACAAGTGCCAGGGCGTGGTGGACGCGGCTGGAAATCTTGCCGCATGGAAACATTTCCAAACCTCGACCTCCATCGCGGCAAAGTGGAGTCCAAAAGGCGAAGAAGACAACGGGCAAGGCGAATTTGGGACGGGTGCGACAGTCCCGTACAAATCTCCGAATATCCGCATCGAATACACATTGGCGCATTCGAGCGCGCCGCGTGCCTGGTGGCGTTCCGTGGAACATTCGAGCAGCGGATTCGTTGTGGAAAGCTTTGTTGACGAGCTAGCTGCAGCCGCCGGAGAAGATCCGCTGAAGTTTCGTGTGAAATTAATCGGCGAGTCGCGCAATATTCCGCAATTCGGCGGAGGTCCCGGCGCCCCACCTCTGGATACCGGGAGACTGAAAGGCGTGCTGCAATTGGCCGCCGAGAAAGCTGGATGGGGTAAGCCCCTTCCGGATGGCGAGGGGCGCGGCATTGCGGGCTTTTTCTCGTTCGATACCTACACTTCGACCGTTGCGGAAGTCTCTGTGCGCCAGGGCAAGCTGAAAATAAAACGATTGGTGTGCGCCGTGGATTGCGGACGCGTGGTCAATCCGAATGGCGTCCGCGCGCAAGTGGAAAGCGCGGCGATTTACGCTCTCACGGCAACGCTCAAGGATGCCATCACCGTCGAGCGCGGCCGTATCGTCCAATCTAACTTCAATGATTATCACATGATGCGAATGAACGAAGCTCCGCCGATCGAAGTCCATCTGGTCGCGAGCGAAGAAAAACCGACCGGCATTGGCGAGCCAACAGTTCCCGTGATCGCGCCTTCCCTTTGCAACGCCATTTTCAGCGCCACGCGCTCCTCGAAAAAGCAGCTCCGCATCCGCCGTCTGCCGATTCGCGCCGAAGATCTGGCTTGAACACTGATAGCCTAGTAGTTGGCCGTGAAGGTCACCGTTGTATTTGACTGTTCGGCTAAATACAGAACTTCTGCGCAAGCACCGTTGCACTCTCGCGTGACAAAAGGTCACTGGTCGTGAGAGATTCGGTTGCACCTGCCGATGACTTCTCTTTTCCATCCGCATATCGCGAGCATCCTTGGAATCATCACTTTAGGGATATGGCTGCACCTGTTTTTTGGGCGTGGGTGGTTTTGGAGGGTTATGAAGCTGGATGCGGACCGGGAGCCACTCGAGACGCTATGGGAATGGCCAAGCGTGATAGCGGTAGTGCCGGCGCGCAACGAAGAGGAGACGATAGGGCAGGTGGTCGCCGCGCTGGTAAAGCAAGACTATCCCGGGGCGTTTTCCATCGTGATCGTGGACGATCATAGCGAGGATGCGACCACTGGTGTTGCTCAACAGGTTGCAGACAAAAACGGCGCGGGGGAGCGGGTGAGGATAGTGAGCGCGTCGGCGCTGGCAGAGGGTTGGACCGGGAAATTGTGGGCTCTGAACGAAGGAGTCTTCAACGGTGGCGTTACGAAGTCGGGGGCATCAGGGGCCGAGGTACCGGTCCCAACACCGGAAGTCCCTGCTTATTATTGGTTTACGGATGCGGACGTGACGCATGCGCCAGATACTTTGCGGCGGCTAGTGGGACGGGCGAAGGGGGATGGATTGGATCTGGCCTCGCTGATGGTGCTGCTGCAGGTCAAGACATTGCCAGAGCGGGCGCTGATCCCTGCGTTTCTATATTTCTTTCTGATGCTTTATCCCCCAGGGTGGATTGCGGATGAGGAGTTAGCTACGGCGGGGGCAGCAGGAGGCTGCATCTTGTTGAAGAGCGAAGCGCTTGCGCGCATCGGTGGGCTCGCGGCGATCCGGGGCGAGGTGATTGACGATTGTGCGCTCGCCAGGGCAGTAAAGCTGAGCGGCGGAAAGGTATGGATGGGTCTGACACGAAAGAGCACAAGTTTGCGTGCTTATGGGACTTTCGGGGAGATTCGGGATCTGATTGCAAGGACGGCGTTTACGCAATTGCGCTACTCGGCGCTCCTCCTGACGGGAACGCTAGCGGCAATGTTTCTGACCTACGTTGCTCCAGTGATTCTACTTTTTGCGCATGATTCGACGGCTCGGTTGCTTGGGTTCGCCGCGTGGCTCTTGATGTCTCTGTCCTTCCTGTCCACCGTCCGTTTTTATGGGATTTCGATCGTTTGGGCGCCTTTGCTGCCGTTGACTGCCGTGTTCTACACGTATGCAACTTGGCTGTCTGCCGTGCGCTTCTGGATGGGTAAGGGCGGCCAGTGGAAGGGGCGAGCGCAGGCGCCTCGAGGAGTTTAGCTGGAACAGGCAAGTCAGAGCCGACAACCGAAGGGCCCCTAAAGACGGCTCTGTTCGGTGCGGTTTGGGCTACGGTTGAGCCAGGAATTTGGCGAGAGGTTGCCAGTAGTTGCCATTCCAGCCTTCGAGCAAATGGTCGGCGTCGCCTTTGGGGAAGCCGGTGTGGTCGAAAATCAGCTTGGTGTCGGAACCTTGTTCGATCAGGACAAACTTGACGAGCGACCAGGCACCCGCAGGCCAGTAGGCCACTCGCCAGGCTTGGACGATGCGCTCGTTGGGCACGAGTTCCAGGTTTCGTCCGACGATAAAGCCGTTGAAGAATTTGAACGGGCCGCCTGGCTCGGCGACTATCTCCGCCGGAATGTTTCCTTTCGCCATGCCGGACTGCACGGCGGCGCTGAGTTGCGTGACTTTCTGGAATTGCTTGGCGTCGGTGAGGGCTTCATAGACGCGTTTGCGGCTGGCTTTGAAAACGGGCTCCTGGTGAATGGCATCCTCGGTATGAGAAATCTCTTGGGCGGCTTGCGCAAAAGCTTCGGTTGAAGCCAAACCGACGCTGCCCAGAGCAATGGTCACGCTTGCGATCAACTGGCGGCGTGTCGGATTTGCTGGCCAAGGAAATCTCCAGGCGTTCGTCATAAATACTCTCCATTTGCTGCGGGATTTTGTTCGCGGTGAACTCTGGTGCATGGAACCACGGAGTCAAAATATGTTCAAGATAATGTTTTGGTGGAGCGGCGGTGCTGTTTGAGGGATACTTTGGCGCAACAAAAAAACCAAAAAATGGGAGGCAGCCATGCCCAATCCCGCAGGACACCGAAACGAGGTGAGGAAAAAGATCGTACAGAGCGCGTGGAGACCGTTCAACCGATATGGTTTGACAATGTGTCTTTGAAATAAATTATGGCAGGGGCGGGGCTGACGCACGGCGGCTTTTATAGCTACTTCGAGTAGCAAGAGCGATTTGTATGTGGAGTTGCTTGGCTGCTTCTTTACGGACCCGGAATGGAAGAGTTGCTGGGAAGGAGTGGAGGTGGACTTGGCGGCAGGCGACGTGGGGCCGCAAGTGGTACGGGCCTATCTGTCGCGGCAACATTTTGAGGACGTGGAGAATTCGTGCCCGATGACGGGCTTGCCGACGGACGTGGCGCGCGGCAGCGCGAGCACAAAGCGGGCGTTTGAGACGGTGTTTCGAGCAATGGTGAGCGTGCTGGAGCGCAGCACGGTGAAAAATGGCGGGCCGCAGCGAGACTCTGCGCGAGCAATCGCTGCCTTGTGCGTGGGCGGAATGGTCGTCGCGCGGGCTCTATACAGACGCGCATAAATAAAAGGACATAATGATTACAAAAAAGATTGCAAATAGGGCCGGATGAGTTCCGGATAGGTGCGCATCTCGCCGAATACGCGAACCAGCGTGCCGGTCAATTCCTTCTCGTCCGGGAAGTATCGATTATGAGTCCCCGTTTGGCGCGTGTATCTCCACAATCGCTCAGTCGGATTCAGTTCCGGTGAGTAGGGTGGCAGTTGATGAACTTCCAGCCAGTGACGATTGGCAGCGAACCAAGCCCATACGTCGCCATCTTTGTGGTATGTCGCGTTGTCCTGAATGAGCACGGCTCCCTGCCGTCGATAGCTGCGAGCCAGTTGTTCCAGGAAAGCAAAGTACGTGGAAGCGTTGAAGACGGTGTCTTGCCGGTAATGGAAGCGAGCCTTCCACAATTCAATCGCGCCTAAAATCTTCACGCTCTTGCGCTGCCCGGTCACGGGAACTTCTGGGGGACAACCAACCCGGCTCCAGGTGGCGTGCAGGGTAGAATCTTGGCGAAAGCTGGCTTCGTCGGTGAAGATCAACGCCCAGTTTTGTTGCTGCGTTTTTTTTTAAGGCTGGGATAGGTGTACCGCTGCCAGCGATCTTGCTGATCAGCGTTGGCTCGAGCCAGCACGCGACGCGGGCGCTGCACGGAGAAGCCCAAATGATGGAGCAACTTGCGCACATGGCCTGGATGATAATGAATGCCGAATTCCTCCTCGATGACCCAGGCGATCATGGGAGAGGTCCAGATGCCGGTATCCAAGCCGTAGGCTACCGGGCCGCTGTCGAGAATGTCGTCGAGCTGTTTCCGCTGCGCCGAGGTTAGCTCCACTGGCCGGCCCGAGCGATGCCCTTCGAGCAACCCTTCCACGCCATAAGCTTGGTAGTGTGCTAACCACTCCGAGACCCTCGAACGTGGCGCGGCGAGTAGATGGGCCAACTCACCGCTCGTGCGTCCTTCCGAGTTCAGCACCACGGCTTGCAAACGCTTGGCAACCCGGTAGGCTCCGTCCCGTTCTGCTTCTTTGCGCAAGCGGATTAACCTTTTATATGTCTTCGGGTGTAAGGAAAGAATTCGTGGAACCATGGCACCTCCTTCCAGGAGTATGCCAGATGTACCTATCTTATGTCCTGCTAATTATGCGCGGATGTATAGCTGACCGCGGGCATGCGGATGAAGTGCGCGACGCGTGCATGGGCGTGGCGTTGAAGATTGGAGGATGGGACAAAGAAGGGAAAGTGAAAAATGGAGATTTCAAACGAACGCAACGGGCACGCGCGGCGGCGTGCTAGCTCTGACACGCGGTCGAACGAACTCGTCAGTGCTGACTCACAGCGGCTTACGCGATATGCTTACGGCATGAAATCACAAAAGAGCAGGTTCGTCTTGCTTTGCGCTGTGCTTATTGTTTTGGTGGCTACCGTTTTCCTTATTCCGTGCGAGGCTTTCGCGCAGCAGGCAGCGGCGACGCCGAGTACGCAGGCGTCGAGTTCTACGTCGGCGAAAGATGAGTTGCGAATTTCGGCGCATGCGTATCACGAAGACTTGGTGCTGAAGGTCGCCGACTTGAAAGCTATGCCCCGCACGACGGTAACGGTGCACAACGAGCATTCGAAGGCTGACGAATCGTATGCCGGAGTGCGCTTGGCAGATGTACTCGCAAAGATGGGAGCGCCGCTGGGGCACGGCCTGCGCGGCGCGGCGTTAAGCGCGTATATCGTTGCGACGGGATCGGACGGTTATGTTGCGGTGATCGCGCTCGCAGAAGCTGATCCGGCTTTTCACTCTGGCGAAGTGATCGTTGCCGACACGATGAACGGTGCGCTGCTCGACGCGAAATCCGGACCTTTCAAGCTAGTTGTGACGGAGGACAAGCGGCCAGCGCGCTGGGTGCGGAATTTGGTGAGCATTGAGTTGAAATCAGCGAAATAGATTGGCGCGTACTTGCAAGAGTGAGAGCTGTGACGTAGGTCATTCGGGAGACGCAAGCCCCTCCCCTATGGGATCGTATCATCCAATCGCTAACATGCTCAGCTTAGAAAAGCTGCTGCGCATTGCCTGCGGGAGCCTACGAGCGTATATTGACGTGCGACCTTGCGACGCAATCTCAATATGTCCGGTGATATTCGTGGACATTGCAATTTAGAGGCGTCTAGATTCAGAGATATTGGGGGAGAGACCGTGGGGAAATTGTGTGCTTGTATGATTTGTTTTTTTCTGCTGGCGGCGATGCCGATAACAGCGCAGGCTCCAGGACTTTCCGAAATGTACACGCTGATCCGCGCGGAAGAGACGAACAATTCAAAGATTATGTGGATCATCCATGAGATCGCGGATGTGTATGGGCCGCGCGTGACGGGCACGCCGAATCTCAAAGCGGCGGATGACTGGGCCGTGAAAACAATGACGTCGTGGGGATTGCTGAACACCCATTTGGAGCCGTGGACTTTTCAGCCGCCGAGCGCGGCAACGCCCGTCCCGGGCTGGGAAAACACAGAGCTATTGGCGGAGGCGGTTACGCCGTTCCATGGGCAATTGATGGTCAAGCCACTGGCGTGGACGCCGAGCACGAACGGAGTCGTGACGGCGCAGGTGGTAATTCTGCAGCCGCCGGGGTTGGCGCCGCCGACCGGCGCTGGATTTAACTTCTTCGGAGGCACGCCGCCGCCACCGGAACCGAAATGGGCTGCGCCACCGATGCCGACAGCCGCGAAGCCAGCGGAGCCTAAGCAACCGACACAGGCGGAGCTTGATACGTATTTGAATGCGATGAAAGATAAAGTTCGAGGAGCAATCGTGATGGTGGGGAGGCACGTAGATGTGCCGGAGGAGATGAACCCATCGCCGATGCGGCGGCCCGAGGACGAATGGAAGTCACGGTTCGATACGAAGAATCCGCGTCCGTTCCGTTTTCCCGAGCAGCCGAAACTGCCTGAAGGGCAGCTTACGCGGCAGGAAGTTTCGCGGCAGGTGGATCAGTTCTTGGTGGACAACGGGGCGCTCGTGCGGATTAACGATGCGGGGCGATCGCACGGAATCATCATCGCGCAACAGAATGGAACTTACGATTGGACGAGGGCTGTGCCAACGCTGGTGATGCGCAATGAGGACTATGGGAGGATATGGCGCTTCATTTTAGATGGGACGGCGCTGACGCTGCGCGTCAATATTCAGAACAAGGAATATCCGGAGGGCACGACGGCGTTCAATGCGATTGGAGAAATTACCGGCACGGACAAGAAGGATGAAATTGTTATGCTGGGCGGACATTACGACTCGTGGCATGACGCGACGGGCGCCACCGACAATGGGATCGGTTCTTCGATGATGCTGGAGGCCGTGCGGATTTTGGCGGCGCTGCATGTGAAGCCGCGTCGAACCATTCGCGTGGCGCTTTGGAGTGGAGAGGAAGAAGGGTTGCTCGGATCGCTGGCATACGTGCAGCAACACTTTGGAAGTTTTGAAAGCCCGAAGCCGGAGTATGCGAAATTGGATGCGTACTTCAACATCGATTCGGGGACGGGGAAGCCGCGAGGAGCTGGTGTGTTTGGGCCGGCGGGTGCGGCGGACATGGTACGCGAAGCGATGATGCCGTTTGGGGATTGGGGATTCATGGGAGCGATTGCGTCGGACAGCCGGAGAACCGGCGGGACGGACAGCACGTCGTTTAACAATGCCGGATTGCCGGGAATTGGATTGGCGCAGGACCCGTTTGACTATGGTACGTATACGCATCACACAAATCTGGATACCTATGAGCGGATTTACGAAGAGGACGTGAGAGAAGGCGCCGTGGAGATTGCTTCGGCGGTGTACGCGTTGGCGATGGCCGACGAGATGGTGCCGCGATTCAAAGACGCGGAGATGCCGAAGCCAGTGCCGGAACCTGGACCGGGATCACAGGCGTCGCCGGTGCGGCACGTTCCAGCGAACTAGAGCGCGCGTTACAGTTCGAGAAGCAAAAGCGCGTGGTGCGGAAAATGCACCGCGAGCTTCTTCCTTTTTGTGAGTAATGTTGCGTTAGTGCCTGATGTTGAAGTTGGCGTGAAGAGAGGCGTTCGAATCAGGGCCAACCCAAACGTCGAAGGCGGCGGGCTCTTCAACCCAGGATTTTGTCGCCTTGCTCCAGTAAGTCAGTTCGTCATTTCCAAGCGAAAAATGAACAGTCTTTTTTTCGTGCGCGGCGAGGGTGATGCGTTCGAACCCTTTGAGTTCGCGCACCGGGCGCGACGCGCTGCCGTATTGTTGATGAATGTAGAGCTGGGCGACTTCGTCAGCCGCGGAGGCGTCGGTGTTTTCGACGTCGACGCTCACGTCGATGGATTCGCCGGGCGTGATTTCGCTGCGGCTGAGCTTGAGATTTGAAAAAGTGAAATTGGAATAGCTGAGCCCGTAACCGAAGGGATAGAGTGGCGTGCTCTCCTCATCCCAGTAGCGCTTGCCTTGATTTTCCGGGGCTTGGGTGGTGTTGTGCGCGTAGTAGATCGGGATCTGACCGACGTCGCGCGGCCACGTGATGGGAAGCTTACCGCCGGGGATAGCGTCGCCGAAGAGAAGATTGGCGACGGCGTTGCCGCCTTGCGTGCCGGGGTACCAGGCGTCGAGGATCGCGAGAACGTGCTCGGCGGCCCATTTGATATTGAGCGGGCGGCCGTTGAGAAGGACGAGAACGATGGGTTTGCCGGTTGCAGCTACGGCTTCGAGAAGGTTTTCTTCGTCACCGGGGAGGTCCAGAGATTCTCGCGAGGCGGCTTCACCACTCATGTTCTGCGCTTCACCGAGAACGAGAATGGTGAGGTCGGAGGAATTGGCGAGCGTGACAGCTTTGGACATTTCGTCCTTCGATTGCTCGGGAGTCCAGACTGGTTGCGACTTCAAATTAAAGATGGCGTCGAAAAACGATGGAATCTTGCGGCGGATTTGGACCCCTGGCGCGTAGCTGAGTTCGGCTTGCGCGCCAAGTTTATTGCGCAGGCCCGCGAGGACGGTGATTGTCTCCGCCAGATCTTGCTGGAAGACCCAGGAGCCCAATGTGTCAACTTGCGAATCGGCGAGAGGACCGAGGACGGCGATCTTTTTGTAAGCGTTTTTCTTGAGCGGGAGAAGGCTGCCTTCGTTGCGCAAGAGGACGGCGGTGCGTTCGGCGGCGAGGCGAGAGGCGATGCGATGTTCCGGCGAGGCGAGAACCTGGCGGGCGCGGGCTTCATCGACGTAGGGATGTTCGAAGAGACCGAGACGGATTTTCATTTCGAGAATGGGGCGGGCGGCGTCTTCAATCTGCTGAACGGTGATTTGTTTGCGTTCGACGGCCATTGCCAGGCTCTTCGAGTAGGCGGTGAAACCGAGGGCCATCTCCATGTTTACGCCCGCGTTGAAGGCGTAGAGCGCGGATTCGTAGACATCTTTGGCGTAACCGTGATTTTGCAGGCTCTTCACGGAATTCGCGTCGCTGACGACGAAGCCTGTGAACTTCCAGTCGTCGCGCAGAACATCGTGGAGAAGCCAGCGATTGCCGGTGGCGGGGACGTCGTTCAAATCGAGATAGGCGCTCATGGCAGAGCCGATCCCAGCTTTAACCGCAGCGTGAAAGGGCTTCAGGTAGACATTGTAGAGAAGAGTTTCGGGAATGAAGGCTTCGTCGTAATCGCGGCCGCCGACGGCGGCGCCATAGCCGGCAAAATGTTTCATGCAGGCGAGGATGTGATCGGGCGAGCCAATGTAGTCGCCCTGAAAGCCGCGGACTTGCGCGGCGGCCATGGCGGAGCCGAGATAGGGATCTTCGCCGGCGCCTTCGACGATGCGGCCCCAGCGTGGATCGCGCGCGATGTCCAGCATGGGCGCGAAGGCCCAGTCGATTCCGACGGAGCGAGCTTCTTTGGCGGCAATGGTTTGTGCTTTAGTTGCGGCGGAGGGATCCCAGGAAGCGGCCATGGCTATGGGGACAGGGAAAATGGTGCGGAAGCCATGAATGACGTCGAAGCCAAAGATTAGAGGAATGTGGAGGCGGGTTTGATCTACGGCCAGGTGCTGGAGGCGGTTGATTTCGGCGGGATCGGTGACGAAGAGCAGCGAGCCCAGCTGGCCTTTCGCTACGGCGTCGTCGGTGGCTTGCTCTTTGCGGAAATCGAAGAGCTGGCTGAGCTGGCCGATTTTTTCGTCGAGAGTCATTTGTCTGAGGAGAGCATCGGCGCGCTGACGGACTGCCGCGTCATCGAGAGGAGCAGTGGCGGAGGGAGTTTGAGAAAGAGTGAGCGGAACGACTGTGAGGGCGAGGACGAAGAGCAAGACATTTGAAAGAGATTTTCTCTTGAGACTGAGATGACGGTGCGTCTTCACGAAACCTCCTCTAAGGCCGGCGTGATGCTAATAGGCAGGCGAGAAAGATGCCAGAAGAAAATAGAGAAAAGGGAGTCTCTGCCTGGGGTTGTGCGAACATCGGTACCACATACGATTCGTGGTTGATCCGTGGATAGAATACGGGCCGGAGGGGACATGACAAAAACGCGGCGGGAATTTTTGACGGAGACTTCGCTGGGGCTAGTTGGCGCGGCGGTCGCGCGGACGCAACAGCAGAAACCTGGCGAGCCGCCGGCGGGTACTCCTCCGGCGTTTGGGACGGGGCCGGCGGTGGGGCCGGCAGTGTCACCGGGTACATTTGCCGAGGCAGAGAAGGTGGTGCAGGTGGAGATGAGTTTGGCGGATCGCGAGATGGTGGCCGCAAGCTGGCGCGGGAATATGGCGGCGCTGTATGAGCGGCGCGTGGGACCGCACAAAGTGGCGATCGATGCGGAGGTAGCACCGTACTCGAAGTGGGATCCGATTTTGCCGGGACAGAAGCGCGGGCCGGAACACGAGCGATTTGTGCGCAGTTCGAATGATGCGGGGACTCTGCCGGGCTGGGATGAGGACATTGCGTTTGCGCCGGTGTGGAAACTTTCTCAGTGGATCGAGATGCGGAAAATTACTTCGGAGCGGTTGACGAAGATTTATTTGGAAAGGCTGGAGAGATTCAACGGGAAGTTGCGGTGCGTGATTACGTTGACAAGCGATCTGGCTTTGGCGCAGGCGAAGAAGGCTGACGCAGAGATTGCTGCGGGAAAATATCGCGGGCCGCTGCACGGGATTCCGTGGGGCGCGAAAGATTTGCTGGATACGGCGGGAATCGCGACGACTTGGGGCGCGGAGCCGTTTCGCGATCGCGTGCCTGCAAATAATGCGGTAGTAGTGAAGCGGCTGCACGATGCGGGTGCGGTGCTTGTCGCAAAACTGAGTTTGGGCGCACTGGCGCTAAACGATATTTGGTTTGGCGGGCAGACCATGAATCCGTGGCTCCTGGAAGAGGGATCGTCGGGCTCGAGCGCGGGGCCGGGCTCAGCGACGGCTGCGGGTTTGGTCGCGTTTGCGATTGGGAGCGAGACAGGAGGGAGTATTGTTGGTCCGAGCATGCGCTGCGGATTGACTGGATTGCGGCCGACGTATGGTCGAGTGGCGCGAACCGGAGCGATGACGCTGTGCTGGTCGCTCGATAAGCTCGGGCCGATGACGCGGAGCGTTGAGGACGCCATGCTGGTGTTGCAGGCGATTTCCGGACCGGATGCCGACGACGTTTCGAGTGTGCCCAGCCGGCTCGATTTTGACGCTGGCGCGAAGGTGAAAGGACTGCGTGTCGGGTATTTCCCCACGTGGATGAAAGAAAATCCTGCGACGGAAGTGGATCGCGCGGCTCTGGAAACAGTTCGAAAAGTGGGGATGATTCCGGTGGAGGTGAGCATTCCCGACTGGCCTTACGATTCGCTGAACTTAATATTGTTTGCAGAAGGAGCAGCGGCGTTCGAAGAGATTACGCTGAATCACGCGGTAGATCAGTTGAAGGTGCAAACGTACGACGCGTGGCCGAATATTTTCCGGCAGTCGCGATTTCTTTCGGCGGTTGATTTTGTGCAGACAGACCGTCTCAGGCGAAAAGTAGCGATGGAAATGGCGCGCGTGTTTTCTCAGGTAGATTTGCTGCTAGTGCCCTCGCTGCGCGATGAGATGCTGACGATCACGAATTTCACCGGCCATCCTTCGCTGACGTTGCGTGCGGGATTCGTCGAGGTAACCGAGGCACGCACGGACTGGGCGCCTGACCCAAGCCGGCCGCTGCCGAAATTTTCTCCTCCTAGACGCGTGCCGCATGGAGTGACCCTCATCGGGCCACTATTTGAGGAAGGAACGGTTGCGCAAGCTGGACTCGCGCTGGAGAAGGCATTTGGCGTTGCGGGCGAGCGGCCGCCGGGATTTTAGATAGGGAGCCCGCGCTGACGGGTCAGCACAGAACTGGGCTACAATCAAATTTCGGTTGAGGGTCAGTGTCCCGATTTGCACGTTAATCTTCCACTTGGGGGATTTGTGACTCGTCTCGACCGTTCTGCGCATACTTCAAGATGAGAAGGACGATGGCATCCCAGAACACGATTGCGACGAGGATGTAGAACAAGATCGAAGAAATCTGTTCCTGATTCTTCTCGACGAGGTAACTCCGGTTTTGAATAATCTCCTGGTAAGTAGTTCGATTGCAGCCCTGATAGGAGACGGAGACAAATCCCAACAGAGCCGGGAGCAGCAGTCCCCAGGGAAGTAGTCTCTTCAGCATTGAGGATAAGCGCTTACCCGAGGCTGCGTCGGCGACGCCATCGAAGGGACGCCGAAGAAACAGATACGCAATGGCCCCCAGCCCGACAGCGATGGCGGCGCACGCAAAATAAGAAGCGATTAGGTATCGCTCGTTTGTCATCTTTGATCTTCAGCGTAGCGACCAGAATGGTGACAAGAATCAAGTAGACGGCAACAAACACAGCGTCTTCTCCAGGGTTGAGGACACGCCCTCCCCTACTTCGGGCTCCGCGCACTGATATTCTTCTTTCGCTCGCCCATTTGGGGTCGACGACCGCGCACATTTTAGACCAATTCGCTTTCAGAGAGGTGGGTAAGTCGCACAATCGGAAACTCGCTCGCTGCTCAAGGTTCGAAGTTGTGGTCAAGTGAAGGGGAATTTGGTATTCTTCGCAAAGGTGAGGTACAGGGCTGTATCCTGCGTTTAGGGAGCGGCACCGGAGGCCGGCATGAGCGTTGTTCCTAACGCGGGCAATGGCAAGATTACTGTGCCCGATTTGCTGCAGCGGAAGTCCTGGGCTGCGGGTTCCCATTCCACTTCGCAGAAAATTACTTGTTTGACGGCGTACGACTACCCGACGGCGCGTCTCTTGGATGAAGCGGGCGTCGATGTGCTGCTGGTGGGCGATTCGGTCGGGATGGTGGTGCTTGGTTATGAGAGCACGCTGCCAGTTTCGATCGAGGAGATGCTGCATCATACGCGGGCAGTACGGCGCGGGACGCGGCGGGCGCTGGTGGTGGCGGACATGCCGTACGGCAGCTTTCACAGCGACATCGCGGAGTCGGTGCGGAATGCGATGCGGTTTGTGAAAGACGCGGGCGCAGAAGCGGTGAAAGTAGAAGGCGGAGAGCGACGGCTGGAATTGATTGTGCGGCTGACGGAAGCGGAAATTCCGGTGATGGGGCATGTGGGGTTGACGCCGCAGTCGCTCAATGCGCTGGGTGGGTTTCGCGTGCAGGGCAAAACTGTGGATGCTGCGGAGCAGTTGTTGCGGGATGCGCGTGCCGTGGAAGCGGCGGGAGCGTTTGCAGTTGTGCTCGAAGCCGTACCGCGAGAGTTGGCGGCACAGGTCACGCGCGAGCTGCGGATTCCCACGATCGGAATTGGCGGGGGACCGGACTGCGACGGGCAGATTCTGGTGATTCATGATTTGCTGGGGCTGACGTTTGGCAAGACGCCGAAATTCGCGCGGCAATATGCGAACGTCGGAGAGATGATTGCGAAAGCGGCGCGGGAATATTGCGAGGATGTGCGCGGAGGGACGTTTCCTTCGGATGGGGAGTCGTATCACGCGACGCAAACGGCGAAAGAAGAGAAAGAGGCGCCGGTCAACAGTGACGGCGATTGGTAGGAGCGAGAATCGAGAAACGAAAAGCAGATTCCTCGCTACGCTCGGAATGACAATTACACACAAGTTTTGCAGGTGGAGGTTGAGATGACGCCGGAAGAGATGCGCGCGCTGTATGATTACAATGCTTGGGCGAATCATCGAGCGCTCGATGCGGCGGCGAATTTGACGAGCGAGCAGTTCACGAAGCCGATGGGGTCGAGCTTTGGGTCGGTGCGGGACACGCTGGCGCACATCTGCGGAGCGGAATGGATTTGGCTGGAGCGGTTTCAGGGGCGCTCGCCGGCGTCGTTGCCCGATGTTTTGGAGTGCAGTGATGTGGAGAGCTTGCGTACAAAGTGGGCAGAGCAGGAAGCGCGGCTGCTTGCGTTCGTCGGGAAGCTGACGCAGACAGATTTGAATAGCGTGATGGAATACAAGACGCTGAAATTTGGCGTGTATAAGAATCCGCTGTGGCAATCGATGCAGCATGTGGTGAATCATGGGACGTACCACCGCGGGCAGATTACGACGCTGCTGCGGCAGCTTGGGGCGCAGCCGATTTTGACGGACTTGATGCATTATTATCGTGAACGCGCGACGGCGGCGAGCGCGTGAGTTATGACCGTGTAAATCTGTGAGACGCACTACCTTTCTGTGGAAATAATCCGAACAATAGCCTGGATGAAAGAATACGCGCGTGGAGCGCGTGCCGAAGGCCGTGTGATCGGACTCGTGCCAACGATGGGCGCGCTGCATGAAGGACATACAGCGCTGGTAAAGCGCGCGCGGCAAGAATGTTCGCGGGTGATTGCGTCGGTGTTCGTGAATCCGAAACAGTTTGGGCCCAAGGAAGACTACAAGAAGTATCCGCGGGACCTCGAGAAGGATGCGGAGAAGCTTGCGACTGTGGGCGTTGACGCATTGTTTGCGCCTGAGGCCGCGGATGTATATCCGGATGGATTTCGGACTTACGTCAATGTCGAGGGCATCAGCGAACGGCTGGAGGGGCGTTCGCGGCCGGGACATTTTCGCGGCGTGTCGACCGTTGTTTTGAAATTGTTTGAGATTGTGCAGCCACATTTTGCGTACTTTGGAAGAAAAGATGCGCAGCAGGTGCGAATTATCAGCGAGATGGCGCGCGATTTAAATCTGGATGCGGAGATTGTGGTTTGCTCGGTGGTGCGGGAGGCGGATGGACTGGCGCTTTCTTCGCGCAATGCGTATTTGAGCGCCGAGGAACGTAAGGCCGCGACCGTTCTACACCGTGCGCTTGTAGCTGCGCGAAACGAGTTATCGGCTGGCGTGCGCGATGCCATGCAATTGCAGACTGTCATGCGGCGGATTATCGAGGCCGAACCGCTTGCTAACGTCGATTACGCAGAGATTGTGAGCGCGGACACGTTTGAGACGGTGGTGCGAGTGGCGCGGCCGAGTTATGCGGTGCTCGCGGTGTTTATCGGCAAGACTCGCTTAATCGACAATCTTCTGATCGAGCCTGCTTCGACGGGATCGGAAGACTTCATTTTTCATCTCTGATATCGCAATCTGCGGCGATTATTTTTTCGAAACTTCCGCGAGAACCTCGGCTGGATGGCCTTTGGCTTTGACGTTGTCCCAGATGTGTTCGAGCTTGCCGTCCAGACCGATCAAGAACGTGCTTCGCACAATTCCAAGAAACGATTTGCCGAGGAATTTCTTCATGCGGCGCGAGCCGTAGGCTTCGATCGTTTTGAGATCGGAATCGCTGAGAAGTTCGAAGTTGAGTTTTTGCTTGGCTTTGAAGCTGGCTTGGGCTTTGACGGAGTCGCCGCTCATGCCGAGGATGACCACGCCAAGCTTATCGAACTGTTTTTTTGCGTCACGAAACTCGGACGCTTCAATCGTTCAGCCGGAAGTGTTGGCCTTCGGATAGAAAAATAGCACGACGCGCTTGCCGAGGTAGTCGGAGAGAGAGACGTCGTTGCCCGCGTCGTTCTTTAAGCGAAATGCGGGGGCTTTGTCGCCTACTTTGAGCATGTGGGAATCCTCCGTCGTGGCAATTAGATAGAGCCTACGCCGCGAGTAAAGTCAAAAGCAAAAAAAGGGGCCGGGCTAAAGCCCGGCACCTACAGTAAGTCCACAGCAGGCCCACAACCGGTCAAGAGAGGAGCTTCCGCAAAATGTCGTTGACAGCCTGGGGGTTGGCTTGGCCGCGCGTGGCGCGCATGACCTGGCCTACGAAAAACTTGAAGACGCCTTCGTTGCCGGACTTGAACTTTGCGACGTTGTCGGGATTCTTCTCGATCACTTCGCGGGCGGCTTCTTCGATGGCAGAGCTGTCATTGATTTGCGCAAAGCCCTTCGCAGCCACGATCTCGGCGGGCGGTCTGCCAGTCTCAAACATCTCCGCAAGAACGGTTCTGGCATTGTTAGCCGTGATGTTTCCTTTTCCTACGAGTCCAATCAATTCGGCGAAATGAGTCGCGGCTACATTGCCGAATCTTTCGGCGACTATTTCTTGAGCATGCACAGTCTTCTCAGCAAGCGCACTTAGCCTTTGCATCCAGGCAGCGGTTTCCTTTGGATCTGCCCTGTTCCTAACTGTTGTCTCGAAGAAGTCGGCGTATTGTTGCCCATTTGTTAGGACATAAGCCTCGTCTTTTGAGATTCCATATGTAGCGATGAAGCGGGCGCGCTTGGCTTCCGGGAGTTCAGGCAGGCTACGGCGCACTTCGTCGCGCCACGCGTCGCTGACGTGAACGGGAAGCAAATCGGGCTCGGGGAAATAGCGGTAATCGTGGGCTTTTTCTTTGGAGCGCATGGAGACGGTGCAGGATTCATCCTGGTTCCAGAGGCGCGTTTCCTGAAAAATGCGGCCGCCGGATTCGAGGACGCCGATGTGGCGCTCGACTTCGTACTCGAGAGCTTTTTGCAAAAAGCGGAAGGAGTTGAGGTTTTTTACTTCGACTTTTGTGCCGAATTCTTTTGTGCCGCGAAGGCGCACGCTGACGTTGGCATCGCAGCGGAGCGAACCTTCTTCCATATTGCAGTCGCTGATGCCGGTGTAGAGCATGATCTGACGAAGAGTGGTGAGATAAGCGTAGGCCTCTTCGGGAGCGCGCATATCCGGCTCGGAAACAATTTCGCTGAGAGGCGTGCCGCAGCGGTTGTAATCAATGTAGGCTTTGGTGGCGGATTCGGAGAAGCCTTCGTGCAGATTCTTGGCGGCGTCTTCTTCGAGATGCAGGCGCGTGATTCCGATGCGCTTTTTTTCGCCATGGTGGTCGATCTCAAGCCAGCCGTTGGTCGCGAGCGGCAGTTCGTATTGCGAGATTTGGTAGCCCTTGGGCAGATCGGGATAGAAATAATTTTTGCGGGCGAAGCGCGAATGCTCGTGGACCGTGCAGTTCAGCGCGAGCGAGGCGCGCATTGCCAGTTCGACGGCGCGCTTGTTCAGAATCGGCAGAGTGCCGGGCAGGCCGAGGCAGACCGGGCAGACATTCGTATTGGGCGGATCGCCGAAGTGCGTTGAACAGCCGCAGAAAATTTTGGAGTTCGTCAAAAGCTGGACGTGGACTTCCAGGCCGATGACGGTCTCGTATTTCGCGAGGACTTCAGGTGCAATGGCCGATTCTGTGGTTGATTTCGACATACTGGAGCGGGAATTATAGCACCAGGGCCACGCGCGATTGTACCGGCATACCGCGCCGGCCGCGCCGGTCCTATCTGAATTTGCCCTCAGCCCCCGGGAGTTTTAACTGTTTGGCTTCTTAGCGAGCGACGGGGAAAGACTTGCTGATCAACTCAGGTGTCCCCGCCGAGTCGGCCATTGCATTGGTTAACGATAACCGCTACCCACCCCTAATTTTTGTAAACGTTGATTCTAAAGAACTTAGTTCTCGCGTAACTCATTTTAGATCAACATTTGCGGAGCGCGTTGGTAGGTGTTGATTTTAAAGAGCTTGTTTTCCCCGAATTGTGCAAGACGCGGCCGGTTCCGTAAATATTGCGAATAAGGGATTTAGGTTGAAAGCACGCTCGAGGAAACAGGTAAGTTTTAGTATTACCCAAGAGATACTATACCCTAGAAACTATATTCTGTCAATGCGAAAGTCGTGTCTCAGACAGCCATGAGGGTGAACTCTCCCCCTAGCATTTATGGCGCGAGGCGTCGAACGCCGGTTCGCGGAATGCGGGGAAGAGGCGCTCCGCGAGTGCGATGCCGCCGAAGAGGAGGACGGCGTAGAACGGATCTCCGGTGAGGGTGCTCCAGAAGAAGGGGATGCCCGCGGCGTAGCAGGCGAGCAAGCCTGCGCTGTTGCGCGGATAGGAAAGGCCAAAGGCCCAGACGGCAAAATTGGTGACTAGGAAAAACTGGAGGGCGCCGAGGAGGGTGGCGAGGCTGATGCGGGCGATGGTGCGGCGATCGCGCAGCCAGAAGCCGATGGCAACGTTCAGGAGGAAGCTGGCGTATACGACGGGCATTAGTTTGTGCAAGCCGACGAAGACGTCGCCTGCGAAAAGGGCGAGCAGAGGAAAGAAGAAGGCGAGACGGCGGTCTTTGAGGACTGCGCCAGAAAAAAGGGCGGTGGCGCCGATAGGAGTAAAGTTCCAGGGATGCGGCGCAATGCGAAGCGCGGCGGCAATGGCGATCACGGCTAGCGCGAGCAAAGTGCGGTAGAGCAGATTTTCTTTCGCGGAGATTTGGCCGTTCATATTTTTGCGTCCTCCATTTCGGATAACAAATCGCAAAAAATAAAACCATCGCGATTGACGACTTCTCCGTTGCGGACGGGAATGGGAGATTGAAAAATGGGACCATCGAACACGAACGTGTGGAACTCACCGTTTTCGCCGCAAGGGTCGGCGTGCGGAGGCAGATCGCGGAAGAAGAATTCGTCGAGCTCGCGGCCGGCGAAGCTGGGGTCGAGGACTTTGCTGTCCACGCAGACGGCGACGGCGCGGAATCGATGCGCGTGAAATGAGCGGACAAGCTCACGGGTATCGCGCTTCCAGATCGGAAAGAGGGCGGTCATGCCGATGCGCGCGAGATTCTTCTCGCGATAGGCGCGTAGATCTTCAAGAAAAATATCGCCAAAGGCGACTCTTCGAACGCCTTGGGCTAGATGAAAGCGAAGCGTTTCTTCCATGCGTGCTTCGTAGATGGCATTGACGCACTGCGGCGGAATGCGCACTTCATGAAGCGGCAGGCCGATGGATTGGGCCTGCCGCTCAAGAAGATCGCGCCGGACGCCGTGCATGCTGATACGCTCGTAGCCCTCGGTGACGGTGGTAAGGAGCGCGGCAATGTGAACATCGCTCCGCTGGAGCAGAGTGTGCAGAGCCATGGCGCTGTCTTTGCCGCCGCTCCAGCAAAAGAGAATTGTTTCGCGCGCGGGCATTAATTTTTGCCTTTGAAGGTGTAGCGCACGCCTGCCTGGACATCGCGACCAAGCGCTGGGTAGCCCAAGACATCCTGGTATTGTTTGTTGAAGAGGTTGGACGCGCGAGCGTAGAACGAAACACCGTAGCCGATGTCGTAGTGCGTGGCGATGTTGAAGAGCGCGTAGCCGGGATTGCTGGTGAGGCCGAGTCCGAGAAAGTCCGAGTCGGTACGAACTCCGGTGAAATAGCCGCTAACCGTCATTCCGAAACGGCGATAGGCGGCGTTCATGGTGAGCGAACCGGAATTGACGGGACGCCGAGCCAGATGATTTCCGGGAAGCTCCGAAGGATCGAAAGCGCTGGGAGCTTCGAGTACACGGCTGTCGTCGTAAGTGTAGTTCCCTGCCAGGTTGAGCCAGCGAGTGACCCTAGCTTCGCCGGTTAGGTTGATGCCGCGAGCTCGGGCACGGTCCGTGTTGAAATAAAACCCAAAGCTGGGAGGAGCGTTGGGAATAGTGATACCGCAAGTGTTTGTGGTGGCGGTGAGAGGTTCGCAGAAGGCAAAACTCACGATGTTGTAGAAGCGGCTGGCGAAGTAGTCGACCGATATGCGGATCCGATCACTGAGCAGCTTTTGCTCGATGCCAGCGGTCCAAGTCTTGCTGGATTCGGGTTTGAGCGCGGGATTGCCAAAGTCGCCGAAGTTATCTCCATAGATCTGGTCGAAACGCGGCTCCTTGATGCCTTGGCCGTAGAAGCCGCGGAACAGCGTTTCGCCCCAAAATCCACGGCCATAGCGCGCAACCAATGATCCACCGGCGCGCGGAACAACGCGCGTGCCGAAATAGGCGTTGGCTTCGGCGCGCCCGCCAAAATTGAGAGAAACGCGGCGTTGTGGACGGTAGCGGAAATCCAAAAACCCGCCCTGATTATTACGGCGCGCATGGCTTACATCAATCGAAGAAAGGTAAGCATTTTCGACTTCATACTGGTAGCCCGCGGTGACACCGAAATTGGAGAGCAAATAGCTTGTTTGAGCGCTCACGTTCGCGCGGTTGTAGTGGAAGAGGCTATCACCGACAAAATCGCAGAATTCAGCAGTTGCGACGGCAGTGGGATTGGTCTGCGGACAGAACGCGTTGGGATCGGTGGCGTAAAAGCTTTGCAGGGGATTGTCGCTGGACTGGCGGGTGTGGGATTCGCCGCCGCTGATTTCGTGGCGCCAGGGTTTGCCGGTGGAAAAATCCCAGCGGGCGCCAGCGCTGAAAATTTCCTGACCGTAGCGCTGATAGAGGCTCGGTGGTGTGAAAATCGTTTGTCCGGGAATGCCGGCATCGCTGGTGTTATTGCGAATTGTGAGGCGGAGCTGGTTGCTGTCATTGAAGGTGTAGCCGAAATTGCCGGAAAGGGTGCGATCTATAAAATCATCGTTGGGGCCCTGGCCATCGGTCTCCATATAGGATGCGGCCGCGGAATAGTCGAACTTGCCGAGCAATCCACTGAGTTGCGCGCCGCCGCGTCCCGAAGCAAAACTGCCGCCCTCGCCAAAGACGCTGAACACCGGCGTGCGCGTGGAACCACGATGCGTGAAGAGCTGGATAACTCCGGAAACAGCATCGGTGCCGTAGATGGCGCTTTCGGCTCCGCGAACGATTTCCACTTTGTCGATGTTGTCGAGCGTGAGGCTGGAAAAGTCCACGGCGCTGCCGGGGGGATTTATGGGCACGCCATCGACAAGCACTTTGGTGAAATTGGAATTGCCTCCGTTGAGAAAAACAGAAGCAGAGCCACCCTCGGGTCCGGTGCGGCCGATGGCGATGCCGGTTGAAAACTGGAGAGCGTCGGTGAGTGCTACAGATTGCCGAGCGTCGATCTCATCTCTTGTAATGACAGAGACTGGAGCGGTGGTTTGGTCCGCGAGTATTGGCTCGGCTTCGGCAGTGACGATCACGCTGGAGGAGAGGCGCTCGAGGTCGAGGCTGAGGTCCAGCTTGCGCTGCTGGCCTGGGGCCAGATCAAGAACGAGATCGCGAGAAACAAACGGGGAGCGTTCGAACGACACGTGATAGCGGCCCGGTGGAATCGTGAGGCTGTAGGCGCCATCGGCGGAAGTGGTTGTCTTCCAGAGTTGTGCGGTTGGGTTGCCTTCCCATTGCGCGGTGACGTTTACTCCTCCGACGGCCGCGCCGCTGGAATCCAGAAGAGTGCCAAACAGATTTGCATCCGAAGATTGAGTCTGTGTTTTTGCGGAAATAGCAACTGCCATGAAAAACAGAAGAAAAACTGCACTTCGTAGAGCGTTTGCGGTCATGTTTTCCTCCGCTCCCTCTCGCGCGGGAGTTGAAGGTTGGCCTGGCGCTTGGAAGAGATCGCTCGGGCTGCAGACTTCGCCGGTCTCCTGGCTTGGCGGCAGTTCCGTCCCCCGTTTGGCATTAGTTCAATGGGGCCGGTGCGAGGCCTTCCCGTAGCGCTGCCCTTTTCTTCGGACGCGATCTTTGTTGGAAGATCGCGCACAGTGAGCGATGCGCCGCAGTGGCCTCAGCAGTACCTTATTCCGCCTTACAGTCGCGCGGCGGCGACGGCTTTTTCACGTTCGCCCCAGCGTTGGCCGAGGTGAACGCACCGTCTTCCCGTGCACGAAGTCCGCGGTGGTTGTGGGGGGGCGCGTTGGCCCGCTGTGGATGATTCAAGTGCCGCAGCCGGAGCCGTGGCGTTTGGGTGAACGATGGAACTGCTACTTACTTTCGGACGGCATGTTCACACGCGGACGGCCCGATGAGCTGAGTTCCACGGTGAGAGGCGTCTGAAAGACCTGTTCAAGCAATTCGCGCTGGAAGACGGTCGCCGGCGGTCCAACGCGAAGACATTTGCCCTTTTGAAAAAGTGCGACCTGGTCGGCGTATTGGCCGGCGAGATTCAGTTCGTGCGTGACGACGACAACCGTGTAGCGGTTGGCCGATGCAAGCCTGCGCAGCGTTTCGAGCAGATCGACCTGCGCGCCGATATCGAGATGCAGCGTGGGCTCATCCAGAAGGAGCAGTAGTGGTTGCTGCGCAAGGGCACGCGCCAAAATGACGCGTTGCTTCTCGCCGCCGGAGATCTGATCCATCAAGCGGTCGCTCAGGTGTTCCGCGCCGACTTGCGCAAGTGCGTTGCGAGCGATGAGGATGTCCTCTTCCGTTTCGAATCGCAGCGTGCGGCCGTAGGGATGCCTTCCCTGGAGAACAAACTCCCAGGCGCGCGAAGGGAAAAGTAAGGGACTCTCCTGCTGGACCATGGCGATGCGCTGGCCGCGAGTGCGGTGCGGAAGCGTGTGGGTGACGAAGCCGTTCAGGAGCACACGGCCGGAAAGCGGTTCCAACGCGCCGGCAATCAGTTTTAACAGGGTGGATTTACCGCAGGCGTTGGGCCCCACAATCGCCACGATTTCTGAGGGACGCGCCTGAAAGCTTGTGGCCTCGAGCGTAAACAGAGGCGCTTGCGTTGGATTGGCGGAATACGCGTAGCTGACCTGTTCGACGCTCAAGCGAATGTCGGAGTTGAAATTGCCGGCGTCTCCCGAAGGACGCAAGGCAGAAGCAGAGGAGCGGGCGTAGCTGCTCACGCCAGCCTCCGGCGCATGAGGTAAAGAAAAAGTGGCGCGCCGGCGATAGCGGTCATGGCGCCAACGGGAAGCTCCGAGGGAGAAACAACGGTGCGGGCGAGCGTGTCGGCGACAACCACGGCGATGGCACCGCCAAACGCAGCCGTCGGCAAAAGGATGCGATGATCGGAGCCGAAGAGGAGGCGCATGACGTGGGGCACCAAGAGGCCAACGTAGCCGATGGCGCCGCTGACGGAAACCGCCAAACCGGTTAACAAAGATGCGGCAATGTAGACTACTAAACGTACTCGGCGAACGTCCACACCAAGGTGCATCGCTTCTTGCTCACCAGCGAGGAGCAAGTTTAGGTCAGCGGCAGTGGTGTAGATAGCTGCCGCCGCAAGGAAGAAACCGAAGCGCAGGACAAGGCTCACAATGTGCGGCGGCTGAGTCTGGAGTTCGCCCATCATCCAGAAGGCTATGCCACGGTAGTTGCCGCCGGTCAGCGTGGACATGAAGAACATGATGATGGCTTGAAGAAAGGAGGCCGAAATAATACCGGCGAGGAGCAAAGTGGCGCTGTCAATTTGACCTTCGCGAAGGCCGAGGAAATAAACGGCGGTCACCGTGAGCGCCGCGCCAAGAAAAGCACCGATGGGTGTCAGGAGTGCGGCAACAGCAGGTGCTAGAGCCAGATGCGGCTCAATAATCAGGGCGATGATAGCGCCAACGGCCGCGCCACTCGAAACGCCAAGAACATAAGGATCCGCCAGAGGATTTCGCAGCAACGCCTGAAAACTGGCGCCCGCAACGGAAAGCGATGCCCCAACAAAAATTCCAAGCAGAATGCGCGGCAACCTGATATCGAAAATGATGAGCTGATATTCGCTGGAGAGCTGGCTGGTTTGGCGAAAAAGGACGCGGAGCAGATCGTGGCCCAAGCCGTAGAGAGACACGGGTACAGCGCCGAGCTTGAGCGCTATCACCACGACGACGAAGAGAATGGCAGAAAGAATCGCGCAGTGCGCGAACAAGCGGCTGAGCGTCAAAGGGCGCAAGCGCAGACCTCCAAGTGAGCGGGAACCCGAATGGACGAACCCAGTACGTGAAGTGAAGGTCGTGGCTGGGCGGGGGGCAGAATTTTCTTTTCTTTATCGTCGTCGGGATGTGCCGAAAAAGCTTCGGGATGCAATTGCCGCGCGAGATCCTCGATGGCGGAAACGATTCGCGGCGCGGGTCGGTTGACCGCATCGCTGATGACAGCGAAGCGGCGGTTGCGGACAGCATCAAGACCGCGCCATCCGGGACGCTCTGCGAGCACGTCGAAATCATTATGTCCGCTATCGGAATGAGACGCCGCGAAAACGAGAAAGTCCGGCTGCAGGCGGACCACTTCCTCAAGACTCATGTGGGGCCAGTCTTGCGCAGAGTCCACGATGGAGGTCGCGCCCGCGAGCCGCAATGCATCAGCGATAAAAGTGCCCTTGCCCACAGAGATCAGCGGATCTGACCAAACGATGAAAAGAACGCGGCGTGGGGGCAGGCCACTCAGACGCTGGTGAAGGTCCGCGAGGTGGCGTTCGAGATCGGCGCCGAGAGCCGCGCCCGTTTCCGGAACGCCGAGAACCCCGGCGAGCCTCTCGGTCGAGGAGACGATTTCCTGCACGGTATGAGGATCCGTACCGTAGGAAGGGACGCCCAGAGCATCGAGAGCGTGCACGGTCTCGATCAGGTTCAACTGTTTGGTTACAAGAACGAGATCAGGCCGCAGAGATACGATCTGTTCCAGACTCGGATTGATCGCGCCACCTACTTTTGTTTTTTTCTGAGCATCGGGGGGATAATCGCAGTAATCGGTGTCTCCGACGAGGCGATCCTGCACGCCAAGCGCGTAGATGGTTTCTGTAAGACTCGGCGCGAGCGAGACGATGCGCTGCACAGGCTGCGGGATGCGCACGGAGCGGCCGACTTCATCAACGTAATCCTTGTAGACCGGTGCTGCGGCCGGGCTCGCAGACGGTGTTTGCGCCTGCAGAGTGGAGCACGAAGATGCGGCGAAGAGCAGGAGCGCAGCGCCAGCGCTGCTCGCCACAATGTTTTTTCGTGCGTGTTTCCGTGTCGGCACAAATCCCCGCGGGCGAGAGCACATCTTTTACACAACGAAAAAGCCCCGCGAGATACCTTGGGGCTTCTTGGCCTCGCTTCTTCTCGCGAAAAGCGCTGGCCTCTGCGGCGCGGGAGGGTAGTCTGGCTTTCGGCTCATTCAGCCGATTACAGTGGCGGGACCGCGGCCGATTCTCACGGCCTTCCCCACTTCCCATGCCTGCAAATTGGAAACTCAGTGTATGCCGAGGGTCTGGGAGTGTCAATGCGCGGCATGAGAGTCTCGCCGGAAAAAGCTCAGCGATTTTTCCAATTTGGCTTGCGCTTTTCGACTAGAGCGCGGAGTCCTTCCTGGGAATCGTCGAGACGATAAAGTTCGTTGAGGAAAATGTTCATGGATTGCTTCAGACCGTCGCGGAGGGAAAGACCCATGCCGGCGAGAATGGCTTTCTTGGCCATGATCAGGACGGGACCGGAGTGCGCGGTGATGCGTTCGATCAATTCGTTCACGGTTTGCTCGAGCTTGGCTTCGGGAACGAGGCGATTCACTAATCCCATTTCGAGAGCGCTCTCCGCACTCACGGCTTCCCCGGTTAAAACGATTTCGAGAGCCCTTTTCGGCCCCACAAGAAAGGGCAAGAGAGTCGCCGCGAGCGGTGGGAATATACCAATGGAAATCTCCGGCTGAGCGAAACGCGCTTTTGGAGTGGCAACCACCAGATCGCCAAATGCGGCAAGTTCCGCGCCGCCACCGATAGCAGGCCCATTGACCACGCAAAGCACCGGCTTGCCCACGTCGAGCATGGCGGAGAAGGCGGCGTGAAACGCGTCCAGTACTTGAAAAACGCGTTCCGAGGTGTACTCACCGATGTCTATGCCGCCGCAAAACACTTTGCAAGCGGAATCGAGAACGATCAGTTTCACTTCGGGGCGCTGGCCAGCGAAGGTGAATCCATCGGCGAGCTCCCGCAACATGGCCTCGTTGAGAAGATTGTGCTCGGGGCGG
>DATFZQ010000246.1:0-21547 GCA_035314345.1 Candidatus Acidiferrum sp.
GCAGGGCATGCCGTCTTAGCCTGTAGAGATACTTCGTGTGCTGTTAGCACGTCGGCTCAGGAACCCACCGAGGGCATCGTATGCGCAAGCCTATAGAGCCTGTAGGAATCCCCTCCGTTCACGGAGGGGAGGATGTCAAAAAACTAGAAAAAGCTAGATCCGACTAACGCCGTTACCGAAGAATGGAAAAGATGGCGTGCTCCTTAGTTATTGATTCCGCAAGCCTACTTGCTCCGGGCCGCGTACGGGACAATACTCATGCTTAGTTCCCCTAAGAGAGCAGCACTGGATGTGGCTGGCCGAGCCGTGAAACAGAATTTGTGGGACCTTGAAAAACTAGAAACCAATCGGCCTAATCATCCTGGAAGAGCTCCGAAATAACTAAAGTGAGGCGGGAGAACTTATGCGTGCGGCTTTGAAACTCGGTCTGGCAGTCGCTCTGGTGGGTTCGTTGGCGCTCGCTGCGTTGGCGCAGAAGAAGCTCACGGCAGCAGAAGCGAAAGAGCACTTTGGAGACAACGCGACGGTCTGCGGTGAAGTTGTCAGTACGAGGTACGCAGCTTCCTCAAAAGGCCAACCTACTTTTCTAAACCTCGATAAACCATATCCGAATCAAATCTTCACCGTTGTAATTTGGGGCAGCAATCGAAGCAAGTTCAAAACTCCCGAGGAAGATTACAAGGACAAGAAGATTTGCATCACCGGAAAGATCACTGCGTATGATGGCTTGCCGGAGATCATCGTTGACGATCCGAAAGAAATTCGTATCGAATAGCTGCCAACTGAAAACCATCCAAAACCACATATCCGATTACGCAACTCTTACCGGGACTTAGTTCACTGCTTCCGGAGACAATACAGATGGAGAGTTGATTTATCGCAAGGAATTGGCGGACGATTTCATCAGCAAACGCTTCCGCGTTGATGAGGATCTATCGCACTTGGATCACTCTCTTGCGGAGATGTCGCTTGGTCCAGAGTGTGCCGAAAAGGAGGGATATCGGCACGTGGCAAGGCGTCCAAAGAGGCGTTCAGAAGTCCATGGGGAGAATAGCCTCTGGACGTTTGAATAAGCCTCTTCCAAGGATGGCCCGTGGGACATGTTGTATCCCGTCGCTATTTTCCTGCCGCAGCGGCAGCGGACTGATCCAGAATCATTACCGCGCGACCCACTTCGGTCACTCCAAATATCACTAGCGGCGCATTCGTTTTGGACTCGACACCACAATATGCGTAGTGAACGTTGATATTGGCGTCGCCGAGTTTGGAGGCAGCCCGAGCCAGTTCGCCCGGCCCGTGAGGAAGTTGGGCTTGAACAACCTCTCCTTCCGTGTAACTGATTCCTTCCGCATCCAGGACCGCTTTCGCCGCTCCGTGTTCGTCGACGACGATGCACACCAAGATCGTTTTCTCCGAGGGGATCGATTGAAAAGCCAGGATGTTTACGTTGCGGTCCGAGAGCGCCCGGCAGACTCTTCCAAGCGATCCAGGCCGATTGTCCATGCGAATGGTCAATTCCTTGGCGATAGGCATGTTGGAACCTCCTACATCCCTGTCCTAATCGAATTGTCAAAGCTTCGGGGGATTAGCGCCGGAATCTTACGTCTACTCCTCGGTCGATACAAGCGTTACTCTCTCAGCGTTACTCTCTCGGCGCGAGCGCTCGCTAGATCCACGGACAGCGTGTACCTTCGCAGTCATGAATTCAGTGAACTGGTTCTTCGTCACTCGCCCTCGCCCTTTACTCCCAAAGTCCTCCCGAATTCGAGCTTCTCAGCGTAGCTTTGCTTGATTTCTAGTAGGGGAGAACATCCGGAAGAATTAGGTGTATACTCCGGCTACCCGAAAGTACGAGTGATCCTTGGGATCAGGAGTCTCACAACCGGGAAACCAAGATTCATTCCACTGAGCCTGGTCCGGGCGTTCGGTCCTCGCGGCTCGACCGGCTCTCAGTCAGTGAGGGCGAGATGAAGCAGACCTTTGCTATCGGTATCGGAGGCGCAGCTGGACAAGGGGTCGCCACCCCCGGCGACATTTTCGCAAAGATCTTCAGCCGCCGAGGCCTCAACCTCAACGCCTACAACGCCTACCAGTCCATCATTCGCGGCGGCCACACCTTTCTCACTATTCGAACCGGCCCGGAAAAGGTCACCAACATGGGCGACCGTATCGACCTATTCATTCCGCTCAACCAGGACAGCATGGATCGCCATCTGCACCTCCTCACCGCCGGTTCTTCTTGTATCTACAATGCCGATACGATTAAGCCCGGCTCTGCCGCCGAGGGCGTGCAACTTTGCCCACTTCCGGTTTCCGAGTTGGCTGACATCACGCGCAATAAAGTTGCACAGAACACCCTCGCGATCGGCGCCGGTCTCCACATGATGGGTATCGGATTTCCCTCAGTAGAGGAAGTACTCAAAGAGCAGTTCAAGAAGAAAGGCGATGCCGTCATCGCCGAAAACGTCGGAGTGGCGCGTGCTGGCTACGACTACGCCGCCGCTTACTTCGCCTCCTTCCCGGTTCCGATTCCCAAGACGGACAATCGCTACGCGATCCTCAGTGGCAATACCGCGATGGCCATGGGTGGCGCCGCAGCAGGCGTGAAGTTCTACTGCGCCTATCCCATGAGCCCCTCGACCGGCGTGCTGCACTGGATGGCAGCGCACGCCCGTAAAGCCGGCATCATGGTTCGCCAGGTAGAGGACGAAATCGGGGTGATCAACATGGCCATAGGCGCCGCTCACTCTGGCGTCCGCGCCATGTGCGCCACCTCTGGCGGCGGTTTTGCCCTGATGAGCGAGGGCCTCGGCATGTCCGCCATGATGGAAACCCCCGTCGTGGTCATCAACTGTCAGCGCGCAGGCCCGTCCACCGGCGTTCCCACGAAGACCGAACAGGGCGATCTCTGGCAGATGCTTGGCGCTGCCTTCGGCGATTATCCCCGGATCATCGCAGCTCCCTTGGACATTGGCGATTGCTTCAAGCTCATCCCCGAAATCTTCAACCTCGCGGACCGATTCCAATGCCCTGGGCTCGTGCTTTGCGATCTCCTCTTGTCAGAAGGCCGTCTCAGCGTCCATCCGGACGACCTGAATTTCGGCCCGCCCATTGATCGCGGCGAACTCATCCTCCCCGCCAACGGAAATGGTGCTGCTTCGGCTCCCACGAATGGCGGCTATAAACGCTACAAAATCACGGACAGCGGCGTTTCACCTCGCGCTGTTCCCGGCGTGTCCGGCCACATTCACACCGCAGCCACCGACGAACACATGGAAGACGGCGTACTTATCAGCGATGAGTTCACCAATCCCATCAAGCGCCGCGCCATGATGGAAAAGCGCATGCGCAAGGTCGTCGGAATTGAAGCCTCCGTGCCACCGCCCACATTGTCAGGTCCGGCCGATGCCGATGTCACCCTGATTGGCTGGGGGTCAACCAAAGGAGTCATCGAGGAAGCTTGTGAACTTCTCAGCGAAGAAGGAATCTCTGCCAATCAGCTCCAGATCCGCTGGCTAGTGCCTCTACATGGCGAAGCCGTTCTCGAAATCCTGAAAAACTCGCGCCACTCCATCATCGTCGAGAACAACTATAGCGGCCAGTTCGCGCGTTACCTGCGCAGCGAAACCAGCTTTGTGCCCGGCGGCCACATTCGCAAGTACGACGGAGAACCGTTCATGCCTCACCACATTGTCGACGCTGTGAAAGACCAGCTCGCCGGCAAGACGAAACTCTCCGTTCCCATGCACGAGATTATGGTCTGAGGAGGAAACGCACATGGCGACCGGCGTACAACGTACCACTCAACTGACCATGGCCGATCTGAAAGGCAAAGTCGATCCCGACTGGTGTCCTGGGTGCGGCGATTTCGGCGTGCTCGCGGCTCTTCAAAAAGCCTTAGTTGAGCTGAAGATACCGACCCACCAGGTTGTCACCATCAGCGGCATCGGCTGCTCCTCCAACCTTCCTGGCTACATCAACACATATGGCATGCACACGTTGCACGGCCGCGCCCTGGCTGTAGCCACTGGCCTCAAGCTCGCCAATCACGAGCTAACCGTGATTGTGACCGGCGGCGACGGTGACGGCTTCGGAATCGGCGGCAACCATTTCGTCCATTCCATGCGCCGCAACGTTGACCTGCTCTACATCGTCATGGACAACCAAATCTACGGCCTTACCACAGGCCAGACCTCACCCACCAGCCGCCTGGGCATGAAAACCAAAAGCATGCCTTTCGGCAACATCGAAGCGCCTGTTAATCCCATTTCGATTGCTCTCGCCGCAGGCGCCACTTTCATCGCCCGCGGCTTCAGTGGCGAGCAGAAGCATCTCACCGAACTGATCAAGCAAGGTATCGAGCACAAGGGCTTTTCGTTCCTCGATGTGTTCAGCCCGTGCGTCACCTACAATCACGACAATACTTACCAGTGGTTCCGTCCGCGCGTGAAGAAACTCGAGGACGACTCCACTTACGACCCAGCTGACTGGACCGCTGCGATGGAGAAGTCTCTGCTCTGGGGCGAGGAAATTCCCATCGGCAAATTCTTCGAGCGCACCGATGTCCCAACTCTTCACGGAGCCGAGCCGGTGCTGAACGAAGGCCCCCTAGTCCATCGCGATCCCAGGGTGCCTCCCGAAGTGGCCCGCACGTTCATAGAAGAGCTGATGTAGCAACGCCCAGGTCTTGGATCGCCTTCCTACCTGTAAACTGAAGGGCAATCTCCGTGTCGTGCGAATCCGAATGCTGATCGTTCTGTAGACGGCCGGAGAAGGGGTGCGCGTTCCCCTCGCAGAATCATACGCTACGTCGGTTGCACCCCTGGATGTAGGTCGGGTGGAATTGCCTCCAAACCACATGGACGCGGCACGTACGTGGACATGATTCCGTGTGAGGAGTCCAGTGCTCGCAAGCAGCGACTCGGGCACATCAGCAAACAAGGCAGTTCCTTGTTGCAGTTACTTCGTTCGGAGAATGCCGCTGGTATTTCGCTTGGGCACTGCCCCAACAGGAATGCTGGCCACCACCTGCATCGTCTTGTTATCGACGACCACGGTAGTATCCTTGCCGGCGACGGCCACGTATAAGTCCTTGCCGTCAGGTGGGATGGTGAGCCACTCGGGGTGCAGCCCAACGTGCACGACTTTAAGCAATTTGAAACCGGGGAGCGAATAGGCCGCTACGTATTCGTACCACTTACTGGTGGCCCAGAGCACTTTGCCGTCCGGAGTGATGGCCAAACCGTGCGAAGGTGACCCTTGGAGCCCGTCGGTCACTTTCTGCTGATCGGTACTATCAGGCAGTGTGATGCGATTGATCTCCTTGTGGGACGCAAAATCCATCACGACGAACCCGTGGAAGTCCGAGAGTTGCGCGATAATTTCCTTGGTTGATCCGTCGGGGTTCTTGGTGAAGGTCATGGGACGAATGCCGCTACTTTGCTTCACCGACCAAACTACTTGGTTGGTTTGCGCATCGATCACGCTGATGACGCTGGTCACCACGGAGCCGACAACGACATATCGGCTGTCCGGAGTGACATACACATTGTGCACGGCACCCTCCACCGGAATGCTCTTCACATTGGTAAGCGTGGAGGTATCGATGATATCGACGGCGCCGGGGGACTGCGCGATGCCTACGTATACGCGCCGACCGTCCTTGGTGACGTCGAGGTTATTAGGGCGGCCGCTCAGCGGAATCCTCTTGGTCACTTGCAGGGTGCGCGCATCGACCACGTCCAAAGTTCTGGTGGGTTCTTGGGTGATGTAGATACAGTTTCCATCGGGAGCGATGACAACCCCGTGGGAAACCTCGATATCGTTGATGATCCCGACCACCCTGTTCGTGGCCGGGTCGATGACATGCACGCTATCTCCTGCCGCATTCGTTTGGATTACTCGGGCTTCGTGTTCTGCTGCCATCGCCATGAAAGGTACCGCCATGGCCAAGCTGGCCAGCGGCGTCAAATAGCGAAATGTTCGTTGTCTATTCATAATTGGGGTTCCGTCTTCCGAATCACTGTCCCCGGGCTAGTGCCTGTCTGGCCGCCCACCCAGGCCGCCAAAATCCGCCATTCCGGGTTATCTCTGGACGTCCAGAATTTACCACCCGTATGCGTAGGGTCGCCACCTGCCTCCGCGGCGAGAGGGTGCAGCAGTAACGGGCTCTTGGCCGGGTCCCCGGGAACCACTAGCCGCGAGACGATCTCGAAGTTGCTACGGGACTGAGCTTCCGTCCAGGCGGTGGCTCCCGGAGGCAGCGGCTGGAGCCGCATACGCGTGGCGAGCACCGTATGACAAGTGAAGCAGGCATTTCCGCTACCCTCATTCGGCTGTCTGGCTTTTAGGAAAATCGGTTCCACAGAAGAGCGGTAGAAGTCAAAATCCAGAGACGCGGCGGGAGCGGCATGCGCGGAGGAGATGGGCGCGCCGGTGCGCACCCAAGCGGCCAAGGTCTGCCACTCGGGATCGTTTTGCGAATTCCAGTGCTTGCCTCCGGCATGGAAGGGATCGCCACCGGCTTCAGCGGCCAGCGGATGCATAAGCAGGCGACTCGCCAATGGATCACCCGGGACCACCACTCGCTGCCAGGCATCGAAATTCTTGCGCGATTGATCTTCGTTCCAGTTCGTTGCTCCAGGCGACAGCTCTTCCAGTCGGGGACTTCCATGGTCGTGGCAAACGATGCAGCGCGCGTGCCCCGGGCGTTTGGCCAGGAAGATGGGCTGTACGCGATCGCGGAAGAATGCATAGTCCAAGGTGGAATCCGGAGGCGGGCTGGAAGATTCCTGGGCGCGTTGTGCTGCCAGGGCCAGCATCAGCAATATCAAAAGTTCGCGCACTGTATTCCGCTACTCTAAGGGATGCAATTTTGCCCGTCCAGCGGAATCACGACTCCGTTCACGTAAGCGCCCTACCGGCGAGACAGAAAGATCGGCCGCATTGTCGGCAACCCTTTCCTAACCTGATAATCTCCGGATTGTCCGTCATCCGCCCAGGTTCCGATGGCGACTAGACATCCAAGTGACCGCACCTTTCGAAATCCATTTCATTGTGGCCCACATTGAAGAGCATCTAATTCGTTGATTTGAGCCTGATACTTCCGCGCACGCCGTAGATTCAGCGGCACCGCCCGAAGAAGCAGAAGCAACAACGATGCCGACACCACCAGCCACAGGAACCGATCGTTCTGGGGGTGAGCTATGGCGAGGCCGAAGAACACGAGCGGACCGAGCGCCAACATCACCAACCGCGACCAGAATCGTGACCCACGATGGAAGTCTCGCTGGCGTCCCAGTTCCGCTCGATAGAACTCGATAGATACCTTGTTACCCATCTCCCCTGCCCTGATGACGGCTGCCCGCTTCTGAAGCTTGTTCAAAAGAAGCTGGTAAACCAAATATCCGCAGCCTAAGGCGAGAAGGAAATATCCAATACGGTGACCCAGGTTGGGAACAATAAACACAAACACCGAGAACCAGACTACCTCGAAGAAACCTATAGCAAGGCCGATCAAATTTCTCCTACGAATGCAGCTGTCGAGCAGTTCGCTTTTCTTGCGAATCTCATCTAGGGACATTCGGAATGATTCCGAATCCTGCTTTTGCCACACATCTCGCACGTCTTCCGAAGAGAATTCATCGGCCATGGCGTCCTCCTTCATGAAGGTGGCGAACCAAGAAGCTCTTGATTCGGTGGATTTTGGTGGCCACGTTTCCTGGAGAGATCCCGCTGATCTCTCCAATCGACGCCGCGTCCATGCCTTCGAGATAGGAAAGCATGACTTGGCGGTCGAGTGGCTTGAGTCTCTCAATCAGTGCTTGAATTTGCCCCAGAGCTTCGTACCGATCCGAGGTAGGTCTGGCTTCTCGATTGTCGGGCATATTCTCCAATTCCTCCAGACCGACAAAGGATCGCGAGTTAGTCCGATACTGCCTGATTACGTGCGATGTGGCCACGTTGTGAGCCACGCGGTAAACCCACGTGCGGAGTGAACAGCGTCCGTCGAAGCCATCGAAACTGCGCCACAAGGCGATATGGATGTCCTGCAGAAGGTCCCGACGGATGTCCTGGTCACGTTCGTAGGCGTGTGCCAGCCGCTCAAGGGCTGCGCCGTAAGTGTGGGCTGTTTCCTGATAGAGCCCATCCTTATTGGACGTTATAACCGCCATCAACCCGCCTTCCCTTACATCTAAGGTAGTCTGCCGACGCGCAGCTTTCTTACAAACGCTCAAGTGCCGATCGGGCAGTTTTGTCAGTGCTCTGGGGCTACCCGCTCATACGGCATTGTGCCCGCAGAAAGCCCTCTTAGCGGCGTGGGTTTTCGAAGCTAGCGGAATAGAGGTCTGGCCATTTCTCGCATCCTTGGCGCTTGTGCCCGAATCAGAGAAATAATCCACATTGCCTGATAACGCACTAAACGGACAAGTGAAATCGCCCAGGAGCGCCGCGCAGTCGAAGCCGGCTATGCGCGCTATCAGAGCTTAAGGTTTGGAAGCGGGGGCGGTGGGCGCCGGGGATGCTCGCCGGAAAGCGTCAAAATCACCCCACACGCGTTCGATGGTGGCTGCATCGATCGGCCTGCTCACAGGTGTATTTGGATCTTTCTCGGAATAAATCTCCAGGACCGCGTTTCCGCAGGCTGGTTTTAGCGTATCAGGCGCGTACTCGTAGTCTCCTTGAAACGTTGTGTCAACCTTTCGCCCGCGCTGGTCATACAAATCGAATTCGGTTCGCCCGGGCAGTATCGGGGTTACCTCCTGGCCGCCGCACAGGAGCCGCATGCGCACGAATCCATTCTTGAACCGAACTTTAAAAAGCACTCCGAACTTCGGTCGAACCCGGACCATGAGAACGGGGCGGTAGTCCTGCGCATCCTCCAGCGCACTCGAAGGCGGCTTAGCGGTTGAATCGTCGCCACCTGAGCGCTTTGCTGCCTTACGCGCCGCCGCCATCTCCTGTTCATGGCGCAGGAAGTAGTTAAGCGGAGGCGTGATGAACCATACATGAAACTCTCCAGCGTCAAGAGAGTAGGGTTTCGTATCGAGCTTCTCTTGCACAAGGAGTTGACGGAGCGCATCGGCGGGAAATAGGTCTGTAGGTTCCACTGGAAGCAGAACCGGGGCCGGGGGTGCACCTCCCGCGATATCCTTCCTGGCTTGCTCGACCAGAGGCCGGACGACTTCGACCGGCACAATGGAAGCCAGATTCCGCAGCACGCTGGTGGTGATTCCCGCGACTTGCCCATCCAATGTAAACAAGGGGCCGCCGGAATTTCCGGGATTGACGTTGATGTCGCTATTGATGGAATCTTTTTCGATTTTGCTCACCACTCCGGTGGTCAGCGCCTTTTCGCGGCCCAACGGATTGCCGATGGTAAAAACGCGCTGGCCGACGACAAGATGCGAACCAGCTTCGTTGACCAGCAGCGGCGCCACCACGCCTTCTCGAAACGCAGTGGGATCAAACCAAAGCACCGCGACGTCCTTTTCTGGGTTTGAAGCAACGAGACGCGCAGGAACCTTGCGCTTATCGTCAAATTGCACAGCGAGGTAGCTGGAGGAATTCACCACGTGATTGTTGGTCACCACCAGGCCGGCGGAATCCACGAGAAAGCCCGAGCCGTTGCGCGATTCAGAGTGAATGGCGACCACGGAATTTTTTAGTCTGTCGAAGAGTGACGTCAACTCTCCATCGGCTGCGCTGGACGAAGACTTATTCACAGCGAGAGAGGAGGCACTGGAAGCCAAGTCTTCTGTTTTAGCATTGTCGTTGGTAAGGTCTATGCGCTGCTCTGTGCCGCTGATTTGTATTTCCAGATTCCATGTATATCGCTTGCCGCTCAGCTCCACGGGCTTGGGTGTAGAGATCGAATAGTGCCCGGGCGCGAGTTGTCTTTCTGCTTTGCCATCCAGATCGGTCTTCAACTGCGTCGGTTCGTCGGCACTCCCCTCATGCCGAAAATTGATGATGTAAAAAGGGACAGGCTTCTGATTTAAATCCTTGTCAACCAGCAAGACGCGCACTCTTACGTTTACGGGCGCTGTTTGCGGCGGCGCGCCTCTATCAGGACTGAATAGCAATAAAGCCATCAGCAAATAGACGAACAAGTGATGCCTTTCCTGCGGCCAACTGCTCGCATCGTCCACTTTCTTCGTCTTCGCGTATTGAAGGTCATCTTACTGCTTTGTGGATGTGGTGTGTAGAGATGGAGCTTGCGCGACCAAAGATCGGGCGAGTCGCTGAGATCGTACACCAATACTTGACTAAGGCGGTGAACGGAAATTAAGCGACTATTTTCTGGTCTTATCTACAGGACGCATAAGCTGCCTGTGAAGGCCGACATAGGCCAGGCGATCGGGAAAGAAGCAGGCGACGCCGTAGCTGTGCTAATGGAAGAGCGAATAGACACGCGCTCTTAGATCGCGGAGCTGCCTAACAGCTCGTGGCGGGGAGCAACGCAAATGTGTCATTCGGCAGGACTTTTTAATTTAGGATTTGATTGGGCTTCGCCGCAGTAAGCTCGCCCTGCAATCGCTCGACCTCTGACTGCAGGTACTGCACTTGCTGCGCCTCGGCATCGATTTTGGCTTTGCCCGCAGTGTCCGCCGCGTAATTGGTCTTGGAATAATAAGCGTTCTGGTCCAGATCAAACTCGCGCTGCAGTTCCTTCAGCTCTTGCTCGGCGCTATCGAGCTCTGTCTGGATTCCCGCGTCTTTAGGAGAGTCGCAAGCAATGCGCAAGGCTCTCGTCAGAGACGCAATCTTTTCATCGAGACTGACTTCCTCGATTCGAGCGGAGACCGGAGGTTTCGTTTCTAGAAGCGGTGGACGTCCAAAGTCAACCCCCGAGGAGCCGGGTTTGAAATTCTTCATATCGACATTGCCGCCAGAGATGGTTAAGGGGTTGTAGGACTGAAGCGGCAGTCGCCCAAGGCTCCAGCTAAGTACCTCAGTAATGATTCGTTTCATGAGCGACCTCCACATTATTGTTGTTTTTGAGCTGGGAACCAAACTGGTCCATCCAGTTGCGCGAATGCACGCCACCAGAAGAGTTACTCATGCCGCAGCGCCGTCATGGGATCCACATTCGTCGCACGGCGAGCAGGGATATAGCACGCGAGCAAGGCGATGCACATCAGCAGGATTCCGACGGCGGCATAGGTCGCGGGATCGGTCGCCTTTAAGTGAAAAAGCCAGAAGTGCTCCTTCATGAACCGATTGAGTCCGAGCGCTAACGCAATGCCAACGGCTAGTCCGGTCCCAGCAAGGGTGAGTCCCAGCTTGCCGACCAAAATGAACACGTCACGGCGCTGCGCCCCGAGCGCAAAACGGATGCCCAATTCGCGCGTGCGCTGGTTGACGAAATACGAGAGGACGCCATATACGCCGATCGCTGCCAAAACCACGGCTATGCCGGCGAAAACGCCGAGCACGAGGACATAGGTCTTATCCCGGCTCATGTACTCCCCCAGCATATCCTCCATCGTATTGATGTCCGTCACGGGCTGATCCGGGTCCATCTCTTTCACCATTTGCTTTACTGACGTTGTGATATCTGCTGCATGGGCACGTACGTCGGAGGTGGTCCGGATTACCAGCGTCCCAGCCAAATGGAAGCCGTCACTGCCGCCAGGATACACTTCCGGCTGCTGAAGGTATGATTCGTAAACCTGTGGGTGGAGCCCGCCCATCCCGGCTTGCTTGACCTCGCCCACAACACCTACGATCTGGCGGGGCCGCTCTTCGTCCACATCGTTGACGTACGTATAGCGGAGCAGAATCTGTCGCCCAATGGGATCTTCGTTCGCGAAATAGCGGTTTGCCGTTGTCTCGCTAATGATTGCAACCCATGGCGCATTCGTCGTGTCGCGTGCATCAAAGTAGCGGCCTCTCTTGAGCGGGATCCTCATGGTGCGAAAGTAGCTGGGGCTCACTTCGTTGAAGCCTAGGAAAGGCCTCTTGTCCGGTGCGGGATGCCCTACGATCGAAAAAGTCCTGCCCCCTGATCCCAACGGCGGAAGCATCGTAATCATGCCTACGGACTCGACGCCGGGCAGCGCCGATACTCCTTCAATCAATTGTTGGTGATAGGCGGTTACTTTGGGAGATATTCTCTCCATCGGCTTCCCTGGACTCTTCTCCAGGTACTTCCCTCCCGTGGGGGAGAAAAGCACGGTCATCGTCAAGACGTTTGCCGGATCGAAGCCTGGAGACGGGAGCAACATGCGAAGCAGGCTGTTGATCATCAGCCCGGCGCCCACCAGGAGCACCATCGCCAGGGCCACTTCGGCGACCACCAGCAAATACCGCGTCCCTCTATGTTTTCCGGTCGCCGTTCTGCTTTCTCCCTCGCGGAGTGCGTCCTGTAGATCCGCGCGCGAAGCTCGGAAAGCTGGAGCCATCCCGAACAGCAGCGCGGTTAACAGGCTGAGCCCGCCGGCGAAGAGCAAAACCCGGCCGTTGATGCGAATGTTCTCCGCGTCTGGCAGATCCTGCAATCCATGTGAGTTGTGAGTCCACAAGGCGCCTACCTTCGACATTGCGCCCAGCAGATGGATTCCCCAGAAAGAGAGCAGGACGCCCAGCAAACCGCCCAGCAGAGTCAACAACCCGCTCTCCACCAGCAACTGCTGCATGAGCCGCCGCCGGCCCGCCCCCAGCGACGCCCGCACCGAATATTCCTTTCGCCGGCTCTCCGTCCGCGAAAGCATGAGGTTTGCTACATTGACGCATCCGATGAGCAGAATAAATCCCACGGCCCCCAGAAGCGGATAGAGCTTATCCTTTGCGTCTTCGTGGAGTATTTCATACAGTGGAACGACTTTTGCCCCGACTCCCTTGTTTTGCTCGGGATAAGCCTTCTCCAGCGCTTGCGCTAACACGTCCATCTCCAGCTGCGCTTGCGGCAGGGCTACTCCGCGTTTCAGCCGCACCAGCGGCACAATCCAGAAGCCCCCACGGTTTGCGTATCTCGCGTCTTCTGGATTGACGGGCTGCCATACGTCTGCCCGGTTTTCCGTGAACCACGGCCCGAATGTTTTGAAGCCCGCCGGCATCACTCCTACGACCGTTGAGACAACGTCGTCAATGCGGAATGTCTTGCCAAGTACTGCTGCGTCGCCATGGAACTTTGTTTTCCATAGCGCGTCACTGATAACCACCGTCTGAGAGTCTTCGTGACTCTCCTCAGCGCGAAAGACTCTCCCTAAGACGGGTTGCACTCCAACCAAAGTGAAAAAGTTGGGAGTCACGGATTGGACGGGCACCTGCACCGGCTCGCCGAGCCCGGCTAGGGTAGACAAGCCGATAAAACCCACCGCACCCATGTCGGCAAAAACGTGATTTGCTTTTTTCCAGGTCGCTACGTCTGCAACCGGCACGACATCTCTGTCTGAGGTAGCATCCCATTTATGTGTGGAGAATATCGTCGCCAGCTCCTCTGGATGCTCGTAAGGCAAACCATGCAGCAACACCGCGTTCATCACGCTAAAGACCGCAGTGTTTGCTCCGATGCCGAGCGCGAGCGAGAGAACCACCACGGCCACGAAGCCTGGGCTTTTTGCCAGGATTCTGGCCGCGTAGCGAACGTCCCGCCATAGCGTCTCCAACCAGGTAAAAATCCACATTTCGCGGCAATCTTCTTTTACCAACGTGATGTTCCCAAATCGCCGCCGCGCCGCGGCCTTCGCGTCACTTGGACTAATTCCCAAGGCGCGGTTCTTTTCCGCGCGCTTCGCCAGATGAAACTGCAGTTCCTCCTCCAGGTCGCGCTCCAGCCTCCTTCGCATCACCAGCGCCTTCACCCTCAGCCACGCCTCCGTCAACCAATCGTGCGGCATAGGTCCTCCTTAGGCAGGCTCCAGAATCCGCGCAATCGCAGAAGACATGCGCTTCCAGTGCGCTGTTGCTTCCGCGAGCTGTTTCCGGCCCGCCGCTGTCAGCCTGTAAAATTTCGCCCGCCGATTGTTGTCCGACGCGCCCCACTCTGCTGCGAGCAGTCCGCGAACTTCCAGGCGATGCAGCGCCGGATACAGCGCGCCTTCTTCGACGCCCAGGACCTGGTCGCTCCTCTCATGGATGTACTCCGCGATGTCGTAGCCGTGCATTTCTCCGTGGCAGAGAGTTTTCAGGATCAGCATGTCGAGTGTGTCGCGCAACAGATCGCCGGTTTCGGTCTTTTTCTGGGTCATAGCAAGGGGTCCCCGCCCATAAGGTTCTTAGGGGAGTATCTTCCTCCATCGTTCCGATTTCAAGCCTGTTTTTTTAATAGATCCCTCTTCGCTTACACCCGGGATCAGCGAGAATCTGTCACGTGAGGGATAGATCCTCCACTTGGCAGCCGTTACCAGAGAAGTGGAATCGGTGGCGAAACCTGGCCGGCAGAAATTCAGTAATCGAGTAGGCAATGAAAAGAAACCGATGTCTAGACTGGATTCAGTGACCCCAATAAGACGCGGCTAGGCTTCAGTTTCTGAGGTATTCCCTTGTGTGGACAAACGCTATTCTCACAGACAGCGCTCCGCTCGTGTTCCTCGGACAATTCATCCCATGACAAATCTGTGTGCAGAAGCGATACCAGGATTCCACGGTTGCTACAATAGGGGCAATCATAGTCTATTTCCACGGTCCGCACGGGACGCCCAACGACGAAGTCGTGTATCTTCGACCCGATTTCAAGAAGGTCTTTGGCATCTTGGTCGAATCTCTTTTCGCAGAGCGGACAAGTTATCCTGGCGACCGTTTTGCGGCCAACACTCAGAGTCGGGTCCATCACCCAGATAACCCCGAATTGCTTGGCGCAATTGGCACACTTGGCGACAAATTGATAGGGCACGAGGCGGTCCCGTTCCCGGACTTCCGATGACACTAGAAGTCGAGCGGCAGCAGCCCAGAAACGGCGCTTGTCTGATTTTCCGCCTTGCCTGAGTCGAAATCGGCGGAGGTAGGTGGGAACGGCCAGCCTTGGCTGAGGGGCTTTCCTCAGTCTCCGGCTGCTACCAGTGATGTACTATGCTGGTCTGGCTACAAGCACTACCCTCTTCCTCCGAACTCGTCAAGACATATCTTCTGCGGGATGGTTGGAGTGAGTTCGCGGCCTCGCCACATGACTGCATATGAGGCAGTTCTTGTCAGGCGGCGGTCATGCAGCCTTCTACGCCGGCTCAGCACCTCTGGCCTGATGTACTTGGCAATCCGGGACGCCATAAAAAACCTTGGATTACGCAGAAGAATGATTTATCTTCTCTGGCGGACCTTGGACCTTTCGCGAGCTTTGATCGGTTGCGCTTTTTGTTGCGGCTGCGCACCTTTTGGTTCCCGACGTCGCCAATTCGTCGAACTTTTCTAAGGTTCGGTGAGGGCTCCTGCCATGAAGCCTCCGTTTTTCGTCCGCGCCCTTGCGGCCGTGTTTTTTTTCACTTGGTCTTATTTTGCTCCCTCTGCTCGGAGTGGCGATTTGTCCGGCTCATCCCAAAAGGTGTCCGCGCAGCCTCCGGAGTCGGGGACTCTCTCGATTCCTGGTCCGTTGCGCTCTTTTCTCCGTATGGCGGCCATCAGCCAGAAGATTTCGCCGGAAGAAGTCGCTCCCTTACTGGCTCGCAATGTCTTCCAGCTGGGCTACGAAGGTCGGCAACCAAAGCGTATTCCCACTGAATTCCTGCTGCTGCTGATCCGCTACGTGCAACAAGCCCGAGAATTGTCGGCTCTAGCGGGCCCTGAAGGCGTCATTCGTGTTTCTAATTGCGAAGAAGCCAGGCCCCTGCTGAGGGTTTTGGGTTACCGCACTCGCAACGATTGTGGGCAGCAGAACATATTCCTGCAGACCGACGACCCGCAAAGAGCGTTTCTAACCGTCGACTCCGGCTTCCCGCTTCCCCAGCTTGAGCAGAGCCTGCGTGACGCACAAACTTTCACCTACCCCTTCGCCAACACCCGCGTCCCCGCGTTGCTGGCCGATAGTGATTGGTCGAGGAAAGGAGTCGCCAAGGACTGGGATCTACTCGACGCGCTCCTGCACGACCCTGCGTTGGCCCGCTTTTACTATGCCCTCGCGCGAATGGATTCGGAAACTCAAGTTGCCTTGAGGCAAACGCAAGCCTTAAAGAAAATTATTCCGTTCGCTGCGACCCTGGATTTTTACGGGACTCATATCCGCATTCGATCCGGGCGCGTGCTTGTGCCTGGAGGACCGGCCGCGGAGGAGGGTTGGAAGGCTCTCGTGGGCGCGGCCCCTGACGTTCCTGCGGAGTTCGTCCCTCGCTTGCTCGCTAAGGACGATGGCTGGCTGGCCGCTTACTTTGACTCCTTGTCCCGGGTCAATCAGCTTCTGCAAACGCACTACACCGAAGCCCTCCAGTTGCATCGCTACTACGAAGCGCTTCGCGGAAAAGACACTTCCCCGAGCGCCGCATCCGGTGTGTTTCGCCCAGACTCCGGCCTGCTGCTTCTGGTGACTCGTGTCCGCTGGGAGCCCAATGGCGATCCCCACGTTCCTGGGAATCTCGATGCTTGGAGAAAGATTCTCCGCCAGAAGGTGTTCCGCGAATGGGGCAAACGTTCCGCCCACCTGGATACCCCTGGCCAATTGTTGGAAACCATGTTCGGAATTTCTCGAGTGCAAATAGATGGCGGGCCTTTGCAAGCGTACTTGCTTCTAAGCGAGATTGACGCGCGGAGGCCTCAGGGACACCGTCTCAGTCCAGAAACAGTCGCCTTGCTGGCTGGCAAGTTCGCCGACTTCAGCGACCAGTATTTGATTTTTTCCGAATTTCCAGACTTGAGCGACGCCTCCATCACAAGTTTTCTCTCCACTGCTGCAAGTCTCGAGAAAATCTCCAACAACAGTCTGCGGGGCAACGCCCTTGGAACCTTCCAGGCCACCGTGGGACTTTGGCAAGTTTTGGCGCGTCAGGGTCAAATCCCCAGCGCCGAGCTTAACGATTCCTGGCGGGCTATCATTAAGCCTTTCGGCGCAATAACTTCGACAACGCAGTTGTTCGATGCCGGCCGAGGCTCGCTGAGAGAGCTGGTGCAAGTTGCGGCCGGCAAGCCGAACGTCTCACAGGACGAATTGGTCGGTTTGCTTACGGGCCCTCCTCAAATGACTCCAGAAGGCCAGCGCATACACCAGCTGTTGGCCGGCAAGATTCACTCGGTCTTGGATGACCAACGGTTGGTTTCCCTCGACACGTTATTGGCCCTCGGCGACGCACTTCGTGACGTCGCTCATGTCAAGGACGCGGCCAATACTTTGCTTCCTCTGGCTAGAGAGCTCCGGGAATTTGAGATGCCGCAGCCCATTTTCCATGCCACTGAAAGAGATGAGTGGGCGGTAGGTATTTACAATAACCGTCATACAGAATTGGAGATGCACACGGATCTGGCCAAGGTTATTAAATCGCCCGCATCTCCCGCGCAGCTGGCGGAGGCGCGCGGCCAGCTCGCTCCCTTTCTTCGCGACACCTTGGTAGGTCTCAACTATGCGTACTACGAGCCTCCGGGCGCTCAGATTCTTCACCACAACCCTCTTTTCGTTCGTTCGCATGACTTTGCCGGAGACACCCTCATTGGAATGGAACACCACGTCTGGCAAGCACCGTTGTTGTTCGGGGTCGGATCCCCGGCAGGCGGCGGCGCGCATCTTGTCGGGTCGCTGGCGGACTTGCCGTACGTTCTTGCCAGTGCGGAACAGGACTTCATCGCCCCGGAAAACGTGCAGGCCCTCATCTGGCGGGAAGTCGTGCCCGGCCTCTTGACCGATGCGATCGTGCCGCGGTGGTGGAACGTCAGCTCCAACGAACTTCACGCTGTAACTCTTTACCAGCGAGTAGGAGAAGAGCTTTTGACTGCCTCGGGACAGGACGAAGAGCTGCGGGACAAGGTCATGAGCATTCTCAATGATCGCATATCTCCGCAAACGTCGGAACACCTTGAGCATTCTCTTCGTGGAGGAAATATTGCCGACGTACTTCCGCAGCTGACGCCCGCGGATACCTTTTACCTGACGGGCGAGTATCGACGAAGATTTCCTCGCCAGAGTGACTCTTTTGGTTCAGCAAGCAAGGAGCTCGAGAGTCTTTGTCAGCACTACCCGAACGATGGCAATTTAGAGCGGCTTTCCCGCGACTTTGGAGTGCCTCACCCGACCTTGGAGGGGAGTTACGGTCGTGATCTCTTGAATCTGCCGCCGTTTCCGGCGTTCACGGGTTACAACAACCGTCTGCTGGCCGAGTCTTGGGATTCCAACAACTTGTACTGGGCTCGCCTCGCCGATGAACAGGGCTACGCGCCAGTAATGCTGAATCGCCTTGTTCCCGAGCTGACCCGCCGTATGGTGGAGAAGATTTTCGCCACCGAGATGGAGGATTGGCCAGCGCTCCTGCGCGCCGCGAGAGAAACCGGCGACGAGTTTCGCAATGCCAAGATGGCGCCATTGGCCAACGCTTCCCCAGCCTCGGAGCGGTAGATCGCCCGGCTCGGGCGGATGGATTTGGCCAGTGCTCAACCAAGGGCGGCACGGACAACAGGTCAAAATGGGATTCAGAATCATGCAAAAACAACACTTGGTATTCTCTCTCGCACTTCTCCTCTCTCTATTCTCGGGTTCCGGGACTCCCATGATCGCGCAGCAAGGCCAAAGCGGAAGTCGTTTGCGCGTGGTGGTCGACCTCGTCCAGCTAAATGTCGCCGTAACCGACAGCAAAGGCAATTACGTCACGAATCTTCGCCCCTCGGATTTCATCATCACAGAAGACCGCATCTCGGAAAAAATTGCCAATTTTGAAGAAGGCAACGGACCCACCCGCACCTTGGTCGACATGCAGGAAGGGGCCAACGTGGACGTGGCAGACACTTCGGCGACTCAAGGACGCAGTGCAGCGGTCGATCCACCCCAAAGCCTCAATGCAGCTCTCGCCGGAGCCGATGTTTTCATTCTGTTCGATACCAGCAACTATATGTACCGAGGTTTTGTCTTCGCGCAGGATGCAATTTCCGATTTCATTCGTTCTCTCGAGACCGTGGACAAGGTCGCTTTCTATTCGTACAGTCGCAACCTTTCCCGCGCCGCACCTTTGACCGCCGATCGCGCCAGCGTTGTGCGCGTGGTGCGCACCACCGTCGCCGGAGACGACGCCGCGCTTTATAACTGCCTGTTATTGACGGTCAAGGATGCCGCCCGCTATCCGGGCAGAAAGGTCGTTGTGGTCTTTTCCAACGGCCCCGACGACGCCAGCATGGTGCCTCCGGAAGACGTTGCCGAGTTGGCCCAATCGGTCGGCATCCCCGTTTACATGATAAGCACCGCAGAGGCCAAGCTTGAGCCTGTCTCCACTGCCGTGTTTGAGCGTATGAGCGCGGCCACCGGCGGCAAAGCGTACTTTGCGGGTAGTTGGAGGGACGAAAAGAATGCGTTTGCTTCGATCCGCAATGATTTGGCACATCTCTATTTGCTCAGCTACTACCCGGCGCCGAATCCCAACCGCGGCTGGCGCGCTATCACAGTGAAACTTGCAGGCGAGCGCCTGAAGAAGTATCACATCCGCACGCGCAACGGCTATCGTCCCCAGCCGGCCCGCTTGTCCGCGGTCGGTGCCCAAGCCCCCCAACCCGAATCGGTCCCGAACTGATCGGATTCGAACTCCGGACGGGCGGAGCAGATTGTAACACCGATAAGACCGGTAAAAGTGGCATCCGGAGATTGCTCAACGTATTTAATTCCTCTTAATTCCTCCGTATTTATACTACCGGAGATTTGAAATAACACCTCACAAGTCCAAGGACTTCACGCATCTCCGGTAACCGCTGCCAGCTCAACCGGTCGACGCAACACTTGCTAATAGCCTGATCCAACAGCACTTCCCCGAGAGAACCGATCTGTCGGGCTGTACTCAATCAGAACCTAGCCAGGGCAAAGTTGAGACCGGCCTTCTCATCCCCTGATTAGTTAGCTTCGGACACAGCTCGCGGTCACCCAGGCAGCAGTACTAGTGGGGTACCATTGAGGCTCTCCTCGCGACGTTGATATTCTGGAGTCTCCACTTCCCGCCCTCAGGACTTAGACGTGTCTCTGCAAAGGCAGCGAACCATGGACCCCGAAAAACTCCGCGTAGCCCGCGAAAAGCTCACACGCGTGTTCCGCTATCTGGAAGCATTGAACCAGCATCGCAATCCCGCGAAACGACAAATTCGCGAGCAGCTCTGGAGTTTCTCGCTGCGCGATCTTCCCGAGCATCCTTCCATTCAACGAGGCAGCGCGAAGGCGAGCTCTCTAAAGACAAAGAACGGGAATAGCCAGAATACGGAAGATGGCGGCGCGAGCTACGTTCTGAAGGTACAGCGTCCGCGGCTGACTCGCGCGCCCGAACCACCCGAGGGAATTTCCGCATGGCTGAAAGACGGTTGGGATGACCCGTTGAGTGCCTTCGTTGTCGAGGAAACCCTGGAGGAATCCGGAAGTAGCACAGAACCGAGGATGGTGAAGTTCGCGGACGATCCAGCTCGCACCTCGAGCCTGGAGCGTTGGAGACTTTTACGCGATGAGTGGGTGAAAACCGAAAAGCCGGCTCGGGCGGCTATGAAAATCTTCGAAACGTTTTACACGCTCTATGGCCGCATAGATCGCGAGGCGGAACGCGTCGAGCTCGTCCTCGGAGACGGCATCTTGAGTTGGCGTCGGGCGGAAGGAGGCATCTATCATCCCATCCTCCTCCAGCGCCTCCAATTGCAGTTCGACGCATCCGTGCCCGAATTTACGCTTTCGGAAGCGGACCATCCCGTTGAGCTCTACTCTGCTCTGTTCCAATCGATGAACGATGTGGATGGGCGCGCGATTGGCCGATGCCGCGAAGAATTGGAGGAAAGAGGCTTCCATCCGCTCATAAATGGTTCGACCTCCGGCTTTCTGAAGCGGCTAGTCGTGCAGCTTTCCCCGCGCGGAGAGTTCCTTGAGGACCGCGCGCCAGATGCGGAAGTCAACGACCCATGCATTGGACGGGACCCCATCCTCTTCCTGCGGTCGCGCACCTTGGGATTTGCCGCCGCGATTGAAGGCATCCTTGCAGACCTCCGCACGCGCGAAGATCTGCCTTGGTCGCTCCTGAATATCGTTGGAGAAGAATCGCCGGTTCCCGATGCGGAAAATGCGAATCCCTCCGCGAGCGGTTCTGTTCAAGCGGATGGCGAAGTGCTGCTAAGCAAACCAGCCAACCCCGAGCAGATCCGTATCGCTCGGCAACTCGAGGAACATGGAGGAGTTTTGGTGCAAGGTCCTCCTGGCACTGGAAAAACTCACACCATCGGCAATCTTGTCGGCCATTTGCTCGCTCAAGGCAAGAGCGTTCTGGTCACAAGCCACACGACAAAGGCACTGCGTATGGTGCGCCACCACATCGTTCCCGAGCTGCGCCCCCTGTGCGTCAGCGTGCTCGAAAGTGACTTAGACAGCCGCAAACAGCTCGAGAGTGCTGTGGGATCGATCGCGGAAAGGCTGTCGCGGGCCGACGCTGGCTCGCTCGAAATGCAAGCAAAGAAACTGGAATCCGAG
>DATFZQ010000247.1:0-2653 GCA_035314345.1 Candidatus Acidiferrum sp.
CTGGAAGGCCGCCGACCCCGATATCCCCATCCTGATCGCCGCTAAGGCCGAGTACGCAAAGCTGAAATAACCTTCAGGACTTGAGGCTTACTTCGCACACACCCGAATGGATCGTGAGAATTCGCCCTAAGTCCCGATAAGTCCTAGTGCTGTATCGGAAGCGCGAAGAGGCAAGAGGAATGCACGAGCGTGGCGTGTTTGCGCGCTTTCGATACAGCGACTTGAAGGAAGCCGCCCGCGGTTGCGGTGGACGCGGGCCCTATGGGGATTGAATGGAATGCAGAGGCGATGTACAGGTGCGCCGAGGTGGTGTGGCGGAGCAGGAAAAACAACACGAGATGCTCCTGAGCCGGGGGAAGCGCAAGACTGTCGTAGAGCGAAAGCCAGAGAAACGGGAAAGACGAAGTTTGTAGAACGGCAAGGCACAAAGAGATTGCGCGAGCCGGGACACGCAAAGATTTCGTGATGTTGATTGTCGTCTCATGCGGCTATCGTGACCACAAGCGGTGGAGCACGGAGCTGTATCTGGGCAGCCGTGAATCTCTCCATCGTCACCATCGACCCACCACACTTGGGGCAAAACCAAAGATCGCTCGGACTTGCTGCGGATACCTCCTGCTTGGCTTGTGGTGCTGAGCCGAGCAACTGAAAACAAAGTGGCAAGGCCGCGGCACGCCGACGGTTGGCCAGTAAGCCGAAGTGCCGGATACGCACGAAGCCATTGGGAAGCATGTGCAGCAAGAATCGACGTAGGAACTCATCGAGTGCGAGAGTCATTAACTTCTGTTTGTTGTTGTGGGCCGAGTCGCGCCAGCGAAAGGTGATCTTTTGATCATCGAGCGAGACCAGTCGATGGTTGGAGATAGCCACGCGATGGGTGTAGCGGCCCAGATAGTGGAGCACATGTTGTGGACCTCCGAAGGGAGGTTTCGAGTAGACCACCCAGTCCTTTCGGAATAGTAGTCTCAACCACGAGGAGAAAGTCTTGGCCTGAGCCAGGGGAACCAGGTTTCCGTGAAATCCCAGCTGGCCGTCGCGAAAGGCGCGCCGAAGAGCTGCAACGAACTTGCCGCGGAAGATGCGGCTGAGCACCTTGATGGGAAGAAAGAAGGCGTAGCGAGTTTTGATCCATTGGGTGTGATCGACGGAAAGCCCGCCGGCAGGAACCACGCAATGCACATGCGGGTGAAGCCCGAGCTTCTGGTTCCAGGTGTGCAGCACGCTGAAGAAGCCGATCTCCGCGCCGAGGTGTCGGGGATCGCGGGCGACTTCGAGAAGGGTTTCCGCACTGGCACGAAACAAAAGATCGTAGACGATCTTCTGGTTCTGCAGAGCGAACGGTGCTAGCTCACCAGGCAGCGTGAAGACCACATGAACGTAGCACGTCGGGAGAAGCTCCTGGCGACGAGCTTCGAGCCAACGGTCGCGAGCGCCCGTCTGACACTTTGGACAGTGCCGATTGCGGCAGGAGTTGTAGGAGATGGCGCGATGGCCGCAGCGGGTGCACTCGTCCAGATGGCCGCCCAGTGCAGCGGTCCGACAGCGCCGAATGGCTCGTAGGACTTTGACATGCTGCCAACTAAGCCAGTGGCGATTTCGTTCGATGAAAGCAGTCCCCGCGCTGCGGATAAGATCGGCCACCTCGAGGGGCGGCCGGCTCATCTACTCCTCCTGCGGTGAGGTGTCTTGCAGCTTCAGCACGTCCAGAGGACTGGTGGTCGCACTGAGGTGACGTTCGGAAAGATGGAGGTAAATGGTGGTTTCTTCCAGATCACGATGGCCTAACAGCATCTGAATGGTGCGCAGATCCGCGCCTGCTTCCAGTAGATGAGTGGCGAAGCAATGTCTGAGCGTATGTGGGTGCACGTCTTTCTGGATTCCGGCTCGCTGCGCGGCTTTTTTGCAGGCGTACCAAACCACCTTGGTGTCGATCGGCGTGTCTCCGCTATGCCAGCGGTTGCCGGGAAACAACCATGCGCTTGGCTTGCGCTTTAATCCGCGCCAGTGCACACGCAACGCCTCGAGCAGTTTGGGACTGAGCATCACGTCCCGGTCTTTGCGTCCCTTGCCGCCTCGGATGTGAATCACCATGCGCTGGCTGTCGATGTCGCTGATTTTCAGGTGCGTCAATTCAGCGCGCCGTACTCCGGTGGCGTAGAGGGTCATCAACACAGTGCGATGGTAGGAAGTCGCAGCTGCGTCGATGAGTCGTGCGACTTCTTCCCGGCTGAGGATCAAGGGAAGGTGAAATGCTCTTTTCGGATAGGGTGTCTGGGCGATGCTCCAGGCCTTCTTGAGAGTCTGGATGTAGAAGAATCGCAGAGCCGCCAAACGTTGCGTTACCGTACTCGGCGATAACTTCTGTTTCTTGAACAGTTCGGCTTGATATTCCCGAATGTGTTCAGGGCCCAAACGATCGGGAGAACGCTTGAATCGTCTTGAGAAATCTTCGACTGTGCGGATGTAACAGCGTGCGGTAGCCTCAGAATAATTACGACGCTGGAGTTCCTCCAGCATCATTTTTCGTAGACGGGTCACAGGGACCTCCTTGTGACCCACAACCTATCTCAACCATCAAGCAACCACTGCTCCGTTTGCCTCACGCGAAGCGTCCGCCGCCGGGCGGCTTCGTTCAAGTCGGATAACCGGACAT
>DATFZQ010000248.1:0-5312 GCA_035314345.1 Candidatus Acidiferrum sp.
CCTGGCAATGCCCTGTCTTGCAGTTCTTCAGCTCCGTAATGTCTTGCTCTTCCAGGGTGAAGCCCTCAAGGTCGGAAAGCTGCGGCGAATCGCTGAAACGTTGGATTGCGAGATAGCTGGGGAGCTTGCGTAGCGCGTCGATATCAGACGCAAGCTTGAGGTAGCTCTCTGGAGTCGCCTCTACGTACACCGATCCGAAGACGTACACTTCATCAGGGGTACGCGACTCTATTACCTTGGCGACCGCCCTCCCCGAGCGGATCCCAGCTATCTGCTCCTCATTCAATCCAACAGACTCGCGGAAAAACTTATATGGCTCGTCCGGAGTGTCTGCCTTGATCACAATAGCCAACAGCAGCAATACAGCTGGAAGCGTGATGCAAAAACAGATCCTTCTCATGGGCCTTCACCTATTTTGCTTTGCCCACTCGGCCCTCTTCATCACGATCATGCACATGGCCCCTACTCCTGCCCAGAAGACGGCGCGCACACGTCGGCACAATGCCAACGTCAATCCAGCAGTGCCCGCCACACCGAACATGTTTGCAATAAGCATGTTCCCACCTTCGTAGGTCCCGAAGTTGCCTGGATTAAGCGCGCCCACGAGGTTGATCACCTTTGTCAGGCCTTCGAACACAAACGCGCCGACCACGGCGATCCTGGCTCCCATAAACACCAGGATGAGATAGACCTCCAAGATTGCCAGCCCGTGCCATAGGAGATTAAGGCTAAGGCTTGCCCAGAATGCGGCAGGCGCTTCGTGATAAAAGGTGAGGAGGTTGTGTTCGGCTGAATCAATGATCGACTGCTTGCCGCTGACCCAGTTCTGAAGGCGAGGCAATCGCCCAATCGCTCGGGCGGTGTTCCCCATCAACCGCCAGCGGTTTGCGACGGCCACCCACGCCAGGATCACCACTGCTACAAGCACACCACTGAGCACCGATGCATAGACTCGCCACACACCAGAAAGAGGGGCAATCAGCAAAGTGGCCGCGATTCCCGATACAGTAACGGCTGCGGCGGTCAAGGTATGCAGTCCCCCATCAATGGCGCAGGCCGATATTGCACCAGGCAGCGGCACTACAGAACTCGATAGCGATACGCGGAGCCCCTCCCCAAGCAGCTTCCCGGCAACACCGAGCTGCCCGGCCGCGTCGGAGACCAGCTGCGCTCCAAAACTGCGTGACCACGACAGCCGACTAATATCGCCCCTGAACGCCTTTCGCCAGGCCCATGCCTTGACCAACTGAGAGAACCCTCCCAGAATGATGATCAGAGTTAGGCCCCAGCCGACCGCCCGGAGTTGTTTCCAGACGATCCCCGGGCCGGTTCGAAAAAGCAAGTAGCCTAGTAGCCCAAGGCCCACCAGGGCCGCAAAGAATCGAAGCGAGATCCGAATTACGAACCGGGATTTGGACACGAGCCCCCTGCCAACAGCTCCTTGGTCCGATGTGGTTCGACCAGAGTTGCATCCGCTCATCACGGCTCGGACTCCTTACCCGTGGCCCTCGCTCGTACGTCCCGCTCCGCCAGTAGTGCGAAATAAGATCAGAACCTCGATCACAAAAACGCCGAATGAGAGTGACGGACTAGACCCTTCACATTTCCTATATTGCATCGAGATGGCCAAACTTGGACGTGAAAGGCTGCTTCTAAATTATTGGTTTGAAATATAGATCACAGGATGTAGCCGGTCACGATAGTCGATTTCGAGTCAAGCGCTGCCCGCATTCGGGCACCGGAATCGCGGCAGCGTCTCGAAAGCTCGTGTTTCTCATCTATTTCCCTTGGCACTCTAGTTGCAGTCCGTACCGGCGGTTCAACGAAAAGGCGCGCGACCCGGCACACCGCGGCCCGCCATAAAGGAAAATGAGATATGCGTCGAAACGCGATTCAAACATCGGTGATGCTGGTGGTGATCCTGCTGTTGCCGTTGCTGGTCCTGGTGGCTCAGGAGACGAGTTCGCTCCTAATCGAGGGGCCGCAGGGACAGACAAGAGTGATTCAGGTGCAGGGGAAAAACTATGTGGAAGTGGACGAACTAGCCCGGATCACGGGCGGATCGCTGCGCTTCGTAGGGAATCAGATCATTCTGACATTGCCACGGAGCGGCGATGCGTCATCGCAAGCGGTCCAGTCGGCGCCAACGCCACCGGTCGGTCTTTCTAGGCCGTTCCTCGCCGCGGGAATCGAAACGATGAGGGAAATCCTTGAATGGCACGCTGCGTTAAAGACTGCCATCGAGCGGGACTATCCATTGTCGGATGAATGGTTGGGACACTTCAGGAGGCAAGTTCAATCAAGCCTGAAGCATGCCGAAGCGGCGGCGAGCACGGACATCGATCAGAAGGCGCTTCCTCTGCTGGTCAACGAGTTCAATAACATGGGCGCATTGACCGATAGATACCTGAAAATCACCGTGAGTAGGGACTATATTGCGCCCGACTCCCTGAGCAGCGACCCTCTGGAGCAGAGACTATTGACGTGTTGGCACTCGCTAGAGTCGATGGCGTCATCGAATCAGTTTGTGGATGACGGTTCGTGCCAGTAGGCAAGCAAGGAGCAGTGCCCCATGACTGAGACTTTTGAGCTGTTGGTCAAAAAGTATCGCGTCTTCTACGAAGTCTTGCCTTACCACGTAGTCATCGAGGAAGCGCACGGCTCGCCTGCCGCGACTCGCCATATCATTCAGGCTGGCTTCGACGTTGACGTTCACGCCTTAAGCAACAAAGATGAGCAGGAGCTACCGCCTCCCGGCGATTACGCGTTGGGTTACGCAGGGTTAAAGAAAATCGTAGATACTCTAGCGCAGCATGCTCGCGAATGCGCCATCGAGGTTATTCCGTTCCCTTCAACCGTATTCTCCGAGGCCCGTGAGAATTTCCGGTCGGAAGCAGTGATCCGAATCCGAATTTCACATCGTCGGGGCATTGATCAGCCTGTCGGCCTGCCGGAACAACATGCGCTTGAAGAACTGGAAAGTCAGCTTCAGGGCGTGGGTTTAGGGCGGCGGTGAGGTATCGCTCGACTCGTACTGTACTTGGGTTGGTCGTGGAACCGCCGAACCGGATAACCGATATCAGTTTGAACGGGGATTTGTTCGACGCCTAGACCAAACGCCCGCCAAAACTAAACGTTCTAATTGTTCCCATCCGAGTTAATTATGGACTTGGCAACCTAACTCCAAAGCGCTCTGCAACGACTTCGGGTGCTTCCAGGGACTGAGAGACCGGGAACCCGTGTTCGCGCCACGCCTTAAGTCCACCTTCCAGCACCCATACTTTGTCAATGCCTATGCGTTTCAATGCCACGGCGACCCGCGCGCTTAACGTGTCGCCTCCAGAAGAAGAATAGAGAATAATCTCGATATCATCCGGAACAGTGATATGTGGAGACTTTCGCAGGTGAGCGGGATCTACCCTGAAAGCGCCGGGAATAGCCTCCGGGCTTTCACCGTCCGTTTCTTCTTCGAAGTCCAACAGGTCGAGCACTGCGACTTTCCTATTGGATTTCAGTTTGCGATCGAGCATCGGCGGGCTGATGCGGCGCAGCCGTAGCCGACGGATCATTCGCACCAGAACCAGTCCACGCCAGCCGACATAGAGACCGACCGGAATCCCAATCGCGATAGCGAGGGCGGCCCCAAAATGTCTGGCCCAGCGAATGGCAACGTCGAGTTCATTCGAGAAGAGATAGCCGAGCCCTACATAGAAGCCTGACCAGAGGAAGCCCCCTAACGTATCGAGGGCAAGGAAACGCGCGAGCGACACCCCTTCCGCGCCGACAAGCGGCGGAATGACGGCACCCAGTCCCGGAAAGAACTTGGCCACGCATAATAAAGCGAGGCCATAACGGCTAAACTTTTCATGCGCATTCCTGGAGCATTTTCGCGGGTCGGCAGTCAAGCGGCAGAGCAGCCGGATAGCTTGAGAACCCCACCGTCGGCCGAACCAGAACCATATCGAATCCGCTGCGAGGCAAGCTAAAATGGCCAGAGGAACAATGATGCTCATGCGCATTTCCCCACGTGCCGAAAGTGCACCTGCGGCTATCAGAAAAACGACTGACGGCATGGGCAGGTAGAGTTGTTCGGCAAGAACCGCAAGCAGCACTGCGGTATAGGTCAGTTGTGGGAATGCGGTCATAATCGTGTCACTTTATCCGACTACCGGCCTATCGAATGAGCTTTGAACAGGAATCGCACCGATTCTAGCCGTTCGTTCTAGCTCGAACCAATACAACAATGGAACGCGGGGCCACTTGGTATGTCGCATGCTTTAGGGGCACGCCAAGTTCCACGAAGTCGTCCGGACTTGGTAACGACGTGTCCACGATTCTTACCCAATCTTGCGGCGTGCCTTCCTGGATGCGGAACTGCAGATCCTCCCAGTATCCATTGATCATTACATAAATATCGTCATCATCCTGTGACGCGCCATGAAGGCAAAACGCAAGGCTTCGTGAATCTAGCGACAGATCGACCGCGGGGCCAATGCCGTACCAGGAAATGTCCTCGCGCCAAAACCTGCTGCGACAGAGAGAGGGATGCGATTTCCGGAACGCAATCATGCTTTTAAAGAACCGAAAAATGTCTTGATTCACCTGGAGCTGAGTCCAGTCGAGCCAACTGATTTCGTTGTCCTGGTTATAAGGATTGTTGTTGCCAAATTGCGTGTTCAGGAACTCATCGCCCGACCGGAACATCGGGATGCCATTCGACAGCAGGAGCAGACAGCAGAAGTTCTTAACCTGTTTCCGGCGCAGTGCCACAACCGCTTCGGCGCCCTCGTCTCCTTCGTGTCCGCAATTCCAACTGAAATTCTCGTCCATTCCGTCCCGATTGTTCTGGCCGTTTTTCCAGTTTTTTTTCTGATTATAGGAAACCAGATCGTACAACGTGAAACCGTCATGGGCATCGATGTAGTTCACGGTTTGGTAGGCATGATAGGCATCGGCGCGGCTATCCGGAAACAGATCGTCGCTACCATAAATGCGACGCATGAGGTCTGGGATCATACCGGCATCGCCCCTGACAAAACGGCGGACATCATCACGAAACCGCGCGTTCCATTGAAGCCACGTCAGCCCCGGAAATCCGCGTCCGAGTTGATACGCGCCGGTGTCCCAGGGTTCAGCGATCAACTTCAATAGGCTCAACTCCGGATCGGCGGCAATTTCACTGAAAATTGGAGCATCTCCCCAATTGAGCGATCCATCGGCATTACGGCTAAACACGGATGCCAGGTCGAAGCGGAACCCATCAATGTGCATCTCGTTTTTCCAATACCGCAGGCTGTCCATGACCAGTTTGC
>DATFZQ010000249.1:0-2994 GCA_035314345.1 Candidatus Acidiferrum sp.
TGTTTGTGCGCATGAGTTCTTTCTCCATATCATCGATCTCGTTAATCTCGTTTCTCGTAATTGAACCGAATTACCGGCGACCGCCCCCGCCTCCGTGGAAACCTCCACCTCCATGGAAGCCTCCGCCAAAGCTCGACTGCCCACGGGAGGAGAAACCTCTTGCCACCCCTCCGTGATTGAAACCGCTAAAAGCTCCGGAATGGGTGCCGGCCTGGGCGTGTGGCGTCGAGAAGCCGCGTTCCGAGGACGCAAAGCCTCGGCCGCCGGCAAAGCCACCGCCATGGAATCCACCGGCGCGATTGAAATTATTGCGATTGACGAAAACTCGGCTGTGGGAGATGTAGGCGCCGTGGTTAAACATGATCCCGTGGTTATGCCAATCGTATCCCCAGTGTCCCCACCCCCATCCGAAACCGCCGAAGAAGCCAATTCCAAAGCCAAGGCCCCATCCGAACCCCGGCCCCGTGAGGTACAGTCCCGGATACCAGTACCAGCCCGGCCAGATTCCGATGGGCTCTCCATACACGAGCCAGGGGTCGTATTCAGGAACGTAGACAACTTCAGGGTCCGCGGGCTCAATCACAATGGTCTGCCCCTGATTGCTCACCTTCTCCTGCGACGTGCTCTTTAAGTTCCCGGCCTTCTGCGCACGGTCACGCATCACCTGAACAGCGTTCATGACGTCTTGCTCTTGGTTGACGTAAGCATCCCCAAGCGACGAGGTCCATGAGAGATTCTTGTCCATGTTGGCGAGCACCGAAGGAAACTCCACGAGCGCCTTCACACTGGGATCCCAGGGCTGCTTGTCGACCTCTTTGCCAAGTTGTTCGCCCTTAAGTTCGATATGTTGCTGCAGCCATCGGTCTGCTTCCACGACTTGCTCGGGATAGGTAGCGGCGGCGAGGATCTGCGCCACCAAAGCATCCGGATACAACGCGATGGGCGCTACCAGTTGCTGCAGCTGTTCTGGGGTTTGTGGCGCGGTCTGAACCGGCGTTGGTGCGGATTGGTCCGCCTGAGCGGCGAGACTTCCAGGCGCACTGGCTAAGACAAGGCAAGATGAAAGCAAAAGGGACAAGCTCTGTTTTAGGAACTTCACAATCAATCCTCCTGCGGCGGGGCCGCACGTGGTATCACGTCTGCTCGATCTGTCCTCTATCAGTTGGCCAGGTCTATGGCGCTACCTGATACAAATTGCCGAACTGTGAGTGGACACGCCGGATGGTCGCATTGACATGCGATTTCCACGTCTTCGCTTCCCGCGTCGCGACACGCCTCACCGCAGTATTCATCCCCATTTGCTACAGTGCAAAGACACGGGATGTGCGCGCATTTTTTCGTCTCTTGATTCGCCATTAGACTTACGTCCTTTCGAATTCAGATCCTTGACGTAGCGCCTTTTCCCCCACCGACCGAGGTGTTCCGGGGGAATCCTCAAGACGGTCAGATTTCGGCAACTACGTCATTTCGAGTGATTGCATGCAGCTCTCCAAACGTCGCGATGCAGTTAAAGCCATGCGTTGCAAGGTTGTTCGGGTGGCGACGTAAACAGAACTAGCTGTCCCGAGTGTCAACAGGCTGATAGCGCTGTCGGCATTTGGACGGGACTCAGTCGTGTACCGGTGCTTTGGCCTCGACTCGCCTGTGCGATAGCTGGCGAGCCGTTGTTACAACGCACGAATTCCTTTTCCCGAAAACCTGCTCTCCCAACAATGAAACTCCCCGCCTGACCACGTTTCGGGGACCGAGGACGTTGCGTTATCATGTTCTCCCATCAAGGATTGGTTAAAGAACACCTCGACGGGAACGAGGCTTGGCTGAGATCCCGCATAAATGGCGAGAAGTCGTTCACTCTTTTGGCGACAACATTGCTTTCACATTGCTCACCGAACCTCGAGGCACGTGAATGACGCCCACAGCCGCCCCCACAGTGTTCGTCGTCGACGACGATGACTTGGTGCGTGCCTCCATCCAAGGCATGCTGAAATCGGTTGGCTTGCGTTCCGAGACCTTCGGCACCGCGCAAGAGTTCCTCAGCAGCAAGCGACCGGACGGACCAAGCTGCCTGATTCTGGACGTGAGGCTACCTGGAATCAGCGGTCTGGATTTCCAGCGCGAATTGGCCGACGCTGGCATCCGGATTCCCGTCATCTTTATCACCGGTCATGGAGACATTCCGATGACGGTGAAAGCGATGAAATCCGGTGCGGTGGAGTTTCTGACCAAGCCCTTCCGAGACCAGGACTTGCTAGATGCGATTCATCAGGCATTGGATCGTGACCGGATCTCGCGTCAACAGCAGAGCGAAATTGGCGAGTTGAGAAAACACTACGAGTCGCTGACCACACGCGAGCGCGAAGTTATGGCTCTGGTAGTTTCGGGCAAGCTCAATAAGCAAATAGCGTCTGAACTCGGGACCAGCGAAATCACCGTGAAGATCCATCGCGGGCACGTGATGCGCAAGATGCGGGCTGAATCACTGGCGGACTTGGTCAGAATGGCGGCAAAACTTGAACCGACGGGCAGTCGCGAGTGAACGTCCCACAATAACTGAAGGTTACGGTCTGGCCGCAATTTCCTGCGGCGCCACCGTGGCGGTTCGGCGGCCCGGGGTCACCATTGCTATGCCTCGGTACTGGGAAGTGTGAAGTTAAAAGTGGCGCCGCGCCCGGAGTTGGACGTGGCCCATAATCGGCCGCCGTGCGACTCAACGATTGAGCGGCTGATCGGCAGCCCCATGCCAGTCCCGTTTCCCTTGGTTGTAAAGAATGGGTCAAAGACGCGTTCGGCCTGGCCCGCCGGCAATCCCGAGCCAGTATCGCGAACCGAGATGAGCAGTTGACCATCGCGAATCTCCGACCTGATCGTCAGCTCATCGCCGCGGTTCGAATCCTTGATGGCATCGAAGCCGTTCAGCATCAGATTCATGAAAACCTGCTGTAGTTGCACACGGTCTGCCAAAACCATAGGCACATTCTCAGCAAGCTCAGTGCG
>DATFZQ010000250.1:0-2472 GCA_035314345.1 Candidatus Acidiferrum sp.
GCTTTTTACCGCCAAGGATACCTGGCTCGGCCCTTCGATGGATCTCGGTGCCATCGGCTCGTATTACAACCTCACCATGGACCCGTACGAGAAATACGACATGACGTTTAACGGGGCGGTGGCAACGCGCAGCACAACCACCTCACCGGGCCGTTACGCCGGCTATGACAATGGTTGGGTTATTTCGCTCCTCTCGCCGGTGATATTGGAGTTTGACAAATCCATCGTGGATTTTCCGAACATCAAACGTTTCCCCGGTGGAGCGTCGAATGATATGAATCCGGATCTTCAGCATCCGAATAACCCTGTGCCGTTGATGGATCTCAAGAAGACCATCTATTCCATCGGCAGCGCGGACTAGCTCGAGAAGGGTCAACAGACCCTTGCGAGCACTCGAAAACGCGGACTTGCCAGAGTAAGAGGACTTTTCGATGAGAGAGTTCGTATCGGCATTAATCACTGGCGTGGTGCTGCTAAGCCAGTTGGCGACGGCCCAGACGACGTTTACGCCACAAGAGTTGGCCGGCCGCACCATCTACCGGCGCGCCGTGGACGCCGTCATCTGGGGCGTACCGGCGGTGAACCTTGACATGATGCGGCAAGCCTACTTCCGCGATGGGAAGGCAAAATACAACGACATCATCTGGTGGCCCAAAGGGGGCGACTGGAAAAATCAGTCGCTCGATGTGGATACGAGCGTTCGCTACCTCTATATCTTCTGCAACACAAAGAGCACAGGGCCAATGGTCCTGGACCTGCCAGCGGCCAACGCCAGCGCCCAATTCCTCGGCACCATCATGGATAGGTGGCAAGTGCCGCTCACCGACATAGGCGTAGATGGCAAGGGCGGCAAATACCTGGTTCTGCCCCCCGACTACAAGGGCGAGGTACCGGCGGGCTACACTCCGCTGCGGGCCAAGACTTTCGGCAGCTACATGCTGATACGCTCCATCCTGGCCAGCAGGTCGGAAGCGGATGTGCGCGCGGGCAACGAGCTGGTGAAGCAGATAAGGATCTACCCGCTGAGCAAGGCCGGAAGCCCGCCGGAGCCGCATTTCATAGACATGACCGGAAAACTCTACAACGCTGTCGTGCCCTACGACGACAGTTTTTACGACAGTCTGGCGCGAGTGATCAACGAGGAGCCGGTACAAGCGCGCGACCTCGAGATGTTGGGCATGCTCCTTCCGCTCGGCATCGAGAAGGGCCAGGAATTCAAGCCCGACTCTGCGACCCGAACACAGTTGAAAGCGGCGGCGGCGGAAGCGCATGCCTGGTTGATCAACGGAATCACCACGACATTCGAACGCTACTATCCTGATGGAAAATGGGTCATCCCCACTTCGGCGATCGCTGTGAAGACAGAATTCCTTTGGAAAGTCCCGAACTACTTCGACGTGGATGCACGCGGGATTACCCTCGCCAGCTTCTTCGGGCCAGTGGCGAAGCTTGGTGCGGGCAGCTTCTACTTCTCCACCTACTATGACAAGAGTGGTGGGCCGCTGTCGGGTGAACGCAACTACCGGTTGCACGTGCCCCCAAACGTCCCAGCGAGCGAGTTCTGGGCCGTGACGGTGTATGACCTGGAGACGGAGGCTTTCTTTCTTAACTCAACGCACCTCACAATCGATTCTCTAGACAAAGCGGTGCAGAAGAATACCGATGGTTCGGTAGACGCCTACTTTGGTCCAAAGGCACCCACCGGCATGGAGTCGAATTGGATTTACACTCCGCCGGGGAAGAAATGGTATCCGTGGTTTCGCTTCTACGGACCGCAGAAAGCGATCTTCGACAAGAGCTGGATATTGCCGGACATCGAAAAGGTCAACTGATTGAGCCCCAGCTAAATGTTGAAATCGGAGGAACAGATGAAGGAAACAAGAGTTGCAAGAATCACATTTGTCGTAACGCTTTCACTGGCAGCACTTCTGCTCCTTTGTGGTGCGGCCGTTGCTCAAACCCAAATCCAAGGCGTGATCGATGGACGCAGCGGCGCCACCATGACAGTAAAAACAGCGGACGCCGGAAATGTTGTCGTCCTGCTTTCGGACAGCACGCAGGTGGAAGAAGTCGAAGGCGGGCTCCACATGCGGAAGAAGACGATGGGCATGACCGCTCTGGTGCCTGGCCTGCCCGTCCAGGTGAAAGGCTCCTACAATTCCAAGAACCAGTTGGCAGCGGATAGCGTCAAGTTCAAAGGCTCCGAGCTGAAGACCGCTACCGACATTCAAGCGGGCGTAGCTCCGGCCGAGGCGCAACTCCAGGCACAGCAGCAGCAGATGGCCCAGCAGGAAGCGCAAATCCAGCAGCAACAAGCTCAGATTCAGGCGACGCAGGCGGAGCAGGCGAAGCACGACCAAGAGATCGCCGCTCAGAAGGCGGCCATCGCGGCGGCCAACAAGCGCTTTGGCGAACTGGGTGAGTACAACATACTGGGTGAGGTGACCGTTTTGTTCGCAAACGGCAAGGTGG
>DATFZQ010000251.1:0-8019 GCA_035314345.1 Candidatus Acidiferrum sp.
GCCTGACTTGCCCGTGATGGTCACCGTAGCCGTTCCAGTCGCCGCCGCGCTGCTGGCCGTCAGCGTCAATGTGCTCGTGCTCGCTGTGCTGCTGGGATTGAACGACGACGTCATGCCGCTGGGCAGACCGGATGCCGACAAGCTGACGTTGCCAGTGAAACCGTTTTGTGGCGTGACCGTGATGGTGCTCGCGCCGTTAGCTCCCTGCACGATCGTCAAGCTGTTTGGCGACGCGGAAAGGGTGTAGCTCGGCGCAGCCTTCACCGTCAGAGAAATTGTCGTTGCGTTCGAAAGGTTACTGGACGAACCCGTGACGGTCAGCGTGGCCGTGCCTGTCGCCGCCGTGTTGCTGGCTGTCAGCGTCAACTTGCTCGTGCTCGCCGTGCTGGTGGGATTGAACGACGCCGTCACGCCGCTGGGAAGACCAGTTGCCGACAAACTGACTTTGCTATTGAAACCATTTTGTGGAGTGACCGTGATGGTGCTCGTGCCACTGGCTCCACGCAGGATCGTCAAGTTTTTTGGCGATGCGGAGAGCGTGTAATTCCCCTGTGGGTTCACGGTGAGGGAAATTGTCGTGGTCTTCGTCAGGCTGCCCGAAGTGCCCGTAATCGTTACGGTGACGATGCCGGTCGTTGCAACGCCAGTTGCGGATAGGCTTAAGAGGCTGGTGGTAGTTGCGGGATTCGTACCGAAGACGGCGCTGACACCGCTCGGCAAGCCAGACGCAGTCAAAACCACAGTGCCGCTGAATCCGTTCTGGGAGTTGATCGTAATTGTCGTGGAACCGGCGGAACCTTGGAGGAAGGTCAAATTAGCGGGCGATGCGGAGAGTGTGAAACTGGGCTGTGACGAAGACGACGGCCAGTTGTTGACCAGGTTGGCGGCGTTGACGGTACCGATGCCGGTGGCGAAGTCCCATCCGGTCGTAGTGCCATAGGCAGGGGCGAACGTGGAATTGGAGGTCGAAAGCACGCCCACGGAGCCGCCGCCGAGGTAACAATTTGGGCCAGCGCAGTCCACATCCATATCACCCAAAGTTACGTCGTAGAAAATGCAACTGCTGGCGACAGTGTTGCCATTGCTCGAGTTGCAGGAACTGTTGCCGCTCGAGCCATACTCGGCATCGGCGAGCTGATAATAGATCGAGGCAGGATTACCCTGGGGTCCGCCGGCTTTTTGATTGATGAGTGCTTGCATGCCCGCCATGATAGGCGACGCGAAAGAGGTACCACCCGCGCCGGACCACGCGCTAGGATCGGTGCCGCACGCAGCACCGCCATTCGCAGTATCGGACCAGCAAAACACATAATAATGGCTCCACAAACCATCAGCAGCGAATAGTGAAACGTCCGGAGTGTCGCGTACACCGTCGTTGGGATTGCCAAGGACGGATTGCCACGAGGGCTTGGGCCAGCCCTGGCAAGTGCCACCGACGACGCTGGGAGTAGAAGGTGTGCCGCTGGCGCATTGGCTGGGACCACCACCGCCCGCCACCGTGGTCATGAGCAGCGAGCCGAGATTCGGATCGCTGCAGAGGCTGGACGTTCCATAGGTCTGGCTGTGGCCCTCGTAGGCGGAGAGCAGCGCCCCGGCGCACGAGTTGTTCCATGGAATTTCAGGAACGTAGGAAATCGCCGAGCCAAAGGCGGCAGTGTTACCGGAATTCCAATAGGTGGCATTGGTGCCGGAGTAGGTGTCGCTGAAATCGGTCCCGCCAACGGCCACGTTGTTCGGAGTGGAAGCGAAGGCGTTAACCGCGATGCCGTGAGTTGCTTCGGCGACGCTATTGTCACAACCTGCCGCGCCGCTGTCACCTGCGGCAACGAAAACGGAGACACCTTCGGCGACGGCCTGCTGATACGCGGAGTTGTAAGAGGCGTTTGCGGCCGCGCCGTTGACCGTTTCGCACTCGCCGTAACTGATACTCATGATGGAAGGTGCGGGAGTGTTGGCGTTGATCAGGTTTTGAATGGCGATCAAGCCGCCGAAGGTGGTGCCGCTGTCGGCGCATGCCGCCATTTCGATGGCCGCGCTTGGGGCGGAGGCGCTAGCCCATTCGGCGTCGAGGATAGCTTCCGCATCATTGGGAGCGAAGACGCCGGGAGCGGCGCAGTTGTTGGTGCCGCTCGAAGGCGCGGGGTGGACCTGCGTGAACGACGCAGAGCTGTAGCCGGAGAGGCCGAGAGTCTGGCGAAAGGTGCTCCAGTCCGATGCGCTGAAGACGTCGGTGTCTTCAATAAGCACAATGGTCTGGCCCTGTCCGGAGATGCCCGCGCTGAATACAGGGTTCAAATTATAAATCTTGGCCAGGTCCGCAGGCACCACAGCATAGGTGGTGCCGCCGAATGAATCAGGGAATGTGAATTGGGACCGAGGCTGGTGCATCTTGTACATGGCATGGGGTCGAAAATCGTGCAGAGAAACGATGCCGGCCACGACGGGAGCGAGTGCGGCGGGTATTCGCGGATCGCTCATGTTGCCAATATGCTTCTCGCCTTTGGCTTCCAGATTGTGAATTTCTGTTTGGAAGGCTCTTCGTACCTGGGCTGCAGTGCCGGAGAAATCAATGAGCATGCCGCTGGGATAGACGACGTTGACGCGGAAACCCTGGGATGCGAGCCAGTTAGTAATTGCGTCGAGATCGGGTTTGGCTGTGCCGAAGCGTTCGCCGAATTCCTGTGCGGTTAGCCAGCGATGGAAATTGGGCGAGCCAGTGGTCTGGAGTTCGTCAATGAATTGCTGGACGGTTTTTTCCTGTTCAGGAGAGCGCTTCAGTTGAAGCAACATGTGCTCCATGGCGAGATCGTCCGCCACAACACCGCGATCGTTCGCGGAACGCGCTTCGGGGTGCGTGTTGCCTGCGAGAGCGACACGATCCGTTTCATTGATGTTTTGCGTGATCCGCGGCCGAGCATGCAAGCCTGATTCGACTTGTGCGTTGACAGCCGGCGCGGCGACTAGAACGGCTATAACAGCGAGGGAGAAGGACCCCAATTTGCAGACCATGGGTCCCCTTTCTTATGCGAAAATTTGCACCAAATAGAGCGCGGAGAGAGGTACCGGCCCCAGGAAGAGCGGCAGCTTGCCTTATTGTGGCGACACTTGGATGGCCGCGTCCTCATGACTGCGAACTCCAGACGAGACATGCCGCATCCCAGCTAGGGTCGAAGTGAAATGGGCCTACCGATGAGTAAGTTTAATAGCGAATTTAGAGTCAAAAAGCAACGGCCCAAGGGACAGTTTTTGGCCAGAGGGCCGCGCGGCTCAAAAGTGCTTAAATTCCTTGAGTCTTGTGGGGCAGGTAGAAGACTGCGCTGGCGCTCATCGAGGCCACACGCCTGGAGAGAGACGCCATTTTTCATCGCCTGAAACCACATGGCTAGCATGTGTCAGTCGTGTCCTGCACCAGCGCTCTGGGGAAGTTGCGACTGCAACACCAGCTCCACTTGGACGATAAACGCTGCCGTAACAGGACATGTTCCGATCCGCCTATTCCACACATGATAAAAGGGCGCCCCTTTGGTGTAGGTTTTGAGTGCTTGGCTCATTTCCTACGGAAAGGAACACCCGCCCTTGGTTTCTTGAAACAATCAGGCCTAACAGTTATCCGCTCAGATGCTCGGTAACTCATGGTCCTATTGGAGACTCGTGGCCTATGACTTTCTTTGGTTATCCAAGGGGGCATAGGGTGAAATCGGAGACTCTCGTGCTTGAACAACACGGTGGCCTGACTTCTCCGGTGCAACACTTCTCACAGGCATCGGCAGGCCGCCGCTGCTGAGAGTTCATTTTTCATTCATAACGGGTTACGGCTTTGTCCTACCACGCGCAGCCGAATGGCTGTTATGACTACTGACCGGTGGGTCAGCGCCGCAATCGTTGTGCAGCACCGGGAACGCATATTGAAGCGCAAGTGGAAGGTCGCTTGGTTGGGCCGGGCCTTCGATGCAGGGGATGGCACTCAGGTACTCATAGATAGCCTCGATTTGATGGTCGGTCATGTTGTGAAATACCGGCCAGGGCATGACTTGGAGAAGATTGCCGTCCACAGGGGGTGGAATGCAGTTTGCTGGCGTCGGAGTCGGCAAAGCCGCTGTACAGGTTGGATGGAGGTGATCGAAATCTATGCCCGTCCTCAGGATCTGCTTAAACTCCGAAAGCGTGTTGCCTCCTTCCGGCCGCCCAGTCTTATCCGGCGTCAAGTTGCGCGAAATAATGTCTGGACCAACATACTCTCCATATTCCGGTGGCGGATAGGAGGGCGGCTGAGAACCCGGGGGAAAGCCACCCACGGCGGCACTCGGAGGGACAGCGGAAAAGAAGTCGGTGCCCCCAGCCAGATAAGTGGTGGGGTCGGTTTTCGTCGGCCCTTGGTTCAAAAAGTATGGGTTCCCGCCGTTCGCGTAATTGAAGTTTGGCGGCCCGCCAGCAGTGTGGCAACCGTTGCAGTCACCAGCAGCATTGACCAGGAAGCTGCCAAGTCCCACCAGATTCCGGTCTTTTCCATCCATATTGAGCGGGACGGGCGCTATCTGGAAACCGATATGGACGAGTGACGCCTCATCGTTGTCCCGATAATCATGCGCTTGTGCGCGAGGTGAACTGCTCAACATCCCTGTCAGGGCAATCACACCCATTGAAAGAACAGCTCCCGCCGCAATTTTGACAAGTTGTTGTGACTTCATTTGTGGTCCTCCTTTGTGGAGTCGTGCAGAGTCAATCTTTAACTGTTTAGGTCCCGATGTCGCATACGATCGGCAATGCGCTCCTGCAGGCATGCAGCGCACAGTGGGCCACGCGACTCGATTCGTCAATCCTTGCCAAGTAGTTTCGAGGTAGGAAGCGTATATCTGGGTAAGCAACTCAGGGAGCGGACTTTAGTTGTTCAAGTATCCGAGACAGCTTGGCTTTCGGGCGTTTCGTATCGGTGCTAGACTTCGCAGCATGTAACGGGTTTGAGATGCCTCAAGCTGCCAGCCAACCCCGCAGCGTGCGCTTCGGCGCATTTGAAGTGAGTTTTCCCGCGCGCGAACTTCGCAAACACGGCATTCGTGTCAGATTGCCAGGACAGCCCTTCGACATCCTAACCATTCTCTTGGGGCATGCCGGAGAGGTTGTCACGCGCGAAGAACTACGGCGTCACCTATGGCCGGACGATACCTTCGTGGACTTCGAACACGGAGTTAATAACGGCGTAAAAAAGCTACGCGCGGTGCTGGGTGATTCGGCCGATCATCCTCTTTACATCGAGACTCTCGCTCGCGTGGGATATCGATTCATCGCGCCGTTGGAGCAAGTGGGGAGTGCTCCGAGACATGCGCGCGGGCAAATAGGAATCCGCTGGAAGGTGAGTGTCGCCGCTTCAGTAGCGGTCGTGGTGTTTGCCGCCGCTAGTTACCTCTATTTCCACCGCACTCCGAAACTCACCGACAAGGACACCATTGTGCTCGCTGACTTCACGAACACGACAGGCGACACGGTGTTCGACGGCGCGCTGCGGCAGGGGCTTTCCGCACAATTGGAACAGTCTCCCTTTTTGAGCGTCGTCTCCGACCAACAGCTCCAGCAGACCGTGCAGATGATGAGCCAGCCAGCCGACGCAAAGCTCACGCCCGAGATTGCGCGGGAAGTTTGTCAGCGGACGGGAGGCGCTGCCGTGCTGGAAGGTTCGATCGCGCAGATTGGCACGCAGTATCTACTAGCGCTCAAGGCGATCAACTGCGTGAGCGGCGAAACACTGGCGAGCACGGAAGCCCAAGCGAACGACAAGAACCGTGTGCTCGATGCGCTGGGAAAGACAGCTGCGGACATTCGAAACAAACTGGGCGAGTCGCTGAACACCGTGCAAAAGTTCGATACACCTCTTGAACAGGCCACTACACCGTCGCTTGAAGCTCTAAAGGCTTTCAGCTCGGGCCGCAAAGTCCAGTTCGCAACAGGTTCCGCAGCGGCTATCCCGTTCTTTAAGCGAGCCATTGAGCTCGACCCCAATTTTGCCCTCGCTCAAGCATGGTTAGGTCGCGTGTATGGGGATATTGGAGAATTCCGAACGTCTGCCGACTACACACGAAAGGCATACGAACTCCGCGACCGGGCAAGTGAGCGTGAGAAGTATTTCATCTCAGCCCACTTCCATATCGCGGTCACAGGGAACCTGGAAATGGCGGAACAATCCTGCAAGCTTTGCATCCAGGCGTATCCGCGCGCGGAGATGCCGCATGATTTCTTGGCGGGGATAATTTACCAGTTCGAGGGGCAATATGAGAAAGCGGCGGAAGAAAGCAAGGAGGCAGTCCGATTGAGTCCTGACAATCCCATCGCTTATTCCACTCTCCTGTTCAACTACATCGCTCTGAATCGCATTGATGAGGCGAAGAGTACGTATGCGGATGCGATGAGACACACACTAAATCAAGCCTTCTACTGTCCCGCGCTATATGAGATTGCTTTCTTGCAGAACGATGCAGCGGGGATGGCCGAGCAGGTGGCGTGGTCGGCGGGCAAGCCCGGGGTGGAGGATGGGCTGCTGGCCTTGGAAGCCGATACCGCAGGCTATTCCGGGAGGCTTAGGGAGGCACGCGAGTTTTCCCGCCAGGCGGTGGATGCCGCCGAAAGAGCACAAGAGAAGGAAGCTGCCGCAACATATTCTGCTGTAGCCGGTTTGCGGGAAGCGTTGTTCGGAAACGCAAACGAAGCGCGAAGGAGGGCCACCCTGGCAATGAATCATTCGCCAGGCCGCGACGTGCAGTATGGCGTGGCGCTGGCGTTCGTGTATGCAGGAGACGTTGCGCGGGCACAAGCGCTGACCGAAGATTTGGACAAGCGGTTCCCAGAAGACACAATCGTGCAATTTGATTTCTTACCGACCCTTCGCGCAAAGCTTGCGGTCAAGCGCGGAAACACTTCCGAGGCCATCGAGAACCTAAGAGCCGCCGCACCGTATGAGCTAGGCGCTTCAGCCTCCAGTACCTACGCTTGGAATGCCCTCTATCCCGCCTTTGTGCGCGGCGAAGCCCATCTGGCCGCGCATCAGGGCAAGGAAGCCGCGGTCGAGTTTCAGAAAATCCTCGACCATCGAGGGGTCGTTCTCTACGAACCCATCGGTGCGCTCGCGCGTCTCGGCCTTGCACGCGCCCGGGCGTTGCAGGGCGACACTTCCAAAGCCCAAGCGGCGTATCGGGAGTTCCTAGCACTATGGAAAGACGCCGACCAAGACATCCCTATCCTCCGGCAAGCAAAAACTGAATACGCGAAATTGCAGTAGTCGCTCGCGAACATGTGCGCACAAACTTTGTCAGTGGACGATTAGCCCCGACTGCGTCTTCGACGCGTCACTTGTGCCAGAAACTTGTCTAGACAGATTTATTAATTTGAAAGGACTTACTAAATCCGGTAACGCGTGCCAGCTCAACCGGTCGACGCAACACTTGCATGAACCAACTCGCGCAGGCAAAGCTGACGCACGAACTGACACGCGAGGTTTGCCAACGTACTGGGGGCGCGGCCAGTATTGAAGGATCCATTTCTAATTTGGGCAGTCAATATGTTTTGGGATTGAAGGCAGTGAACTGCGGCACGGTGACGTCATCTCCGATGAGCCAGTGACGGCGAATGCGGAAATAGTACTAGTATGTTCGTACAATGTGGGGTTGTACTGAACTGAACCATCCGGACCTTCCTAAATTGGTACACCCGTCCCGTTCCAGCGGTTGATGGGCGAATGCATAATGGGGGGTAATGAAGACCGACGAAAAAAGTAAAACACAGAGACTCAGGTCCCCAGAAAAAGGAGATTCAAACGCAATGCGTACTCGGCAAAAAGGCTTCTCTCTCATTGAGTTATTGATCGTCGTGGCGATTATTCTGATCATCGCCGCTATCGCCATTCCTAACCTCCTCCGGGCGCGTATGGCGGCCAACGAAGCATCAGCGGTTGGTTCGATCCGTACGATCAACACCTCCGCTGTGACGTATTCGTCCACGTATCCGTCCAACGGCTTTCCAGCCTCTCTGGCA
>DATFZQ010000252.1:0-3218 GCA_035314345.1 Candidatus Acidiferrum sp.
GTCATCACGGAAGAGATGCGGTTTGTGGCTGGCCGCGAAAAGATCGAGCCTGAACTGATTCGCAGCGAAGTGGCGCAGGGGCGCTGCATCATTCCGGCGAATGTGAATCACCGCAACCTGGAGCCGATGGCGATCGGCATCGCCACGAAATGCAAAATCAATGCAAACATCGGGAATTCAGCGACGAGCTCGAATATTGAGGAAGAGCTGAAGAAGCTGCACCACGCCGTGCATTACGGTGCGGACACCGTGATGGATCTTTCGACGGGCGGAGACATCCCCGTGATCCGGAAGGCGATCATAGATGCTTCGCCTGTGCCGGTCGGCACTGTCCCCGTATACGAGGCGATCTCGCGCGTGCGACGTCCCGAGGATTTGACGATTGACTTGATGCTCGAGGTGATTGAAGAGCAGGCCGAGCAGGGCGTGGATTACATGACGATTCACGCAGGGGTGTTGCGCGAGCACGTGCCACTCGTGCGGAAACGGATTACGGGGATTGTGAGCCGCGGCGGCTCTCTGATGGCCCACTGGATGGAGCACCACAAGAAGCAGAATTTTCTCTACGAGAATATCGAAAAAATTTGCAAGATCTTCAAGAAGCACGACGTGAGCTTTTCGTTCGGCGACGGGCTCCGGCCGGGATGCATTGCGGATGCAAGCGATGAAGCGCAATTCGCGGAGCTCAAGGTGCTGGGCGAACTTACGAAAAAGGCTTGGGAGCATGATGTTCAGGTAATGATCGAGGGCCCGGGACACGTCCCGCTCGACAAGATCAAAGAGCAGGTCGACAAAGAGATGGAATGGTGCTACGAAGCACCGTTTTATACGCTAGGACCTCTCGTGATTGATATCGCTCCAGGGTACGACCACATCACGAGCGCCATTGGCGCGGCGATGATCGGGTGGCACGGGGCTTCAATGCTGTGCTATGTCACTCCGAAGGAGCACCTGGGCCTGCCGAATCCCGAAGATGTGAAACAAGGCGTGATTGCCTACAAGATTGCGGCTCACGCTGCGGATGTGGCGCGTCACCGCCCTGGCGCACGGGACCGCGACGATGCCTTGAGCTATGCGCGGTTTTTGTTCGACTGGAACAAGCAGTTCGAGCTGTCGCTTGATCCTCCGACCGCGAAGGCCATGCACGATGAAAATCTGCCCGACGATTTTTACAAAGAGGCGAAGTTCTGCTCGATGTGTGGGCCCAAGTTCTGCTCGATGAACATCACCCAGCTTGCCGAAGCCGAAGGCGGACACGATCAGAAGGAGCGCAAGCAAAAATTCGTCGAACTTCTAGCCAAAGTGCAGGGCGCAGGCGCCTAAATGTCGTTTCTTCAGGGCGGAGTTGCTGTGGTTACCGGCGCGGGTAGCGGGATAGGGCGCGCGCTTGCGCAACAACTTGCCGCAGCTGGTTCCTCGTTGGCCATTGCGGACATTGACGACAAAGGGCTAGCTGAGACGGCAGCCTTGCTGACGGCCAAACAAGCCGCGCTTTCCACGCATGTCCTCGATGTCTCCGATGAAGCAGCCGTCAAAGGCTTCGCCGAAGATGTGGTAGTGCGTCATGGCCGGGTCACGCTGCTGATCAACAATGCAGGCGTAGCCCTTCATGGTACCTTCGAAGAAATCTCGCTCGACGACTTGCGCTGGTTGCTGGGCATCAACTTTTGGGGCGTCGTATACGGCGTGAAATATTTCCTGCCAGTCTTGAAGCAACAGCCGCGCGCCCAGGTTGTAAATTTGTCGAGCGTGTTCGGGATTATTGCGCCAGCGGGGCAAAGCGCATACTCCGCCAGCAAATTTGCCGTGCGCGGATTCACCGAGGCAATCAGGCACGAACTGGAAGGCTCCTCGGTTGTTGTTTCGTGCGTTCACCCCGGCGGAATTCATACTCCGATCGCGAAGCGTGCGCGCCTAGGGGCCCATGCCTCCGAAAGCAAACGGGAAGCGGCGGTAGCTTATTTCGAAAAGGTAACTCCTACTTCGCCGGAAGCTGCCGCCGCTCGCATCCTGAAAGGTGTCGAACGGCGCGAACCGCGCATCCTTATCGGCAGCGACGCTCGCAAGATAGACATCGTTCAACGGCTTCGACCTGCTACGTACTGGAAAATGATGGCGAAACGAGCGAGTGGCCCGTCTCCTGCGAAATAATCGCAAGCGGTTGCTTTGACCGTGCCTGGCGCGGAAGTTATACTCGGCGGCGCAACATAAAGGTTTCTTAAGACTTCGCTGGTCCAGTTTTCTATTCATCTTTCTATGCAGCAAGGAGCCAGTATGCCGTTTGTGCAAGCCGCCAAGATTGCCGATGTGCCAATGGGCGCCGTCCACGAAATTCAGGTTAACGGCAAAGCCGTCGCGCTTGCCAATGTTGCAGGCAAGTTCTTCGCTATCAACAATACGTGCTTGCACAGGGGAGGGCCGCTGGGCCAAGGTTCGCTCCAAGACAAGATTGTCACCTGTCCCTGGCACGGCTGGGAGTACGACGTGACCACAGGAAAGCTCCTCCAGAACCCAACTATGGGGGTGGCCTGCTACCCGACAGAAGTCCGTGGTGAAGAGGTTTTTGTCGATATCGCATAAAATTTCATCTAACACCATAAAAACAAAGAAGATATTGTGAAATCCGCGCTTCTTGGCGTATCTGTGCTGATTTCCTCAGCTTGCACGGAATCGCGGCTAACCCCAACATTTTGTTTCGCTTTTTGGCCGTCCCCGTGTATATTGCTGCCGACTCGACGCCTCGATGGCAACTCCGACCTCGCAACGACACTATTGGATATTTAGCGCCGACCCGCACCACTACCATTGGGACACGCTCTTCGTAAAGGGCAAGGAAATGTGGCACGGTGCGGAGTCGAAGCCCGACGCCATTCGTGCCCTTAAACAGGTGCGCAAAGGCGACCGCGTACTTTGTTACCACTCCGCACCGGAGCGGACGCTCTACTCCATCGCGGAAATCACGCGCGACCCCTATCCCGATCCGCATGACCACAAAGAAAAGAACCTCGTCGCGGACCTGAGAGCGTTTGACCGTTTGCCGAGGCAAGTCACACTGGTTGAGCTGCGCGCCAATCACGCCTTGAGAAAAATGAAGCTTTTGAAAAAAGTGCGCGTGCTCGTTTCACAGATTACGGAAGCCGAATACCAGGAAATCCTGCGCATGGCTGGAATTGTGGCTTCGCCCGGCATCCCTCTTCCCTGACGCTATGCTTGAGGGG
>DATFZQ010000253.1:0-2905 GCA_035314345.1 Candidatus Acidiferrum sp.
CAAGTGCCGCTATCGAGTCGCAAATGCTTGCGTATGGAGGCTTGGATCACATCGCCTCTGCCATTGCGGGTGCAGTTTGTTCAAACATTCAGGACCCGATTCCCCCGGATCCCAAACCTCAAGATACGATTATTGTTCCTAGGGGCATTGTCGTTATATACGATCAGGCGAGTTTCGCGAGCTTGCAATCGTATGAGGCTTTTATTGCGAATGCAAAAGCCATGGTGTCACTCTACGAGACTTTGCTTACTGATGACGACAAGAAGGCGTTGAATAAGAAGTTAAAGGATGCAGCAAAGGACGCATACCCGGACAGGCCTGAGCCGAGAGCATTGGGCCTTTCAGGGACGATCGACCCCTTTTCCGATGCTACAAGCCTTTTGTCTGCCATAGCCATTGCCTCTAACACCGAATCCGCTGGATCGATCGTAATTCCGGACAGTGCGATGGCCGTGGCACTAACGCGTGAATTGAGGACCAGCAAACCTTGCCTCTCGAAGAAGTTAACGGTAATCTACCCGCCGCTTTTCGGAAATTCCTCCGCAACTGACTTCTCGTCGGCAGATATTGACTCGGACTTGCAAAAGCTTCAAGACGTGCGGGATTTTGTTGTTCATGCAGTAAGTGATGAAAATGAACAATGGATCGAGGATCACACTGGCACATCCGGTACGCAAAATGGTAACACTGCTGTCCGGTTAAAAGTTGAACAGAATCAGTTGGTTGGCGTTTCCGGTGAAATGGGCATCTTCTTCGATGCCCTGAAGGGCGCATAAAATGGGGGTTTTCTCGAATAGCGTGAGGCTCAGAATCTGTAGAATCTGGTAAAGACTGGACTCCAGTCCCAACCGCTTGCGCACGATCGCCACCAGCACGTACACCGACACCGCAATCCAGATTTGGGTCTTCACGGCGTTCTCGCTGGTGCCGTAGAAGGCTTTGATTCGCAGGTGCTGTTTGATCCATTTAAAGAACAGTTCCACCCGCCAGCGTTGTTTGTAGATTTGGGCGATGGTCAGCGCCGGCAGGGTGAAGTTGTTGGTCAGGAACTTCAGCCGCTTGCCGGTTTCAGCATCGCAGTAGCTGACCCTGCGCAGCGGATCCGGGTACACGGAGGCCGATTCGAAGCACGACAGAATCACGGTCTGGTCCGAGCAAACGCCCGTGCTCTTATCCACCGGATGCGAGTAGCGCCGCTGCAGCAGCACGTTCGACTTGGTGCGCACGACAAAGAAGGCCGAACTGAGCGTAAAGACGAAGAGCCGTTGAAAATCGACGTAGGCCCGGTCCATTACGTAGAAGGCGCCGGCCTCCGGCATGATCTCGTCGAGGAGGTTCACGTCATGCACGGCCCCGCTGGTGACGCGGACAAACGTGGGAATGTTGCCGTGCAGGTCCAGCAGCGTGTGCAGCTTGACGGCGGCCTTGCGCCGTCGGAACCGGGCCCAGGGAAACAACGCCAGACACAAATCGATGGTTGTGGAATCCAGGGCATACAGGCTCTGCTCCAGATCGACGCCCATGGGCTCTCGGACATACAGTCGGCGTGCTGTGGCAATCAGCCTCTGCGCGAAGTCGGCAAAGATGCGCCAGTCTCGCGATTCATTCGCGTCCGCCAGCGTGGAGCGCGCCACCTTGCCACGGAATCCCAGGTGATACAGCTTGCCCTGCAACGAACCCAAGCAGGCTTCGATGTCGCGCAGACTCTCGCGATAGGTCAACTGGGCGAAGGCCATCGCCAGATACTGATCCCAGCAGGTGAAGCCTCGCAGCCGGAGGTCGCCCTGATAACGCGCGACGCAACGACGAAACTCCCGGTCGGGAAGAAAGCTGATCAATTGCGAGAAGACGGTGCGGCCCTGATTCATGAGCCATTGTCTGCTCTCCGCGAATTCAAATCGCGGCAAGCCAGAAATGGCTTCAACTTTTTGCGCAGCTACTACTTGCAGCCAACACCCTGCAAGTTAACCGGACAGCAGTGGGGCGATTTATGTCCGCCGCGCACTATTATGCTTCCTCGCCCTGTATTTCAGAGGAGATAAACAAGCGTCGAGGGATCCCCTCATAGGCAGGATCGCCGAGTCCAACTTCGATGATTCGAAGGGTGATGCGCTCAGGAAAGATGCGTCGATAGACGCGTTTTTCGATGAGCTTAATATCCCTTGATCGGAGCGTCATTGGGATCGCGGGCAAAACCCACGTCCTTACGCGCGTAGGAGATGAAGACCTCGGCCATGGCCGCTCCGCAAAAGCGAATCCTAACATTCGGGCATTGCGCTTCCCTTCCCGACGCGCCAGAATGACTGCTGTGAAAGCCCTCTTCAACCTGAAGATTCTCTTCTTCTCCCTGATTGCGCTCGTGCTCATTGGAGTGCTTGGCTTCCACTTCCTGGAAGGCTGGCCGTGGTTCGATGGCTTCTACATGGTGCTGCCCACCATCACGACGATTGGTTATGGAGAGATTTATAAGCTGTCGACCGCAGGCCGCGTCTTCAACACCTTCATCATCATCGCCGGCGTTGGACTGGTGCTGCTGTTCTTCGGCGCTGCAACGCAGGCTTTGCTGGAATTCGAGCTACAATCGGTTTTCGGCAGGAGACGCATGGACCGCGAGATCAGCCGCTTGACGGACCACTACATCATCTGCGGCGCCGGACGCGTGGGCCGCAGCGTGGCGCGCGAGCTGGCGCGCAAGCCGTTGCCCTTCGTCATCGTTGACACCGACGAAGCCAAGCTGGCGCGCTATTCCGCCAAAGGCTGGCTCACGCTGGTCGGCGATGCCACGCAGGCGCAGGTGCTGCGCGAGCTCCACATTGATACCGCTCGCGGACTGGTTGCCGCTACCACGACCGATGCCACCAACATCTACATCATCCTGACGGCGCGCAGCCTGAATCCGAAGCTC
>DATFZQ010000254.1:0-57493 GCA_035314345.1 Candidatus Acidiferrum sp.
CGTCAAGCGCTCGCTGGAAGTGATCAAGAAGCTCGATCCTCGGCCTGGCCTGCGCTACAACAAGACCGAGCCGCGCCTCGTCGAGCCGGACGTCTATTTCCGAAAGGTCGATGATCAGTGGCAAGTCTTCTTGAACGAAGATGACATGCCGCAGCTTCGCCTCAGCCCCACGTACCGGCGTCTCCTTGCGCGCGACGCCGCCGACCGCGACGTCCGCAATTACGTCAAGGAACGCTTCACCGCCGCGATTCAGTTGATGAAAAACATCGAGCAGCGCAAGCACACCATCCTGCGCGTCTGCCAATCCATCATTGCCCGCCAGGGCGAATATCTCAGTCACGGTCCGGACGCGCTCAAGCCCATGATGATTAAGGAAGTCGCCGAAGAAGTTGGCGTGCACCCTTCCACCGTGAGCCGCGCGGTAGCCAGCAAGTACGCGCACACGTCTCAGGGAGTGCTCGAGCTTCGCTCTTTCTTCAGCGAATCGGTGAATGGTCCCGAAGGCAGCGGAATGTCGCTGCTCACGCTCAAGCGGCTCGTAAAAAAAATGATTGAAGAGGAAGACACCACGAAGCCGCTCACCGACGAACAAATCGCCAAAAAGCTCGACGACGCCGGCATTCACGTCACGCGCCGCACCGTTGCAAAATACCGCGAAGACATGCGCATCCCGAGCACTCACCAGCGCCGCGTGAAAAGCTGAGCCGCCGCCTCAAGTGAAGCCGTCCAGACACGTCGCCCGCCACCTTGTGATCCTCACCGGCGTTTCTGGGTCGGGGAAGAGCACCGTCCTCCGCGCCTTCGAGGACATGGGCTTCTACTGCGTCGATAATCTTCCTGTAGAGTTGATTCCGATATTTGCCGAGTTGCACGCTGCTGGCGAAGGTGATTTTGGCCGCGCGGCTTTGCTGGTCGATGCGCGCGAAGGCGTGCAACTTGAAAAGCTCCCGCCGCTCCTAAAGCATCTTCGCAAGGATCATCCCATCACTTTGGTTTTCATCGATGCCACCGACGACGCGCTTCTCCGTCGTTACAGCGAGACGCGCCGCCCTCATCCTCTCGGCAAAGCTCTGTCCGTTCGCGAGAGTTTGCGCCACGAACGCACTCTCATGGAGCCTATCCGCAAGCTGGCTGATGTGGTCATCGACTCCACTCAGTTCAACGTCCACGAGCTGCGTCACTTTGTCACCGAGCGCTTTAAGAATCCCGATAAGCGTCCGATGCTCGTTTCCGTCGTCAGCTTTGGCTACAAATATGGCGTCCCGACGGACTCCGATCTCGTGTTCGATGTGCGTTTTCTGCCCAACCCTCACTTTGTCCCCGGCCTGCGTCGCTACACGGGGAAAGATCCCAAAGTCCAAAAGTACATTCGCTCGTTTCCTCAAACGAGTGAATTTCTCCGCCGCATCGAAGGCTTGCTCGCCTATCTGATTCCGCATTACATCAGCGAGGGGAAGAGCTATTTGACGATCGCCATCGGCTGCACCGGCGGAAAGCACCGCTCCGTCATGCTCGGAGAGCAAATAAAGAAATCTCTGGCGAAACACGGTTTTTCTTCCAAGGTGACGCATCGCGACATCGAGAAGTAGCTTCTCATTCGCGCTGCGCCACAGAGCCGAGAAGAACTGCAATCTAAGAAGGTTGACCACGCTCGAATTCTTGGCACGCGGTCTCAATGCGAATCCACAATGGACGCCCATTCCCCGGGGTCAATCGCGGAGTGCGGAACTAGAAAGCGGTTCAACTTGTATCGTCTCTTCGCTATTCCACGTAATTCATTGCCACTTTGCACAAATGGGATAAGCCGGGACGCCCGTCGAGCCAGCGACGACCGCGGTTCTCGAAACGAGGCCCCGTCCTCGGGTCGAAATTGAGCCCAAGCGATCGATTGAACAAATCCCGCAGGTCCAAATCGATCCGAGTGGAGAACGTCTTCCACAAATACGCGGATTGGTCCGGGAAAGTTATTCAGGGCATCGTGGTACGCAACTACGCCTTGGGGCACCAAGTGCGGAAAGAAGCCGTCCAGGTCGTTCTTGGCACCTTCATAGCTGTGATCACCATCAACCCATAGGACGCGGATAGGCCTATTCCAAGATTTCGCCACCTCCTTCGAATACGCGGCGTGTGATTCCACGTGAGCTGATACTCCAGCCGCATGGATGGAATCGAGGAAATCCTGATAGGAGGATGCTTCCTGGTCGGTTTGGCGGTCCAAAAGAATGGGCGAATTGTGTGGATCTATGGCGACGACGGGGCCACAACCGTAATGAGAAGCAACCTTAGCCAGCATGACCGTGGAGCGCCCCTTGAAGCTCCCAATCTCCACGATCGTACCTCTAGCCGGCACGCACGCGGCGAGCAGCCCCAGAAAGCGAGCTTCCTTCTCCGTAAGATGACCTGGAACCTTCTTGGTTTCTTCCCATGCATCGTTAAGAACAGTTTCCAAGTCAGCAGGAATCTTGACAGTAGCCAAAAATCGTCTCCGTGACCTTGAGTATCGCAAACCTCTGTGGCCGGTGCGGCCACCCGAGGTATCCGGGTCTTGGTCCTCAGCACGGCGTTAGAATACCACCCGCAATTGACTGGCGCTTCAATGCCGGCTTTTGTAGACAGGTCTACGCGCAGGCGCGTTTTCCGCCGGATTAAGGGAAAGACAACTGGTGCTACTGCGGCCGGTTCAAATGTGCGCCGATCTTCGTTTTATCTGTAACCAATCCACTCCCGAAAACTTGACACACCCAAGCTGGCGCACTAGCGTACCAAGTACGAAACGCAGGGGATTCAGAGGCGTGGCTTCCATCGTTTCACCACAACTTCGGCGTTTGCTAAGTTACGTTCGGCCCTATACCTTCAGGCTTATCGCGGGTGTGCTTCTGCTGGCCTTCGTAGCACTTGCGGAGGGCGTGATTGCCCTCCTCGTAACCCCAGCCGTCGATCAGGTCCTCAATCCGTCCGTGGCCGTCCGCTCCGTCAAACTTGTGACACTCCCCTGGAGTGGACACACCATCTATCTGAACGATTTCTTTCCCCCGAGCGTCCACTACGTCTGGACGATTTTTGCCTTTACACTTTTGGCGGTCTTCTTTGCAAAGGCCGTCGCCGAATATTTGGGAACCACGGAAGTCTACCGCGTGGGCTACGGGGCTATCACCGATTTGCGCAACACCATCTTTGCAAAGATTCTCAGGCAGCCTATCGGTTTTTTTCGCGATCACCCCACCGGGCGTATCATGTCCGTTGTTATTAACGATGTAGATCGCCTCAGGCCTGCCCTCGGCGAATTCCTCGTCGATCTCTTCCAGAAAGGCCTCACGTTTCTTGTTTTTGTTTCCGTCCTGCTCATCGTCAACTGGAAAATGGCTCTGGCGACGGGGATTCTGCTGCCGTTGGTAGTCCTGCCCATTAGCAAATTTGCGCGAAGGATTCGACGCTCGGCGGAAAATAGCCAGTTGCGGCTTGGCGATCTGAGCCAAATCCTGCAGGAGACGACCACTGGCAACCGCGTCGTCAAAGCTTTCGGCATGGAAGATTTTGAGATCCGCAAGTTCCAGGAATCCGCGCGCCGTTTGCTGCGCGAGAACATGCGCTGGATTCGCGCGGGAGTCATCACACCTCCTCTGATGGATTTGCTTGGAGCCGTTGTCATTCCTCTCCTCTTGCTTTACGCACGCGACCAGATTCGGCTGCACCTCATGACCACCGGCCAGTTTTTCACTTTCCTTTATGCGCTGTTAAATGCCTACATGCCGCTTCGCCGCTTGGGCTCGGTTTATCAGCAGTTCCAAACCGCGCAGGGCGCAGGCACGCAGGTCTTGGCTTATTTGGATTTGTCTGAGGAAGCCGCCAATGCCCCGGGTGCTGGGACTCTTGCGGTTCTTCAAGAGGAAATCGCGTTTGAGGATGTCGGCTTCGCCTACGATTCCGTTCCGGTCCTGCGTGGCGTCTCCTTGTCCGCGCGCCGCGGAGAAATCATTGCCATCGTCGGCTCGAGCGGCGCGGGGAAAACTACTCTCGTAAATCTGCTACCTAGATTCTACGAAACCTCGTCGGGTGTGATTCGCATTGACGGCGTGGATATTCGTAGAGTGTCGCTCCGCTCTTTGCGAGCTCAAATCGCGATCGTCTCTCAGGAAAATATTCTCTTCCACGACACGGTCTGGAACAACATCTGCTACGGCCTCACTAATGTTCCCAAAGAGCGCGTCATTGCCGCGGCGCAAGCTGCCCTGGCGCACGATTTCATCACGGAGTTGCCGCTGCAATACGACACCGTCATCGGCGAGCGCGGCACCCGTTTAAGCGGCGGTCAGAGGCAGCGTATTGCCATCGCGCGTGCCATACTTAAAGACTCTCCCATCCTCATTCTCGACGAAGCAACGTCGGAGCTGGATGCGGAGTCCGAAATGTATGTGCAGAAAGCTCTCGCCAATTTAATGGTCGGACGCACTACTTTTGTCATCGCGCACCGCTTGGCCACCATTCGCCGGGCGGATAAAATTCTCGTTCTCGAGGACGGCCAAATCCGCGAATGCGGCACGCACACGGAACTCATGGCGCGCGGTGGAACCTATGCTCGCCTCCACGATTTGCAATTCGCGGACGACGACATTCTCGCGCCGGCACAGGCAGGGCCAAGTAGCGTAACAGCACCAGCGGAAACCTTATGACTCAACCCTCAGTATTCCCAAAAGAAGTGTTGAAAAAAGCGGGCGAATGTTTCTCCATGACCGGCTACGCCCAGGCGCGAAGCGAACAAAATGGCTGGGCGGTTCGCGTCAGCGTGAAAAGCGTCAACCACCGTTTCCTGGATCTGAAGCTGCGTCTTCCGGAAGGGTTCGACCTTTATGAACTTCGCCTGCGCCAGGTCCTGCGAGATCGCATTCATCGCGGCCACGTCGAAGTGCACGTCAACGTCGATCCTGCCGCTGCTGCTCCCGTTCAAGTGAATCGAGAACTTGCGCAGACCTACATGCGCGTCGCCGAAGAATTCCGCCAAGTGTCCAGAGCCGCGGCGGATGTGGACGTGGTCGCGATTCTGCGCCTGCCCGGAGTTATCGCGGGCCTGTCTGCCGCGGTGCCGGAAGCCGAAGACGACCAAGAACGCCTGGGCCAAGCACTGGATACCTGCTTGCTCGAAGCGCTTCACAAGCTGGATGATATGCGCCGCGCCGAAGGCCGCCACCTGATTGAAGATTTGCGCGCGCGCTTGGCGCGCATCGGACAGGAGGCGGAAAAAGTTCGGGAGCTCGCGACTACGCTCCGTCCGGTTTTTGCTCGACGTCTGGAAGCGCGCCTTAAAGAATTGCTTGGCGGAGCGGGGATCGATCCCGCCCGGCTCGCGCAAGAAGCCGCCCTGCTTGCGGAACGCGGCGATGTCAGTGAAGAATTAGACCGCCTGCGCAGTCATCTCCAGCAATTCGGAAAACTTCTGGACGGCGCCGGCGAGATGGGAAAAAAATTGGACTTCCTCCTGCAGGAAATGCATCGCGAGGCAAACACGCTGCTGTCGAAAACGCCCGGTGTCGAGAGTGAAGCGCTCGCTATCACCGGGCTGGCGCTTGAAATAAAAGCCGAGATCGAAAAACTGCGGGAGCAGGTGCAGAACATCGAATGAACACGGAGAGCAGGCTTGACCCGCTGGTGCTGATCGTTTCGGGACCATCGGGCTCGGGAAAATCGACGCTGGTACAGAGAATTTTGGAGTTGCCCGGAACGATGCCTTCGGTCTCGTGTACCACGCGGTCGCGCCGGGCGACCGAAGCCACCGGGAAATGCTATGATTTTGTCACGGAAGAGGAATTCGACGCCATGGTCGCGCGCGGCGAATTCTTGGAATATGCGCGCGTCTTCGGCAAGCATTCGTACGGTACGCCGAAGAAATGGCTCGAAGAATCGCGGAAGAAGGGTCTCGACCTCGTCCTCGAGATTGACGTGCAAGGCGCGGCGCAGGTAAAAGAAAAACTCCCGAAATCGGTGGCGATTTTTATTTTGCCTCCGACTCGCGCGGAACTTGAACGGCGCTTGCGCAGCCGCGGCCAGGATTCCGACGAAGAAATTGCACGGCGATTGGCGAAGGCGCAGGACGAGATTGCGGCATTCGGGCGTTACTACGATTATTGCGTCGTGAACGAAGACGTGAAACGCGCGGGAGACGAAGCGCAAGCCATTGTGATTGCGATTCGCTGTTCCGCTGCGCGGCGCAGACCACGGGTGGAAGAACTTCTGGCATCGTTTGGGGGGAAAGACTGAAATGACTGTGCAGACAAAAGCTCCGGAGAGCCAGTTTGCTTACGTTGTGCTGGCGGCGAGACGCGCTCGCCAAATTATGGCAGGTGCGCCGTCGCTCATTGAAAACCCTAGAACTCTCAAGGCGACTCGCATTGCTTGCGAAGAGCTCGAGAACAGCCTCATCGAGTACGAATTCACCGAGCCGTCTTCCATTGACGAAGACAAAGACGGCAATAAGCGCCGGAAGTAATCGGCTGCTGGCTCGCGCTGCACGGGCGCTGGCTACACGCGCCCATGGCAGAATTTGTAGGGGCACAGCATGCTGTGCCCGAGCTTGGCAAAATGTCTTGGAATAGGACGCGATGCGAATCACCCTTGGCGTGACCGGCGGCGTGGCGGCCTACAAAGCCGCCGAACTGGTGCGCCTCCTCCAACAAGACGGATTCAGCGTGCAAGTCGTTATGACGCGCGGCGCGCGCGAATTTGTTACTCCGCTGACCTTCGCCGCGCTGAGCGGCCAAAAGGTCATCACTGATCTGTTCGAAAAATCCTCAGCGGGCGAAGCCAATCTCGAAAGCGCGATCGAACACATTGCCGTGGCGCAACGCACTGATCTGCTCCTGGTAGCCCCAGCTACCGCGGACATTCTCGCGAAATTTGCACGTGGCATCGCAGACGATTTTCTGACCACGCTCTATCTGGCGACGACGGCGCCCGTAATCGTCGCGCCCGCGATGAATGTCAACATGTGGAACCACGCCGCGACGCAGGAAAACATAGAGATGCTGCGCGCTCGCGGCGTCAAGATCGTCAATCCCGATGAAGGCTATCTCGCCTGCGGCATGATCGGTGCGGGCCGCCTAGCGGGACAGCAAGAGATCGTCGTCGCCGTTCGCGAAACGCTCCACGCGCAAAAAGATTTGCATAGCGAAACAATTTTGATTACAGCCGGGCCGACCTGCGAGGACCTCGACCCGGTGCGCTATCTAACCAACCGTTCCTCTGGCAAAATGGGATTCGCAGTGGCAGAAGCCGCAGCGCGCCGTGGCGCCAAAGTTTTTCTCGTGAGCGGCCCCGTGAATTTGGAAACACCTGCCGGCGTCGAGCGCATCGACGTTCGAACCGCCGAAGAAATGCGCATCGCGGTCGTGGACCGTTTCCCCGAAAGCAGTATCGCAATTTTCGCCGCAGCTGTCGCCGATTACCGCCCCGCCGAAACGCAACCCGAAAAAATGAAGCGGAACAAAGAGCCGCTGACGATTCACTTCGAACCTACGCCGGATATTTTGGCCGAAGCCGCGCAAACGAAAGGTGATCGCCTCATCGTCGGATTTGCGGCGGAGACGGACCACGTCGCGGAGAACGCTCGCAAAAAACTCGCCGCAAAGAATGCCGATCTCATCGTGGCGAATGATGTCACCGCCGAAGGCGCTGGCTTCGACCACGACACCAATATTGTCACACTGTTCTCCCGCGATGGCCGCGATTTGGCGCTCCCGAAACTCAGCAAGTCCGAAGTCGCGCAGCGCATCTTCGATGAAGTGTTGCGCCTCCGCAGCGTGCTGCGCCACAAATCGGAGTCGCATCATTCTGCCGTTTGATCCCGTCATGGCTGAGCGCATCCCCGAAGCCCTCCAGAAAAAACTCTCCGAGCGATTGCACTTTTACGAGGATCTAGGCGTCCGCCTTTTCTACAAGCAGCGTGGCGATTCGCAAGTTCAGTCCGCCACTACGCCACCCGCAGTATCTTTTGTTTCGCCGGCCATTCAACAAATCGCCTCCGAGGAAGCGGCTTTGCCAAAAAACATTCGAAAACCAGAATTGCCAGAGGCCGCGCCAGCGCCGTTGCGAGCCGTGCCTCCCCAAACCACGCCGAAGCCCGGCGTTTTGCCGGTTCCCGCCGGACCATCGCTGTTCGAGGCATTTGACAAAGTTCCCGACGATACCCTCCTGAAGATTCGAACCGATCTCGGCGAATGCACGCGTTGCAAACTTCACAAAACGCGCAACAAAATTGTTTTTGGAGACGGCAATCCAAAAGCCGAACTCGTTTTCGTCGGAGAAGGCCCCGGCCACGATGAAGACATGCAAGGCCTCCCGTTCGTGGGACGCGCAGGAAAACTCCTCACGCAAATGATTGAAGCGATGGGCTTGCAGCGCAAAGACGTTTACATCTGCAACGTCGTGAAGTGCCGCCCGCCGGAGAATCGCGCTCCGGAAAGAGATGAAGTTGGCGAGTGCTCGCCTTTCTTGTTGCGCCAGATTGATGCCATCGCCCCCAAAGTAATCGTCTGTCTCGGAAGCACCGCCGCGCAGACCATACTCGAAACAAACCGCGGCATTTCGCATTTCCGCGGACAGTGGCTTGAATTTCGCGGAAGGAAACTGATGGCCACGTATCACCCCGCCTATTTGCTGCGCAATCCCAGCGCGAAAAGCGAAGTCTGGAAAGATCTGCAAAAAGTCATGGCGGTCCTCGGCCTCGAAGCGAAGAAAGGCAAGTCCGCCGAAGCGGGCAAGTCCTCGTAACCCGACATGGGAATTTTGCTGGGTCTTCTGACGGCTCTCTCCTGGGGCGGTTCGGATTTTCTCGCGCGTTTTGCTACCCACCGCATCGGCACGCTTCGAACGATGCTGTACATGCAGTTCACCGGCTTCCTCCTCCTCACTATCTTTCTGCCTTGGCTTGGCGGGTGGGGCCATCTCGCGGACGGCTCCGGCTGGCAGCCCTGGGCCTGGGGCGCGCTCGCCGGGGTCTTAAATTTTGTTTCGACGCTGACTCTCTACCGCTCGTTTGAAATCGGCAAACTTTCCATCGTCGCGCCGATTTCCGCGAGCTATCCCGTGCTGACCGTTCTCCTTTCTCTCCTAACCGGGGAACACTTGAGAGCGGCCCGCGCCATCGGCATCGCTTGCACGCTGCTCGGCGTAGTACTTGTCGCTGGCGGAGAGAAAGCCCCGGATGCGGAGGATGAGGAAGGATTGCAACGCATCGGAAAAGGTATCGACTTGGCGCTGTGCTCCGCGATTGGATTTGGATTTTTGTTTTGGCTGCTCGGCATGCGGGTCGTGCCCGCGACCGGAGCGTCACAAACGGTATGGCTCATCCGGTTGACAAGTTCTGCCCTCACGGCCTTATTGATTTTGGCGGTGGGTAAGCCCATAAAGCCGCCGACGGGCCGCGTTGCCGGCTGGATTCTCGGTATGGGTCTGACGGACACGGGCGCGTTCGTCATGAACAATTTCGGAATGCGCCTTGAGCAAGTTGCCGTGGTCAGCGTGCTGGCTTCGCTTTATGGCGCAGTGACAGTCGGCATGGCTGCGATATTTCTGCGTGAACACGTTTCGCGCTGGCAGTGGCTCGGAATTACCGCCATTTTCGCCGGGATTTTTCTGATTAGCCGTTAACCGCCGCACACCTCAGAAATCACTGCAAATTTAAAGCAAACTAAGTGGGTCCATATCGACGAGAACCGCCGTCTGTGGAATTTCGTGATCGTCGCAGAATGTCATCGCTCCGCTCAGAAGTTTTGTCAGGACCGAGCGTTTCGGCGACTTCAGCAAAAACTGGAAGCGATGCTCCTTTTTCAATCGCGCGAGGGGCGCGGTTGCGGGGCCGAGAATGCGCACGGTGTGTCCATCGTGGGGCGAAAAATATTCGGAGAGCTTGCGCGAAAAGCGAATCGCTTTTTCGAGGCTAACATCTCGCACAATCACATTCGCCAGAGAGGTGAGGGGTGGATACGCCATCATTCTGCGGAAATGCATTTCGCGTTCGAAAAAGGATGCGTAATCCTGCTGCACCGCGTCTTGAATCGCGTAGTGCTCCGGATAATAGGTTTGAATCAGCACGCGGCCCTTCAGCTCGCCTCGCCCCGCGCGTCCCGCAACTTGCGTCAACAATTGAAACGTGCGCTCCGCTGCGCGAAAATCCGGCATGCTCAGAGAAGAGTCCGCGGAGATTACGCCGACTAGAGTAACGCGCTGAAAGTCGTGCCCCTTGGCGAGCATCTGCGTGCCAACCAAAATGTCCAGCGCTCCTCCGGCAAAGGCTCCCAGCGTTTCCTGATATTGCCGTTTCGTCCGCGCGGTGTCACGATCCAATCGCGCGATCCGCGCTCCGGGGAATTCCTTACGCAGTCTTTCTTCGAGATGCTCCGAGCCCTCGCCGAAGAAATAAACGTACTGCGACTGGCATTTCGGGCATTGCTTGGGCACTTGTTGGATCGAGCCGCAGTAATGGCATTCCAGCCGGTTGCGGCTTTTGTGATAGGTCATCGAAATGCTGCAGTTGACGCATTGTACGCTTGCGCCGCAGCTCCTGCACAAAACGGACCAGGAATACCCGCGCCGGTTGATGAGCACAAGCGCCTGCGTTTTGCTTGCGAGGCATTCCTGTATACCCGCGTGAAGCACCGCCGAAATGGGGCTGGTCTGGTGCGTTTTCTGGAAGTCTTCGCGGAGATCGACAATCTCGACGCTCGCTAGCGAACGATTTTCGACGCGCGAAGACATGGTAAGCAGGTCGTATTTCCCGCTGCGCGCGTGGTGATAAGTCTCTAGCGATGGAGTCGCCGAACCCAGTAGCGCGAGCGCGCCTTCGCTCTTGGCGCGGACGATAGCCACGTCGCGCCCGTGATAGCGCGGCGTCTCTTCCTGCTTGTAGCTGTTCTCCTGCTCTTCATCGACGATGATCAGACCGAGATTCTGCAGCGGCGCAAACACCGCGGAACGCGTCCCGACCACAACCCGCGCCTCGCCATTCCTAACCCTCCACCATTCACGAGCGCGTTCGACGTCACTCAATGCCGAGTGCAAGACCGCGACGCCTTCGTACTTTGCTCCAAACCACGACCGGCACTGCCGCCCGATCCACAAAGTCAGCGCGATTTCCGGCACGAGAATGATCGCCGTCTTCCCTCGCGCCAATGTCTCCTGCACGCAACGCAAATAAACTTCCGTTTTTCCGCTACCCGTCACGCCGTGAAGCAGTTGCACGCCGAACTCGCCAAGTTCAAACCGCGCCCGAATGCTTTTCATCGCGCTTTCTTGTTCTTCATTCAATGCATGCGCGGGGGGTGTGTATCCGGAATCAAATGGATCTTCCGCCGGATCGATAGGCTCTTCCCAGCTTTCGATCAAGCCATCCGCCAGCATACGGTCAATCAAACTCCGCGATACCTGGGCAAGCTTGAGCAGTTGTGGAAGCGGCAGCGGCCCGCGTTCGGTTTCGAGCAGTGCCTGTACCTTTTCTTCCTTCTCTTTCAGTGTTTTTTCTACTTTGTCCGCAAATCCTCTCCAGGCGATGATTGTTTGCGATTTCCGTTTCGTGTCCCGCAGAGTCTCTTGAATGTCCATGAGTCCGATCCGCTGTAACCGTTGCAACGCAGCGGAAGAGATGCCTATCTTTGTCGCCAGGCTGAACAGGACCGGACCTTTTTTGGCGTTCGCCTTTTCGAGAAATGCAGCTTCCGCGGCGCTCAAACCATGGGAAATTTCGCCGCCGCCGAGACTTTCCGCTGCGCCGCGGCCCGCCGCCGTCAAGACAAACTCCCGGCGCACATTGAGTTCTGTAACCGGAGGCAACATGGCTCGGAAAACTTCGCCGACAGGTGCGAGGTAATAGTTCGCGATCCATTGCGCCAGCTCGATCAGCTTGGGAGTCAGCGCAGGGGCAAACTCCATGACTTTGGTGATTTCGCGTAGCTTAGCGTTCGCTGGCGGATGCTCGGCCATTTCGACGATCACGCCGACCATAGACTTTTTGCGGAAGGGGACGAGCACGCGAGTCCCCGGCTGCAGCGAGTCGCGAAAGCCCGCGGGAATGGCGTACGTAAACGTAGTACGCAGCGGGACCGGCAGTGCAACATTGCAGAATGGCGAGCTCATTGCCCAGTGTAGTGTATCAGCAGCGCGAATAGAGAACCCTTCAGCGTCGCCGCATCGCCGTCCACCGCAGCGCGATCCCCTTCAAATGAATCGAGGAAGCAGAGCAATTGCAGCAGCCGAAGTTGCCAAGAAATCGCTCCATCCCTTTGCAAATTATTCCGGAACCGTCGTTTTCTGAGATAGCCGAAGGGGAATTCTGCTACGCTGGGCCGAGCAAATATCAAAGAATAAAGGAGAATCCGCGTGCCAGTCGTGGCCGGTGTGGATCTTGGCGGAACGGCCATCAACTATACGTTGGTGGATCAGCAAGAGCGTTTTCTCATCGAGAGCCTGTGCGAGCATCCTGCCCTTTCTAAGCAGGGACCTGAGGTCTGCCTCCGCCAGATTGCGGATGGTCTCAAGATTGCCACCGAACGCGCCGGCGTTGCCGTATCCAACGTGGTTGCCGTGGGTCTGGACACCCCTGGTCCGGCCAGCGCGGCTGGCCAGCTCAGCGCACGCGGTTCCACCAACTTTGTGCATCCCCACTGGGCGGAATTTGACATTCGTGGTGGTTTGGCGAACGCTCTCGGAAAACCGGTCTCCTATCTAAACGACGGAAACGCAGCGGCGCTCTGGGGCCACTACACGATCTTTGGCTCAAACAGCCGTGAGACATCGGTCTCGACCATCATTGGCACGGGCAATGGCGGCGGCATCATCCTTGAGGGCAATGTCGTAAAGGGCAGAAACGGGTTTGGCGGAGAACTCGGTCATGTGCTGCTTCCTTACCAGAGTATCGCTGGCACCGGTGGACTGAAACCGTTGTGCAATTGCGGCCGCATCGGAGACCTGGAGTCACTCTGTTCCCTCACCGCGATCGAAAGAAACTTGGTGCCGTATTTTCTGCCGCGTTATCCCAATCACGATCTCGCAAAGCTGGAACCCCACCAGGCGGCAAAACTCGTCCGCGGTCTCGCCGACAAGGGCGATCCGCTGTGCAAAGACGTATTCCGTGTGCAGGCCCATGCCTTGGGACTCTTCTTCGACGAAATGGTGAATACCTTTGATCCCGACGCGCTCATCGTTGGCGGAGGCGCCTTGGAGACGAGTCCGGAATTCCAACGCTGGTTCCTGGATGAAATCCGCGCGGGCATGCCTGCTCAACGAGAGGAACAGGCCGGCGTTCCCATCTACGTGATGCCGAATGGCGACACCGCTGGCGCTCGGGGCGCGGCTATCGAAGCGCTAAAGCTTGCCAGGCAAAGCGGCCTGATGTAGTAATCGCCTCCTTGATGCGTAGTTGGGTAGCAAAAGAGTTCGTTTCCAAGATTCTGCTATGCGCGATAGTCGAGAGTTGAAGGGCTCTTGCATCTCCGCGATAATTTCCCGAGGGCAGGCAAATGATTGTAACCACCGAATACGCGGATATTTCTTTGCCGGGCTCCCCGATGCGTACCTTCGTCGCCACGCCGAAAGCCGAGGGTCAGTATCCCGGCATCTGGTGTTATTCCGACATTTTTCAGCTTACGCCGCCGCTGCTACGCTTCTGTGTGCGGCTTGCGGGGTACGGATTTGTCGCCGCTGCCCCGGAAATTTATCGCCGCATCGAAGCGCCAGGGATGGTGATCCCGTTTGATGACGCTGGACGCACGCGCGGCCAGCAAGACGCCGCGAAGACTCCGGTAGCGCATTTCGATGCCGATTGCCGCGCTGGTCTGGACTGGCTCTCGAAACATCCGAAAGTCGCGCGCGGGAAAATCGGCGTGACAGGTTTTTGCATCGGAGGCCACCTAGCCTTCCGTGCTGCGTTTCAGCCAGATGTACGCGCAACCGTCTGTTACTACGGCACAGGCATCCACGACGGCAAGCTCGGTCAAGACGCGGATGCGAGATCGCTGGCCCGCGCAAAAGAAATACGCGGCGAACTTCTGATGATCTTCGGGACAAAGGACCCGCACGTTCCCGACGCGGGACGCGAAACAATCGATCGCGCGCTCCGAAGCTCCGGGGCGCGCTACAACGCGCTGCTGTATCCAGCGGAGCACGCCTTCACGCGCGATGAAGGCCCGCGGTTCGATCCTGAAGCGACAGACTTGTCCTTCTCGGAGATGGTTCGTTTATTCCGAAAAGTTTTCCAGAATTGAAAAAAACGCACGCAGGTTATTTGGCGGTCAGCCGCAATGGCGTTATCAGGGCAACTGCGCGCCCTCGGTTCCCAGGTACACAGAATACAAAGATTGACTCGCGGCCATGAATAGGCGGTTCTTCTTGGCGCCGCCGAAGCAGAGATTCGCGCAGGATTCCGGAAGATGGATCTTTCCAATGATCTTGCCGTCGGGCGCGAAGACGTGCACTCCGTTGTAGCCCTCTCCCGCCCATCCCGCCGCGGACCACACATTTCCGTCCACATCGCAGCGGATCCCATCCGAATTGCCCGGAGACATATCCGCAAACATGCGGCCGTTCTTCAGCCGTACACCATCGACCACGTCGTACACGCGAATCTGGTGAGGGTCCGTGGGATGCTTTGGAGCGCCGGTATCAACGATGTAGAGCAATTTTTCGTCGGGCGAAAAACAGATGCCGTTGGGCTTATCCATGTCGGTGGCCACGACAGTGACTTCATGCGTTTTCGCGTCGAGCCGGTAAACGTTAGCGGGCAGTTCGAAGGCGGCTTTGTGGCCTTCGTAATTCGACATGATGCCGTAGCCCGGATCGGTAAACCAGATGGCTCCGTCGGAGTGCACGGTGAGATCATTCGGCGCGTTCAGTTTTTTGCTTTGATAACTGTCCATCAGCACGGTGATCGTGCCGTCGTATTCGGTGCGCGTAACGCGGCGCGAGTCGTGCTCACAAGTCAGAAGCCGGCCCTGGCGGTCGCGGTAATTTCCATTGCTGAAATTCGACGGGCTGCGAAAAACGCTGACTTCTCCCGTGTCCTCGAGCCATCGCAGAATGCGGTTATTCGGAATATCGCTGAAGAGAAGATAGCGGCCATCGCCAAACCACACCGGCCCTTCCGCCCAGCGCGTGCCGGTGTAAAGGCGCTCGACAGCCGCATTGCCGACTTTGTATTTTGCGAAGCGCGGGTCAATGACTTCGACCGCCGGATCGGGATAAAGGACGGGAGCTTTTTGTGCTTCTTCGGCGGCACGCGCCAGCGGATGGAACGCCAGTGCCGTCGCGGCGCTGGCCGTAAAGTTCATGAACGCACGCCTTTGCATCATTCATCCTCCTGCGGGAATATCGGCTCCGACGCACAATATCACGGGATGTTCTGCTGTGGCATAACCGTTTCCGTCTGGTCTGGTTAGCCGTTCAAGCAGGGGGTTGACATACTGTTGCTCGACTCGGATGCTCATCAGCGCAATACCGGCTCGAGCCTCGCTCTGGAGGAGTGGAATGAAATCAGGAATCGTCATTTGTTTGTTGGTGTGCGTATTGGCAGTCGTGTCTGCACCGCTTCAGTCTCAAAAGAGCGGAGATGTTCAGGTGTGGCTGACGAACGGCGACAAGTCAGCACTCTTTGAGCTTCAGAAACCGCTATTGCGATTCTCCAAGGCGACGAGTGAAGAGCCCACCATTGAGGTCGATAACCAGAAAACATTTCAAACTATCGACGGGTTTGGATTTGCGCTGACCGGGGGAAGTGCCCAGCACCTTGCGCACATGGATGCAGCAAAGAGAGCGGCACTACTCAAAGAGCTCTTTGCAGTGGACGGCAGGAGTATCGGTAGCAGTTATCTCCGGATCAGCATCGGCTCATCCGACCTGAATGATCATGTTTTTTCTTACGACGATCTGGCTGCGGGTGAGACCGATCCCACGTTGGCCAAATTTAGTTTGGCGCCAGATCGAGCCGAACTCATTCCCATCCTGAAAGAGATTTTGGCGATCAACCCGGAAATTCAAATACTTGGATCGCCATGGTCGGCGCCCGCCTGGATGAAAATAAATAACGACGCGAAAGGAGGAAAACTAAAGACGGAATATTACGGGGCTTATGCAAATTATTTCGTGAAATACATCCAGGGGATGAAGGCGGAAGGCGTCAACATCGGCGCCATCACCATTCAAAACGAGCCGCTAAATGATAAAAATACGCCGAGCATGTTGATGCAGGCGGAAGAGGAAGCGCAATTCATCAAGGATCATCTAGGACCGGCGTTCAAGGCCGCGGGGATACGTACCAAAATCATTCTTTATGATCACAACTGCGACGTCCCCGAATACGCGATTTCTATTCTTAATGATCCTCTCGCGAATCCCTACGTGGATGGTTCTGGTTTTCATTTGTATGGCGGCGAAATAGGAGCCATGTCCGCAGTCCACAGCGCTTTCCCTCAAAAAAATCTGTACTTCACGGAATACATGGCGGTTGAGCCTACGGAGAGCGCAAGAATCTCGATCGCGAAACCCGTTGTTGGGACATTTATAGGAGCTCTGCGGAACTGGAGCCGCAACGTGCTGCTGTGGAATCTAGCGGCGAATTCTAAATTTGAACCGCATACCGACAACGGGGGATGCGGAATTTGTCAGGGCGCCGTCACCATCGACGGCAACGAGGTCACGCGGAATCTGGCCTACTACGCGATGGCTCACTTTTCGAAATTTGTGCGGCCGGGTTCGGTCCGGATCGCTTCCAGCTCTCCCGCAACACTTCTCAATGTGGCCTTCAAGGCTCCCGGCGGCAAGATCGTATTAATCGTTGCGAATGATGGAAAGTCACCACAGATTTTTCGTGTCCAGTATTACGGCAAGTCCTTCCAGACATCTCTGAAAGAAGGAGCGGTGGGAACCTATGTCTGGTAGCCGCGTCGAGGATGCGCGATGCTAAGCCGAGTTCAGCCCTCTCGTTACTCGCCCTCTCCATTTTCGATTGAGGGCCTTAAGGGCAAGCTAAGCGAGTCGCTTATCTCTAGATCGGAGACGTGGAGGCGCGTCACCGTGAGTTCCTCGATCTGCAGCGATCTGAGTTTAGCTTTTCCGACCAGGATTCTTCGGATGGCCAACCGGCCAATGGCCAAAGCTCCGATCGCGAATGCACCGATGGCCACGGCGCCAACGGCGACGGCGATTGTCGCGACGCCGCGGTTATCGATGTGTTTGGACTCGGCTGAATGTTTCATTGCGCGCTCCTCCTGAAGCATTGTATGCCTTAGCCACACTCCTTTGAGCGAATGCATACAGAATCCGCGTTAATTCCAGACCTTGAGGCGGGGCCAAGCTTCGGCCAAGAGGGTTTTAGAATTGCGGCAGACAAGGATTGTGTAATGCTCCTCCTGCATCGCATATGGATTGTTGAGAGTAGGACCAACCTGAACGTTTTGGCATCCGCGCTGGGCGTCTGCAAGATTGTAGTGAAGCAGAATTAGAATTTCGCCCGTGTATTGGCGCGGTCCCCAGTAGTAATAATTTTGATGAGGGCTGATGGATTTTGGCAGGCCATAGCGTGGGCCGAAGAAATCGATGGCGCCGGCATCGCCGTAGGTGCCGGCCAGGATGCCGGTTTTGGCGCGCTCGTCAGGAGGCAAAGAGTTGTAGATCTGAGCAGTGGCAGCGACCATTTCTTCCCAGCCGAATTCGTCGCCAAAGTGTTGCGGCAGCGGGCCGCTGTCTTGCACTTCAGTCCGGGACATTTTGATGCCAAGAGCATTCAAGTAGAGAACGATTCTCTCCACAGGCAAAATCGGAATATTCAGCGGGATTGCGATTACGCCCAAGACGAAGACAGCTGCCGGCAGCGCGACTCTGAGCCAGCGCATTTTAGCGTGCGCGGCGATCGTCATTTCCCAGAAGACGCCGCCGGCGGCGAAGAGCATTGGATAGATGGGCGCGAGATAGTAGTCCTTGCCGTGGAGAGTCATCATCACAGCGAGAAAGACGAGATAGGTGATGCCAAGGCAGCGATAACTCTTGGCCTTTGCGCCGAAGAGCAAAGAGGAGAGACCGGGAACCCAGACCAGCGCGCTGATGGGAAGCAGCATCATAATTTGCTGAGTAAAGAAGGGAAGCGGCGCGAGCTCGATGTTCTTGTGCGTCTTGCGAACGTTGCTTAGGGCTTCCAGCGTGGGGAAATGGTGCGTGTATTGCCAGATCAGGTTGGGGAGAAAGATCAGGAAAGCGATGGCGGCGGCCAGCCAGAACCATTTTGTGAGCAGCAGGCGGCGGCTTGGCGAGAGCAGCAAGCCGATGGTGAGGCTGATGAGGAAGAAGGCGGTGGAATGTTTGTTTTCCAGGCCGAGGCCGAGAAGGGCACCGCTGGCCAGTAGTAGTTTTGTTTGTGTGAGATTGATGGCGCGCAGGAGAAAATAGACAGCGCCCATCCAGAAGAGCGGCTCGAAAGGGTTCATCGAGAGACGCGTGGCGTTGCCGAGAATCACGGGAGCGAACAAGACGGAAAGACAAGAAAGAAAGATGGCAAAACGTTTGCCGCCAAGTTCGCGCGCAATGAGGCCGGTGATCAGGATTTGCCCGCCTTGCGCGAGTGCCGGCAATGTGCGAATGGCGTGGAGAGAATCGCCGAGCGCGAAGCGGCTGATGCGCGCAAGGAGAGCGACCAGCGGTGCGAAATCAACGTAGCCCCACGCGAGATGATCGCTGCAGGCGAGGAAATAAAGTTCATCGCGGAAGTAGCCGTAGCCGCCGTTGGTAAACATCTGCAAGAGGACGGCAGCAGCGGCGAGGAGCCATGCGATGGACAGGTCGCTGGCGAGGAAAGAGCTTGGTCTGGCGCTGGCTGGAAGGGACTGATTCGAAGTGACCATGAGTGCTGCGGATTATAAGCGATGAGTCTTGGAGTGAAGCAAAATTCGGTGGCAGAAAGAAAAACTCAGCCGTCGGATCAAAAATTTGAGGCGGAGATTTCTTCGAAAATTAAATGCTTATCCATATCGAGCATTTGCTTTCGGTATTGTTGAACGGAAAGCAGGATGACGGCTACCAGTGGGATGAAGAGTGAGACGCGCCACGGATCGGCGAGGGACCAGAGCTCGAGCTCAGGAAGGTAAACGGTGAAGATCACGAAGCCGAAGAGATAGGCGACAAAAATGAGTGCGGAGTGGCTTTGGAACGGCGGATAGGAGCAGGTGAAAGGAATTTTGCGGAAGCGGAGCAGAAGGAGTTCGACAAACGCGATTGTACACGCGGCGAAAATCGTGGTGTGCAGAAACGCAACGCCGAAGCCCCAGAGGATGGCAGACGAGACAAAGCAAATTGGCCCGAGCAGAGCGAGCGAGAAAGTGAGAAGGACTTTTCTGGCGAGGGGGCGCGTTTGCAGAGTGTTCGGGTCAATCCAGAGGGCGAAGACCCAATTGGCGCGAAGGTCCGTCGGGATTTCGAAAGAAAGACGGACCCCCACCATGAGGCAGAATCCCACAATGAAAGGGATAGAGAGGAATTCCTCAGTTGGGGTTCGCAACGTGGCTGCGACGCGTGCGTGGAATGAGGCGACTAGGGCTTCGGCGCTCACGACCAGGCCCATGGCGACAAAGGCCGAGGCGACCTGCAGATGGGCTTCGCTGCGAAGAAGAGTGCGTGTGATGAAGTGGAAACACGCGCGTTGCGGGGGATCGCGAAGAAATATCCTGTCAAACAGGCCGACCGGGAGCACATGAAATTGCGAGCGCGGGAGGGGGCCGACCTCTGCGGTTTCTGGAAGGCGGATGAAAGACCGCCGAAAGCTGAGCGCGTAGGACACCATGGCGACAACGAGGGAAATTCCTAACGCGAAGAGGGCTGTTCGCATCATGGCTGCGTAGAACGGATTGCTGCCGTTTCCCCAGACGGCTTGGCCTATTCCCAGAAACCACACCGGCGGCAACAGATTTACCGCCAGCTTGCTCACGCGCGCGAGCTGGCCAAGAAAGGAAGTGACCCCAAAGCTGGTGGCGAGCAGCGCCAGGAAAAAAAGGGCGATTAGGAAACGAACGTACAGCGAGATTCTGCGAAAGAGGGAGTAGGGAAGCACGGCCAGGAGCAGTCCGATCAAAGCGAACACCGCGAAGAAACTGAAGGCGCTGGCGAGCGCTACCGTGATGGCATGGCCAGCTCCGAAGCGCAGGAGAAGGGAGAGGGAGTCTTGCGAACCGACAACGACAATGGGGAAAAGAACGCAGCTGGCGGCGTTTACGTCTAGAGTAAGGACGACGGCGAGCAGGAAAATGGCGGCGAGATTCCCGAGAAAAATCCGGCGGAGAGAAACCGGCAGGGGAATGATGTTGCTGTAATCGCGACGATCGAGGAAGAGCGCGTCCCAGCGCCACAGAGCGGCGGCCCCAGTGACGACCATGGACAGTACGATAAAGAAGTATTCATCCGGTATGGTGGCGATGAAGGGATCGAAGGCGGGTTCGCCGCGCATCCAGCGGACAAGAGTGCTGTATTTCTCGAACAGGAGAAGACAAATGAGGACTCCGGGCATCGCGAGCAAAATGAGAATCACGCCGAGACCGACGTCCATCTCGGACGCCCCGGAATCTCCGCCGCCGTGGAAGACGCGGCCGATGAATACTCGCAAAAGAGTGGGAAAGGGCCAGCGAGAGTAGGGCTCCCAGGATTCGCGGAAGAATTGTTTTGCGCGGGCAATCAAGACGAAACCATCACATCCACGATATTGTTCGCGACTTGAGCGACGTCGCGATCCTCCACAAGTTGCAGAAAGATATGTTCCAACGAAGTTTCGCCGATGCGCCGGCGAACCTCTTCTGTGGAACCGCTGGCGATAACCTGGCCTTTTCTCAGAATCAGCAAACTCGAACAAATTTTTTCAACGACTTCGAGGACGTGCGAGCAATAGAAAATGGTTTTGCCTTTCGCGCTGAGCGATTGAATGAGATTTTTGAAGATGAGCGCGCTAGTGACGTCGAGACCCGAGAGTGGCTCGTCGAGAATGAGCACGTCGGGATTGTCCATGAGGGCGGAGATGAGAAGAATGCGCTGACGCATGCCTTTGGAATAAGAGCTGAGCGCGACGTGGCGATGAGGAAAGAGAGAGAAGAGTTCGAGGAAAGCATCGATTTTAGCTTTCATGCGCTGCTGCGGCATGCTGCGGAGCGTTCCGACCAGTTCAAGATATTCGTTGCCGGTCAAGTAGGGATAAAGATTAGCTTCTTCCGGGACATAGCCGAGGTGCTTGCGATAAGCGACAAGATCTTGTTGGATGTCATTGCCGTTGAAGAGAACCTGTCCGCTGCTGGGTTCCAGAAGGCCGATGAGCATCTTTACGGTGGTGCTTTTGCCGGAGCCATTCGGCCCGAGGTAGCCGAGAACCTGGCCGGGATCGAGAGCGAAGTCGATGCTTTGAACGGCGGGCACAGAGCCGTAATACTTTGTGAGCTCTCTTGCTTCGAGCATCGGGCGCCTTCCTGCGAGCAGACAGACTACGAGCGAATCCCAGGATAGTTCCTTTGACACCGAGAGAACGAGAAAAGTTTCCAGAGGCGGTGGCGCCATCGAGGGCAAATGAGAAGCCGGCCGCGCCGGCATTCCTTAGGCCATGTGCAAAACGCGACAGACAGAGAGTTTTCTTCTGGTAGAGAATTTGTTCAGCACGCGACGGTTGGCATCGAGGCGGTAAGGTGCACCGGCGGCGCTGGCGAAACCACGAACGCAGCCTGGGACTGAGTGATGGAAGTAGCTTTTCGCGACCGCACGGATTAACTCCCGCAACCGCCAAATCTCCCGAGGCCCCCCTCAAAAGTGCTCTGTAGGTCGAGATGCAGCTTGGAGTGTCAAGAGTCGAGAAGTCATGTCTGCGGGCCAATTTCCCGCCGCTCCTAGTTCTGAGCATTTTCCTGAACATCACACTCATAGTCTGGACACCGAGTGCTAAGGCACAAGTGTCTAGCTTCGAGAATGTGGGGGGCGAAGTCTCTGGGACCGTGCTCCTGGAGTCGGACAAACGGCCAGCGACCCAAGTTGCGGTAAGCCTGAAATCTCGTGCAGCGGGAATCTTTCGCAGCGTTTTGACGGACCTGGAAGGCCACTTCAAAGTGCAAAATCTTCCTCGCGGCACGTACGATATCGCGGTGGACGAACAAGGCTACGAGGCCGCCCAAACTAGCGCGCAACTTGACGGACCATCCGCCAAGCTTGTTGTATATCTAAAGTCCAGGGCAGGGGGAATTCGCTCTAGCCGTTACTCGGTTTCCGTCCGCGAGCTGAAAATCCCCGGCAAGGCGCAGGATGAGTTCCAGAAGGGATTGGAGCGGGTCGCAAAGAATGATCTCGCGGGGAGCCTGCCCCACTTTGCGAAGCCGACGCAAGCGTTTCCAATGTATTTCGAGGCTTACTACAATATGGGACTTGCGGAAATGTCGCTGGGCCGCACGGACGAGGCGGGGCGAGCTTTTCAAGCGTCGATCGATCTCAGCGGCGGGCGGTATGCCCTGGCGGAGTTCGGATACGGCTACCTTTTGTGCCAGCAGGGAAGGCCGGGTGAAGCGGAAAAGATCATCCGCAGGGGATTGGAAGTAGAGGACGCCTCGCCAGAAGGCTACGTGGTCTTGAGTGAAGCACTGACGCAACTCAACCGGTTGGACGAGGCGGAAAAAAGCGCACGTGAGGCACTTCTCCGCAATCCCAATTATGCTGGCGCCTATCTTGCGCTTGCGGATGTGCAAGAGAGGAAAGGCGGCTACCGCGCAGAGATTCAGGATCTGGACACCTACTTGAAGTTGCAGCCTAACGGTCCTGGGAACGAGCAGGCTCGCCATGTGCGTGAGGCAGCGGCGAGAAAGCTGGCAATATCAGATTCGCAAGATCGAATTTCCCCGAAGCAACAATAGACATCCTGCTTAAAACGCATGCCGTGTGAACCGTGCCTAACTTCAAGACGGGCACAGCGTGCTGTACCCCTGCAAAAGTGACTCATACCAAGCCGGATTAAGAGGCGGGCGAGGCGCGTTTGCGCCAAAACCAGTAGGCGGGGAGGCCGAGGACGAAAAGCGCGATCGCGATGGCAAGGTTTATGAACTGTTTTGGGTCGAGAACGGCAACGAAAATGGCGTTGCCTACTATAGCGGCGGCGGCGAGGACGAAGAGCAAGGGCGTCCAGGGATAGCCGGGGACACGATAGGGGATCGCCAGGCCTTTGCCGGCGCGGCGCAAAGGGAAAATGGCGGCCGCGCCGAGTCCGTAGAAAATCCAGCCGATGAAGATGACGCCGCCGATCAATTCTGCGAATTTGCCGGCGCAAGCTAAGATTGCGGACCACACACCGAGTGCAACGATGGCCGCGGCGGGAGTCTGAAAGCGCGGATGGACTTCGGCGAGCTTCTTAAAGAAGAGATTGTCATTGGCCATGGCGTAGAAGACGCGCGGGGCGGTGAGGATGACGCTATTGGCAGCACTGAAGGTGGAGATGAGAATGGTGAGAGCGACGATAATTTCCGCTCTGCGTCCGAGGACGACTCCGACAGAGGTGGAAGCAATGGTATTGCTGGCGGTCGCGCCCGCCGGGCCCAGGGCGACTAGATAGGCCACTACGGCGATGAGATAGAGGCCTGCGAGTACCAGCGAGCCCAGCAGGAAGGCGTGTGGGAAGGCCTTTTGGGGATTGACGACTTCACCGGCGCTGTAGGTGCCGAATTGCCAGCCTTCGTAAGCCCAGAGGACAGAGATCATCGCTAAGCCAAAGCTGGAGAAGAGACCGAAGCCGTGCTGCGTTGAGCCGAAGGCGGAGGGCAAATCTCCCGCGTGGCGACCGAGCATAAGCAGGATGGCGCTGAGAATGACGATGATGGCGACTTTGATTAGCGTGGTCCAGTTCTGGAGGTTTGAGCTTTTGCGTGTGCCCCAGACGTTTACCGCAGTGACGACCGCGATCATCGCGACGGAGAGGACCGTTTTTCCAACGGCGGCGAGAGGAATGATTTCGGCGAGGTGCTCCGTGAAGGCGCGGGCCAGGGCGGCGACGGAACCGCTGGCGATGACTAGAAACAGACACCACCCGTAGAGGAAAGCGGGGATGCGGCCGAAACCATCGCGAATAAAACAATAGAGGCCGCCGGCTTCGGGGTTTGTGGCGGCTAGCTCGGCGTAGGTTAGGGCGCCGAGGAGAGACAGTGTGCCGCCGGCGATCCAGACCAGGAGAGAAAAGCCCACAGAGCCGTTTAGCTGGCGAAGGATCAGGCCGGGCGTTAGAAAAATGCCGGAGCCGATGACCGAGCCGATGAAAAGTAAGAAGAGGTCGCGGAGACGGAGGGTGCGGAGGAGGGGTGGCATCAGGTGGTGGCGGGTGGCATACGGACTTTGGGGCGCGTATTCAAGGGATGCATCATAGCTGGACTCTGGGAGCGGTCAATGGAAAGTTTACGAGCGACTTAGTCCGGTCGCGGCATGGCCGCCCTCGTTTGAGTCTCGTATCGCGACGGTTGTGAAAAGCTGACAGGCAGGAATGCCTGTCTCACCGGGGCCAGTTGCGTGACATGCACGGCCGGGGGGCCCCCTCCTGGCCCCCCTCCCCTGTTTTCTTGCAAGTGTTCATTGTGAAGAGTTTTAAGTCCAACGTTTTGGAAGTGTTCATTCCAGAGAGTTTATAGGCGCGTTTCTGGAAGTGTGGATTCCAAAGGAGTTAGCTTCGCGCTTTCATGTTCCAAGGTGAATCAGAGGAGGCGTAATTGGAGTCTCGGGAGGCATTGCGAATTTTTCCGGGGCATCACTCCGCCATGTTTACGCTTGGACTTTCTCTCACTCACGAGCAGAAGTATAAGGACGCCATTCCATTTCTCCGCGCTGCGATACCGTTTATGTATAACTTGCCCGCGCTCGAGAAATACCTCGGCATTTGCCTGGTGGAAACCGGGGAAACTGCTGACGGAATTGAGCAATTAAATTTGTACTTGAGATCCGCGCCTGAGGACGCCGACGGCCACTACTACCTAGGAGTGGGGCTTCGTCAGAAGGGCAACTCTGAGGGTGCACACGCCCAATTTGCGGAAGCTTTGCGACTTCAACCGAATAACTCCCAATATGAAGCTGCGGCGCATCCAGATTCAAACCGAAGTACGGGGGATATCGTCTCGGGACTGAAGTTCGAAGATGGTAATGTCTCCGAAAACGTCTACGCAAACAGATTCTTTGCATTCACTTATGAATTTCCCAAGGGCTGGGTCTCTCTAAGTTCGGATGCGGCTCGCGCAGTCATGGAGATTGGAGGGGTAATCCTTTCGATAGGGGACCCAACAGAAGTAGACGTAAAAAGGGCCGCCGAAAGGAAGGGCCATTCGCTTCTTTACGTAATGGAGAACCGAGTCGGGAGTCAACCGATATCCATGAGATCCGTAATGGTAAATGCGTTGGATTTAGGAACGGTGCCGGGCCTCACGCCAGAGTCATTTCTAAAATCCGTCAGCCAGCGAGTCAAACAAGCTGGAGTACCGATGGAGCTTAATGGAACGCCTGAGCAGATAACGATAGGAGGTAGGAGTTTCTGGAAAGGAAATTTTGTCCTTCAGACAACGACGGGCACCCGCTACGGCTCCCAATTCGTCACAATAGACAAGGGATATCTTTTAATGTTCGTTCTCGGCAGTCCAGACCTGCCCGGTCTTCGAGACATCGAAAAATCTCTCGCATCCGTTCGCTTCCTTAACAGCCTCAATTGAACTTCTTAGCTGCTCCTCAGAGCTATCCCTCCGTCTCTTCCATGAGCGACAGACTTCAACATTCCAGGCGACCGGGATGAGGATGAATGCTCAGTCTTCTTCGGGGGAGTCTGGCTCAGGGAGCTCCTGGAGGTCTTCGGGAGAAGAGTTGGAATCGGTGAGAGAGGGAGGAGCGGAGAGTGGGGCGGCATTGGCGAGTACCTTGTTCCAGTGGTTGAATTTGTAGCTGAAGGGAAACTCCTTCTTCACGTGGGGGAGGGAAGAGAGCAGGACCTGGCCGAGGAAGGCGAGGGCGGTGGCTTTGCGAAGGGGGATACGGTCCTGCGCGACGGCGGCAAAGAGTTTGCCGAGGACGTGATTGATGTCGGTGGCGGTGAGGAAATCGCCGTTGAGGGAGGCGGAAATTTCGTCGCCCAAGCGCTGGGACTCGAGGAGTTGCAGCTGTTGCCTGGCATGGAAGGCACAGAAGAAAGAATGGCCGGGCTGCGCAACATGCGGCAGCAGCGGCCGTCGGAAAATTGAAACTGGCAGCGCGCGGCGATACCAGTGCTTGAATTCGCGTTTGTGATGGAAGCCTCTTAAAAGTGGATTTGAGTTAAAGCCAAAGGGGAAGCGGATCGGCTCAGCAGGCTGCTGAAAACGCCCCGGAAAAAGCAGATCTTTCGCTTCGCTCGGGATGACAATTACGCGCGTTTCTAGCCGCTGTGCTCCGGAAGACAATCGCGGGCGTTTCCAGCCGCTTCGCTCCCTTCGATCCTCAGGGCAAGCGGGATGACAATTACGGATTTCTTGAGCAGCCTGGAGCCGATAGAAAGATCAGACCTGACTATTGTGCGTTAACGTTCGGGCGTGCGTTAGGTTCGAGCGGGCAAAAAAATAGCCGCCCGAAAAGGCGGCGGCGAAGGTCAACTGAGTCTGATTATCCGACAAGAACAATACCACCGACGAAATAACTCTGCCAAGCAATATCTTCAAGTTTAGAGGCCGATGATGGGGGCAGGCATGAAGCAGAGGATGAAGACGGCGAGAGTTAGGAAAGCGGCGAAACGGCGCGGTGGGTCGAGTGGAATGGGATCGTAGATAGGGGCGATGCGGAGGAAGCGGAGGCCGAAGAGCAGGGCGGCCCAGACAAACCAGCCGTACCAGAAAAAATAGCCGAGGGGAAGGAGGACTAGCGGGAGAAGGAGAGTGGAAAAGCGGTGAAGGCGGGCGTTGACAGAGCGGAGGATGTGGCCGCCGTCGAGTTGTCCGGCAGGTAGGAGGTTCAATGTGGTGGCGAAGAGACCGACCCAGGCGGCGCGACCTACTGGGGGAAGAAGGAGGATGTGAGGGTTGACGCCGGGATGAAAGAGGGCGTCGAGGAGGCGGAGAAGGAGCGGAGTGCCGAAGATGACAGTGTTTTGGTTGGGATCGGGATGAGCGATAGCGGGAACGATGCTGGAATGAAGTACGCCGAAGACGAGGGCGGGAAAGGCGAAGACAAAGCCCACTAGCGGGCCGGAAGCGCCGACGTCGAAAAGGGCGCGCGTGGTGCGAATGGGAGAACGCATGAGAATAAACGCGCCGAAAGTGCCGATGAGGCTCGGAAAGGGAATGAAGAAAGGGTAGCTGGAGCGGATGTGATGGTGGCGACAGGCGAAGAAATGGCCCAGTTCGTGTGCGAGAAGGATTGTTAACAGGGTGGCGGCGAAGGGGAGGCCGGCTAGAAGCGCCACGGGATTCTTGTAGAAGAGAGTGAAGGCGCGGAGGAATTCGTCGAGGGAAGCGGCTTGATCGTGAGCATAGGCGACAGCGAACTGCGTGCCTGCAGCCAGGCAAGTGCAGAGCGTGAGGAGAAACAGTGCGACGGCGAGAATGAGCGATTTGACGGACGGGCGCGGGAGAACCGGGACGTAAAATTGCGCGCGCGGGGGAGCATCGCGCCAATCAACAGGAGCCGGGAAGGTATCCAATGTGGAATCTGAGGGTGGCGTGCTCACAAAGAGTTTAGAAGACTAAGAAGTTTTGCCAATACAAGTACAGCACAGTTGGAGGAGTTTGCGCCAGCGGGTCAAACAGAAGTGGACATTCCGCTTGAAAGACCAGGCATTTGGCAGAACCGGCCCTCCAGGGAATCGGAGGAACTTTTCCAAGTACGGCATTTACCGTGCATGGCCATTACTTAAGTGTGCGATGTGGCGGACCGGAACCAACTGTAAACCCTGCACCAGGACGAGAAGTGAGGTGGAAAAAGCGGCAACAACAATTGGCCAATGATCTACTGGAATGATGATTGGCGCGGGGGTGTGTCCGACGTGGGCTCTTAAGATGAGCTTAGTCTGAGCAGCCGCTTGTTATGATCCTCTTCTATTATCTTATTACTAAATTTTTGCTTGACATGTCCACGACAGCGGAAGCAGAGTTACTTCACTTTTTCCAAGCGTTTTCGCCCGGGGCGGAAGCTCGATCGCAAACAGATGTCCTACTGCCGAAAAATTGTGAGAGCTAATTAAGTAGCGATTGGTGGCTGGAGCGCGAAAAGGGGCTATGACTTTTTTGCGGCTTCGATGCCTTGGAGTTCCTTGCCGGGTTTGAAGCGGACGGCTTTGCCGGGGGGGATGCTGACTTCCTCGCCGGTGCGGGGGTTGCGGCCGATGCCGGTCTTGCGGGGCTTGACGCTGAAGACGCCGAAGCGGCGGAGTTCAATGCGCTGGCCGCGACCGAGAGCTTGTTTTAAGGAATCGAAAACGGTTTCGACGGCCTGCTCGGCTTTGGTGCGGCTGATGAGAGTCTTGGCGACCACCGCATTCACGATGTCCAGCTTGATCACACGCGCCTCCTGCTACTGTGGCAAATGCTAGAGGGTGCGCCGCGGGTTGTCAAGACGAGATGGGTAAACTACACTGTCCTTCCTTTTAGCGAAGCACCGAAGAACTATCGACGAAACAATTTCAATTGATGACTGAGGAGGCATGGATGTCCGTTAAGCCAGACCGGTGGATCCGAAAAATGTCGCTCGAACACAAGATGATCGAGCCGTTCACGGACCGGCAGGTACGCGAAGGCGTGATCAGCTATGGAGTTTCGTCGTATGGCTACGACATCCGAGTGGCGGACGAATTTCAGATTTTCACGAATGTGAATTCGACGATTGTCGACCCAAAGCATTTCGATCCGAGATCATTGGTGCCATTCAAAGGCGACGCGTGCCTGATTCCGCCGAATTCGTTTGCGCTGGCGAGGTCGGTGGAATATTTCCGGATTCCGCGGAATGTTTTGACGATTTGTTTGGGGAAGTCGACGTACGCACGGTGCGGGATTATCGTAAACGTGACACCGTTCGAACCGGAGTGGGAGGGGTTTGTGACGCTGGAGATCAGCAACACGACACCGCTGCCTGCGAAAATTTATGCGAATGAAGGGTTGTGCCAGGTGCTTTTCTTCGAGTCGGACGAAGACTGCGAAGTGAGTTACAAGGATAAGAAGGGGAAGTACCAGGCGCAGAGCGGGATTGTCCTGCCGCGGTTGTAAATCCAGAGTTCTAAATCCGCAGTTAGCAAAGCTAAATCTGAGTGGAGATTTGAGTGAGTTTAATGTTGGCGACGGGATATTTGTGTTCGCGCCAGGCTTCGAGGCCGCCTTCGAGGGGGCGAATACGGGTGATGCCTTGTTTTCTGAGGAGGAGCGCCACACGGGCGCTGGTGGCTTCGTTTGGTCAAGTGCAATAGAGGATGATTTCACGATCGTGGGGCAGCAGATCGTTTTTCTCCTCTAGTTCCTTGGCGTCCATGCGGAAGGCGCCCGGGATGGTTTCCGGGTCGGCTTCGAAATCAATGGAATGACGTAGATCGACGATGACCAGGTCTTCGCCGGCGTCAAGCTTGCGCTTCAATTCTTCGACACCGATTCTGGCGATGCGGAGTTCGCGAAGGAAGCGTTTGCGCGCCAGGAATTTGTAACCGAGATAGGATGCGAGCGCGGCAACGAGAATGACTGCGAGCCAGCCGCCGAGGGAAGCGGCATGTTCGGCGATGCGCTCGATCTGGCCGCTGAAGACATAGCCGAGGCCAAGGAAGGTGCCGCCCCAGAGCATCGAGCCAGCGCTATCGAAGAGCAGAAAGCGCCTCGCGCGCATCTGGAAGACGCCGGCCAAAGGCGGAGCAACAGTGCTGAGGCCGGGAAGGAATTTGGCAAAGATAAGAGAGCGTGCGCCCTGCTTGGAGAAAACGCCTTCGGTGCGGCGGACACAAGAATCGGGCTCGATGGAAATCTTGCAAAGAAACTGAAGGACTCTGATGCCTTTTCGCAGGCCGAGCTGATACCAGAGTGAATCGGCACAAACCGCGGCAAAGGTAACCACGAAGAGCGAAGCAAAGATATTGAGTTGATGAGAGCCAGCTAGCGCGCCCGCGGCAAGCAGAAGCGGAAGCGAAGGAACGGGCACTCCCGCTTGTTCGGCGAAGACCCAAGCCAGCAAAACAACGTAGCCGTGATGGAGAAGAAACTCGAGCGTGCGGTGCATTTTGCGGGGCTGGGTCCTCTATTATTGGTGTATCCGATTATTTGACGATAGGAGAAGTATGCCCCCAGCGGCCTGACATGACAAATTCTGTTAAAGGCTTGCGTGTTCGGGGAGCGTTTTCGCGATCTTGTAGTTTTTGAGAGAGCGAGTTCGGATCGCCCGGATAGCCGATGGCGATGGCGGCGATGGGTTCGCAGTCCGCTGGTATTTCGAAGACTTGTTTGGCCTTGGCGGGATCAAATCCGGCCATTTGGTGAACGGCAAGACCTCTAGCGGTGGCTTCGATGCTGAGCAGCATGGTCGCGGCGCCGGTATCGTAGAATGCGTTGCGATTCGGATTGCCGTTTGGGAACTTGAGCCGCGAGACGGCGAGAAGGAGCACCGGTGCGTTTTTGGCCCAGTCGGCATTGAACTCCACCAGGACGCTGAGCGTTTTCGCAAAATCTTCCGCATTATCTTTCGTGGCGACGAGGTAGGCCCAAGGCTGTTCATTGTTGCTGGAGGGAGCCCAGCGCGCGGCTTCGAACAGGCTTGCGAGAATCTCTCGGTCGACGGGCTTGTCGGAGAAGGCGCGCGGACTCCAGCGATCGCGGATGAGGTCGTGGACCGGGAAATTTGTTGGAGCTGGCTTCTGCATGGATTCTCCTTGGCGTAACGCAAAACGATTTGATGAATGAAAGAGCGTTATCGGTGCAGGAGTGAAATGTACCGCGGCTTCCTGGCGCCTGCCGGAGCGAAGAGAGTCGTTTCTTCGCTCCAGAACGCCACGGAGTATTGAGCCGCCGAAGCCGGCGCTGCTGCAGTCTTTTTTGTTCTAAGCTGAATCGGGGCAGGCCCGATTTACTTTTTCGCAGGAATCATTTCGGCGTCGATGGTGATGGATATTTCATCGCCGATCATACCTGGGCCGTAGGTGATGCCAAAGTCCTGGCGAGTGACTTTGGAGCTGGCGTTAACGCCGATGCGCTGGTTGCCCCAGGGGTCTTTGACGGGAGCGGTCGGACCATCGACATCCAGGACGACTTCTTTCGTAGTGCCGCGAATGCTGAGGTCGCCGGTGACTTTGAGCTTTCCGGGAGCTACTTGTTCAACCTTCTTGGATTTGAACGTGATGGTGGAGAAGTGCTCGGCGTCGAAGAAATGATCGCTTTTGAGATCCTTGTCGCGGTCCGGGACGCGGGTGTCAACGGAATTGACGTCGATGGTGACTTCGACGGAGGATTTGGTGATGTCCTTGTCATCGAGCTGAACGGAGCCTTTTACACTGGTAAAAGCGCCGCGAACGGTGGAGATCATCAGGTGTTTGACGGCGAATTGTGCTGACGAATGCGCGGGATCAATTTGCCAGGTAGAAGTGGCCGCTGCGGCGGGCAGGGAAAGAGCGGCTGCCAGTCCGGCGGTGACTGCGATGCGAGAGAAAACTTGGCCCATGAGTGTTGCCTCCTTAATTGAGTGCTGCGTCTAAGCAGATTTTAATTTTGCTGCGTTTACTCCGGTCCGCGAGCGCGGACTTCCTCCAACAGCTCGGCGAGGATCTTCAAGCGCGCCGCTGGAATGTGATGGAACTGGCACTTGTGAAGCTCGCGAACAGGCTGATCGAGACTTTTCAAGAGAGCTAGACCCGCAGGGGTGATGCGGGTTTTGATGACGCGGCGGTCGTCGGTCTGGCGCTGGCGGGAGATGAGGCGGAGCTTTTCCATGCGATCGAGGAGACGAGTCATGTCCGGGTCGTGAGAAATCATGCGTTCGCCGATGCCGCGGCAGGCGAGGCCTTCGGGTTCGGCGCCACGGAGGATGCGAAGGACATTGTACTGGGTACCGGTCAGGCCATGAGGTTTGAGGAGCTGCTCGGCTTCGAGGCCGAGGCAGTCGGCGGTTTCTTGGAGAGAGACGAAGATGCGGGCCTCGACAGGAAGAGCTGGATGGGGGCTGGGGCGGCGACTCATGGGGATACGATAGTCGTTATGACGACTAATGTCAAGAGGAAATAATTGAGCCTGAAACCGCCCCGGGATCCGACGAAATGGCCTGTGCGGTCCGTGCGCTCGGGCAAGTTGTGGCGCAGAATTCCTTCGCTTGCGCTCAGGATAAAGATGCACCCCAACAAGGGATTCGCCAGGCTAGGGTTTGCGAAGAGGGCGGAGGTGGACTTCGCTGAGGAAGCTTCCTGGGCCTTGGGTGACGATCATTTCGACGGCATGGGATACGTCTTCCGGTGAAAGAACCTTGGAGGGATCTTTCGAGCTGCGCGTAGAGAACTCGGTGGCGACGCTGCCAGGACAGATGACGCTGACGCGAATGCCGTGTTCGCGGAGGTCTTCGGCCATGCAGGCGGATAGGCCCTGAAGGCCCCACTTGGAGGCGCAATAGATGCCGCCGCCGGCAAAGGCGTTGCGGCCGGCCAAGGAACTGATGTTGATGATGTCGCCGGCGCCGCGCTGGATCATCGCTGGAGCGACCGCGCGGGAGACGAGGAAGACGCTCTTGAGATTCGTGTTGAGGACGCGGTCCCAATCGGCTTCGGTTTTTTCGTGGGCCGGGCCGAAAAGGCCAATGCCGGCATTGTTGACCAGGATGGAGATGGGGCCTAGTGCGGATTGGGTTTTGTCCACTAGGGCGGTCACCTCGGCGGATTGAGAGACGTCGGCGATCTGCGCGTGGATTGGCGAACCTGATTTCTTTAGCTCAGCCTCTGTGGTGGCAAGTGCCTGCGCGTTGCGGCCGCAGATGGCAATGGCAGCGCCGAGTTGGGCAAGACGTAGCGCGATGGCGCGGCCGATGCCGCGATTGCCACCGGTGACGAGGGCGACGGCTCCGAGGAGTTGGGCGGTTTGGCGCGGCGATGAATCTATAGATACTTTTTGAGCCATTTGAATTCTTCCTCTCGCTTGCCACCTTTTTTGTGCGAAACTCATCTTACCATCCAGGAGTATGAGCAGTTCCCGCAGGGCTTGGGATCCTCGAAGGTGTTTTGGAATGACGGGGAGATGCTGCTAGGCGGGCGGAATGCTTCCACAGGCTCTTTGCATTTTCCTGAGATGACAGCTTGCGGATAGACTGGGGCTTTTCCTATAATTCCCAAGTTTTGGAACCAAAGCAATCTTTGAATCAACACAATTATTGGCAGAGGCTGTGCAAAAAAAAATCGGCAACGAAAATCCAGAGTCGAAGTTCGGGCGAGGAGAGTGGGAATGAGTGGAACACGCAAAGTGGCAGGCCTCGCGATGGTAGCGGCGCTTTGTCTGATTCTAGGGAACGTGCTGAGCGCAGTGGCGCAGGCCCAAGCGCCGGCACCAGGAGGGCAGGACGCCGGCGCAGGGAAGCAGCCGTATACGATGGCGGAGTACAACTCGTACCAAGCTTGCGCGAGTGAGAAGGTTCCAGCCACGCAGTTGAAGTGCCTAGATGATTTCGTCTCGAAGTATCCCAATTCCGCGTTGCTGATTTACGTTTATCCGCTCTACGTTCAGGCTTACGGGCAGCTAAAGAACTATCAGAAGGTGATCGAGTACTCGGACAAGGTCGTCGGGCTGGGAAGTAAGATTGACGCGGGCGTGCTGTATCAAGCGTTGTATGCGCACAGCTTTGCCTATAACGCCCTGAGCCCAGCCCAACAGGCGGACCCTGCAGCAGCGAAGGCAGCGAGAGATTCAGCCGTTGCCGGATTAAAGGCGCTGGATGATGTGAAGAAACCCGACAGCATGACGGATGATGCGTTTGCCGCGCAGAAAAAGCAGATTCAAATTTATTTCAACGGGACTGCCGCTCAAGCTTCGGCGGCCATAAAGGACTACGCAGGGGCAATCCCCTTCTACAAGGCTATGCTGGCACTGAATCCGGACGACGGAGTCACGAGTTACCGGCTAGGGTTGGCATATGAAGCGGTGACCCCGCCACAGCATATGGATGCTTTCTGGTCGATCGCACGCGCTGTCTCGGCGAAGGGGGCAACGCAAGCGCAATCTACGAAGGTGAAGGATTATCTGCGAAAGTTGATCGTAAACTACCAGCAGGCCGCTTGCGAGAACCTGACGGATGCGGAGCTGGCGGAACTGTTGCAACTAGCAAACAGCTCAGCGGAGCGCCCGGCCAGCTACAACATCCCCAGCAGCACGGACCTGGATGCGGTGCGGAAAGACATGACCATCAAATCCGTGGTGGAGGATCTGAAAGCAGGCGGAGATAAGGCCAAAGTCACCTGGCTCGCGGCATGTGGACTGGAGTTTCCCGGAGTTCCCGGCAAAGTCATTGAAAACGTTGCCGGAGATCCCATCGTGCTAAAGGTAGCCTTCGTGACCAGCGACGCGGAGTTCGATGCCGCGACGGTGCCGAATATGGAAGTGAAAATAGTTGGTCAGCCGGACGTGGCTCGCGTAGAGAAGGACAGCGCGATTCATTTTACGGCGACGCTGGTTTCCTACGATCCGGAGCCGGCGTTTATGCTGCACTGGGAAAAGGGCAAGGTGAACGAAGAGGACATTCCGAAGGAAAAGTCTGCGCCCAAGAAGACAGTTCGCAAGAAGCCTGCGAGCAAGTAGAGCAGCCGGACAAGAAATAAAATACGAACGGCTCCCTGGCTTTGCCAGGGAGCCGTTTTTTTTTGCGTGGCAAGGTTTTCGTTAAACAGCGGCTCGTGGGAATGAGGGCGGACGTGCCCCGCGATTGCAAAGATCTGGGAGAAATCTGTTTAGCGGGCGTGGTGGTTTTTTGAAGCGAGCTTGTACTCGTCGATCTTGCGGCTGAGCGTGTTGCGGTGAATGCCGAGGACCTGCGCGGCGCGGGATTGGTTGCCGTTGGCGCGGTCCAGGACGCGCTTGATGAAACGCTTCTCGAATTCGCCCACAGCTTCATCGAACAGGATGCCTCGGTCCACCATTTGTATGACAAGCCCTTCGAGTTGATCTTTCACGATCGCACGCTCCGCAGAATTTGTTCCAGTTTGTTCTGGGCCCGTTTGCAGTTACGTTTGCGGTTATTGGTCGAGCTCGTGCCCTGCCAGGATGCAATACGCTTCCCGATATTTGGCACGCGTGGCAGCGACCACATCGGGCGGAAGATCCGGGCCGGGCGGGGTTTTGGGCCAGCGGATTCGCTCGAGATAATCGCGCACAAACTGTTTGTCGAAAGAGGGTTGGGGGCCGCCGGGCAGGTATTGAGCGGCGGGCCAGAAGCGCGAGGAGTCTGGAGTGAGCGCTTCGTCGATCCACATGAGGGAATTGACGGCGTCGGGGGAGCCAAGGGTGCTATTGAGGAGGCCAAATTCGAATTTGGTGTCGGCGAGGATCACGCCGCGGGGCTCAGCGTAGGCGGCAGCGCGACGGTAGATTTCGATGCTGATGGAGCGGACGCGTTCGGCAAGATTTGCGCTGATAAGTGATGCGGCTTGGTCGAAAGTGATGTTTTCGTCGTGGCCGGTGGCGGCTTTGGTGGCAGGAGTGAAGATGGGTTCGGGCAAGCGATCGGATTCGCGCAGGCCGGCAGGGAGGACGATGCCGCAGATTTTTCCGGTGGATTTGTAGTCTTTCCAGCCGGAGCCGGAAACGTAGCCGCGCACAACGCATTCAATGGGAAGCGGCTGCGTCTTGCGGACAACCATGGAGCGGCCGTCGAGTTCCTCGCGGTAGGCGTTGAAAGCGGCAGGGAATTCCGTGGAGCTGAGAACGTGATTGGGGATGACGTCCTTGAGAAGATCGAACCAGAAAAGGGAGAGCTGGGTGAGGACGCGGCCTTTGTCGGGGATGGGAGTTGGGAGAATGACGTCGAAAGCGGAGAGCCGGTCGGTGGCGACGATGAGCAGCTTATCGCCAAGATCGTAGATATCGCGGACCTTCCCCCGCGCCGCGGGAGTGAGACCTGCGAAATGCGTTTCTTGAATAATGCGACTCACAGGACTTGCAGCCACGGAAAAGTTTCTCCCCAAAGGTGCGGAGCATTCTAACGCAGTGCTTCGTTGAGGGAAAGCCGCGCGTAGAGGAAATTTTTGGAAGAATTGTGCAGCGAAAGATTATTCTTCTCGTGGGCGTGCGAGGAACATCCCGGATGCTTTGACGGTTTTAGGCGGCGGAGGCAGCTTTTTGTTTGGGGGCGGGGGCTTCGTCCCCTTCCCAGCGGACGCTGACGAGTTTGGAGACGCCGGGCTCTTGCATGGTGACGCCGTAAAGAACGGAGCCGGTCTCCATGGTTTTGCGGTTGTGGGTGACGATGATGAATTGCGTTTGGCCGCTCATATCGCCGACGAGGCGTGTAAAGCGGCCGACGTTGGCTTCGTCGAGCGGCGCGTCCACTTCGTCGAGGATGCAGAAGGGGCTCGGCTGGTAGCGGAAGATGGCGATGAGTAGCGCGAGCGCGGTCATGGCTTTTTCGCCGCCGGAGAGCAAAAGAACGTTTTGCATGCGCTTGCCGGGAGGCGACGCGACAACATCGATGCCCGCGTCGCCGGAGCTGTCGATCTCGGTCAGGCGCATTTCCGCCATGCCGCCACCGAAGATGGTGTGGAAAGCCTCGGAGAAATTGTGGTTGATGGCGTTGAAGGCTTGTTCGAATTTTTCGCGGGAGACCAGGTCGAGTTCGGCAATGGCTTGCTGTGTGTCGGCGATGGATTTGAGAAGGTCGTCGCGTTCGCGCGTCAAGAACGTGAAGCGCTGCTCGCACTCATTGAACTCTTCGAGCGCCATCATGTTGACGGGACCCATGGCTTCGATGCGCTGCTTCATCTCGCGATAGTTCGTTTCCGCGACGGCGAGCTCTTCGCCGGTCATAAAGGCGGCTTCGGTGGCGATCAGGTCCTCGGGCTGCGCGTTGACTTCCGTCATGCAAGTCTCACGGAGATGCTGGCGGTCTGAATCGTTGCGCGCATGATCCACTTCTGCATGGCTGCGCAGTTCGCGAAGCTCCTGAAGCGACTGCCGGCCAGCGCGCAGATGATCTTCCATTTGGGTGACGCGCGTGCGGCCGGTGTCCCACTCCTGCTCGAGCTGGCGCTGGCGGACTTCGAGGCGAAGCTTTTCGCCGCGGAGGCCTTCGAGTTGTTGAGCGAGCTCTTCGCTTTGCTTGGTCAGGGCAGCGGTCTCATCCCAAATCGAGGATTCCTGTTGCAGGAGCAGGGTTTCACGCCGATCGAGTTCCGCGCGTTCCTCCTGAAGACGCGTGGCAAGAGCTTCGGCGGCTGAAAGCCGCTCATTGAGAGCGGCGAGTGCGGCGCGACCGGTAGCGAGTTCATTCTGTTCGGTATGAACGGAACCCCGAAGTAGCGCGAGTTGTTCGACGAGCCGTGTGCTCTCGGTTTCCGCTTCCGTGCGGCTGATGGCTGCGGCAGCGTGTTGATTCTTCGCACGCTCGGCGCGCATTCTTGCGTCCTCGGAATCCTTCCTGAGGCGCAGAAGCTCGTTCTGGCAAACAGTGAGTTCGAGGCCAAGCCGTGCCAGTTCGCTTTGCATGTGCTCGTGACGGTGCGTGGCCGAGAAGACGCTGCGCTCGGCGTCGCGTTGTTGAAGCGTAATTTGTTCGAGCGATTGCTCTGCCTCGCGCAGTTCGGCGTTTACTTGCGCCAGCGCAGCTTGCGCTTCGTTCATTTCATGCTCGAGCCGCAAGACATCGGCATCGAGAGCGCGCAGTTCGCGCTTCATTCCGAGCGGGCCGGCTTCATCGGCGCGGCCGCCAGTGACCATGCGGCCTTGGTAGCAAGTGCCGTCGGGCGCGACGAACGCGAACTGAGGATTGTCGCGGGCGAGCGTCTCGGCGGCGGCCGCACTGTTCGTCAAATAGGCCGAACGCAGACGCGGAAGAAATTGTTTGGCAGCTGCGCCTAGGGGATCGCGGAAGCCGACTAGCTTATCCAAGCGGGAGATCACGCCGTCTTCGATGTGGAAGTTGATGATGGGCTCGTATTCGGCCAGGCGCAAATTGCGCAGCGAATCGACAAAGAACGTGGCGCGGCCTCCGACTTCATCTCTGAGCAGGGAAACGCCCGCACGAGCGTGGTCATAGGTTTCGACCACGACGTATTCCAGTTCGTCGCGGAGATATTGCTCGATGGCTGCTTCGTGCCGTTCCTCGACTTCGGCATAATCCGCCAGGACTCCGACAGCGTGGAAGCTCTGCCCGCCTCCGCGTTCGTTGGCGGCGAACAGCTTTTGCACGGCATCGGCGGTGTAGGAGCGGTCGTTGAGAATTTGTGTGAGCGTCTCATGACGCGCGCGAACGCCGGAGAGGGAATCGCGAAGCGCGTCCGCCTTCTGCGTCGTGGTTTCGCGTTGCTGGCGTAAGTCCGCGATGCGCGCCTGCAGAGCAGCCGCATTTTGGCTGAGTGCGTTGAGTTGGCTGCTTGCGGCTTCCCAATCGTAGGCCGCTTGATCCGCTTCGTCACGAATGCGAATGGAGGTTTCGAGGAGTTCGTGCTCGCTCGCTTCGCGTTTGTGGAGTGCTTCGAGGTGATGGACGAGCGCTTCCTCAGCTTGTTTCTGTTCGCCATGCAGACGAAGCAGGCTATCACCGGCTTGCGATGCGGAACGGCGCAAGGCTTCGATGCGCGCTTCGGATTCCTGAATCTGACTGGCGCGCGATTCCGCTCGCACGGCGAGCTCTTCCACGCGCGCGGAGAGGGCGCCGGACTCTTCGCGGAGCGAGGTCACTGCGACCTTCTGCGTAGTGCTGCGAGTTTGCCACTCCGTCGCTTGCGCGGCAGCTTCCGCCATTTCGGCGGAAATTTGCGTGCGCCGCGAGCCGAGTTCCGTTGCGCGCTGCTGGTTGAAACTGATGCGGTTCTCCGTGCGATCGACTTCCAGGGCCGTGAGGTTCAACACATTCTGATTCTGGCGAATTTCGGCATCCAATTCGTAGATGCGCTGGTTGAGGCGGTCCTGTTCGCCTTCCTGTTGCTGAATTGTCAGGGCGTTCTGTGTTTCCGCAGCGGTGAGTTCGGTGAGTTGCTTGGTGATGCGTTCAGCCTCCGCGTCGAGTTCGCGGGCTTTTCCGGCGAGCATCTGGCGAACGATACCGCGCATTTGGTCGCGAATTTCAGCGTAACGGCGTGCTTTGGAAGCCTGGCGCTTCAGCGAGCCGAGCTGCTTCTCCACTTCGACGACGATATCGTTCACGCGCGCGAGATTGAGCTTGGAGGATTCGAGCTTGGCTTCCGCGAGGCGCTTCTTGGTCTTGAATTTTGTGACTCCGGCGGCTTCTTCAATGATTGCGCGGCGCTCCATCGGTTTTGTGGAAAGGATCAGGCCGATGCGTCCCTGTTCGATGATGGCGTAAGAATCAGGGCCGAGTCCCACTCCCATGAACATTTCTTGAATATCGCGGAGGCGGGCGATACGGCCATTAATCAAGTATTCGCTTTGGCCGGAACGGTAGAGACGGCGTGTGACCACCACTTCGCCTGGCTTGGTGGCAAGAACCGGCTTGTCGCCGCCCTTTTTGCGGCGTTTGCCTTTCAGAAATTCGGGAGTTATTGCTGCTGGTTCGTCGGGTTGGGACGCTGTGTCCGACGAGCCAATTACTTCTTGCTGAGATTCAGGGGCCGTCGCGGGGTCAAGCGAGAGAATTTGTATGTTTGAGTGATCCGCAGGGGCTGCATTGCCATTCGTGGCAGAGGAAACTATGGCCGAGCCTTCATCAGCGCCTTCGATCATCGCACTTTCGAGAACGAACCGCGCGGCTTCCGCCAACTCGGCGTCTTCCATGGTGATGGTTACTTCCGCCATGCCCAGGGGCGGCCGCTTAACCGTCCCGTTGAAGATGCAATCGGCCATGCGTCCGGCGCGGAGGGACTTGTGGCTCTGTTCGCCCAGCACCCAGGAAATGGCATCGACCACGTTGGATTTGCCGCAGCCGTTGGGGCCGACGATGCACGTTGTGCCGGAGCCGCTGAAGGTGACAACGGTGCGGTCAGAAAACGACTTAAACCCAACAATTTCCACTTTTCGTAGCTTAAGCAAGATGTCCTCTTTTTGTCGTCAATCGCGCTTGCCGACCCTCAATTAGTTCGACGCAGACTGCGAATATCCGCTGCACAACAGAGGCCGAGGGCAAAACACACGTAAAGAGACGACGCTTTGTTCCTCGAGGGGAGGGGCTTTCGAGCGACAAGTCGACCGGCTTGCGGTCGCTTAGACAAACGTGTGGCAGGTTCTCAGTCAGAGGCCCAGCCGCCTGGCGCGTGGATGGCGGTACGGGAAAAAAGATTACCACGAGCATTGTGGGGTGTAAAGGGCTACGCAACGGATGGTGTTCGATTGTGAGCGACCACAATGAAGGTGCTTGCAAAGACGCACCAGCATCATAGAGAAGCTTCCCGGCCAGGGCTATCCAAGTTGTAACCAAAAGCGCGGATTGTGATGCTCGGAGACAAGCAATCGCCGTAAGATGCCAACAAGCAGAAAGAGAACGGCAAGGCGCAACTTGGGGGCCCCGCCACGTGAAGAAGCTGCGATTCCTTGTTTCACTGATCACCAAAGACAACGACTACCAACTCCAGCAAGCGGCTTCGGCGGAGGCGGCTGCGCGCGAACTCGGAATTGACCTCGAGATTGTGTACGCCGACGGCGATACGATTACGCAGAGCACGCAAGTGCTCAAGGCCATACAAGCGCAGCCTACTTTGCGGCCCGACGGGATTTTCGTCGAACCCGCGGGCGGGACCGGACTGCCGCAAGTAGCCAAGGCAGCGATCGAGGCGGGAATTGCCTGGGGACTCGTCAATCACGACGCGGGGTATGTCGCGGAATTGCGGCGAACCACCAAGATTCCCATATTTATCGTGACGAGCGATCACACGGAGATCGGGAGGATTCAGGCTCGGCAGTTAGCCGCGCTGGTTCCGGAGGGTGGGGCTGTTTTGTACATCACTGGTCCCACTGAAAGCGCCACCGTTAAGGACCGCAAGGCGGGGTTCGAAGCGGTGTGTCCGAAAAATCTGCGCGTCACGGTGCTGCGAGGAAAATGGACGGAAGAGAGCGGGCAGCGTAGCTTGGGGACTTGGCTGAAATTGGGAGGCTCAAGCAAACTAAGCATTGTTGCCGTCGCGGCGCAAAATGATGCGATGGCCATGGGTGCGAGAAAAGCCCTTCAGGCAATAAGCAATCCACAAGAACGGGAAAAATGGCTGAGCTTGCCGTTTACAGGCGTCGACGGTTTGCCGATGACTGGCCAAGCTTGGGTGCGTTCCGGGTCGTTGGCAGCAACAGTGATTACGCCTCCGATGGTCGGACAGGCCGTACAGCTTATGGCTAATGCGCTGCGCACCGGCGCGAGCGTGCCGGACCGCACTGTGACCCTGCTGGAATCCTTTCCGCAAATCGGGAAGCTTTCGAAACTTCAAACTGTTTGCGGGCAGAAATAAACGTTCTGGCACGGAAACATCCGCAATTCTTCGCAATCAGGTGAGATGGAATTTCGGGTTGCGGCTACTTCAAGTGCGCGTCGTACCAGGCGAGAATGCGTTTGAGACGATCGAGAAGATGCTTTTCCTCGCGGAAGCCGTGCGGTTCTCTTGGATACATGACGAGTTCGGTCTCCACCCCATAATGTTTTAGACCGCGATAGAGTTCCTGACTTTGATCGGGTGGATCGGTCGTGTCTGTCTCGCCTTGAAGAATGAGTGTGGGCGTCTTCGCATTCTTGAGCTGCGTGAAGGGCGAGCTGTTCAAGAATTTTACGAGGCTATCTGATTCGTAGGGCACGCCATAGAACCATTCATCGTAGGCAGGATGCTCTTCGCTTCCGTATTCGGAGATCAAATTGGAGAGGCCCGCGCCGGAGACCGCCGCTTTGAAGTCGTTCGTTTGTGTGATGGCCCATTCGGCCATATAGCCGCCATAAGACCATCCGCCAATGCCAAGTCTCGCGGGATCGGCGATGCCACGGTCTATGAGATCCTTAACGCCCCACATCACATCTTTGAAGTCGGCGCCGCCCCAATCGCCGCGATTCATCTCGATGAATTTTTGGCCGTAGCCGACTGAGCCGCGAATATTGGGGTAGAAAACCGCGTAGCCACGCGCCGCGAGGAGCTGGCCCCACACTTCGATGGAATCTTGCCAGTTGCCTGTGGGGCCGCCATGAATTAATGCGATGAGCGGCAGCTTGGATTTTCCATCGGCGCCAGCTGGTTTTAGCAGGGCCGCTTCAATCTCGAGACCGTCGAAGGATTTGTATTTGTAGAATTCCGGGGTGCTGAGCGTGAACTGTTTCCAGGAGTCGTTGAAATGAGAAATTTGTTGTGGAGAGTTTTTCTGATCCCACAGCCAGAGTTCGGGAGGCGTCGTGGCGGACTGTCCCGCGAAGACAACGTCGCCCTCGTCGGAAACGGCGAAAGCGTTGACATTGCCAGACGGCGGATTAGCGGGATTTGTGCTCATGCCTTCAGGAGAAAAACCAACGAGTTTGTTTCGGAAGCCGTCCGCGTAGAGCGCGAGCATGGAGCCGTCCTTCATCCACCGATGCTCGGAGATGGCGCGATCGAGGCTCGCGCCGGTGAGGTTACGTGCGGCGCGCTTGTCGATGTCCATGAGCATGAGGTCGTGCGGCGAGGGACCATCCACGCGAGAGCCAACGTAACTGACCGTCGCGCCGTCGGGCGATACCTGCAACTCGTGAAACGGGCCGTGCGGCGCGAAAATAAGTCGCCGCGAGCCGTCCGGAATGGAGATGGAAAAAATGCGATGAGTCTCCTGATCAGATTCCGGATGATCGGTGGCGCTGACGATGAGGTGGTCGCCGGTCTTTAGCCAGGCAAGCTCACTTATTTCCCATTTGGCGTCCGTTAGTGCTTTGGCCTCGCTTGTGGCCAATGTGAGCAGCCACAGCCGGGGTTGTTTATCGTCTTTATCCATTGCGCGCGCGTCATCTTTGTCTTTTTCCTTCTTTTCTTCGGCGTCACTTTTGGCATTCGGAGCAAGAAAGGCAATTTGTTTGCCGTCGGGAGACCACGCAAAACTACGCACGCTGCGCTTGCCCTTGGTCACGGCAGCGGCTTCGCCGCCATCCGCGAGCATTACGTAAATTTGCTGCTGGTCGTCGCGATTCGAAAGAAACGCGATTTGCTTCCCATCTGGAGACCAGCGGGGCGAAGTTTCATCTTTTGCGGAAAATGTGAATTGCCGGACGGCGCCGGACTTCTTCTCATAGATCCAGATATGGCGCGCACGCCGTTCGCCCTTGGGCGGCTCCGTGACGACGAAGGCAACCCGCGATCCGTCCGGAGAGAATTGCAAATCGGAAATGGAACGCAGATTGAGAGATGCTTCCGGCGTGAGCAACTTGGCCGCATCCGCGGCAGTCTTTTCCTGCGCAACAGCGACTCCCGAGAGCGCCAAAATGGCGACGAGGCCACGGCACAGCATGAAGCGGTTCATTGTTGCACCTCTTGAATGAGAACCTAGGACTCTATCGACGGATGCGAAGAGCGTCAATTAGGACTAGCTGGGTCGCACATGGCATGCGCAGTCCATTATATTGCGAGTCCTTCTTCATTGCGGGTGTCTGGAAGGCTCGGATACAATCTGACGTTTATCGTTTGGGGCAAAAGCTGTCTGAGCTGCGATGCACGAAATACGCTTCTACAACACGTTGGGCGGGAAGATTGAAGCGTTCGCCCCACAAAAGGGCAACGAAGTTCGCATGTACACCTGCGGGCCGACGGTGTATGACTACGCGCACATCGGGAATTACCGCACGTTCGTGTTTCAGGACATTCTTCGGCGTTTTCTGAAGCTACGCGGGTTCCAGATGAATCACGTCATGAACTTGACCGACGTGGACGACCGCATCATCGCCAACTCGGCCGCCGCCGGCGTAAGCATTCGCGACTACACAGAGAAGTACGCACAGGCTTTCTTCGACGATTGCAAGACGCTCAGCATCGAGGCGCCAGAGCACTGGATCCGGGCCACGGACCATATCGACGACATGGTCAAGCTGATCGAGCGGCTCCAGGGGAAGACTTTTACCTATCCAAGCGAAGGCTCGATCTATTACCGCATCGCGAAGTTCCCGCAGTACGGCAGGCTTTCGAATATTGACGTGGCTGGGATTCAGGCGGGTGCGCGTGTAGATGTGGACCGCTACGAAAAAGAGAGCGCGCGCGACTTTGCGTTGTGGAAAGCGCCGAAGCCCGGTGAGCATTTCTGGGAAACGCCCATCGGCAAGGGCCGCCCCGGCTGGCATATCGAATGCTCCGCGATGGCCATGAAGTATCTGGGCGAGACGCTGGACATTCACACTGGCGGCATCGATCTCGCGTTTCCGCACCACGAAAACGAAATCGCGCAGAGCGAAGGCGCGACCGGTAAGCCGTTTGTGCGCTACTGGATGCACGCGGAGCATCTGCTGGTCGAAGGCGAGAAGATGTCCAAGTCGCTCGGCAATTTCTTTACGCTGCGCGATTTATTTGCCAAGGGATACAAGCCGTCGGCGCTGCGCTTTGCATTGGCCAGCGTGCCGTACCGCAAGCAACTCAATTTCACGTTTGATGGTTTGCAGCAGGCGGCAAGCTCAGTTGAGCGCCTGCGCAACTTTGCTGCGCGGCTGGCTCAAGGCAAATTTCCCGCCGGAAAACAAAAGGGCATGGCAGCCCGGATCGCAGAAGCCGCGGATGAATTTGACGCAGGCCTCTCCGACGACCTGAACACCGCTCGTGCGCTTGCCGCCGCATTTGATTTATTGCGCGAAACGAACATCGCGATGGATAAAGGCGACTTTCGCCAGGGAGACGTAGCCGCTGTCCAGGAGTTTCTCGCTAACTTCGACCGCGTCTTCGCCATTATGGACGACAATGATGCGGAAAAGCTGCGGGCACTGGGTTTTGGCCCTGCCGAAAGCGGTCCTAATGACGCCGAAATCGAAAAACTCATCGCCGACCGCCAGGCGGCACGCCAACGTCGCGACTTCGCCGCCTCCGATCGCATCCGCAAAGAACTCGCGGATCGTGGTATACTTATTGAAGATTCGAAGGACGGTAGCGTCCGTTGGAAACGCAAATGAAACACCCTAATCACTATCGGTTCCCCGGCAATCTCTCCCCAGCCGAGCTGCGTCCCAACCTTTTCGGCGTAGACTAAGCAATCTCTCTCCTGGCAGGGCGCGCACTCGGTATTGGTGTACGCACACAAACCTGCTATGCGGTAGTCCATCCACATTCACAGCTGACCATTTTTCCCAGGAGGAAGAGATGATTGCCACAATGGAAACGAAACTACCGAGGCTAATTACCGCGCTGCCTGGTCCCAACGCCAAGCGTGTTGTGGAAAGCGACGCCAAATTCATGTCGCCCTCTTATACGCGGGACTATCCGCTTGTTGCCAAGCGCGGGCATGGCGCGATTGTCGAGGATGTGGACGGCAACGCATTTTTGGATTTCGCAGCGGGCATCGCTGTCTGCTCGACGGGGCACTGCCATCCCAAAGTTGTAGCCGCCATTCAGCAGCAGGCCGCCGAGCTCATTCACATGTCCGGCACTGATTTTTACTACGAGAGCATGCCGCGTCTTGCCGAGCGGTTGGTGAACACTTTGTCCGGTGCTGCTCCGAAAAAGGCCTTTTTCACTAACTCCGGCGCGGAAGCCGTTGAAGGCGCCATCAAGCTGGCCCGTTATGCCACCAAGCGGGACAAAATGATCGCGTTTTACGGATGCTTTCACGGGCGCACCATGGGCGCGCTTTCTCTGACCGCCTCGAAAACCACGCAGCGCAAGGGTTTCGGCGCTTTGCTCTCCGGCGTCGAGCACATTCCTTTTCCGTATGCCTATCGCTGCGCCCACGGTCACACTGCGGAAACTTGCGGCGCGGAAATTCTTGAGCAGCTCGAGCAGCAGATTTTCAAGCGGCTCTTTGACCCGGAGGAAGTCGCGGGCATCATCATTGAGCCGATTCAGGGCGAAGGCGGATACGTCGTTGCGCCGAACTTCTTCCTGCAAGAGCTGCAGCGCATTTGCCGCAAGCACGGCATCATGCTCATCGCAGACGAAGTGCAATCCGGTATGGGGCGCACCGGGAAGTGGTGGGCGCATCAATTCGCGGGCATCGAGCCGGACATCATCTGCAGCGCCAAAGGCATCGCCAGCGGCATGCCGCTTGGTGCGATCTTCGCGCCAGCCAGCATCATGAACTGGAAGCCGGGGGCCCACGGAACTACGTTTGGCGGAAATCCGGTCTGCATCGCGGCGGCTCTAGCTACGGCAGATTTGATCGAGAGTGAGTATCTGGAGAATGCTCGCCTCATGGGCGAGTACCTTTTCACACGTCTGGCCGATTGGACGAAGAAGTTCAAAATCGTCGGCGATGTTCGCGGGCGTGGTTTGATGATCGGGATTGAAATAGTCAGAGACCAGCGCACGAAAGAGAAAGCCGCGGATCTGCGCAATGCCATTGTCGACCTCGCATTCCACAAGGGGCTATGCATCCTGGGCGCGGGCGAGAACACCTTGCGGTTGTCGCCACCGCTCTTGATCGACGAAGAACAAGCGAACTTCGCCGTGCGCACTCTCGAAGAGTGCATTCGCGAAGCGGAGAAAAAAGCCTAGAGCACGCTCGCGCGTCTCGCGGAGCTCAAACAAACTAGTCGCTTCTGACTCCTTACCGGAGCCAAGCGTCACGCCGGGCAAGCAACACCTGCTGGGTCGGACTGCGCAGCACTTCCTTGTGGGAACGCCGCGTCCCTGAGTGCCCCTGCCGGTTCGACGTTGTTGCGATCGACAATTCCCCCGGCAAGCCGCCGATCGTGCGCCTGCACAAAGACGCGTTCAGCCCCCAAATGTAGAATTCCACAGGTAAATCCCGCGGGACGCCTTTTCAACACCGCCAGACGCGGTACAATCAGAGCGCAGGGGCGCTCTCTCCGCGTCCGAATCTCTTATCCCTTTCGAGGAGGATTGCTTTGCCGGAGTTGCGAAAAGACCCGATTACTGGCCGCTGGGTGATTATTTCCACCGAGCGCGGGAAACGTCCAAACGATTTTCTACGCGAGAGCGTCGCTCCTCTGCCCAACGGCAAGAATTGCCCGTTCTGCCCCGGCAATGAAGTCAAGACGCCGCCGGAGATTCTCGTCTACGGCAGGAGCAATGGTGGCGCAAACACCGCGGGTTGGAGCGTTCGCGTTGTGCCCAACAAATTCCCGGCGCTCGGCATCGAAGGCGACCTCGACCGCGAAGGCGAAGGCCTCTTTGACAAAATGAACGGCGTCGGAGCGCATGAAGTTATCGTCGAAACGCCCGATCACGCAGTGACTCTGGCCTCATTGCCGGAGCGCGCCCTCGAAGACGTCCTCTGGGCCTACCGCGACCGCATGCTCGATCTCAAGAACGACAAAAGGTTTCGCTACGTGCTGATCTTCAAGAATCACGGCGAAGCCGCGGGCGCTTCCGTTGAGCACACGCACTCACAATTGATCGCTCTGCCCATTGTGCCTCGGCGCGTGCGCGAAGAGGTGGATAGTGGCTGGCATTATTACGATGAAAAAGAACGCTGCATCTTTTGCGACATCATTCGCCAGGAACGTGACACCGGCGAGCGCATCATTGGCGAAAACGATCATTTCATCACGCTCGCGCCGTATGCTTCGCGCTTTCCGTTCGAGATGTGGCTGCTCCCCAAGGTGCACGGGTCGTCCTACGAAAACAACCAAAGCACCATGTACGCGAGCCTCGCGCGCATGTTGAAGGACACCTTGATGCGGCTCGACGCTGTCCTTGACCGCCCGCCTTACAACTTCATGATCCACACCTCGCCCATCGGCGAAGAGATCAACGACCATTACCACTGGCACATCGAAATCATTCCCAAGTTGACCAAAGTCGCCGGCTTTGAATGGGGCACCGGCTTTTATATTAATCCGACGCCCCCTGAAGAATCCGCCCGCTTCCTGCGCGAAGCTAAAATCACTTTGCCGGTGGTCCTTACAAAAAAATAGCGCGCTGTCCGCGCGCAGCGGCAGTCCAGATTCCAGCCCACGGCGAGAGTTTTGCTATACTTAGGAGTTTGGCGCGGTACCCAAGTGGCCTAAGGGGAAGGTCTGCAAAACCTTTATCCGTGGGTTCGAATCCCACCCGCGCCTCCAAATTCAGTAGGTCCAACCCGGACAGAAATGCGACGCGCATCCACGCGTGATAAGCTTTCCATTCGCCCCAGCCAACATAATCCAATATAATTTCGCTTGCCGGAGGGCACAATCTATTCGGCCAGTGATGAGGCAGGAGGTTGAGACTACTTTGAAATCGAACGCCCGCATGCTCACAGTTTCACTCGCAAAGTGCGCGTTGCTATCTCTTTTTCTGATTGCTTCCTCGGGGGCGCAGGATTCGACCTTCCATGATGCACCGCCATCCGCCAAGCAACAGAAGAATCCCTTCGAGGGCCAGCATCCCGCCTCCGCGAAGGCAGACTACCTTCAGCGATGCGCTTCCTGTCATGGACCAAACGGAGAAGGCACCGGCAACATTCCCGCACTGGCCACGGGTAAAGCGCAAGGCGCCAGCGATGGCGAGATTTTCTGGTACATCACCAAGGGCGATCTGAACAATGGGATGCCGCCCTGGGCAAGTCTTCCAGAAGAGCTGAGATGGCAGATCATCAACTATCTTCGGGTGCTTGGCAGCCAAAAACCAGGTTCGCCGCGCGTGCAGCTTTCCGCCGACGAAGCCGTCGCGACTGCCTCTAACGCGCCTCCTCCCAAACCGCCATTCACCGACTACCGTTACGAGAAACCCGGCACGATTCGTAAGATCACTTTAAAAGATCTGCCCGAGCCGCTGGCTACAGCGTCTTCCGGCAATGGTCCTCAACTCGTTCCACGCCCGAAGGATGCCTGGCCGCAAGTGCTGCCTGGCTTTAAAGTCGAGCTCTATGCGTCCGGGCTTGATCAACCGCGACTAATTCGCACTGCGCCCAATGGCGATTTTTTCGTCGCCGAAAGCCACACGGGCAACATTTTGGTCTTCCGCGGAGTGACCGCCGACGGCAAGGCCGCGCAGTCAGAGACTTTTGCAACCGGGCTCAACCGTCCGTTCGGCATCAATTTTTATCCGCCTGGGCCGGACCCGCAATGGATCTACATTGGGAACACGGATTCGGTCGTCCGCCTTCCCTATCGCAACGGCGATTTGAAGGCTCGCGGCCCCGCGGAACACCTTGCCGATCTCCCATCGGGTGGCGGTCATTGGACGCGCGACATTCAGTTCTCGCTCGATGGGAAGAAAATGTTCGTTTCGGTAGGGTCGGCCTCGAACATCGATGACCCTGACACGACGCCCGCGGAAAAGAATCGCGCTGATGTTCTCGAGTTCAATCCGGACGGCTCGGCGATGCAAATCTACGCCTACGGCATCCGCAATTGCGTGGGGCTCGCCGTCAATTCGAAGACTGGCGAGTTGTGGTGTTCGGTGAATGAACGCGACGCTCTAGGTGACAATCTGGTTCCCGACTATATCACCCACGTGCAGGACGGCGGTTTTTACGGTTGGCCCTGGTGGTATATGGGCAGCCATCAAGACCCGCGCCACGAAGGCAAACATCCCGAGCTGAAAGACAAAGTCATTACGCCGGATGTCATCCTTCATCCGCACAACGCGTCGCTGGAACTGACGTTTTATAACGGCAAACAATTCCCAGAGGAATACCAGGGCGATATTTTCGCTGCTGAACATGGCTCGTGGAATCGCTCGGTTCGCGTGGGCTATGAAGTCATTCGCGTGCCCTTGCATCAAACCGGCCACGCTACCGGCGAATATGAAGATTTCATGACAGGATTCGTCGTGGATAATGGCCACGTTTGGGGACGGCCCGTGGGCGTCACCGTCGCCCAAGATGGCTCGCTGCTCGTAACCGATGACGGCTCGAAGTCCATCTGGCGAGTCAGCTACACAGGAAAGTAACCATTGAGCAATCGAGCGCGGCGAATCCCTTGTAAGGGAAGGCTTGTCCCGCCGTCTGAACCACGGCTTGCCTGGACGCACGAATGTCAGTGCCGCATCGTGCAGATCAGTATCCCAACTTCTTATCCACAACATTGAGCAACGGCTCGCCTTTCCGGAACCGCTCATACTGCTCGATGAAAAACTTCATGGCATTGTCCAGCCAATCGGGGGTATGGTCCGCGCAGTGCGGCGAAAGCAATACGTTCTCCAGCTTGTAAAATGGATGGCCCGCTGGCAACGGCTCACGATCGAACACGTCTAGTGCCGCACCTCTAATTCGGCCACTAGAAAGCGTGCGAATCATCGCCTCCTCGTTGATCACCGGCCCGCGCCCGACATTGATCACCACCGACGTTGTCTTCATCGCCGCGAATTCCGCCTCGGCTATCATTCCGCGCGTCTCAGGAGTCAGCGGTGCCGCGGCAACTACATAGTCGCATCGCGAAATCATTTCGAGCCGCCGGTCTGGCGTAAAAGTTTCGGCAACCAGCGGATCTGCACGCTGCGAAGCTGCAGCATGCCGCCTCACGGCGAGCACGGTCATTCCTATTGCACGCACCCTTTCAGCGATCGCCCGCCCAATGTCCCCATATCCGATAATCCCAACGGTCTGCCCCGATGCCCACGAAACGTCAAACGCTTCCCACACGCCGGCCATCTGATTCCGAATCATGCGCCGGAAATCTTTCGCGAAATACAAAATCGCCCCAAGCGTAAACTCGCCGAGCGATGCGCTAAACACGCCTGCGCCATTGGTGAGCGGCACGGCACTTTCTTTCAATTCCGCGAACAGCGTTCTCTCTAAACCCACGGAGCGCGAATGCACCCAAAGCAAATTCTGGCCCATCGCAAACACGCTCTTAAACAAATCCAACGAGCCAGACCAGTTGAATAACACGCTCGCGTAAGCAGCCGCCTCTTCACATGCCTCCACCGAATTTCCTGCGATAATGTTCACGTCCGCGAGCAGCTTGCTTAGCATCGCAAGCTGCGCCTCAGCTGGCTCAGCCGTACTTACAAGCACTAAAATCGTGTCGTTTCTCATGGGCGTCGCACGAACAGCGCAAGAGATTACACCACATCCGCGCAACCCGTATCTAGCAAACGCAGTTTAGAAAAATCAAATTCTGTCTTTAAAGCGGCGGCGAGTCAGTATCCGAGTACGCGACCAGCGAGATGCTAGTCCACCGTTGCTGCGACAGATTGGTGACGGCGAATCGATTGAGCGACGGTTGGCGCGTGCTAAGGTCGCGCCAGCGGTCGGGACGGCCGAGCTAAAACTCCATGGAAACCGAAATATCCCCCGATTTCAAGGAATTGTCGGCTTTGCGAAAAACAAATTTAATCTGGGCTTGCTTGAGGTTCCCCGGATTGATCATTGCCGTGGCAATCGGAAACTTGATCAATTGCGTGCCAGCAATGTCGACAAGCGTGACGTCGTACATGGTCGTTGCGCCCAACGCCTCAGATACATTGGCCCGGCCATTCGACAAGGTTTGTGTGACGACTACCGTGTCAGGGCCTGAAGCGTTCTGTTTGCTAAAGGTCACGGTTCCTTGAATATTCGTCCCATCGTCCCAGTGCGCACTCATCGAGAGACTTGTTGTGGAGGTTTGTGGCCGCGCGGGAAGGGCAAAGACGGTGGTCATGCAAAGCAGCAGTATACAAAGATGGTTTTTCAAGTAGGCCCCCTAAAACAAATTTGATTTATCACCGATTCGGTGTGTCCTTGCGACTTCCGGGGAGAGGGGGACCCGTTGTTGACCGTTCCGATTGGAGATGGAGGCTAACAAGGAAAATAGCATGCGGTTACTTGGACTGTAGGACAGAATTAGTACAGCGTACTTTCTTCACCTATTGCCTGTCCTCCACCGAAACAGACATGATTGGCAAGAGAAATTTTTTCATCGACTCCGCCCCCCATTATTGGAATAGGTTCATTGAAAGCCATGCAGAATATTCGTTGAAAGACGCTCTCAGCATAGATACTTGGCGAGCGCCCGATAAACGCGCCACTAGCAAGCTGAGCCACCACGTTCAAAGCTTAGAGGTTGACACTACAATTTTCCGCCTCCTACAATGCACCGCTTCGCAGAATGGATTGGCTGTTGACCGCACGATTTGAAAGTTCTACGTTTGTCTGATTCAAGTCCCAAGACTTTGGAAGGAACTCTGTGCCGCCAAAAGATTCTAGATCATTGAGGAGTCATCGTTGGTACGGTCCGGACGATCTACGTTCGTTCGGACATCGTTCGCGCGCCGCTTCTATGGGTTGCACGCAGGCGGATTACGCGGGCAAGCCCGTTATCGCGATCATCAACACCTGGGGTGACATCAATCCGTGCCACAGCCATCTCCGAGCGCGCGCGGAAGACGTCAAGAAAGGGGTGTGGCAGGCCGGTGGTTTCCCTGTCGAAATGCCTGCGTTCACTCTCGGCGAAACGTTTCAGAAACCAACCACGATGATGTATCGCAACCTGCTGGCAATGGAAACCGAAGAATTATTGCGCTCCTACCCCGCCGACGGCTGCGTGCTGATGGGCGGCTGCGACAAAACGACTCCCGCACTCTTGATGGGCGCCATCAGCATGAATCTGCCCGCGATCTACGTTCCCGCGGGACCGATGTTACGCGGCAATTGGCGCGGCGAAATCCTGGGCAGCGGCTCCGACGTCTCGAAGTATTGGGCAGAACGCCGCGCGGGCAACATCGATCTGCAAGCCTGGACCGAAATCGAAAACGGCATCGCGCGCTCGGCAGGAACTTGCATGACCATGGGCACAGCTTCCACCATGACTAGCCTGACCGAAGTCCTCGGCCTCACTCTTCCTGGCGCGACCTCCATTCCTGCCGTCGATGCCAACCACCCAAAGATGGCCAACCGCTCTGGCCGTCGCATCGTGGAAATGGTTTGGGAAGACTTGAAGCCGCGCGATATTTTGCGTGACGCGTCCTTCAACAACGCGATTGCGGCTGTTTTTGCCCTTGGCGGCTCGACGAACGCAGTCATTCACTTGATTGCAATGGCAGGAAGAGCGGGAATAAAAATCACGCTCGACCGCTTCGACCAATTTTCGAAAAAAACGCCCATGCTCGCGAACATTCGTCCCAGCGGCAAGTACCTCATGGAAGATTTCTATTACGCTGGTGGATTGCCAGCTCTTCTGCGAGCGCTAGCACCCCACTTGGATCTAACCTGCCTTACCATCAGGGGAAAAACTCTCGGCGAAAATATTACGAGCGCCGAGATTTACAATACTGATGTCATCCGCACTTTGGACAATCCCATTCTTGCCTCCGGCGGCCTGGCGATTCTCTACGGCAATCTCGCTCCCAACGGCGCGGTCATCAAGGCCTCCGCGGCCGAGCCGCACCTCCTCAAACACATCGGCCGCGCCGTCGTCTTCGACAATTTCGACGAAATGAACGCACGCCTTGACGATCCCGCCCTCGATGTCGATGCGGACAGCGTGCTCGTACTGCGCAACGCAGGACCGAAAGGCGCTCCAGGAATGCCCGAATGGGGAAATCTGCAGCTTCCACAGAAACTTCTCAAAGCAGGCATTCGCGACATGGTCCGCATCTCCGACGCGCGCATGAGCGGCACAAGTTACGGCGCCTGCGTCCTGCACGTCTCTCCCGAATCCTTCGTCGGTGGGCCGCTCGCGTTGCTGAAAGAGGGCGACATCATCGACCTCGACGTCCCCGCCCGCCAACTGAACATGCGCGTTAACGAAGAGGAACTAACCCGCCGCCGCGCAGCCTGGCGCCCGAAAGAAGGAATTTATCCCCGCGGCTACGGCAAGCTCTTCATGCAGCACATCACGCAAGCTCACGAAGGCTGCGACTTCGATTTTCTGGAAGGTACTGCGCCCATCCCTGAGCCAGAGATTCATTAAGCATCTGAAACATGAACTTCGGTGGGATCAAATAGAACAAATTTCACACTAACTGGCGGATATCTCGCTCGGCTACGGTAACGAGCGACGCCCGGCTCCGACGGCAAGCATCAGAATGCCGGAGAGGCATAGGCTCCCGACCAAGTACAAGAGCCCGGCAGTGAAGGAATGCGTTCTGCTAACCAAGTAACCCATCATCAGCGGACCTACAAACCCTCCTAAATTTCCGAGCGAATTAATCAATCCGATGGAAGCCGCGGCCGCTGATTCGCTCAAGAAAGCAGTTGGCACCGCCCAAAAACACGGGTGGAATGCGAAGTAAGAAGCTCCCACCAAGGTGAACAGCGTAACCGCGACAATGAGATTCGAACCGAAGATTACCGCTTGCAATAAAATCACCCCGCAAAGAAAAATGGGAAACGCTGCATGCCATCTTCGCTCGGACGTTTTATCCGAGTGCCAGCCATTCAACTGCTGCATCACAAATCCGGCAAGGTAAGGCAACGCAGCGAATAGCGTCACTCGGATGTCGCTCTGCCCAGATAGCCGTTTCAAAATGCTCGGCAGCCAAAACGAGATTCCGTAACCTCCTGTCGTCGCGCAGAAGTAAGACATCGTCAGCAGAATCACGTCGCGCTGCGAAAAAGCTTGCCAAATCGTATAGGAACGAACATTCTGCTTCGCCAGTTTTTCTTTCTCCAGTTCGCTATTGATCCAATCACGCTCGTCCGACCGTAGCCAAGTCGCCGCTCGCGGCCAGTCCGTAAGATAAAAAATCGTGATGACGCCGAACACCACGGCTGGAATTCCTTCCAGGATGAACAACCAGCGCCAGCCTCGCAGGCCGAGCCAAGTAATTCCCAGCAGAAATCCCGCGAGAGGTGAACCAATCACATAGGAAAGCGGATTGGCCGCGTAAAAGACTGCGATCGCTTTGGCGCGGTCCTGATAACGGAACCAGTGCGATACATAAACAATAACGGCAGGGAAGAATCCCGCTTCCGCCGCTCCCACAAGAAAGCGCACCAAATAAAATTCCCGCGCCGTGTGGATAAATGCCATAAGCGCGGTTATGATTCCCCAAGAAATCATAATGCGAGCGATCCAGCGGCGCGCGCTCCAACGTTCGGCTATCAAAGCGCCGGGGATTTCCAGCACGAGGTAACCAATGAAAAACATTCCGGCTCCGAGGCCAACGACTTTGTCGTTGAAGCCCAGGTCGTCGGGCATTTGCAGCGCCGCGGCGCCAACGTTCATACGGTCGAGGAAAGCGATGATATAAAGCAGGAAGAGAAAGGGAAGGAGACGCCACGCAATTCGTTTCCGTGCGCGCTCGGCGACTGGCGGGTCCGCTGGTGGGAGGTCCATCTTCCCTCGATTGACAAGAACTCAGAGATCGGCGGAGGTATCCTGCACTACTTTTAGTTTTTTTGCGGCACAAAATTTGCGCCGCGCGGCACCCACAGAAAACGGACCAGGTTTTCTCTCATAGTCAGTCTGTTACGGGAGTTGAGATGCGCCAGTACTCGATTGCAGCCATCCCTGGGGATGGCATCGGCCCTGAAGTGATCACCGCCGGTCTCGATGTCTTGCAGACGCTCGCACAAGAGGTCGGCAGTTTTCAGATAAACGTAGAAAAATTCCCGTGGGGTTCGGACTACTACAAAAAACGCGGCGTGATGATGCCCTCGAACGGCCTCGAACTTCTGCGGCCGTTCAGCGCGATTTATTTTGGCGCTGTGGGTGCGCCTGATGTCCCCGACCACATCACGCTCTGGGGATTGCGCCTGGCGATCTGCCAGGGTTTTGATCAGTACGTCAATCTCCGGCCCACGCGGATCCTGCAAGGGCTGTCATCGCCCCTGCGCGACTGCAAGCCGAGCGATCTAGACTGGGCCATCGTCCGCGAAAACACCGAAGGCGAATACTCCGGCCAGGGCGGACGCGTTCACCGCGGTTTTCCCGAAGAAGTCGCCACGGAAACTTCCATCTTCACGCGCCGCGGCGTGACGCGCATCATGCGCTTCGCGTTCAAACTCGCACAAGAGCGCCGCCGCAAGCTGCTCACGGTTGTCACCAAGTCCAACGCGCAGCGCCACGGCATGGTTCTGTGGGACGAGATCGCCGCCGAAGTGGCAAAAGATTTTCCGGATGTCACCTGGGACAAAATGCTCGTCGATGCCATGACCACGCGCATGGTCGCCAAGCCCGCCAGCCTGGACACTATCGTGGCCACAAATCTGCACGCAGACATCCTCTCCGACCTCGCCGCCGCACTCGCCGGTAGCCTGGGAATCGCGCCGACCGCAAACCTCGATCCAGAACGGCGTTTCCCTTCCATGTTCGAGCCGATCCACGGCGCCGCGTTCGATATCACGGGTAAGGGAATCGCCAATCCCATCGGCGCTTTGTGGACCGCAGCGCTGATGCTCGAACATCTCGGCGAAAAAGATGCGGCTCTGCGCTTGATGCACGCCGTGGAACGCGTCACAGCTTCCGGTCTGCATACTCCAGACCTCGGCGGCAAAGCCACGACACGAGAAGTCACCTCGGCCGTCTGCGACGCCGTCCACACTTCTAGCGTTTGATCAGGCACCGCTGCCTGGTTAAATCTCCACCGCAAAAGACTCTATTTCGACGGTTCCACGATTTGCACGTGATGATGTTCGAGCAAATCTCCTGTTGCGTGATCCACCTGCGTGACGGCCAGTTGGAAATTCACTTGAGACTGAATCAGGTTCAGCTCCGCTTGGGCTAGTTGCGTTTGCGCGTCGAGGACGAAGAAGATTTGTTCCGTGCCCAATTCGTACTTTCGTTCGTCGGCGTGCAACGTTTCCTTCGCAAGGTCCACGGCTACTTTGGCGGCTTCCATCCCGAGCTTGGCTGCCTCAAGCGCGTGCACGGCAGTCGTAACGTCTAGCGAGATGCTTTGATTCGTCGCTCTTTGTTGATATTGGTCGTGGCGCCGGCTCACCAGGGCATCGGCTAGATTTGCTTCCGCGCTGTGATTTTTTATCGGCAGGGCCAACGAGAGAGTGGCGCCGTAGGCTGGGAAGGTAAAACGGAAGGACTGGCTCAAACTTGTGGCTATTCCTGTATTTGCAACGCCGGCCTGGTAGCCATTCAGTCCGTTCCCCAAATAGAATCCAGAGAGTTCGAGGTCCGGCTTGAGGTTGTTGTGTGCTAGACGAATGCTCAGTTCATCGATGGCGAGCTGCTGATGCACCGCTTCCAATTCTGGGCGATTCGCAATGGCGCGCGCGAGAGCGGTGGGAATATCAATGTTGAGCAGTTCTCCCACGGGCTCAGGGCGATCGGTCAACTCAAGATCAAGCACGCGCGTCGCCGGGTCGATGTCCGCGGCGATACCCTGGCGAAACTGATCCTCAGCTTGCTTGACGGCGTATTCCGCTTGAATCACTCCCACTCGCCGCGATGCAACCTGCGATTCGGAGCGGTAGATATCCAGCGGAGGCAA
>DATFZQ010000255.1:0-26729 GCA_035314345.1 Candidatus Acidiferrum sp.
TTGTTGGTGAGTTTCTGTCGGTTGTAAATGGTGAGTTCCAGAGCCATTCTCGCCTCCGGTAACGGTGAGCCTGAATGCCAAGGAAAGAGTACACTAGAAGTACACCAACGTCAATGGACGCTATTTTGCAAGGAAATTTGAGTAATGGCGGAGAGGGTGGGATTCGAACCCACGGTAGGGATTAACCTACACACGCTTTCCAAGCGTGCGCCTTAAACCGCTCGGCCACCTCTCCCGCGATGGACGCAACCCTACCAATTTAGCAGAAACTCTCGCACCGCGCACATTTCAGTGGCTTCGCACATTCTTTTTCCTCTGCTAAACTGTTGTCCGCGGTTCCGGGATCGTCTAATCGGTAGGACATCAGCCTTTGAAGCTGAGTATCGTGGTTCGAGTCCACGTCCCGGAACCAATCTCTTCCCTTCCTCGGCGCGACTCTGCGCCAACTATCATCAACTGGAGAACGATCGCATAGAACGAATCTATTGCACGTTGTTTGCTGGCGCAGTCGGTTTGCGCAATCAGTTGGCAGCAGCGGTACTTTTGGTGATCGCCCGGATGAAATCGGCTTCCTCTTGGCTGTAGGGCTGGCCGTTTGTGCGGAAAACTTCGTGAAACCAAATGGTTGGTTCACGATCCGTATAGGGATGCTTCCAGGAATCCCACGGCAGATACGTCTGCGTCTTGCCGGCGACGAGTCCCCAATTAATGGCGGCGACGTGATATTTCTTGGCGATGGGCAGCGTGCCTTGAAACGTGCTGCCATTTCCCCGAGCCATGTATTCCGTGCAGAGAATGGGCCGGTGATATTGCTGCAGAGACAGCACGCGCTTTTCAAACACGTCAGAACCGTCGTAGCTGTGGAAGGAAACCACATCGGAAAACGTTAGCTGCATTTTCTCCATGGGGGCAAGTTTTTCGGGGGACGACCAGTCATCCTTCCAGACGCCGCTCGTGAGCGGCTGAGAAGCGCCTGCGGCACGAACCCATCCGAACACTTTCGGCAAAAGCGCCAGCACGAGTTCGACTTTGTTGGGCGGCTCCCCGCTCGCATAACTGCCGTTGTTCGTATTGTCCGGCTCGTTCCAGACGTCCCAGCCGAGAATTCTCTTGTCGTTGGCGAAGGCTCCGACCACTCCTTTGACATAAGCTTCAAGGCGTGGATATTGAGCGGGGTCTTTGAGCGCGGCAGCTCCGGGGCTTTGCACCCAGCCGGAATTGTGCACGCCGGGCGTCGGCGCATGTTGTTCGCCGAGCTTGGGATTTGGATCCCAGCAGGAATCGAAGAGCACAAAGAGCGGCCTGATTTTGTGTTTTTGCGCGATGCTCAGAAAAATATCAATGCGCTTCTTGAACCCCGCAGAATCCTGCTTCCAGAGCAAGTCATGCAGAAAAACGCGCATGGTGTTCAATCCCAGCGATTCGGCCCAGCCCAGTTCTATGTCGATGCGCTTCGGATCGAAAGTGTCCGCCTGCCACATTTCGAGTTCATTGATTGCGTAGGATGGAATGTAGTTGCTCCCAACGAGCCAAGGCTGCTGGGCGTACCAGTCATTCGCAGTCTTTTCTGCCCAACGAGCCGTCTGCGCGTGTGAACAAACGGCAAATCCCAAAAGGAGCGCGATGCCGGCGATGAGGCGTTTCATGGTAATTGTCTCCGTTTCTCATTGCAACCCCAGGCGAAATGAGTCGAGTGATTCAAGATTTAGAATTGCGATCGAAATGTACTTTCTATGAAGGCTCGCCACTGCTCAAAACGCCCCCGCTTTTTGCAGTTCGTCCTTCATCCCTGCCCAACTCTGACGCGTGGATTCCTCGGGCGTGCCCTCGCCTCGCCAGTGGGTTTCCAAACTGACAGCAAAGTGGTAACCGTCGCGCTTCAGTGCGGCAAATTGGCCCGTCCAATCAATAATGCCGCGGCCCATCGCGGCCCAATCATAATCTTTGCCGTCTGGCTTCTTCGCGACATCTTTGCAGTGGCAGTGGCCGATGCGTTCTTTCGGCAGAAGCTCGTACCCATCTGGATATGCTTTCTCGCCTCGCGAGGCGGCGTTTCCCGGATCCCAGTTCAACATAAGCGAAGGAGTCCGTACTTCGCTGAGAACTTTGGCCGCTTCGGCTGCCGTGCCTGTGTTGCAAGCGGCTTCATTTTCGAGCAACAGCGTCACGCCCTTCTTCCCTGCCACGCCTGCGGCCGTGAGAAGTTTTTCATTCATGGCAGCACGATACGGAGCTTGCTCTTCGAGCCGCCAAAAATCAAAGCAGCGCACACGGTCGGTTTGGAAGGCTTTCGCCAACTCGATGCTGCGTTCGAGGACGTCGTCCTGCTGCTCGTAAGTAAAATCGGCGCTGAACTGCGCGCCCTTGGGGCTGAATTGGGATTTTGGCGCGCCGGGCCAATCCACCTTGAAAAGCGGGCTGGCGATATCCGTCACGCGCAATTTATATTTTTCGAGAATGCGGCGCGCTTCGCCAACTTCTTTAGCATCGAGGTTGAGAATGTTTTTGTTCCACATGGCGCGCAGCTCGATCCACTCCAAGCCAAATTCGCGCGCGATCACTTCGCATGAACGGCCGAAGTCTTGACTCACCTCATCATTGATAACGGCAATGCGAAACGGGGAACTCATACCTTCAACCCCAGCTTTTCTTCGACATATTTCTTGTTGATGACCGCCGATTCTTTTGGCGTTCGAGCCTTGTCTGGCACAGCGTCCAGCTCAACAATGCCCCATCCACGGAAACTGATTTTGCGAAGCGCATCGATCACGGCCGGAAGATTTACCGCTCCACGCCCAAGCTCCACGAACCGATAAGATTGCTTAGCATCAGTACCGCCCGGCAGCCGCTCGACATCCTTCAGGTGGAGAAAGAGCAGCCGGTCGCTATATTTTTCGACGGCCTCAGCCGGGTCGCCGCCGCCTTGAAAATAATGCGCCACGTCCAGCTCCAGCTTTGCGTAGCGCGAATCGACAGCTCCCATGATTTGTTCCACACCCTCGGGAGTTTCTCCCATGCTTCCCATGTGGTTGTGATAGCCAAGCTGCACACCGAGATCGGCGGTTCGTTTTCCAAGCTCCGTCAGCAAAACACCGAGGCGTTTGTAGTCGGCGGCCACGATCGCACGATCCTTGGGCCTTTCATCAATGATTTGAAGATAGAGCCCTCCCGAATCGCGGAGGAATTTCGCGTTTGCCACGTGCTTCGCGATTTCTGAAGTTTCGATGGCAGGATCGATGCCGAGATTTCCGCTCGATAAAGCAATCATCTTGAGATGGTGGTTGTCGAGCACTTCACGCAGCGCCGCGCCGCTGCCGAACTCCTGAACGCTGTTGGAACGAATTTGAATCCCCGGAAATCCTATCGAAGCGATGTCCTCGATCGCCTGACGATCGTTTCCGCTCCAAGTAATGGCTGCATAGCCAATATGAAGTTCGAACGGCGCCGGAGGAATTGGCGCGTCAAAGTAAGACAAATCCACTGGCGGATACAGCCTCTCTCGAGTGGCCAACAAGCCAACGGGAAAAGCTGCTACCGCGGTCAAAGCGCCCATGCCAGCAAGGAACTCACGGCGTGATTTGCAAATGTTCATTTGCGCTCCCCTCTGCCTTTGTATGCAGACAAGATACAGCAATCAGCCAATTGTGAACATTTTTCTCAATGCGCAAAGTGAGTGTTCAAAGTTGCGGTTGAACACGCGCCCCGCGACGAACGTTGCCAGCACCCCGATCAGCCCGTATGATTTCATCGAAGCAGGGCTTAGCGTTCGTCAAGGAGCAGTTCGAGGTCTTCATGCCCCAGGAGACGGCACCGACTCATCCTCACATCAACCCCTGGGTCATCGCCATCTCCGTGATGCTCAGCACTTTCATGGAAGTGCTCGACACCACGGTCGTAAACGTTTCCCTCCCCCACATTGCCGGCAGCCTCTCCGTGACAGTAGACGAAGCCACCTGGACGCTGACTTCCTATCTCGTTGCCAACGCCATCATTCTGCCGTTGACCGGCTGGCTTTCCAATTTCTTTGGCCGCAAGCGCATGTTGATGCTTTCCGTAACCGGCTTTACGATCGCATCTTTCTTGTGCGGCCTCGCCCCCAGCCTTTCCTTCCTGGTTGTTTGCCGCATCATCCAGGGCGCGTGCGGAGGCGGTTTGCAGCCCATCTCGCAAGCCATCCTTCTGGAATCCTTCCCGCCCGAGGACCGCGGCAAAGCCATGGGATTCTGGGGACTTGGGATTGTCGTCGCTCCTATGCTCGGCCCAGTCCTCGGCGGCTGGCTCACGGACAGCCACTCGTGGCGCTGGGTCTTCTACATCAACGTGCCTATCGGCGTCGCCTCCATCGTGATGACGTCGCTCTTCATCTTCGACCCGTCTTACATCCGACGCGCTTCACAAAAAATCGATTACTGGGGCATCGGGCTGCTCGCCATCGGAATTGCCACGCTGCAGATCGTCCTCGATAAAGGCCAGGAAAAAGACTGGTTCGGCACGGATTGGATTACCGCTGTCGCCATCGTCGCCGTCGTCACGCTCGTTGCGTTTCTAATCTATGAGCTCCACATCAAGGATCCCGTCGTCAATCTCCGCGTCTTCAAAGACCGCACATATTCCACCGGCGTATTCCTTATGTCCCTGCTCGGCGTCGGCCTCTACGGCACCACGGTGCTGATCCCGCTGATCCTGCAAACGCTCCTCGGCTACCCTGCCATCCGCGCCGGCCTCGCGATGTCACCTCGCGGACTTGGCTCTTTTATCGCCATGCCGGTTGCGGGCATCATCATGGCCAAGTTGGATCCACGCAAAATGCTGACGGCGGGATTGATCGTCTGCGGCTATACGCTCTTCCAATTTTCACGCCTTAGTCTTAGCGCAGGATTCTGGGATTTCTTTTGGCCGCAACTTTTGATGGGCCTATCGCTCGGTCTCATCTTCGTTCCGCTCACCACCATCAGCATGGCGCCCATTCGCAGGGAAAACATGGGAAACGCAACAAGTCTCTTCAACCTGGTGCGCAACTTGGGAGGCAGCATCGGCATTGCCGCCGTCAGCACCATGCAGATTCGTTTCCAACAGAGGAACATCAATCAGCTGGGCGCGCATGTCACTCCGTACAACGCGAGCGCGCGGAACATGATGAATTCGCTTCACGGGATGTTTATGGCCAGCGGGTCGGACAGCGCGACCGCCACCCATCAGGCACGCGCAGCGATGTTTGGATTGGTCGAGCGGCAAGCCAGCATGCTCGCCTACAACAGCATCTTTCTGATTCTGGCGGGATTGTTTGTGCTGATGCTTCCGTTTATTTTTCTGATGCGCCGCCCGCAAGCGAGGGGTGGCCCCATGTCCATGCATTGAGGCCTTCGCGCACAACAATTCGCGCGCCGCACACAAAATTCCCGGCGCGCCCCCAGCGAAGTAACAACCCACTTGATTTATTGTGAAAATTAGCCTGGGTGAAAACCGGACCTAGTCGATTCTCCGGTTACTGCTCATCATCATAAGGAATGGGCCCGGTCAGTGGTACGAGAATTTCTTCCGTCGAAACTCCGGATTCTTTCTCCGCCGTCTTGTCCAATTTCCGCTGGACGCGCTTTTCCTCTTTCATTTTGCGCTTTTCCATTCGCTTCATCTCTTTTTGGCGCTTCTGGAATGTCGTAGTCATTGCGTCTCCTCGCAGGCGCTGCCCGGCGCGGCGCAAGCCGTCGCCGCCAAGCTATATACATCAAGTTGCCTTACCAGCGCGGTTCGCGAGGCTGCCGCGCAGACTCGCGGTAGTCTTCATTCGAAAAACGCTCGCGTCCGCCGCCTCCGCCCTTGCCTCGGCCACCACCACCGCCTCCGCCCGGCCCCCCAAAATTGCGAGGCCCGCGCGGCGGCCCGCCTTCGCCCTTCGGACGCGCTTCATTCACTTTCAAATTGCGCCCGCCCAATTCCTTGCCATCGAGTCCGGCCATCGCTTTGGCCGCTTCCTCGTCGTTCGGCATTTCCACAAACGCAAACCCCCGCGCACGCCCGGTTTCCCGGTCCATGGCCATGTGCACGCGCGTCACTTGTCCAAACGGCGTGAACAGGTCGCGCAGTTCACCTTCCGTGGTCTGAAAACTCATGTTGCCGACAAACAAACTCTTCATCTTGATTCTCCCTGAACTCTTCGAAGCACCATGAGTGCAGGATCTCGGCAAGCTCGCGCTTTCCGGACGCTACGATACACTGGCCTGAAATTGGCTGAATTCACTGGAGGGAGGGCCAAAAGCGCGCCCTTCAAGGAGTTCAGGCAACCCTACTTCGGGAGTCTACAGTAAGGACAATAGCACATTTACCCGTGAAATCCTGCAAGCTCCTTTTGCCGGAAGGGACGATTGCTCGGCTGCCGTATCCCGCGTTAGCTCTTCAGGATTTCGCCCACAGCCCGCCAAGCCTGATCAATAGCCACGTCCGAATAAGCGCTAGCGCCAGCATCCGAATTCGCGATGGCAATCTTACCGAATGACTTCCGTCCGATTACCCACGGTTTCTCTTCTTCTTTCCAGTCCGGATCGAAGAGCGAATTCGGGGTGTACGCATATCCATGCGCCCAGCGATTCACCGTGATGCCCTCGATGTCCTGCGCGGGATCGAATCCGGCGCCTCCGAGCATTCTTCCGAGTTGGTCGCGAACGTTGCGTTCGAATTTCGAAAAAGGCGTCTCCATCAACTCCATGCGCCCCGCGCGGAACTGGTCGCGCATCGGCAGCCCCGGCTTGCAGGGCGTGCGCAGCATGAAGAGCACCATGGGCTCTTCGGGCTTGCTCGGAAACGCATATCCGCCGATGCTGACAGGAAAATCCAGTGCCGTATAGGTGTGATAGCCGCCCGGCGCCACAATCTGATGCACGCCCAACTTCGCAAACGAAGTCCAATTCCGCAGCGCCACGTGCGTATACACCAACGGCGTCTTCACAAGATAAGACAGTGCCTCCTTTTGTTTCTGCGGGAGCTCTGGGCAAATATATGGAATCATTCCGTTGTAGCAAGCCAGCACGCAATTCTTCGCCTGCACCGACTGCAATTTCTTTCCGCGCATGTAGGAGATGTTCACGGTCTTCGACGCGCCGCCTGCCTCACTCTGCTGCACATGCACAGCGGTGCTGTTTAGCCGAATGCGCACAGGCGCCCCGTCCACATCCAGCTTGCTGTAATCCGCTCGCGCCGTCACCACGTCGTCCATCGAATGCCCTGGCATCGCTCCCGGAATGAGCGCTCGCACCAAAAGACGTGCAATCGACGCATTGCCATCCGGAAAATGAAAAATGTATGGCTCTTCTTTTTCGTGTTCGCCAATGCCCAATCCATCGAAACCGGGATACGTAAACGAGCCGTAGTCGTCTCCCGATTCGAAGCACCCAATCGCCGGAACGGCGTCAATCCCGACTCCATACAAATCATGCGGAAACGTCTGAAAAAACGGCAGCGCCTCGGGATGCACCTTGCAGAATTTCGTCAAGTAATCCGCGTAACTGATTTTCGCCAGGTTCGCGCGCTTCTCGTCCTTCGAAAGCCCCGCAAGGTAGTCCACTCTCTCTGTATAAGCTCTCGCGATATCCTGCTTCGCTATTTCCGAAAGCGGCGCCTTCGCCAAAAATTCCGACCACGGCGTCGCATTCATTCCCGTGATCAACCGGTCTTCGCCAAACGTCTCTTTATCAAAAAAAGCCGCCGTCCCCATCTTCGCGTAAAGTTTCTGATCGTACGCTTTGTAAAATCGCTCCGTTTCGATCCCAATCTCATTAATTAATCCCTTGGCAACAGCGCTGTAATTCCCTGGGCTCTCGATCGATTGCGTTCCGCCGTAGCTCAACGCCACGCGGTTTCCCGCGCGAAATTCGTTGCGCTTCGCGTGCCCGCCAAAATCGTCGTGATTGTCGAGAATCAAAATCCGCGCATCACTTCCCGTGCTCTTCCTGTAAAAATACGCCGCCGCAAGCCCGCTGATTCCTCCGCCCACAACCACCAAGTCGTAAGTCTCACCCGTCTTAGCCGCCGCCCCCTCCGCGTCCCAGCTCTCCCCATCCCGCAGCCGATGTGCAAACGTAAACGTCCCATCATGATTCCCGCGCATGCCGGTAAGCGCCGGCGGATAGTAATTCGCCGCCTTCTCCGGCGCGTAGTCGTCGAGCGCCGCCGCTGCCAGTAAGGTGTCCGCTCCGATCACGCCGCTCGTCAGCGCCCCACCGACGCCCACCGCCACGCCATTCAAAAAATCGCGTCGCGTAATCGCGCGGTCCATCCCCAATTCGCGATCCTTCTTTTCTTCACTCATGCGTTGGATTGTAGCGCACTACCGCGCAGTCTCAAGACACACGTCTCCGTGGCCTCTGCGATCTCTGTGTAAATGTTTTTCTTAGACAACCGAATGAATCGACCGAGGACTCACAATTCCCGCAAAGCCGTGGCCACAGGCCGCTGCGCAGCCCGCACCGCCGGTGGCAACCCGCCAAGCACACCCATTACCAGCGCAAAAATCAGTCCGCTCAAAAGCAATATCGGCGTTACTTTAAATGCAAACTCCATATGCGAAAACGTCTGCCAATTCATCGCGCCGGTCGTAAGCCCGTTCAAGGGCAGCACCGCCGCAGCCCCAAGCGCACCACCCACAAACGAAATCAGCAATGCCTCAATCAAAAACGAAAACACCACCGCTGCAGCGCCGAATCCCAGCGCGCGCATGGTCGCGATTTCCCGTCCGCGCTCGGCCACCGCCGAATACATCGTATTCAGCGCGCCAAAGATCGCCCCAATCGCCATCACCGCCGCAACCAGCCCACCAAGAATCGTAATGAGCTGCGTCATGCGCGTCGATTGTTTCGAGTAATAATCGATTTCCCGCGTCACATCCACATTCAAACGCGGATCGGCCGTGACGAAATCCTTGAACTGTTCAAAAGAATTCGCCGAAGCGAGGTGTACCGTCACCGACTGATAACTATCCTCTGGCCGCTTGAAAGCGCCATTCAAAAGGTGCGCGTCGCACCAGACCTCTGAATCAAACGCGCTCCCGCCTGCATCGAACACGCCCACCACTTTCCATTGCGTGTCCCCCATGCTCAGCGTATCCCCAAGCCCCAGGTTCTTGTAGCTCTTCGTCGCGTTCTTGCCGACGATCACCTCAGAAAGTCCGGGCTGAAACATGCGCCCCTCGACGATCTTGACGTTGTTTCGAATCGCTAGAACATTTGGCGACACACCGCGAACCTGCACGTTCGCGTCTGTACCCGTCGCAACCATCGGAATCGGCGCCACCAACACCGCCTCGGTTGTGATCAGTGGGCCGCCAACCACGCGGGCAACGCCCGGCGCGTCCTGCAGAATCTTCGAACTCTCCAGCGGCACTGCTCCCGTCATCTCCGAAGTAGACCCCGCGCGCAAAACGAGTGCATTGTCATAAGATCCGGAAGAAACAAGCGTCGCCCGAAATCCTCGCGCCAGCGAAAGCATGGCAATAAAAACTCCCACGGTTCCGGCAATTCCGAGGACCGCGACTATCGCCGAAGTCCATCGCGCCTTCACGCTCCGAAAGTTGTAAACGACCGGAATCGCCATGTCACACCCTCCGCAGTGCGTTCACAACGCGCATTCGCATCGCGCCGATCCCCGGCAAGAGTCCGCTGACGGCTCCAACGATAAGCGCCACTCCAAGTCCCAGCGAAAGTATGGCCGGCGACAAAACCAGCGACGGCAGCAATCCGTTGAGTTTAGCGCCGAGAAGCGGGACAGCGAGAAGAGCAAGACCAAGCCCCACAAGTCCTCCAATGAGCGCTATGACCAGTGATTCCGCGAGCACAAAAAAAAGAACCGCGCGGTCGCTATAACCTATAGCCTTGAGTACACCGAGTTCGCTGATCCGCTCGCGCACGGAAATAGCCATGGTGTTGCCAGTAACCAGAAGCAACGTAAAAAACACCACGACGCCAATGCTCTCGATCAAAAACTCGATGTTGCCGAACTGCTTGATAAATCCGATAGCGAATGCCGACTCGGTCTCTGTCTTTGTTTCCGCGGAGGAGTTAGCAAACATAGTGTCGATGGCCTTGCCGACCCGCGCCGCATCATCGGGATTGTCCAGTTTGAGGACGTACCACCCCGCCGTACTCTTCGCAAAGGCCGGCACGTTTTCATCAAAGTATTTCCACTGAATCCAGAACTGATTTTCGTCACCGCCGGGACGGCTATTGTGATAAATCCCGTCGAGATTGAACTCCCAGGTCTTCGTCGGCCCATAAAGCGAGTTCTTAATCGGGATGCGATCACCGATTTTCCAGCCGAACCGCTCCGCGGTTTTAACACCAACAACCGCCCCCTGCCGGTCCTTCAAAAAATTTGCCCACTGATCGTCCGGCACAACGAATTCATTCATCACCTTACGCATGTTGTCCGGATCGATCACGAACTGCACAAAAAAATTCTTCTCGTCCTGGTACACGCCCCCGAACCAGTGGTTTTGCGTCACCGCCTTCACGCCAGGGATCGCCGCGATCCTGTCCTGGTAGGAAATCGGCAGGGTTTGAATCAGCCCAATCCTGTTGGTCGTTATAAGACGGTCCGCGCCAGCCACTTCCGCGCCGCGGCTAAAGGCGCTCCTCACCACCGCCAAAAACGCAAAAAGAAACAGCGCCACCGCAAACGAACCAATCGTCAGCACCAACCGCACTTTCTTCCGAAAGAGATTTGCGAAAATCAGCCCGCGGAATCTCACGCCACACCTCCCGCAACAACTTCCTGCCGTTGTCCCCCTTCAACAAGGAGTCCCTTCTCCAAATGCAGCGTTAAGTCCGCCTGCTTCGCCACGACCGGATCGTGCGTCACCATCAACACGGTTTTGCCGTACTCTTTCACCAGCCGGTTAATCAAACTCATGATTTCATCCGCGCTCTTGCGGTCCAGGTCACCGGTCGGCTCATCGCACAACAAAAACGTCGGGTCAGCCACGATCGCGCGCGCAATCGCCACGCGCTGTTCCTGTCCTCCGGAAAGCTGCCGCGGATAGTGATTCATGCGGTCGCTCAATCCCACAACGCTCAGCGCCGTCTCCACATGCTTACGCCGCTCGGACTTCGAGAGCTTCGTCAGCAGCAGCGGCAGCTCCACGTTCTGAAACGCCGTCAGCACCGGAATCAGGTTGTACATCTGGAAGATGAACCCGACGTGCCGCGCTCGCCATTGCGTCAGCTTGCTCCCGGACATGTGCGTGATCTCGTCGCCCGCAACCGTAATGCTCCCTTGCGTCGGCACATCCAGCCCGCCAAGCAGATTCAGCAGCGTGGTTTTACCGGAGCCGCTCGGCCCCATGAATCCCACGAAATCGCCCTTATCCACATCCAGATTGAGCCGCTGCAGCACCTGAATCTGTTCGCCGCCGCGGCTGTAAGCCTTCGATAGCCCTCGCACCTGAATCAAGCTGTTTCCGTTCCCCTGTCCATCCACTCGAATCATTTTCGCGCTCCTGTTTCGCAATCCCTACTTCTTGATCTGCACAGCCCGCCCGTCTTGCATATTGGCAGGCCCCTTCACCACCACCGCATCACCGGCCACAATCCCAGACAAAATCTCCGTCTGCGCTCCTTGGGCATTTCCGACGGCCACTGCCCGCCGCTCCAGCTTGTCGTTCTTCACCAGAAACACAATCTTTTTCCCGTTGTCGTCGTGTAAAGCTTCATTCGGAAGCAAAGCCGCCACAACCGGCGCCGAAGCATCCACCTTCTTCACCGGTTCGTCGCTCAGAAACGTCACCTTAATCCCCATGTCCGGCAAAATCCGCGGATCGAGTTTGTCAAACGATATCCGCACCTTCACGGTCGCCTTCTGCCGGTCCGCCGTAGGAATCACCGTCCGAACATGGCTCGGTATCTCCCAATCCGGATACGCGTCCAGAATCGCTGTCACCTTCTGCCTGTCTTTCACACGCGCGATGTAGGACTCATTCACGTCCACTTCAATTTCGTTCGAATTCATGTCCACGATCGTCGCAATGCCGGTGCGCGTAAATCCTCCGCCCGCCGAAATGGGAGACACCATCTCGCCCACCTGCGCGTCTTTCGAAACCACAATCCCGTCGTAGGGTGCGTTAATCGTGCAATTGTCCACAGCCTGCTGTGCCTCGCGAATCCGCGCCTCGGAAGCTTGCACTTGCTGCTTCGCCAGCGCGATCTTGGCTTTCAGGCTGTCCACGTTCGTGCTAGCCGTATCCAACTGCTCTTGCGTCTGCACACCGGCCTGCTGCAGTTGCTCGGCGCGCCGCAACTCGATTTGTGAAAATTTGAGCTGCACTTGAAAATCTGCAATGGCTGCCTGCGAAGAATCCCGGTCAGCCTTCGCCGAATCCAGCGCCCGCTTGGTGTCCGAATCATCCAGCGTGGCCAGCAATTGCCCCGCGTGGACGTGCGTCCCTTCATCGAAGAACACTCCCGTAACTCGCCCCGTAATTTTCGCCGCTATCGTAGCTCGTCGCCGCGGCGTGACATACCCGCTCGCGTTCAAAATCGCCGAGCGTCCCCCGATTTCCGGTTTCTGGGCCGTCACCACTTCCACAACGGGCGTCTGATTTCGAAGCGCATACGCCAACCCCGCGATAATAACGATCAATCCGAGCAGCGCCGCCGCATAGCTCAGTAGCTTCCCCGTCTTGCCACCCGAACGGTGGCTGTCCTGAATCCGCAGCGACGAAAGGTCCGCTTTTGGATGGATTTCAGTTGTCGCCATCAATGCCCTGCTCTCCCTGCCAGACGCCCTTCCCCTGCATCTACGCAATGTCTTTTCGAAAAATTACGGGCTAAACCTGGTTTTCTGCTCTTCATTCTACTCCGCTTTGTTGCTGCGCGTCCGCTTCCAGCGAACGCCTCTCATTTTTTCCGTACGCTTACTCTTGTGGCCGAATGTGTCTCCCGGTACTTTGCGGCGCGCCCGGCCTCGGGTATACTCTTTTTATCGCTAATTATCTTAGTCTGTGAGATAATTAGCTGTCAAGATAAAATGCGCCAGATCAACTGCACCGTGGAAATGCCCAAGCCCGCTTCGTCGCGTAAACGCAACGCCTTGATCCTCCGCGTTGGTATGGAACTTGGCCGAGAGCTCAGCACCGTCTCCATCTTCTTCCACCAGTCCATCGCCAATAAACTGGGCATCAATGTTACTGATACCAGATGCTTTGAATTAATGTCCCGTTATGCCCTGGGCCCCGTCACCGCTGGTGACCTCGCCCGCGCCACCGGCCTCACCACCGGCGCCGTCACCGGCATCCTCGACCGCCTCGAAAAAGCCGGCCTCGTCGAGCGCTTCCGCGATGCCAGCGACCGCCGCAAAGTCTTCGTCCGACCCTGCCTCGAGGCTCTCCAGCGCGTCGGTCGTCTTTACCAGGGCCTCGCCGCCGCCTCCCTCAAGCACGCCTCCGGTTATTCGACCAAAGAGCTTGAGCTGGTCCAGCGCTTTTTCGAGGGCAGCCTCAAAATCCTTCGCGATCAAACCGCCAAGTCCAGCTAGCCCCACCGAATCCTCTAAACGGAGCTCTGTCGATTTGCAGATTTTCGTTTGACTAATCCTGCCCTTTAGGTGTACTATTTCGCCTAGGAAATCTTCCGAGGATGGCAGCTACGCGCTGCCATTTTTTGTTTTGGGCCTCTTGTTGGGCCGAGCTTTTAGCCAGTTTCATCTCCTCAATCAGCTCGGACTATCAAACCCTAGATTCCGCAGCATTGCGGTGGAATTTCTAAGTTATTTAGAATCAACACTTTAAGAAGTGCCTCAAACAAACGGTTCTAACCATTTTAGAATGGGTGTTTATGAAAAAAAAGGGGTAGGCTCGCTCCCTTCCTTATTGTTAACTTCAAAATTCCCGAAAACCTACGCTGTTCACAACTGAGATGTAGAATCCCATAATCGAACAGTTGTTCGGCAGAGCGTCTTCATAAGTTCGCCTTAAACGTCATTTCTACAATGACTTAAAGGCATATACTTTCAGGCACCTGGGATGCGTATCATTTTCCGCATCTCTGATTGGAGTCCACTCTAATGCTCAGCTTTTGGAAAGACATCCAGTACGCCTTCCGCACGCTAACCAAGAGCCCTGGCTTCGCACTCGTCGGCATCGTGACCTTGGCACTCGGCATGGCCGTCAACACCACCCTCTTCAGCGTTATCAATGGATTCCTTCTACGCCCCCTTCCCGTCCCACATCCCGAGCAGATCACCGTTCTCTCGCTCCAGCAATCTTCGCTTCCAGGAAACCGCCATTTCTCATACCCCGACTACGAGGACCTGCGCGATCAAACAGATTCCTTTAGCGATGTATTCGCCTATCGCGTGACTTTCGCGGCCCTCGCCGCAGACCAAAAGGCGGACCACTGTCTGATCAGCCGGGTTACCAGCAACTACTTTTCTGCGCTCGGGATCCGGCCTGCCTATGGCCGTTTGATTCTCCCAACGGAAGGACGCACGCCCGGTGCCGATCCGGTCCTGGTCTTGGGATATTCCTATTGGCGCAGGAGATTCGCGGGTGATCCGGATGTAGTCGGCAAAAAAGTGGTCATTCACGAGCATCCCTTCACGATTGTGGGGGTCGCTCCTCAGGATTTCTATGGGACTTACACCGCTCTCGATATGGACGCTTATGTTCCTTTCAGTGCCGAAATCTCCGAGGATCCAGACAATCCTGTTGATAAGAATTGGACGAGCCGCGGCTCTCGCAGCCTCACCATCATGGGCCGCCTTAAACCAGGCGTAACCATCAAACAGGCCCAGGCTTCGTTGAACGTCGTGGCCCAAAGGATCGCCGAGCAGCACGCCGACACGGAGAAAGTGCTCGCCGTACAGCTCTATCCAGAAAAGCTTGCGAGGCCGGAGCCCGATCCCGAGAATCCGATTCCGGTTGCCGCTATCGCTTTTATGGCTCTAGCTGGACTTGTCCTCCTGGTAGCGTGCTTCAACATCGCCAATGTTCTCCTGGTGCGCGCTACGGTGCGCCAGCGCGAGATGGCTATCCGCGCGGCTCTAGGCGCTGGACAGGGCCGTCTGGTTCGCCAATACCTGACCGAAAGCCTTCTGCTCGCTTTTCTGGGTGGTGGCGCGGGACTTCTTCTAGGGTCGTGGGCCGCTGGATTCCTCGGCACGCTCCGTCTCGGGAGCGATTTACCCATCGAGTTTAATTTTCACCCGGATGCCATGGTGTATTTGTTCGCCCTTGGCGCAGTCTTGCTCACCGGGCTGATCGTTGGAATTATTCCCGCCCTGCGTGCCGCTCGCACCAACGTCATCACGGTTCTCCACGAAGGAGGCCGCGGCTCTTCCTCTGGCCCTCGCCGCCAACTGGCGAGAAATGCTTTAGTCGTTGCGCAGGTGGCCGGCTCGCTGGTGCTGCTGGTCGTCGCAGGCCTGTTTGTCCGCAGCCTGGACAAGGCTCAGAAGATCAATCTCGGTTTCAATCCAGATCATGTGCTCAATCTTTCCGTGGACGTTGAGCAAATTGGCTACAAGGAAACCCGCGGCCGTGAGATGTATCAGGAATTGGAAAACCGCATTAAAGCTCTGCCCGGCGTTGAATCTGTCGCTCAAGGCTTCACGGTCCCCATGGGTCTCATGAGCGCGGGAGACCGCCTGGCTATCGAAAACCATCCTCTCGAACCCGGCCAGCAACCGCCTGATGTCAGCTACAACGTGGTGACCCCTGGTTATTTCGAGACGCTTCAGATTCCTCTGCTGCGTGGCCGGAAATTCACCGATGCCGATGGTGAAAAAGCCCCGCAGGTTGCCATCATCAATCAGTTCATGGCCAAAAAGCTCTGGCCCGGCGAAGATGCTCTCGGCAGGCGCTTCAGCGTGAAAGGCCCCAATGGCCCTTTCATCGAAGTGGTAGGCATCGTCCAGAACGGCAAGTACCAAAACATCATCGAAGATCCACAGCCTTACTTCTATCTGCCTCTCGATCAGAGCTACATGTCCATTCGCACGATCCACGTCCGCACTTCCCTGCCTACAGAAGGTTTGGCGCTGCAAATCGAATCTCAAATCCAGGAACTCGCTCCCAATCTTCCTGTAACCCAAGTGCAGACCATGTCGGAAGCCCTTCAGGGCGCAAACGGCTTTTTCTTGTTCCGGTTTGGGGCCCAGCTAACGGCTGTCATGGGCATTCTCGGTCTGATTCTCGCCGTCGTTGGTATCTATAGCGTAGTTTCCTACGCTGCCGCTCAGCGGACGCAGGAGATCGGCATTCGCATCGCCATGGGCGCCGCTCCCCGCGACATCTTGAAAATGATCCTGCGGCAAGGACTGGGCGTGATTGGCATCGGTCTGGCACTGGGTCTGGTCATTGCTTTGGCCGGCACACGCTTGATGAGCAGCATGTTTGTCGGAGTAAAACCCTCCGACCCGCTTACTTTTTCTCTTGTGGTGCTTCTGCTTACGGCAATTGCTCTATTCGCTTGCTGGATTCCCGCGCGCCGTGCCACGCGCATCGATCCCCTCGTCGCACTACGCCACGAATAACTGCTTTCGCGGCCAGCGGCGTCCTCATCTACTGGCGTATCAGAGCTGCCTCACTCTAACTCTGCCGTTTCTCTACTTGGACTTTGAGGAGATTTAGTTCAGCGCGCGGCGTATCGCCACGGCAATTTCCTCGCTCGCCGCGGTAGTGCTCGCCTCGCCAAGGGCGCGATAGCTTTCGAAGTGGTCTTCATCGAACCATTGGTTCGCTGTCGTGTCGTGCGGAAAAGACTTGTCTTTCTTGGTGTAAGCCAGAACGTCGTCCGGGTCGCCTTCGACCAGCGCCGGCTTCAAATAGATAATCGTTCCGTCTTCTTCGGGAGCATCCGGGTTGTAGCGGATCTTTCCAACTGCAAAGTGTGCTTCGGACCTGCATGCCGCGGGATCATCGGGGCACGGTTTGGGCTTAATCTCTGCGAGTCCCTCCAAAACGATCTCGACGCCAAAGTCGGTTCGGCATCGTTCCATTGCGTTGTGCAGATCGCCGAAGGCGTACTCTGAATCGCAGGAAGCATCGCTGGCGATGATTAATTTGCACCTCCGCCTCACCAATTCGTAGACCGCTAAATTTTCAAAATGTCCGCCGTCCGAAAGATAGACGTACTTGCTATCGTCGTTCGTGGACCCCAGGAGTTCCTGCAGCAGGCATGCGAATCCAATGCGCGGGCTCCCGTTCTTCCAGCCTTCGCCGCGCGGATTTCCGATCCACCAGCCAAGCCGCACATCGAACAATGTCATCAGGAATCCCAACCCCGGATCGGAATACGAACCCATATTCGGGCTTGCTGCGGCGCCGGAAATCGCCACGGCCGTTCCTATGGTCACGCCATGTTTGAATCCCGGCAGCTTGCAGGCGAGTTTCTCGGTAGGCGCGTAAGCAGCGTCCCAATCTCGCGTGTCTTGAAGTGGCCGCGTAAATCCTCCATGAATCGGCGTCAGAGCAAACGCACGCGCTTTGCGCGTCTGGAGAGCGAGTTCTTTGCCACGCACCACGTTCAAACTGGTATTCAAAATCGGCAGCGGCCGCCCGTCTTTCGGATCGATCGAATCGATTGGAATTTTTAGTTCGCCAAGAGGGAAATTGTCCGCTTCAGCAAATCCAGTGAACGGCTGTGCATTCCGTTTTGGCACCGTCGCGCCCAGGTAACACCGCACTAATCGGTTGCGGTAGAGGTAATGGATGGAGAATTCGTTGATGTCCACTCGCCACGAGACGAACAAAGCCGTGGCAAAAAATAGCAGGCCTAGCAGAGGGACGCGGATATCGAAATCCAGATCGCTGGGCATCGCAAGCGTTGGCCAAACCAGGCCTTTGGCCCAGTTCGCTGCGAACGAAGCGAAGATCGAGAGCCCCAGCAACAGCCCCAGGATAAAAATGTACGGCGTCAGTTTTGCAGCCACGGCCAGGATCTTTTTCGTCAGCGGGGCGTCGGGATTCCATTTACCTGTTTTCTCGCTTTTGCCAAAAAACACGCCGTATGCCGTAGAGAGGACCCACATCAGCACGGCGCTAAAAGTCGTGTGATGGCCGCCGCTTCGCTCCCAAGCAAGCAGTCTCCCTAGCTCCCACGGAAAATAGATCGAAATCAAGAAAAGACCGAGCCACAAAAATGCAAAGAGGAGCAGCCAGCCGCCCAATCTCCCCCACCACTCGCGGTGCGCGTCGCTCATGCCGCGTCCCATCAGCCCGATATGAATTATGCCCGCGATCAGCATGATGCAGATGGCCACGGGCGTTCCAAACGTCAGGTTATGCCAGTTGCTGTAGGTGAGCTGCTGCGACGTGTCCGGGGGAATCAGGAGACGACCGAAAGGAACAAAGAGATACCCAATCAAGATACCGGTCACCGCCGCGGTAACCATTACCAGGCCGCTGACCGGCCCGGTGCTCCTCCTGCGACTCTTTTTGAAATGAACTATTCGCCTTACGAGGCAGGCGCCCGTCCACATGCTGAAATAAAGGCCGACTCCCATCAGTGGGGCACGATATCTCGGGTAGTCGAGGACTCCCCAATCCGTCAGGAACAGGCCGCAGCCATAGGTGAAGAGCGCGGAAGACACCAGCAATGGAGCGATGATGAATGCATGGACCGCCCAGGAATTTGCGTACCATGGGTCTCTTTTTCCTTCGTGAGGGTCCACCGTTTCGAGGTTCAAACCCATGAAAATCACGGCCACAAGCCCCATAGAGAGTCCCACCGCAAGCGCGAAATACTCCGATCTCATGTACGGTTGAAGCGGGTAGTAGGGTGCTGATTGTGCCCATTGCTCGAGGTCTTCGAGAATGTGCAGTAGAAATACAATGGACCTGGGCACGAGCAGCAACGCGAGAAGCGCCAGCACCAGGATGATTTGATTCAAAAGCGTATTTCGCAAATAGCTCGCGGCAAAAGCCAGAAAATCCGCTCTCAGCAATCCCTTCCGCGGGGTGAGGTAGTTGCTGTAATCGCGCAAGAAATGAACTTCGGGCGGGTCGCTGGCTTCTTGAGGCATCCTAGGAGGCGTTGACAACCGCTTCTCGATCTCCTGGATGCCGATGCCTTGGTGGTGCATCCATCCCATAAGCCAGCCGCCGATATAGCCGCCGCCCGAGACCGTGGAAACGTAGTCTATCGATCGCAGCAACCTCTTTCGGGCTAGCGCTTGCAGCACACCCAGATTAAATGTCGCGCTGCGGATCCCGCCGCCTGAAAACGCCAGTCCGATCAAGCTCTTCTGAGCCACGGGTCGTTGCGGGTTTTGCCCCAGCCGCAAGTTACGGGATGTTTCTAGCTGTTGGAATTCCTGATCGAGCACTTCCTGGATGGATGGTAGTGTCATCTCTTCGCGCACTCCGGGAACTTTGAGCGACGCACAACTCTTTTCATGTGAAGTTGGAGCCCCAAGAGTAGTGAATCGCTCACTTGTAGCGTTTCATCCCACGCCGACGTTCGTTCCGGTCATTTCCACGGATACCATGCGCAATCGGCGTAGAATTCCCGGTCTCCCGTTGCACCAGTGGAACCATAGCCCCAATTTCTGCGCCGGACTGGCACACTTCCGGTTAACCTTGCTTTAAGAAGCACTGCTTCCCTCAATGAGTGCATAACGTGTCCTTCGAACACCTGCGCCGCAGCAGCCGCATTCCGAAAGAGGTCGCTATACTTCTGACCGGAAGCGATATGGATGGCAAAGGGTTCTCGGAAATGACCAAGACCGTCCTGCTCAGCCGCCATGGCGCCGGGATCGTTTCCACTTATAAGCTCTCCGCCGAGCAAGAGATCATCATTCGCTATCTCGATACCAACAAAGAAGCTCTCGTTCGCGTAGTCGGCCGTATCGGATCCGAGGACGAGATTTACACCTACGGCGTAGCTTTTGTGGATGCTTCCAATATCGACTTTTGGGGTATCGACTTTGCGCCCGTTTCCGAAAGGGAAAAAGAAGCCCGCCGCATGCTTCTTGAATGCGGCAACTGCAAGGAACGCGAGGCCGTGGAACAGAGCGACGTCGAATCCGATGTTTTCCTCATCAATGAGGGCATCGTCCGCTATTGCAAACAGTGCGGAGATTCGACGCTGTGGAAGCGTGCTTCGGGAGCCCCCGAAGAGCAGCCAGTTCTGGTAGCTGCCGGGCCAACCGCCGTCGTTTCCTCGTCCGCGGAGGCCACGAGCACCGCAAGCATGCAAGCTCCCCGGGGCCCACAGACGGTCCCGAGCGCGCAGGCTTCCTCAATCCTGCAACCTTCCCCCAGCGCACAGGGTTCCTCGGCGTATGCGTCGCCTGGAGATCGAAAACCGGCCGCGCCCCTCGACAACCGTCGCAAACACCCTCGCACTAAGGTCAGTTACAAGGCCTCCATTCGCCGTTCGGGTTTTACCGACGATCTGGTGACCTGCGAAGACATGTCCAAGGGCGGCCTATGCTTCAAGAGCCGGAAACAGTATTTTAAAGGGACTGACATCGAAGTCGCAGTTCCCTATTCACCCGGTGGCAACGCCATCTACGTCCCCGCCCAAATCGCCTGGGTCGTAGAAATTACCAAAGACAAGCTCTATAAGTGCGGTGCCTCCTACCGCCGCACCTCTCGATCCTCATAAGGTCTCCCAAAACCCTTAGGAAACTGGGTTCGCGAAAAAAAGCAAAAAAACACTTGACACCATATACTGTGTATCATACAGTGTGTGTCATACACTATATGACGCCCGGTAACAACCAACACGACCTCTTCGAAAACCTTCGTCTTGAGCTGCGCCGCGGCTCTCTCATCCTCGCCGTCATGGCGTCCCTCCAGACCGAGCAATACGGCTACACACTCCGCAAGGCCCTGACTGACCACGGCATGCCCATCGATGAAGGGACCTTGTATCCTCTGCTGCGCCGCCTGGAGACCCAGGGACTGCTCGTTAGCGAGTGGCGTGAAGAGGACAAGCGCAACAAGCGCTTTTACCGGCTTTCCAAAGATGGGAAAGAGATCTTCAAGCAGTTGCTCGCCGAGTGGCAAAGCATGAATTCCTCCCTGAACGGGATCCTTTAGGAGCGCGTGATGGACATTCTGGAAAGTTATCTGCGAGCCGTGAAGCGCTGCCTGCCGCGAGCGCAAAGCGATGACATCATCAAAGAACTCTCGGACGACCTTCGTTCGCAGATAGAAGAGCAGCAATCGGCCCTGGGCCGCCCGTTCAGCGATGAAGAAATGATGGCCTTTTTCAAGCAGCACGGCGATCCGATGACCGTAGCGCGCCGATACCGGCAAGATCATCGCAGTTTGTCTCTTGGATGGGAGTTGATCGGACCCGAGCTCTTTCCGATGTATTTGATCCTGCTGTCATTTAATTTGACGCTCACGATAGCGGCGGTTGTTGTCGTCTCGCTGATCATTCACCTACCAATCACGCTGGATGCTTTCATCGTCCCGGTTTTGGCTCAGATTATTTGCCTCACGGTAGTGTTCACCATTCTGAATCTTATACGGCGCAAGTACCCGCAACCCTGGTATTACCCACCTGCTGAACTTGCTCCCATGTTGCCCGTCAGCCGCTGGTATTCTCTCGTGGGCCTGATCATGTGGGCTACGGTAGCCGTTTGGTGGCTCGCAGTGCCGCACTTTCCGCAGTTGATTCTGGGCTCAGGGGCAGCTCATTTGAGGCTCGCTTCCACTTGGCACAGGTTTTACGTGCCAGTACTTCTTCTTGTGCTGGCTTCCATCTCTCAGAGAGTACTGAGCCTCTTTCGCCCAACGTGGACTTGGGCGGTGCCCGTGATACGGATGCTTATCAATGGCGCGGCTGTGCCGATCCTGTGCGTGCTGATGTTCAAGAGTCCAACCTTGGTGGTGCTTGCCGAAGGAATCCAAAGCACTCCGCACTACGAGCAACTCATTGACAACTTTAACGGCCTGATTCGCTGGGGGATTCTTGGGCCGTGGCTGTGGATGTACGCGGGCATCAGCGCGATTGTTTACACGTGGTACAGCGTTCCGCACCTGCGGCGGTTGATTCGCCGCACGCGCAGGGAGTCGCCATCGGCGGCTTTTTAGTGGGGTCGTACTTTCGAAAGGATCGAGTGTTATGAAAGCGCTTTTCTTGCTTCTGGAGTTGCTAACGGACGGTGATGCCATTCGAAACGCCCTGCATTCCTGCTTCACGGCGGGCGTGGTCAGTGTTGTTGTTCTGTTCTTGCTGCTGACATATCAGGTGCTTCGTCGTTCGTACGCCCCAGCGCCATCGCGCGCTTGAGAGCGCTTTGGAAAGTTGGGAGGAAAAACCATGAGCAACGAATTCTGGGCCGAGCTTTCGAGCGTGAAAAAACGTTTTGGAAAGACGATGGCTCTCGACGGCCTCGATCTGCAAGTGCGGCCAGGCGAGCTCTTCTCCGTACTCGGTCCGAATGGCGCCGGAAAATCCACCGCTATTTCGCTGTTGCTCGGTCTTCTTAAGCCCGACGCGGGCGCTGCGCGCCTCTTTGGCCTGCCGCCATTCCATGTCGAGCCGCGGCGCCAGGTCGGCGTGATGATGCAGGAGGTCACGCTCGCACCTGAGCTTCGCGTTCGCGAACATATTGCTCTTGTGGCCAGCTACTATCCGCGTCCGTTCACCCCCGCCGAGGCTATGGAGCTAACGAATATCTCTTCTTTGGCGTCCCGCCCGTACGAAAAACTCTCAGCGGGGCAAAAGCGGCAAGTGCAGTTCACGATGGCGGTTTGCGGACGGCCGAAGCTTCTCTTTCTTGATGAGCCAAGCGTGGGGCTTGACGTTCGTGCTCGCGAAACGATGTGGGCCACGCTGCGGCAACTGGTTCGCAACGGATCTTCCATCGTTCTGACCACTCACTATCTTGAAGAAGCGGAATCCCTTTCCAACCGTGTAGCCGTCCTGAACAAAGGCCGTCTCATCGCTTCGGGCACCGTCAACGAAATTCGCGCCCTCGTCGTTCGCAAGCACATCACTTGTTCGACCGCGCTCGGCGCCGATCAAATCGCGACGTGGCCGGAGGTCGAAAGCGTTACGCGCGATCAGCAGCGACTGCAAATCAGCACGAGCAATTCGGAAGCGGTCGTGAGGCGACTGCTTGCCGCTGATTCGAATCTGCAAGAACTGGAAGTCCGCCGCGCCGGACTCGCCGAAGCTTTTACGGAACTCACGCAGGAGGCCGCATGATGAATGCCACGTCTATCGAAAACCCCAAGCCTTTCGACAACTTTGACGGTTCGTCTCTCGCCAGGGCGATGCCTACAGGCCGGCTGCTGCGCGCCTATCTTATGGAAGCCAGATTCGAATCCTTGCGCATGTTTCGTGTGCTTGGCTTTTCTATACCTTTCTTGGTCCTTCCCGCGGCCTTGTATCTGCTGTTCGGAGTGGTGCTTTTCGGGGATGCCGTTCGAAACGACCCAGCGGCGGGGAAATTCCTCTTCACGGCGTTCGTGGTCTTCGGCGTGATGGGACCGGGAATGTTCGGCTTCGGCGCCACTATCGCTACGGAACGCGAACAAGGTCTACTCACGCTCAAGCGCGCACTGCAGGCGCCAGCCGGGTCTTACCTACTGGCAAAATTGCTTATGACCATGCTTTTTGCATTCATCGTGATGGCGACCATGATTCCGGCAGCTCTGTTGCTGGGCCATTTGCCGCTGACCTTCGCGCAGTGTGCGAACGTTACGGCAATCAACATTCTCGGTTCGCTTCCCTTCTGCGCTATCGGATTATTTATTGGAACGCGCGCCTCCGGCAAGGCGGCCATCGCGTTCGTGAATCTCATCTATGTGCCGATGATGCACGTCTCTGGCCTGTTCTACCCGCTGCCTAAGTTTCTTCGCGCCGTCTCGCCGGTCTGGCCGACATATCATTTGCAACAATTGGTGCTTGCCGCGCTCGGGATGAGTTCCTACGGGAAAACCACAATCCATGTAGTGGTTCTCGCCGGCGTCACCGTGCTTCTCACCGTGCTCTCTATCCGGAGGCTGGCCCGCGTCGGCTGACACATATATCAACCTCGCCCAGTTTGCCTCTGCGCGAGGGATCCGTGAGATATCGCCATGTGGGAAGCTATTGCGCAATTACTGTCCGTCAGTTCCGGTTAGGACAAGCCGTTCGTTGCTCCTCGAAGAAACATAGTAAGGTCAGAAGAGGGCCCAGCTGCTGACCCGTCCTCCGAGGAGCGCCTGAATGGTGCAGATCAAGGGATCCGCAATCAAGGAAACCATCGAGCAGATCAAATCGCGAGCAGGCGAGGCTGCCTTCCAGAAAATCCTCGGCCTTCTCGACGACGAAACTCGTAAAGTCTTGGAGGGCGAAATCTTCTCCTCCACCTGGTACTCGCTCGATCTCTTTACCCGCTTCCTCGAAATAGAAATCAAGGTGCTCGCGGATGGAAACGAAGAAATGGTCACGCGCGGTTCGGAAGCTGTCATCGAAAGGCAGCTTCGTGGAATCTACAAGGCCTTTGTAAAACTGGGTTCACCTGAATTCGTGATCAAGCGCATCGCGGCGTTCACGCCACGTATTTTCAAGGCGTTCCTATCGAAGTGCAGGTCCAGGAGCACGGCAGAGCTGTCGTAAAATACACAGGTTTTGAAAAACAGCACCGCATCATGGGATTCGCCATCGTCGGATTCTTCAAAAAAGCCCTGGAGATTTCCGGCGCGAAGGACGTAGCCATCTATTTCTCAGTGCCGATCGAAGAAGGCAAAGGATATTCCGAACTCTCCATCGCCTGGAGTTAAGCGGCGGCTGGTCTCGCGTACAATAGAGCAATGGCAATGTTCAAACTCTGGCGGAACTTGGGCCGCAACTGCGCGCTGCTCATTTCCCTTGCGTCTCTCTTCCGAATCCCTGCTCGAGCCCAGGAGCAACCGCAGAGCGTCATTCGGGTCGGTGTGAACCTGGTTTTGCTCGACGCGACGGTGAAGAACAAGTCCGGCCAAATCATGGCTGACCTGAAAAAAGAGGACTTCGAAGTGCGCGAAGATGGTGTCGTCCAAAAACTGGATGTCTTCAGCCGGGACGAATTGCCTCTCGAGGTCGCTCTAGTCCTGGATCTCAGCGATTCGATTGGGCCATTTCTCGGCCCCTTGCGTGACGCTGCCACCACCGCTCTTGCCGCTCTCAAACCCGACGACGAGGCCGCGCTCTTTACCTTTTCCACCGAAGCACAGTTGCGCGTCCCCTTCACGAAGGACAAGAGCAAAATCGCCGAGGAGATCAATACTTTTCACGCCGGAGGCGCCACCAATATCAATGATGGAATCTTCATCGCCTCCCAGAACCTGCTTAAGTTGCCGCCCAAGGGCCGCCGCGTGATCATTCTGATCAGCGACGATGTTGGCACGGACGCCGGCGGACAAGGAACGCATGACATCGTCACCGAGGCCATCGCCGCGGATGCGGCCCTCTACAATCTCAAAATACCCGGCTACAACCCGCCGCAAACGCTCTTTGCCGCCAGCATGATTCCCGGCCTGGTCAACATTCGCAAAGTGATGGACCAAACGGGCGGCGAGCTCTTCGACGTGCAAGATATCCCGCATCTGGATCCCGTCTTTCGCGCCTTGATTCAGCGCATCAAGACGCGCTACACGCTGGGCTACTACACGAACGCCAGCGCGGCTCTTGGCAAGCCCCACAAACTCGATGTTCGGCTCGCTTCTTCTTTCGGAAAAAAAGGCCACGACTACGTGATCCTCTCCAAAACGGGCTTCTACGTTCATTGAAAAACGGCTACGGGGAAAATCGTGAAGTGCGGAGCACCTCGCGAGATCACAACCTCAATCGCGAAGCCCGAAGCGAGTTCGCATTTCGCGCCAGCCAGCTTTGGTAACGGCCAAAGCGCGGCTGTCGAGCTCCTGGATCACCCATTTTCGTTTCATCGCGACTTGCAGCAAGGCCGCGCCAACGGCCCCGCCAATATGTGGGCGCCGCTCGCTCCAGTCCACACACGCATACGCGAAACGACGCCGTAGCGTCCGCATTGCCTCGAGATTCATGCCAAGAGCCTCGAATGCCTTGGTTCCACCTCGTGTCAATTTGTAAGCGTTATCGGTGCTTGACCCAACTGACAGCCAACCCATTGCTTCGAAGCGGTCGTGCAGCGCGACGCCCAGCGTGCCTGCGATGTGATCGTAGCAAGTTCGAGCTGCGCGCAAGCCGTTCGGGGTGTTCGGCTCGAAAGTGTCGTGCGTTCCGCCGGCCAGCACGCTCAAGGCTTCCAGCGCCGCAGCCACATTGGCCCCTGCGAGACTGTAATAGCGATGTTTTCCTTGTGCGAGCACCGCGACCAATCGCTGCGTATTCAGCCGCTGTAGGTGCACACTGGCCGTCGACGGCGTTACCTGGGCGACCATCGCAAGCTCCGTGCTCGTCCGCGCGCGGCCGTCGAGCAGGCAATAGAGCATCCGCGCTCGGGCCGGCTCACCGATGGCAGAGGCAATTCGGGAGACCGAGCGGTCCGCGCGTTCCTCGACATTCATAGTTTGATGCTAAGCGAAGTGTTCCTGCTTGGCAAGGTCCATACTGCCCGATATGCGGCCACCAATGCCTCCCACCGACCACATTAACGGCCGCAAAGCTATTGGCGGCATGGTCGCCACGGTGGCCGCGCTCACTGTTGGCTGCGAGGCACTTGCCAGCCCGCCCATGAAAGGACTACCTGTGAAGATCCTATGCGTGATCCGCTACCAGATCGATCCCTTCCAGAGATGCCTTTAAAAAGTATGCCAAGAATTGGACCCGCATCATCCTCCGATG
>DATFZQ010000256.1:0-23722 GCA_035314345.1 Candidatus Acidiferrum sp.
AAGGGAAGGAGCGAGAAGTCGTGTTGCACAAAATTATTTTCGTTGCACATTCTGTTGCACAAATCGGTGCCAAGACCGCCCAAAACACCCCATTTCGGTGTAGTACTGTGTACCGTAAGTTGTTGATTTGTTTCAGGTGGGTTACAACCTAGCGAATTTCAAGACCGTAGCATTCAACCACTCTGCCACTCCTCCACATTGATTCTACTACACTTGTACTAGCGACGACCGTAGGCGCGATTGCCGCTGGCCCGTCAACCACTGGATAGGCGATCTAGAACACTCCGGGCCGAACAGACCGGACCTGACTCGGGTACCACGAGCCAAAGCAAGTGTTGACGCCAAGCCCAACAAGTCCCACTATCCCTGTCGGCGCTCTCACACGCGTATTTCATCTCTCTTGCCACAGGCGCCTCTCAACATGGGCCGCACCCAGCATTCCGCGCGCAAATTCAGTTTGGCCCTACGGACTCTCCTCGCCAAAACACTCGGTGCAATCCTCATCACACTTTTCAGCGCCTGTGCTGCAATCTCTGCCAATGCCGCCGATGATGAAAAGCCGTTACGCGTTTATTTCATCGACGTCGAGGGCGGCCAGGCCACGCTCTTCGTTACTCCCGACGGCCAATCCCTCCTTATTGATACCGGCTGGCCCGACAATGACGGGCGCGACGCCGACCGCATCGTTGCCGTCGCCAAAAAAGCCGGCCTCGCCAGAATAAATTACGTCCTGATCACTCACTATCACTCCGACCACGTCGGCGGCCTTCCCCAGCTGGTGGCACGCATTCCTGTCGACACCTTCATCGATCACGGGGACAATCGCGAAACTGGCGTCGCATCTACACTTCACAATTGGACGGCCTATCAGGAATTGCTCGCCACCCAAAAATTCAAACACATCACGATAAAACCGGGAGACATCCTGCCCGTTCTGCGAATGCATGCGACTGTCGTCAGTTCGGATGGTGCTTTGATCCAAAGTGCCCTGCCCGGCGCAGGCGACCCAAATCCCGCTTGCAAAGAATCCGAAACGCAACCCGTCGACCAGACTGAAAATGCGCGGTCGCTAGGCATTTTCATCACCTTCGGCAATCTGAAAATCTTGGATCTGGGCGATCTCACCTGGGACAAGGAAATGCAATTGATGTGTCCCGTGAACAAATTGGGCAAGGTCGATATCTACATCGTCTCTCACCACGGCTCGCCACAGAGCGGGAGCCCCGCTCTCGTTCATGGGGTCGAGCCGCGTGTCGCCATTATGGACAATGGCGCCAAGAAAGGCGGCTCACCCTCAGCCTGGGAAATCATCAAGCACTCTCCCCATCTCGAAGATATTTGGCAGCTGCATTTTTCCATCGAGGGCGGTAAAAATCACAACGCGGCTGACGAATACATCGCTAATCCCGATGGTCCCGACGCCGCCAACTATCTCCAACTCAACGGCAATTCCGACAGCTCCTTTACCATCTTCAATTCCCGCACCCAGAAAACAAAACACTACTCCACTCGCTAAATCGCCGCTTGCTTCGTGGAAGACGAACTTTCAAGGTACGGAGAACGTTACGGAATTTTCTGCTTCGCTCCAACCCGCTGGCCCCAGCAGTGCTTAGTTAGGTACGCTCATACAACTCTTCAACTGTAACCGTTTGAGTGATTTGCTTGAGCGGGAGCGTTCAAGTGACGGTCCGTTCGTGAGAGTCGATCTTTTCGCCTTAACCTCGCGGACTCCCGTGCGGAGTCTTGGATCGCTGCGCCTTGCCGCGCTCAGTCAGCCGATAATTCTTGGGGCGTGTCATGTTCTTGATGAAGCTGGCGCGCCGGAAGCGCTTTGCGGACCCATCCTCATCAATCGCCACCATCCGGACAGGCTCAAAACCTTCATGGCCAAGCACATTCCAGCCGTTGTCCCTGTCGATCTGCGACTTGTATCTCTTCGAGGTCCCTTTGGGATAGGCGAACCATACCATGGCGTCGCCTTCCGCCTTAAGGGCGAGCTTGGGTGCCAGGGCATCGATCTGTTCCGGGGTAGTCACGAACGCCAGGGAAAACGTTACCTGTTTCGCTTTCTTCAGATCGCGAATGACTTCGACACCTTCCAGTGCAGCGAGTTGGCTTTCGAAACTGCTCGGTGAATCGAGGACCACAATCTGTTTATGGTCTTTAAGATTCAGCTTTGCGAATACCGTTGCATGTACTCACCTGGAGCTTAGTTTCAGCCGCCCCTCCATTTCTAGTCTTAGCGTAGCGCACGCCACGTCACACCTTGGATTTGCACGCTCTTCAGTCCCGGTGAAATTACTACCACACTTTGCAAACTTTCTCCGGCGGTTTCACCATGGGTTGGCCAACGCGGCACGAAAACGCTCGCGCGAATTCCGGCATGTTCACCAGTACGCCATTAATCCGATACTCCGGCGGTGAATGCGGATCCGTTTGCGCGCGCACGCGCAGGTCCTCGGGACGCTCATTCGCGCAATCCCACTGCGCGAAGCCGATGAAGAAACGCTGCTCCGGCGTCAGGCCATCCACGGGCTGTAGGGTCTTACTTACGGTTGCTGAGCCCCACGCCATATACGCCAGAATCTCCCCGCCTAAGTCGGCCACGTCTTCGCCCATGGTGAGCTTGCCGTTGATGTGCACGTCTTCCACAACCACGTACTGCGAATATTGGTCGCTCACGCACTTGGTCCGCTCGTCGAATTTCTCACGGTCCTCTTTCTTCCACCAATCCTTCAAATTGCCCGTGGCGTCGAACTGGCTGCCCTCGTCGTCAAACCCATGCGTAAGCTCGTGCCCGATAGTGCCTCCCGTGTCCCCGTAATTCGGTGCATCGTCCACCTTCGAGTCATACAGCGGCGGCTGGAGCACTCCGGCCGGGAAGTTGATGTCGTTCATCTGCGGATTGTAGTAGGCGTCCACGGTCGCTGGTGAAATCATCCACTCGCCGTGATCTACCGGCTTGCCGATCTTGGCGATTTCACGGCGGTGTTCAAATTCCGTGGCCCGCTGCACGTTCCCGAGAAGCTCGCTCCGCGTGATCTTCACCGCGCTGTAGTCCCGCCACCTGTCCGGATACCCGATCTTGTTGCGAATGCCCTTCAGCTTTGTCAATGCTTGCTGCTTCGTCTCGGGACTCATCCAGTCCAGTTGCTCAATGCGCTTCGCCATGGCGTCTTCGATGCGCCGCACCATGTCCAGCGTGCTCTGTTTCAGCTCCGGCGAAAATACTGTGCGCACGTAAGCCTGGCCCAGCGCTTCGCCCAGCATGTAGTCCGTGTACTGCACGCAGCGCTTCCACCGCGGCTGCTGCTCCTTTGCGCCGCGCAGGTACTTTCGATAGAAATCGAAATTCTCTTGCACGAACTTCGCGGAGAGATACTGCGCGGAACTGTCCGCCACATGAAACCGCAGATACGTCTTCCAGTTTGCCAGCGGCTCACTCGCAAGCGCTGCGTTCACTTCTTTGAAGAACGCCGGATCCCCCACATTCAAAATTTCAATCTTGGGGTATTGCAAAACTCTGTAGTACGCCTTCCAGTCGAAATTCGGCGCCAGCTCTTCCAGTCCGGGAATCTCCATTTTGTGTTTCAGGTTGTACGGGTTGCGCCGCTCCACGCGTGCCATCGAAGCCTTTGCCAGCGCGGTTTCCATGCGCATCAGCGTCTCCGCATTTTTCTTGGCCGTTTCCGCGTTGTCGCCCAGCAGTTCGAATATCTTCTGCACGTGCTTTACGTATTGCTCGCGCGTCTCCTTCGATTTGGCATCCTCTTTCGTGTAGTAGTCGCGGTCCGGCAGCCCCAATCCGCCCTGATCCAGCGAGGCAATCATGTGCTCCGAATCGTCTGGATCCTGATCCGACCCGCCCAGGAAGAGAATGGACCTGTACCCGCCGGTCGCCATCTGCAGCCGCGCCACAAGTGGCGCCAGCTCGCGCACCGAGTTCAAATGCGCTATGGCTTCCAATTCCGGCTTGATGGGGTCCGACCCGCTTTTCTCGATGCCCGCTTCGTCCTCGCAAGCGGCATAGAAGTCTCCGATCTGTTGCGTCACCGCGTCGCGTTGATTCGTGCTGCTCGACGCCTGCTCCAGGATTCTGCGCAGAAAGTTCAGATTGTCCTGGTAAAGTTTCTCGTAAACACTCCAGGAGGTCTGGTCCGGAGGGATGGGATTCTTCTTTCGCCATCCTCCGCACGCGTACTGGTAGAAGTTCGAGCAGGGATCGATGGACTTGTCCATCGAGTTCACATCGAGGCTCGGCGTGTATGGCAGCGCAGGCTCGTTCGGTGTCTGTCCATTTGCCTGCACCTCTAAAACGAGCGAGAGCAGGATCACTGGCAAGAGAAGGGTCTTCATCACTCTATTTGCCTCCATTTGAAATCTTTGGAGCCCGAACGCGTGGCGTTATATTAGCCGGAATTTCCGATTTCAACTATTTCTCTGCACAGAACCCTAGCATTCGTGGTTTTTATGTTGGTGGCTTATAGAAGTCAAGAACGTAGATGAATAGTTAAGGACCCAAAGCGTAGAGACCGGCATCTCGTCATCGGACTACGGTCCTCAACGTCCTAAGAGCCTCTAACAAAACCCCGGCGCGGCGCGCTTACCAGGCGAGCGCCCTGCTACTTCGTCGGCACGACGCGACAGATTTTCTCGACCTGGTGGCACACCGAACGTCGCGAGCCGCGACGTCGGGCGGATAGGTAAACCCTTCTCGACTTCTCACGAGTAATCGCACTTTTGTGCTACTGGAGCTTGCAAGGCAGGGAGGCGCCACGTGAGCGCAAATCTTTTTGTTGACGGACCCCTCCAGAAGGTTGTTCGTGCAAGAGAGAGCTAGACGGAGCCGACGGCTTTACCTTTGAGGAATTTGGTGTCGGCTGCGATACCGAAGGCTTCTAGCATGCTGGCTTGCACTTGCTTTGAGAGGGCGTTGATCTCGTCAACACCGAAGCTTGCGGCGCTAATCCGATACCTCAGCTGCTTCTCTCCCGCGGGAGTTTCAACAATCCGCAGAACGGCGTCCGCGACTTCTTGAGCGTTGCCGACCGTGGATAAAAGTGCCCCGTTTAACTTCGCCGGAAACTCCTTGGCAGCGCCATACGTATTGGTCCGAGCCACATCGGCAGCCGTTACGGTGTTGCCGAAGACAGCAGTCTCATAAGCCCCGGGTTCGACAATCACGGATTCAATTCCTTGCGCGGCAAGTTCGTAGCTGTACGACTCGGCCAGCGCCTCGAGTGCAAATTTACTGGCGCAATAGAAACCCGCGGAAGGAAGAACCACGCGGCCGGCGCCGCTGCTGATGTGCATGAGCAGGCCGCTGCGTTGGCGCCGCATGTGCGGAAGCACCGCGCGATTTATGCGCACCGGGCCAAGAAAATTCGTGTCCATCAGGCGCTGCGCTTGTTCGGTGGTGACCGCTTCGGCCAGCCCCCCCAGGTAATAGCCAGCGTTGTTGATAGCCACATCGATGCGTCCTGCTTTGGCGACGGCGGCATCCACAGCCCGCCCCACCGAGGCATCATCGGTCACGTCTAATTCAAGGACGTGGATTGGCAGTGACTCCTTTTGCGCAAGCGTGCGTATTTCGGCGGCATTCTTGGCATTCCGACCTCCGGGATCACGCATCGTGGCGAAAACAGTGTGCCCTTTACGCGCCAGGGTTTCCGTGAACAGTCTGCCGAAGCCAGTGCTGGAGCCGGTGATGAGAACCACTTGCTTGGAATTCATGCTTATCACTCCTTGCCTGTTGTGGCGATATCGTGCTGCAACCACTTTGATGCCGGAAGCAAAGTTTGGATACAGAAATGAATTCAGCAGATTGCTTACTGGGAAAAATGAAACGTAAGTGGTTCATGGGTCCATAGGGCGCGCTTGTCGTATATCTACTGCATCTCGAAGCAGTGTCCGAACGAAGCTTATTCTGACAGTTTGTCGGCGAATTGTCGGCTTTAGCGGCCAACCGGAAATAATCCGCGTGCCCAGCCCTCGTGGACATCGAGCAGGTCCTGCGCCTGCTTCTGGTATTGCCGAGCGGATCAGGACTGGGAAGTCGGCATCTCGTCACTCCACTGTTTTTAATTCTAACGTACTGTGAGTTAGCGGCCAATTTGTGAGACGTTCGCCAAGGCTGCATTTTGGAGACGGGCGGGGCTGGTTTGTAGCAGTCCTTCGAATTTCGCGACGCCCAAACTTAGAACCCACATTCGTGCCGGTGCAGCGTATGGTCACAAGTATGGTGGAGTGACCAAAAAGCTCTCTCGCCATGCGCGACGAACAAGAGGTGGCAACTTGCACATGCTGTTTCGGAATCGCCTTCGGAATCCCTGAGCGATAGTGGGAATCCAAGCTACGATTTCACAGGCCTGCTATTGCCCACCTAAGTTCGAAGACGGAGCGGGAATGCGAAAATGTGCAGTTCTTCTGGCAGGCTTAGCCCTGTTCAGCTCAGGTTGTCACTTTAAGACCAAGGATCTACTGAGAGCTCTGGAAGCAAGCAAAGCGGCACCGGTCACCGTGACCGTTTCTCCCTCTAGTGCCAGCCTTTCTGCATACAGCACGCAACAGTTCACTACAACAGTGACCGGCACCTCCAATACGCAAGTTACCTGGCGTCTGGGGGGCCCTCCCTGCGCCGTTGAACAGGATTGCGGTTCGATTAGCGCAAAAGGTTTCTACATCGCTCCGGGAGTCATACCGAACCCCAATCCAATCACTGTCACAGCTTCCGCGGAGATCGACGCGCTTGCCGCTGGCGCAGCGCAGGTGACTATTACCCCTGCGGTCGAGACGCAGGAAAATTTGCGGGGCAACTACACTTTTCTAGTGAGCGGCTCTGACTTCGATGGTACGTTGTCCGTGGCGGGCAAGTTTGTCGCCGACGGGGCGGGGCAGTTACACAGCGGGCAGATGAGTCTCTGCCGCGCGCAGGCTCCTTGTGTAGAGCAGGCGTTCGCAGGCGGGTATACCTCAAGCGCCAAAAACCAGGGAAGCTTCTGGGCTGACGCACTGTCCGAAGCAAAATTCCACTTTGCTCTCACTGAGAGTGGAGTGGTGAATCTCCAACTGGACGACTCCAAAGGTCTGCACGCGACGGGGATCATGGAATCCGCTAAGGACATTTCCAAGGAATAAGCCACGATTTCTGAGGGCTGAATCAGCGCCAACGCAAGCCACAGCGAGACTATATCTAGCCGACTCTGTGAGCTAGACCAGAATTTGTAACACTCGAAATATCGAAGTATTCATTCGTCATAACGAATCGCAATATTTCGCCACCACCTTTTTTCAAATAGCATTGACATGACTCGAGCCGCACCGTAGCATCGCCTCTATCTGATGGCTGAGTATTCATTCAGCCGCCTTGGCAGCGGAGGTCCCTCATGAGTCTTCGCGATTTTATTTCCAAACAGTGGATTGATGTCATCGATTGGACGGAGCCGGAAGACGGCATTCTTGCCTACCGCTACCCGATGCAAGACCGCGAAATCCAGAATGGTGGCAAGCTCACAGTTCGCGATTCGCAGCTCGCCGTGTTTGTGAATGAAGGAAAAGTGGCGGACGCTTTCGCTCCTGGACTTTACACGCTCAATACCAATACGCTTCCGATTCTCACTTATCTCAAGAACTGGGACAAGAAGTTTCAGTCGCCGTTCAAGTCCGATGTTTATTTCTTCTCATCGCGCATTCAGACTGACCAGCACTGGGGCACGCAAAACCCTATCACCATTCGCGACAAAGAATTCGGCGCGATTCGCTTGCGCGGCTTCGGAATTTATTCCTACCACATCAGCGATGTGAAATCGTTCTACTCGAAAATCAGCGGGACGCGCGATATCTACCACGTCGCTGATCTCGAAGGCCAGTTGCGCAACACCATCATCGCCAAAATGACGGACGCTTTTGCCGGCAGCCAGGTGCCGTTTCTTGACATGGCGGCCAGCCAGGGCGCAATTGCCGAAAAAATCAGCGAGCAGCTCAAGCCCGCATTTACGGACTACGGCCTGTCGCTCGATACCTTCGTCGTCGAAAATCTCTCACTCCCCGAAGAGCTTCAGAAAGTGCTCGACCAGCGCATCAGCATGAACGTGCTCGGCGACATGGGCAAGTTCACGCAGTATCAAGTGGCGCAAGCGATTCCGATTGCCGCCGGGAATGAAGGTGGCGGAGCAGTCGGAGTGGGGGCCGGACTTGGCGCGGGCGTCGCGATGGGCCAGGCCATGATGGACGCGGTGAAGCAATCCACCTCGCTTGCTCCTGCCGGCGGTGGCGCGGCTCCAGCCGCCGCGGGCGCAGCAAGTGCCACTACAAAATTCTGCGGCGAGTGCGGCAAGCCCATCCCGCGCACCAGCAAATTCTGCCCGGAATGCGGGAAGCCTCAAGCGTAGTGGTGACGCAGGCATGAGCGGAATCGAATGGGTCGTCGAGGCCTTCGGTTGCTCATCGGATTCGCTGCGCGATCTCCGCGCGGTCGAAACACTCTTTCATGGGATGATTCGCGGCATGAAGTTGCGCCCCGTCGGCGAAACTCAATGGCATCAATTCCCAGGCACTGGCGGCATCACCGGCCTTTGCCTGCTTGCAGAATCCCACATCGCTTGCCACACCTTTCCCGAACACAATTCGCTGTGCCTGAATCTTTTTTGCTGCGTTCCGCGCACCGAATGGAATTTTGAAGCCGCGCTCCAGCAGCTTTTCCATGCACGGACCGTTTCCGTTAGGCGTCTTGCGCGTCCGTACGAGGTGGCGCGCCACCAAGCAGCCAGCGACTAGAGTTTTGAGAGGACTTTTTGTGCAACAAGTGAGCCGCGGACGATGACTCAGCCCGTCTCGAACTGTCCCAACTGCGGCGCGAAAATTGTCTTCCAATGGTCCAGCAGCGTTCAGACAGTCTGCCAGTATTGCAAAAGCATTCTCGTGCGCACCGATGTCGATCTCAAGAGAGTCGGCCAGGTGGCCGATCTTCCGCCGGACAGTTCGCCAATTCAGCTCAACACGGAAGGCATTTATCGGAATAAAGCTTTCGTCGTCGGTGGCCGCATTCTTTATGAGTACGACCAGGGCGGCTGGAACGAATGGCACTTCACGATGAACGACGGCACGAGCGGCTGGCTTTCCGATGCTCAGAATGAATACGCGATTTCTTTTGTCAGCAACACCACCGGTTTGCCCACTGCTGGCCAAGTGAAGGTTGGACAGCAATACACCTGGAACAATCAGAGCTACACCGTGAGCGTGATTACCCCAGCGCACTACCGCGGCGTCGAAGGCGAGCTGCCTTTCCAGTATTGGGACAAGACGGACGTTACGTTCGCCGACCTTCGCAGCCAAACCGGCAAATTCGCCACGCTCGATTTCAGCGGCGACCAGCCTGCTCTCTATTTGGGCGAATTCGTTGAGTTCGACGATCTCAAGCTTAAAAATCTCCGCAGCTTCGAGGGCTGGTGATGAGCGCAGGAACGCCGCCACTCTCGACTCCACCAAAGCCGCAAGCGAAGGCGTTGAACTGTCCGCAATGCGGAGCAGCCATCACTTTACGCGCGCTCGGGCACGCCGAAACCGTCGTTTGCGAGAGCTGCCATTCCATTCTGGATGCTAAAGACCCAAATCTTCAGATCCTGCAAAAATTCGAGGCCGTTACCGGCGAAGTGCGACCCCTCATTCCGCTCGGCACGCGCGGCAAACTTCGCGGCACGGATTACGAAGTCATTGGCTTCCAGCGTCGAAGCATCACAGTCGAAGGCATTCGCTATAGCTGGCATGAATATGTCCTCTTCAACCCTTACAAAGCCATTCGCTATCTCACCGAATATAATGGCCATTGGAACGACATCAGCGTCTGCAAGGAACTTCCTATCGTCCAGTTCGCCGCGGCCAATTACCTAGGTGAGATCTACAAGCACTTTCAATCTTCCGACGCCACAACAAACTTCGTCCTTGGCGAATTTCCTTGGCAGGTACGCGTCGGCGAACATGCGGCGGTCACCGAATACGTCAAGCCGCCGCGTGTCCTCTCCGCGGAAAAAAGCGCCAACGAAGTGACCTGGTCTCTCGGCGAGTACATGTATGGCGCCGATATCTGGAAATCATTCAATCTGCCTGGGGCCCCGCCGGAAGCGGTCGGCGTCTACGAAAATCAGCCGTCGCCGGTCAGCGAAAATGTCAAAGGCATTTGGGGCGCCTTTCTCGCGTTCGCCATTTTCCTGGTCGTGCTGATGGCCGGATTTGATCTCATTTCGAACAAAGGCACGGCGTTCGAATCCACTTATTTACTGAACTCCGGTGAGCCGAAGGGCGAAGCTTCCTTCGTCACCCAGCCGTTTGATTTGGCAGGCCGGACCTCCAATGTGGAAGTCACAACTTCCGCCAATGTCTCAAACTCCTGGATCTATCTCAATTACGCGCTGATCAATCAGGACACCGGCCAGGCGTGGGATTTCGGCCGCGAAGTCAGCTATTACTCGGGTTATGACAGCGATGGTTCGTGGACCGAGGGCAGCCAGAAGGATAGCGTCGTTATTCCCAGTGTCCCCGCAGGTCATTATTATTTGCGCATTGAGCCCGAGGTCGATCCTAATCACCGTCCTATCTCCTATTCAGTGGAAGCGAAGCGAAACGTCACCGTCCCAGGTTTTTTCGGGATTGCTTTTTTGGCGCTGTTGCTACCGGCCATCGCCATCACCTGGCGTTCCATCAGTTTCGAACGCGCTCGCTGGTCCGAGAGCGATCATCCGCCGATGCTGATTCAGCTCGGGAATTCGGAGGAATGAACAATGTTTAGAAAAGTCTATCTCGCATACGGATTCCTGGTCCTCGGAGGCACTGGCTTCGCCCAATATCAAGGCTGGAGCCTCGACAGGATCAACCAGTTGAAGAATGTCCCCAAGTCCGTTCGTGATAATCCCGGCTCCTATCGTTCCGTCTACGGCTTCTATCACCATTACACCGGAGGCAAATAAGATGAACCTCGTTCCGCTCGGCAACGTCATTGCTGCACTCGTGTTCGCTTTTATCGGCATGCTCATCTTCATCATCGCGTTTGTGGTGATGGATAAGCTGACGCCGTATCATCTCTGGAAGGAAATTGTCCAGGAGCACAACATGGCCCTGGCTATTTTGGTCGGCGCCATGTCCCTCGGCATCTGCATCATCATTGCCGCGGCTATTCATTAGCGCATGGGCATTCTGCTCTTCATTTCGGTGCTGCTGGTGGCGGCGTGCGGGCTTATCTATGAGCTCGTTGCGGGCACGCTCGCGAGCTATCTCGTCGGCGACAGCGTCTTTCAGTTCTCCACCATCATCGGCACCTACCTCTTCGCCATGGGCATCGGCAGCGCTCTTTCGCGTTACCTAAACCGCGGCCTCGTTTATCGCTTCGTCTGGATTGAGCTTTTGCTCGGCGTGATCGGCGGTTTTTCTTCCGCGCTATTGATGTTGGCCTTCGCCTTCACGCAGGGCTTCGAGCTGATTCTCTATGCTCTCGTGATCGTCATGGGTGTGCTCGTCGGACTGGAGATTCCGTTGCTCATGCGCATCGTGCGCGACCGCTACGAATTCCGCGACGTCATCGCCCACGTCCTCACCTTCGATTATCTCGGCGCTCTCGGTGCTTCTCTGCTTTTTCCCATTCTTCTCGTGCCCCGTCTCGGCCTCGTCCGCTCCGCCATGCTTTTTGGCCTCGTCAACGCCGGTGTCGCCCTCTGGACCACGTATTTGTTCTCCTCGCAGCTTTCCGGCTCGCGTACTCTGCGCGTAGCCTGCGTCGTCGTCTTATGCGCATTAGGAATCGGCATGGCGGATGCCCGCCGCATCACTGCCACCGCCGAAGATAACATCTACGCCGACGACATCATCTTCGCTCGCGACACGCGCTACCAGCATCTCGTCCTCACTCGCTTCAAAGACGATCTTCGCCTCTTCCTCAACAGCCATCTCCAATTCAGCTCACGCGACGAATACCGCTATCACGAAGCTCTCATCCATCCCGGCCTCGCAACCGTTCCCGTTCCGCACCGAGTTTTAGTTCTTGGTGGCGGCGACGGCCTCGCCGTCCGCGAAATACTGAAATATCCCCAAATCGAAAGCATCACCCTCGTCGATCTCGACCCCGAAATGACCAAACTTTTCTCCACGCATCCCATGCTCACCAAGCTCAACGATAAATCCTTCCTCTCGCCGCGCGTTCACATCATCAACGCCGATGCATTTCCCTGGGTCGATTCGAACAACGACAGTTTCGATTTCATCGTCATCGATTTCCCAGACCCTACCAACTATTCCCTCGGCAAGCTGTACACGACCGCGTTTTATCGCGCGGCAGCCCGCCACCTCAGCGCCCAAGGCCTCATGGTCGTGCAAAGCACTTCGCCCATGTTCGCCCGCGACTCTTTCTGGTGCATCGCGCAAACGCTCAAGCAGGCTGGCCTGCAAACGTATCCATATCACGTGTACGTTCCTAGCTTCGGCGAGTGGGGCTTTGTCCTCGGGTCCACTCACGAATATATTCCTCCAACTTCTCTGCCCAGTGGCCTCCGTTTCATCAACGTCGAAGGCTTGCCCGCTCTCTTCCAATTTCCGCCGGACATGGCCCCGCTACCCATGCCTTCCAATCAACTGAACAGCCAGGTCCTCGTCCGCATGTACGAAAACGATTGGAAGGACATCAGTCATTGAAGGTTGGACGCCGCAAGTTTCTCCGCGCCGGCAGCGCAGCCCTCGTCGGACTCTCCCTTAAAACGGATCGCCCCATCGTCGGCTCTTTCGTCAACGATTCCTTTCAAATGGGTCATCTCCTGCGCGACCGCGCCTCGTTTCCCGCGCCAAAGCGCCTCGAGAAATTTCCGGTTGTCATAGTTGGCGGCGGCATCGCCGGCCTCAGCGCCGCCTGGCGTCTGCGCAAACGCGGCTTCACCAATTTCGTCCTCCTCGAAATGAATCCCCAAGCTGGAGGCAATGCTCGCTGGGGCGAAAACGAAGTCACTGCCTATCCCTGGGCCGCGCACTACGTCCCCGTGCCAGGTCCCAAAGCCGAATACGTTCGCGAACTATTCGAAGATCTCGGTGTTCTAAAAAATGGCCAGTGGGAGGAGCGCAACCTCTGCTTCGCGCCTCAAGAGCGCCTCTTTCTCTACGGTCGCTGGCAAGACGGCCTCGAACCCGCCATCGGCCTAACGCAAAAAGATCGCGACCAGTTTCAACATCTTGAAGATCTCTTCGCAAAATTTCGCGCAAGCGGTGCATTCACAATTCCTCTCGAACTCGGCCGCTCCTCCAAGTTCCAGGATTTGGATCGCCTCTCTTTTTCCGACTGGCTCCAGCAGCAAGGCTGCGATTCGCGCCTCGTGAACTGGTACATGAACTACGCCTGCCGCGACGATTACGGCGCGCTCGCCAAGGACACCTCCGCGTGGGCCGGCGTCCACTATTTTTCCTCCCGCGAAGCCGAAGAAAAAGGCCCGCTCACCTGGCCCGAAGGCAACGGCTGGATCACGCGCCGCCTTCTCGAACAAGTCGGCGAAAATGTTCGCACCAATCAAATGGTCCACCGTATTTCCGAAACAAAACGTGGCGTCCGCGTTTTCGCTGGTGACACCGAATTTCAATCCGAATTCGCAATCTTCGCCGCACCTACATTCCTCGCTCCTTACCTGGTCGATGGCTTTCCCCGCCTCCACGATTTCATCTATTCCCCCTGGCTCACCGCCAACCTCACGCTCGAACGTCTCCCCGATTCCCGCGGCGCCGAACCCACCTGGGACACCGTTTTTCTTGACTCGCCCACGCTTGGCTACGTCGACGCCACGCATCAAAGTCTCCGCACGCACATCGAGCGCACCGTCTGGACCTTCTATTGGGCACTAGCCGACGGCACGCCCGCGCAAAACCGCCAGCGTCTCCTCGAAAAAGATTGGAACTATTGGAAAGAAGCCATCCTCCACGACCTCGAGCGCGCCCACTCCGACATTCGCCAATGCGTCTCGCGCATCGACGTCATGCGCATGGGGCACGCCATGATCCGCCCCGCTGTCGGCTCGGTTTTCTCTGAAGAGCGCCGGCGCCTCACTCGCCGCGACGGCCGCCTCCTCTTCGCCAATTCCGATCTCAGCAGCATCTCCATCTTCGAAGAAGCCCAATACCATGGCGTTCTCACCGCGAAAACCGCACTGGACCGCCTGCACGGCCACCTTTAGCTCCGCAACAAAATCGCAGGTCTTCCAGGAATCCCCAGGCAAATATTTGCATCCAATCTGAATGCGAGTGCGTACTATATAAGTGAGCGTTCCGGCTCGTTTTTAGGAAGGGACAAGGAATAGATGTTGCTTCAAAGGAAACCTGAACTTACCTACGCCGACGTCACGCGCAAAGAGCTCTATTTCAACCGGCGCAAATTCCTTCAAGCCATGGGCATAGCTGGCACCGCAACGATTGCCGGCAAGGGCTTGTGGGATATCCTCGCCCCGGCGCGCGAGGTCTACGCCGCAGCGAAATACCCAAATCTCTTGAAAAGCCCCTTCAGTACTACCGAAAAACTCAACTCCCTCGAAGACGTAACTCACTACAACAATTTCTACGAATTCGGAGTCGATAAAAGCGCTCCCGCGAAGAACGCCCAAAAATTCCGCACTTCACCCTGGACGGTTTCCGTCGAGGGCGAAGTCAAAACCAAGCGCAAATTCACCATGGACGAAATCCTCAAGCTCGCCCCGCTCGAGGAGCGCATTTACCGCCACCGCTGCGTGGAGGGCTGGTCGATTGTCGTTCCCTGGATAGGTTTTTCTCTGAGTGTCATCGCAAATCTCGTTCAGCCCACCGACAAGGCAAAGTACGTGGCTTTCGAATCGCTCTACGACCCCAGCCAAATGCCCGAAGCCAAATACGGTGGCATCGATTTTCCCTATGTGGAAGGCCTCCGCCTTGACGAAGCCATGAACCCGCTAACGCTCCTCTGCATCGGCATGTACGGCGACCCGCTCCCGAATCAAGACGGCGCGCCTGTGCGTATGGTCATCCCTTGGAAGTATGGTTTCAAGAGCATCAAGTCCATCGTCAAAATCAAATTTGTCACCAAGGAACCGCCCACAACCTGGAATCTTGCTAACTCTCATGAGTACGGCTTCTATTCCAACGTGAATCCAACCGTCGATCATCCGCGCTGGTCACAAGCCAAAGAACGCCGCCTCGGCGAAATTTTCAAGCGCAACACCCTCATGTTCAACGGCTATCAGGATCAGGTTGCCAGCCTCTACACCGGTATGGATCTGAAGAAATATTACTGAGGCTGATGCGAAGCGTGCCCTCGCTCCTCTCCAAAAAATGGACGAAACTTCCCGTCTTTCTTCTTTGTCTCGTGCCGTTTGGCATCCTTGTGTGGCGCTCGCTCGCAGGAAACCTAGGTCCAAATCAAGTCGAGACTCTTCAGCACACCACTGGCGATTGGACGCTCCGCTTCCTCGTCATCACTCTCTGCATCACGCCTATCCGCAAACTCCTCAAGCTCCCCGATCTGATCCGCTTTCGGCGCATGCTAGGCTTATTCGCGTTTTTCTATGCCTGCCTCCATTTCCTCACCTATCTCGGTCCCGACCAGAGTTTCGATCTCGCCGCAATGTGGAAGGACGTGGCCAAGCGCCCTTTCATCACCGTAGGTTTTACTGCTTTTGTTCTGCTGATTCCGCTGGCGTTCACCTCAACCGCCGGATGGATCCGCCGGCTTGGCGGACGCCGCTGGCAAATGCTCCATCGGCTCATCTATATCAGCGCCATTTGTGGTGTGATTCACTACTACTGGCTGGTGAAATCCGCGGTCTTGCGCCCGCTAACCTACGCCGCGATTGTCGCCGTTCTTCTGCTCTGGCGCCTGGGAGTTTGGTTCATCCGACGCGGCCGGGCAGTCACAGCCGCCTCAAAAACGCAGAGCGCTTCCGCAAATACTTAGTGATGGAAAATTGCGAACGGAAGGACCGACGCCTGCTTGCGAGTGTCTGTAATGGCGGGCGTGTTTAGCCGGTAAGGGCCCGCCTTCCGAGGCTAGTGAACGGCTGACGCTTCGTCTCCCCGCGCTGCCATTTCGCTGAATTCCAATCCCCAAAACCGCGGCGCTGGCGTCAAAAATTCCACACCAATTCTCTGCCCTCTTTCGCAGGGCTCTCCCTGATACACCACGCGGCACTCCTGCTCTTCCAGCGTCTCCGGGTTCGTCAAAACGAGCATCTCCCCGTTATCTATCTCATGCTTCATCATCAACAATCCGCCGTGCGCGTTCACCACCACGGTCTCGCACGACTCTTTGAACTTCTTCCCGTTGTGCGCGCGGCCTTGCGCCTGCACCCGCATCTTGTGAAACGCCCGCCCGCTGCGACGGTGGGTTGGAGAGGTTGTTCCGTTCATACCGCCATCATCGGCCTCTTCCACAAACACCGTAAACTGGCCCGCAGGACAGGTGTTCCCCACAAGCACCGCCCTCCACCGTCGGCCCAAGAGCCTCGGGTTCGCGCCCCTAAAATTCCAGACGCATTTGAAACGCGATCATTCGAGGCGTGCTGTCGCCGCCCAAGCCCACGCCGAGCAAGCCCGTCGGCGGAGATGTGGCGTAAGTGAGCGCTCCAAACCCGGTTTGCGTCGAAGGTTTCGCGGGGATTCCAGCCAGCACCATGCTCGGCAGTCCGAAATTCGGATGGTTAAATACATTGAAAAATTGCGTGTCAAACCGTAATTTCAAGTGCTCCGCCAACGGAAACGATTTCGTTAGGTAGAAGTCGCTCCACGTAAAGTTGGGGCCGCGCAGAGCGTTTCTTCCAAGATTACCGAACTGACAATTGTTCACGTTGTTTCCGCCCGCACACGCCCCCGTGCTCGGATCCACAGCCGAAACAAATGCATTCGGATTGAGCCACTGCACCGTCCCCGGCTGGGTCACTCCGGGAATCGGGGCATGCTCATACAGCGGCACGCCCGGAACCACGCTCGCAAATTGCGGTCCGCTTCCGTTCACAATCCCATTTCCGTTTGCTGAATACGGCGTGCTCAACACCGAAAACGGAATCCCGCTGTGCCAAAACACCGTTCCCGATATCTGCCAGCCGTTTACCACGTATCCCAGGCCACGGTTTCGCACTTTAGCAGGCAGCGCATACACATATTGCGCATTCAGATTGTGCCGAATGTCGTAATCGCAAGGCCCGTAGTCGCGCGCCAGATCTTCCGGAAGCGGCGAAAGAATTCCTCCCGCGGAAAATTGCAAGAATCCGCCATTCGAAACAGTGTCCATGCACCGGCTCCACGTGTAGTTCACATGTCCCGTCAACCCGTTTCCAAGGCGCTCCTCCGCCGTCAATTGCAATCCGTGGTAATGGCTGTTGGCGCCAGTCGCAAATTGCGTCACCGCTCCAAATCGCGGATCGGTAGACTGCGCATAAGGAAACGGCGCGAAGCAGCCTTCGCAGATGGTTTGATACCCGTTTGCTTGCGTCAGATAAGGCTGATTTACCGCCCGCGTGCCCACGTACTGCGCATGTACGCTGCCCGTACTCCCCAGCTGATGCTCCAGGCCAAGACTCCACTCCATAAAATATGGCGCATGAAGTTCTCCATCTGGCACTGCCGTAATCGCTACGGGCGCAAGGCACGTCGCCGGATTCGCTTGCGAGGACGCACAGGAAAGTTGCCCTTGCGGAAATCTCGACGTGAACGTTTGATTCGCAGCCACTGTTGCATCCACCGCGCTATTCGGCACTCCCGGCGCAATGGCTGTGCCTCCGGCCGTTCCAAGCAGGCCGCCCTGAAAAGTTTTCACGTAGGGCGGGTTCACTCCAACAACATCGGCAATGCTGCCCGGTAAAATATCGCTGAAGAGGCCGAAACCCGCGCGCAGCAAAGTCTTGGACTCAAACTGCCAAGCGATGGCCGTTCTTGGCTGCAAGATCGCCAGCGGCGTCGAGGAAAACACCGTCCCGAGATGAGTATGAATCGCCGCGTCGAGCGGCTGATTCACATCATGCGAAATCGAAGCAAACGAACCCCCCAGCCTCGCGATTTGTTCGTGAGGATTTAATGGATTGGAATTGAGCGTGTCCCGTATTCCAAACGTCCACGTCAGCTTCCGCGTCACTTTCCAGGTATCCTGCGCATACAGGTCCAGATTCAAAAAGTTGAATGGCTCGTTCGCCGCGGTTGGAAAAGTTTCCGTCGCCGTCGAAGCGACCCCGTAAATATATTGTGGCAGCGTGGTGTATACGACTGTTGGAACAGATCCCTCACCGAAGTCGTAATCATTCAGCCGGAAAATCCGCGTGTTCGTCCCGAACCGCAATTCGTGCGCCCCATGACTCCAAGCCAGGTTGTCATTGATGAAGAACCGCGTGGCCCGTCTTCCTTGAACCCAAGTGTTGTCCAGTCCTCCCAGCGTGCTGAAGGGAGCGTTCGCTCCGCTTCCCTGCAATACAATCGGAAAGGCGGACAGTGTCTGTTCTAAATCGCTTGGTCCAAACAAACTCGCATACCACGAAAACGCTGGATTGAAGTAATTCACAAGATTTTGCGAAAAAACGTGCGTGTATCCGGCCGCAAAGGAATACAACGGCTGCGGTGAAATGGCGTTGAAGAGCGGATTGATGGGATCGGTGTATGCTGCTTGCAAGCCGTTGTCCGTCTGAAAGCGGTACCACGTCGTATTTCTCTCATTGATGTTGTAGTCCATCCGCACTGTCTGTACCTGTTCGTGATCGTCGCTCGAGTGCGAAACGCTCTGCCGGTTCGCGCACCCGTTTCCATCATTCGCAATAGCGGGCGAGCCGCCTCCCGCATCGAACGGGCATCCCAGCACGGCCAAAGGCGTTCCGCTCGTGTTGTGGTAAAGTGAAAAGAGCTTCTGATAGAACGGCACAATCTGCGGGGCTGGCTGGTAGACCGACCCTGTTAAGACATCGGCCCCGCCCAAGGGCAGTTGCTGCAAAACGTAACTCTGAAATGCCAGCGTCGGAATTGTAGCCGCTGTAACGATTGGCAGCGCAATCCGGACCCATTCGCTGTCGAAAAAGAAGAATAATTTGTCTTGAACAATCGGCCCGCCCACGCTGCCGCCGAAATGGTTCACCGTCGACCGTGGTTTGTGGTTTCCCGCCGTTGCGTTCGTAAAAAAATTGGCTGCGTTGAACTTCGACCCGTTCCACAGCTCGTACAGATTCCCGTGAAACTGGTTCGAACCCGATTTTGTAACGTAATTTACCTGCGCCGCTCCATACCGCCCCTGATCCACCGCATACGAAAGCGTATTAACGGTCACTTCCGAGATCGAATTCAGCCCCAAAACAAGGTTTGTCGAAAGTCCGCTATTCAAGTTCGTCAGTGGATCGTTCGTTTCAAGTCCATCGACGATGTACCCATTCGAAAGCGCCGGAAGCCCATTGAACTCCACGTTCCCGTACCCATTCGTGCCCCCCACAAAATCATTCCCGCTGCCCGCCGTGTTTACCAGCGCACCCGCCGCAAACTGTAGCGGATAGGTCATATCGCCACCTGGATTGGGCAGGTTCTCAAGCGCCTTTGCGTTAAGTGTCGTTGATGTGCTTGCATTCTCCGGATTGAGAATCGCGGCTTCGCTTCTTACCTCGATGCTTTCTTTCGCTTGCGCCACCTTCAGAATGAAATTGACAGTCTGCTTCTGCCCCAGGCCGGAAGTTACGGCGTCATCCTTCCGCGGCTCGAATCCGTCCGCTTCCGCTTTGACCATGTATACGCCGGGACTCAACTGGGCAAAGTTGAAACGGCCGGACTCATCGGTAGTTGCACTGCGCCTTAATCCGGTGCCTACATTGACGATGGTTACGGTTGCGCCCGCGATGCCCGCCCCACTCGCATCGCTCACTTGCCCGACGATTGCGCTCGTAGTCTCCCCCTGTGCACAAGCCGCTTTCGGCATAAACAGGCATCCCGCAATGAGCAATATCGCTGAAATGGTCCGCAATATCATGAGTTGTCCCCCATTGCTCAGAAGCATCTTGCCCGTCCGCAGACAGAGAGAAGGTCCGCCTTCCGAGGCGGGCGGTTTCCTGTCATTTTATGGTTTACTATAGTTAAGTACAGTACTTAAGGCAAGTAAAGAAAATTGGTAAAAGTAGCTTATGTTCCCTTTTGGAACTACTTAAGGAACCGATCAGTCGTTCTCGTTCCGCCTCTAACGCTTCGTTCAAAGACAAAAGTCCGACCGCCATCCTGTATCCACGCAGCTTTTGTAGGGTTTCTTTTGGCCGTGAATTCTCTGCCGCGTCCGCTTGTGCGCAGGGCAGGCACGGTTCTAGAATAGGAATCAGCAGCCGAGGGCAGTCTTGTAAGTCCGCACTCATTTCGCTGCACATACACACGCTTTCAAGTTTCGTTTGATTTTATTCGAAAGGACTCATCGCCCCCCGGAGCCCCATGACGAACCTTGCTGAATTTATAGAGGGTAATCGCGACAAGCATTTGGCGGAGCTGTGCGAATTTTTGCGAATCCCCAGTGTCAGCGCCAAGAGCGAACACAAACCGGACATCGAACGCGCGGCTCGTTGGGTCGCCGACAATCTTCGCGCTGCCGGATTCCAGAAAATTGAAATCGTTCCCACAAATCTCCATCCGCTCGTTTACGCCGAATCTCTCGAAGCTCCTGGCAAGCCCACTGTCCTCTTCTACGGCCACTACGACGTGCAGCCCGCGGAACCGCTTGACCTTTGGACTTCGCCCGCCTTCGAACCCACCGTTCGCAACGGCAATCTCTTCGGCCGCGGCACCGCCGATGACAAAGGCCAGGTTCACATCCATTTGAAGGCGCTCGAATCCATCCAGAGAGTAAACGGAAAGTTGCCTATCAACGTAAAAGTCCTGATCGAAGGCGAAGAAGAAGTCGGCAGCGTCAGCCTCTGGGACTACGTGCAAAAGAACAAAGAAAAACTGAACGCCGACGCGCTTGTCGTTTCCGATACTTCCATGCTCGCGAAGGGTGTCCCTTCCATCACCTATGGACTGCGCGGATTGAATTATTACCAGATTGAACTGGCTGGCCCCGCCCGCGATCTCCATTCCGGCGTCTATGGCGGCGCGGTCCCCAATCCCTTGACGATTCTCGCCGAACTCTTCGCTAAACTTCACGACAAGAATTTCCGCGTCGCCGTCCCTGGCTTCTACGATAAAGTCGCAAAAATTTCCACACCCGAACGCAAAGCTTTGAACGCTCTGCCCTGGAAGAAAAAAGCATTTGAAGAAGCCGTTGGCGCGCCGGGCTATTTCGGCGAAAAAGGTTTTACGATTGTCGAACAGCTCTGGACGCGGCCCACTCTCGAACTGAACGGCATGTGGGGAGGCTATCAAGGCGAAGGCGCCAAGACGGTCATTCCATCCAAAGCCTACGCGAAATTTTCCACGCGCCTCGTTCCCAATCAGGACCCCCACAAAATTGCCGCGCTCGTCGAAAAACACGTCCGCAAACTCTTGCCCAAGTCCGTTAAGTGCAAGTTCGAAGTGCTCAGCACCGGCAAGCCGTGGGTAGCCCCGTTCCACGCGCCCATTTTCAAAATCGCCCAGAGCGCTCTCGAAAAAGGCTTCGGAAAAAAAGCAGCCTTCATTCGCGAAGGCGGCTCGATCCCCTTCGTCACGCAGATGCATGACACTTTCAAAGTTCCCTGCGTGCTCATCGGCTTCGGCCTCCCCGACGAAAATGCGCACGCTCCCGACGAACATCTCGCTCTCGAAAATTATTTCGGCGGCATCAAAGCCATCGCCCATTTCTATTCCGGCCTCGCCGCTCTCTAATCGCGGGAGTTTTTTACGCGGCAAACCGCGGGAGACGGCATTTTTACGGGTTATTCACAAGCGCCTCTCAAAAAAAGCCGCATTTTTCCGGCCTTTTTTGCGATTTTTCCTTGCGTTCTCCTCTCACCTTGGCTATAGTGCCCAACGGCCCGAGTTTTTCCGCAGCAAAACAGGGGTTTTTCGCTCGCGGCCTGCCCCGCTCGTTTCGGGGTGGAAAGTAAATACAGGAGGATAAGCAGACTAGATGGCAGCCAAGCCAATGAGCAAGAGCAAGATCGTGTCGCACATCGCCGAGAAGTGCGGCACACCAAAGAAAACCGCAGTGCTCTTTTTCGAAGAGCTCTTCAAGCTTGCGGTGAAAGAAGCCAAGGGCGCCGCGGGCAAGTTCGTTATTCCGAACATTGGCCGCGTCGTGAAAGCGCACCGCAAGGCGCGCATGGGCCGTAACCCGCAGACGGGCGAAGCGATCAAGATCAAGGCCAAGACCGTAGTTCGCCTGCGCCCGGCGAAGGCGTTCAAGGACGCGGTGCTGAAGTAAATTCTCTGCTTCGCAGGGAATGGGCCCGGACACCGCTCACGAGAATCGGCTGGCGCTTTTACGCAGAGATTGCTGGCCGCCGCTTCAGACCGCGCTAGGTGCCTGGGTAGGTGTCCCGGTTGAGTTTGCCCCTGATGGCCTGATCGCGCAGTCCATCGGGGGCTTTTTATTCTCGCAAATTTCCAAAACCCCCGCGATAATCCAAACGCCTTCGCGGAGTTTCGCGTTCGCCCGCGAACTTACAAACCGGCTAGAGGCGGTCGTTACAAACGCGCTAAAGCGTCTTCACGTAGGCGATGACGTCCTTGATCTGCTGCTCGTCTAGAGCATCCTTGAACGGGGGCATCAGCGAGTCGCCATTCTCGATCCACGTTTTCAGCGAGTCGTCGGTGAACTTGTTGTTGTTCACGCTAAACGTGCCGCGCTTGGAGATTCCTTTTAGCCCAGGGCCGATTTTCTTCGCATCGCTATCCGCAAAGTGGCAGACGCCGCATTTCTGATCGAACACTTCCTTGCCTTTGGTGGCGGAGCCTTTGGCCGTCGTCGCTTTTTTCGGAGCCGGTTTTGCTGGCGGATCCTGCGCCAAAACCGCCACCGAGAAGCCCAACAGTGCAAACCCAAGAATCAGATAATCTCGCTTCACGTCTCCCCCTTCGTCATGGACTGCAAAAATCTTCGAGTGCAAAACGCCTTCGCCTGCACCGTAGCGTGTAATGCAGCGTGCAAAGTGCGCCTCCATCTTCTCTTTTTATGGCCCTAATTTCCACTCCCGCGACCCGGCACAAAGTACAGGTTGCTCCTGTGCATCGATGGGACTCTCGTACTTTTGACGCCCTCAAAACCGTGTGTTAACAATTTACACCATGAGCCAGGAAACCCTGACGAGGGCGTGGGAAATCCTCCAAGACGCTTACCAGGCCCAGATGGAGGGTGACTACGACCGGGCCGTGGAGCTCTATCAGTCCTCGCTCGAACTTCACCCGACCGCCGAGGCTTACACGTTTCTCGGCTGGACGTACCATTTTCAGGGCCGCATCGAAGACGCCATTGCTGAATGCAAGCGCGCGATCGAAGTCGACCCGGAATTCGGCAATCCGTATAACGACATCGGGGCCTATCTGATCGAGCTGAACCGATTCGATGAAGCGATTCCATGGCTCGAGCGCGCCATCGAAGCCCGCCGCTATGAACCGCGCCATTTTCCGCACTACAACTTGGGTCGCGCGTATCTCGGCAAGGAGATGTACGCGCGGGCGATGAAATGCTTTCAAGAGGCGCTCGAAGTCGAGCCGCGGTATTCGCTGGCGCGGCAGGCGCTTGCCTCGCTCCGCCGCATGGTGAATTGAGAAGAGAGCGAGTAATCCAGACAAAATCCTACGAAATAAGAATGCGATGTGCCCT
>DATFZQ010000257.1:0-2474 GCA_035314345.1 Candidatus Acidiferrum sp.
ATGATAACTGTTGTAATCAGGCGGCGTTGTTGCGTAAACTCCGAACCCAGATGACCGCCGAGCAAGAGAACACCGTGGATGCCTTGAAGAAAGCTTGCCCTGGATACGCGGTGATGCGCAGCCTGGTGATGAGCTTTCGTACCATCTTACGAAACCGCCAAGATCAAGACGCTGCACGCGTGGATGAACAAGGCCACCGCCTCCGGCATCTACAAAATGCAACGCTTCGTTCGCACCTTGAAGCAGGATCAGAGTGCGGTGGAGGTGGCCGTCGAGCGAACCTGGAGCAACGGTCCGGTGGAAGGACACATCAATCGCCAAAAGACACCCTAGCGGCAGATGTACGGTCGAGCAGGATTCGAACTGCTTCGCGCCCGCGTCTTACCTCTCCCGCCTCCCGGCAGCTTGCACGCGTTATAAAGGGGGCGCCCCTTTGAGGTAGGTTTTGAGTGTGAGCAGAACTCTAGCGAAAGGAGCACCCGTATGAACATTAAGTATATTGGCATGGACATTCACAAGGAAGCGATTGTAGTCGCGGTGATGAACGGCGAGGGAAAAGTGGTGATGGAGTCGATCATCGAAACCAAGGCGAGCACCATCCTGCAGTGTATCCAGGGAATACACGGTGACTTGCATGTGACTTTGGAAGAGGGGACCTGGGCGTCGTGGTTGTATGACCTCCTGAAGCCACACGTCACGGAGCTCGTGGTGTGCGATCCGCGGAAAAACGCGCTCATGAAAGAGGGTAACAAGAGTGACAAGATTGACGCGCGCAAGCTGGCCGATTTGTTGCGCGGCGGATATCTGCGTTCGGTCTACCATGGCGAGAACGGCCTACGAACTTTGAAGGAGCTGGCCCGCAGTTATCTGACGATCAGCAAAGATCTCACTCGGGTCATGAATCGAGTGAAGGCTCTGTTCCGCAGCTGGGGCATTGCCTGCGTCGGGCAGCAAGTCTACGCGCCGTGTCATCGCGCGGAGTGGTTGGACAAGATCGGAGAAGAGGGTGTGCGCCGCCGAGCCGAGTTCTTCTACCAACAACTCGATGCGCTGCGAGCGTTACGGCAGACGGTGCGGAAGGATCTGTTGGCGGAGAGCCGAAAACATGGCGGGACGAAATTGCTGCGGGAGATTCCTGCCATCGGTCCGGTTCGGGCCGCGCTGTTGATCGCGCTGATGCAGACTCCGCATCGGTTCCGCACCAAGCGGCAACTGTGGACGTACAGCGGTCTGGCGGTGGAGACGCGCGACAGTGCCCAATACCGTTGGGTGGGCGGAGATCTGCAACGTTCGAAGAAGCCCCAGCAAGTGCGTGGGCTCAATCAAAATCACAATCATGATATGAAGGCTATCTTCAAAAGTGCGGCGTCGATGGCGAGCAGCCGGGAGGGAGCCTTCCACGATTTCTACCAGGGCTTACTCACCAAAGGCATGAAGCCGGCGATGGCTCGCCTCACCTTGGCACGAAAGATTGCGGCGATCACTTTAATCGTCTGGAAGAAAGGAGCGCATTTCGACGCGAAACGACTGAAACCACAAGCAGCTTGAGTGTCTCGGACCAAGAGTCCGTTCCTCCGTTGGGGATCATCCTTGGCGGTGGCCAGTCGGGTTCTTCTGGAGACGCTCGGATCGAGGGAGAGTATCAACAAGTTTGGTAGGCGATTTGTGTGCTTCGGCACCGAGTCTCCACTTGCACCCTATGCCCCCTCGCACGACCGAACAAAGCTGTAGGCCACGAGTCTCCGATAGGACCATGGTTGGCAACTTCGCAACCAGGTTAGCTTGTGTGTTTCCGAGAACCGCAGGGCGCCGTCATGACAGGACATGAAACCACAACGAGGAAGCAGCATCGCAGGCCCGTCGCTCGGCGGCTTATGGGGCCGCTCCGCGACAGGCGACAACGGTCAAGCGGCTAAAGAAAGAAGTTGCCGGTATGGCGACGGGGCTGAATGCCGGAAAAATATTTCTGGCGTTCCGACAGGGGAAGTGTTTTTTCACTTGACATCCTTTATAGGACCAAGTTTGAGGAAGAACCTTTAAAGATCGTATTTGGAAGAGACGATGCTAGGATTTCAAGGTCATGAACATGGCCACATTCATGCGCCAAGGTATATGTCACTTGCTCACGCAACGCGGCCAACTCAGGATTATCATTTTGGGCGAAAACGCTCATATAGAGCGCATTTAACACCATGACCGATCGAGATTAGCATAGCTGCTAACGCGCGAACAGGCTATTGATCGGCGCATAGAAATGCACTGCCTACTGATGCACCCCCGCAACGCCTGCGTTGTCGGAATTCGGTCTGTCTACCTGTCATAGGGAATTGGTCGGCCTGAGGGCAGCCTCAGCTTGGCAACGGGCAACTGTAGTTTCTCTGCCGTCACCGTGCTCTAACCAGCCGGCCACCAACTTTAACTTGTGACGTTATTGCATCGCGATCAGTAGAGGCAGCAGACCCTTGCCGCTTTTC
>DATFZQ010000258.1:0-77537 GCA_035314345.1 Candidatus Acidiferrum sp.
TGGAAGGTGTGGCGGGTGTTGTGACCGCAGACCAGCTTGGGCCTAGCGGATTCGAATACGAACGTTTTCGGCATTTTATGACCAACGAGACGCTGGCGGCGGTGCGGGCAGCGAATGAAGCGGGCGCCGGCGAGATTGTGGTGAGTGATTCGCATGGTAACGGTGAGAATCTTTTGATCGAGGAGTATCCGAAAAATGTCAGGATTGTTCGCGCGTGGCCGCGGCATGGGGGAATGATGGCTGGGCTGGATCCGAGCTTCAGCGCGGCAATTTTGATCGGCTATCACGCATCGACTACGAATCCGAAGGGCGTCCGCGCGCACACGTTTTCGAGCGCGCACTATGCGCGAGTGGCGTTGAATGGCACTGCAGTGACGGAAGGGGAGTACAACGCCGCTTACGCCGGTGCAAAGGGCGTTCCGGTTATTTTTGTATCAGGCGATGACGCGGCCGTCGAGGAGATTAAATCGCGGCTTGGAAACATCGAAAGCGTGGAGACGAAAAAGTCGCTCGGTTTTCATTCTGCGGAGACGCTAACGCCGGCTACGTCGTGCGACAAGATATATTCCGGTGTGAAGGCGGCGTTTGGACGAATTCACGATTTCAAACCCTACGTCATCAAAACCCCGGTGACGCTGGAAATTACGTTCAAGAACTATACGCCGGCGGAATTGCTGAGTTATTTGCGGTCGGTGCAGCGCGTGGATTCGCATACGATACGGTTTGTGGGCAAGGACATGGACGAAGTCGACGATTTCGAGGAGTTCGTTGGGAACTATAACGCCGATTTAGCGCCGTGAGCAGAGTTCTCCGCATGTTCTTTTTGAGCCGCCAGCGCATTGCGCACCGCGTTGCTTAGTTCTGTTTCCACATCATCGGGATCGAATCCCTCCGCGCGATAGGCAATCTTTCCCTGACGATCGAGAATGACGACGGTGGGGAAAGAGTTGACTGAGAGGAGAGTATCCAGCCCATCCGCAAAGACAATCGTTGTGCGCGGTTTTACTTCCTGCAGATAGGGCGGCACGAGAGTTTCGTCTTCATCGCAATCCGCGGCAAGAAAAACGACATCCGCGAGTCCCTGGAACTGCGCGGCCACGCGCTCGAAATGGGGTTCCATCTCGCGGCACGGCCCGCACCAGGTAGCCCAAAAATTCAGGACGACGATTTTCCCCTTTTGATCGGCGAGCGGAAAAGGTGAGCCGTCCTCAGCCTTGCGCAACGTAAAATCGTAGGGCTCTTTCGCGCTGGCGTTTCTTCTTGGTTTCAGGGTTTCCGAGGACGCGACGGCTTCGTCGTAGGCGTGCAAGATGTAGTCGCCAAGGCCCTGGTCGGAGCCATGGGCGAGGCGCCAGACATTGCCAAGCTTTTGGCGTATCTCACGACGGTTGGCGGCAGCAGACGAGGAGTCGGCAAGCGCGAAAGCTCTGGCGTATTCGCGGATGGCGCCGGGCGAGTCTTTGTTTAGCTCTGCGATTTCGCCGAGTTTCTCACCCGCCGCAGCACTCGGCGACAATGCCATGCTCGCGCGAAAGTCTTTTTCGGCAGTGATGTTCTCGTGGAGCTTGAAAGCGAGCCTTCCGCGAAGCACGAGGATGTTCACCTTGTCGCGTTTCTGCTCGGCTTCCCATTGTTCCTTGGAAACTTTAGGAGATTTTTCTCCCGGGGAACTTCGGTCGATGTAATCCCGAACGCGCGTGGAATAGTTTAGAGCGCGGCGAAGGGCGGCTTCGTCACCGTTGCGCTCCAAAAGCTGAATGGCTAGAAGCGTCATGGACATGTCTTCCGGAGCAATGGCCACGAGACGCTCGGCGTAATCGGTAGCACGCGTAGAGTCGCGCAACTGAAGGCTGGCTTCGACGAGGGCGCGATAGATTTGGGCCCGCTGTCGTGACTCCGGATAGTCCTTGAGGAATGCTTCGAGGTTGCGGACGAGCGAGGCGCGATCGTTGCCGGCGTGATCGATCGCCTGCTGCAACTCTTCGGCTTCGGATGGCGGTTTTGCGGCAGGAGGCTGCTTGGGTGCGATGGGCTTCATCACCGGTGCGGGCGGGGACTGACCTTCGTTTTGCTGCGCGGCGGCAGGACGACTCACGAGGCACATGGGTAGGATCGCAAGAGGCACGAGCACAAGCGTGAGGAGTTTTCGCGTGCTGTTCATTAACTAGAATTCTAGTCTGTTTGCCGGAAAATTGCCGAGGCGTTGCTATTGAGCCGCAGATCTCGCGGGCACGATAGCGAGATGCTTATTGCGGTCCAAGCACCTCGATCGCGCCGGAAACGGTGTGAATTTCGACGCGGCCGCCGCCATCACCCATGTGGGCGCGAAGCGAATGCTTGCCTTGTTCTTCAATCATGATGGGAACTTGCGCGCGAATTTGACCGGATACGGCGCTGGCGGAAAGATGAAAGCTGGCGTTGGAGGGCACCGCGATATCCACGGGACCAGAAGCGGTCTTCAAATCCCAATAGCTGTTTCCGCTAGGGTTGCCCTGGACAGTCACGCGGCCCGCTGAGGCGTGAGCTTTCACGTCGCCATTCGCGTCTCGCACGTTTACCGAGCCACTGGAACTGTTGGCTTCCACGCGGCCACCTGGATTTTTTACTTCAACATTTCCTGAAACGGAATGAGCCACCACGTCTCCTTTGGCGTTGGAGACGGTCACGCTTCCAGAGACGCTCGTGGCGCGAACGTCATCACCGCAATTCTCGGCGGTGACTGCTCCACTAACCGAGGATAGCCTAACCTCCCGTCCAATATCCTGGCCGCTGACGCTTCCAGAGACGGACTCGGCCTGCACGGGGCCGCGGACGCCGCGAACGGACTGCCCGCCAGAAACGCTCGCGGAATTGACCGAGGTCTCCCGAGGCACTTCGATGGAATAGGTGATGGCGACATTCCGCAAACGAGAGGATTCTTTGCCGATACGGAGGGTGTCTCCTTTAAGTTCGATGGGCGGGCTGGCAACGAGGTCGTCCAGGCGTTTCTGCGGGTTCCCCAATCCAAATCCGGAGACGCGCACATCTCCGTGCACGTGAACTTTGCCATCAGTGCTGCCGACGATGGCCACGTCACCCGCGACATTGCTCAGCTCTAGACGGATAGGGCCTGAAACATCCAGCGAGCGGTCGAAACTGCCGGAGACGGATGGGCCCATCTGGCAGCCAGCCAGCGCCACAACGATGGTAAGCAACGCGATGGGTGCTGCTAGCCTATTGAGTCGCGTCATTCTTCCTCCAGCGCCTACAGCGGCGCTTTCTAGCCCTTCCCTGGTAGAAGATACGCAAAGTCCAGCGAAAATGTTCCGGTTGCCCAGCGGGCCGGAGCGTGCCTTACCGCCCAAGGCTCTCGTTCAGGGAACCCTGCCGGTAGCCTTCGAGATCGAGCGCGACATAGGTAAAGCCTGCTGTTTTGAGCCGGGCCGAGATGGAAGCAGCCATCTCTGCCGACAGAGCGCGAGGCATTTCGTTCGGGGCTATTTCTATGCGCGCAAGCTTATCGTGCAGGCGGACGCGAAATTGCCGAAAGCCTAGTTCGCGGAGGACCGCTTCAGCGCGCTCCACAAGGGCAAGCCGCTCCGGAGTCACTTCCGTCCCGTAGGGAAGGCGTGAGGCAAGGCACGCGGAGGCGGGGCGGTCCCAAGTGGGTAGCCCAGCGCGTTGGGAGAGCAGGCGAATTTCGTTCTTATGCAGTCCGGCGTCGAGAAGGGGCGCCAGGACGCGATGTTCCGACGCGGCGCGGTGGCCGGGGCGGAAATCCAGGGTGTCATCGGCGTTGACGCCATAGGCCACGCCGGCGAAGCCGCGCTCCCGCGCGATCAAATCCAGCACTGTGAACAACTCATCCTTGCAAAAATAGCAGCGGTCGGCCGCGTTTGCGCGGTACTTGGGATTCTCCATTTCGTGGGTTTCGATGAACTCATGGCGCACGCCCAACTGGCGGACAAATGCCTCGACGACGATGCGGTCATGCGCGGAATAGCTTGGGGAGAGAGCAGTCACCGACAAGGCATGCGAGCCGATTGCGCGATGAGCGGCCCAGGCGAGGTAGGCGGAGTCGGCGCCTCCGGAAAGGGCGACAACCAGGGAAGGGAGTTCAGCCATTTGCTTCAGCAATAACAACTCTTTTTGGTCGGTAGAGAGTCGCGTCTGTTCCGTGATGTGGATACGCACGAGAGTATTCATTTCCATCGAGAGTATACCCCACCAGACAGCTAATTTGATGGCTGGCTTCGGCCGGCTGAACGGTTATTTGAAATCGAGTAAGACGTCCACCGTATGTTTGTCGGCGTCCGTGCGCAGCCAGTGCCCGACGGTTTCGTAATGAACGGGCAGCTCACCAAAGATCTCAGCCGGGTGGGACTGCAACTGAGTGAGAAACTTTTCAAAAAGAGATTTGTCAAAGACCGCGCCCGGCGCGGTGGGCCACATCTGATGAATGCGGCTTTCGGCCGCGAGCGAGAGTCCTGTGAGAACCATCGTGTTGTAGTGGTACTGCGCACCATCCGCTACAGCTACAGCATAGGAAACCGTGTGCGTCTGATCGTCGTAGGAAGCGAAGGGATCAATCTTTACATCGAGATAGCCCCGATGTCCGTACTCTTCGCGTGCGCGGTCCCAGCCTGCTTCGATTTGCATCCCGTCGGCTACGTCTCCCGGTCTTAATCCGAGCTCATTTGAAAGTGTGATGGAGGAGAGAGCGGAGTTTCCGGACCACTGTGATCCCTTCCAGTGGTAGATGGCGCCGGTAGCGACCGGGACGAAAACGGGGATTTGGTCGGGCAGTTTCTGATTGGGATTGCCCGTCAAGCGCACCTCTGGCGGGCCGAGCTTTACGCGCAGGTAGCCTTGCTTGAGATAGAACGGACGCAATTGTTCGGAGAGAAAGAGGTCGATAGTCATGCGCGAAAAGGGCTTTCCTTGTACGTCGGCAAGCTGCTGCTGCACGACATGGGAAGAAGCAATGGAGGGATCGCCGAATTCCACGCTGGCGATGAAGAACGCGGCGCCCTCGACGTGAAATACCTGGACGTTGCCTTCCGCCAGAGGATTGGCAAGCAACTCGTGCTCAACCGTTACGTTCAGCTGGTGTGAGGCCAGCAAGTCTTTGACGGCTTCCGTCGCCTGATCCAGGACTGCGCCGGCTTCCGGAAGGGTGCCGTCGTAGAAAGGGGCTTTCTTGCGGATGGCGTCTGCGAGCTCGCCGTCGGAAAACCAGGGAACGTTGTCGAAGTAAACAGGAACGCGCGGGGCCTCTTCCAATTGAAACGTTACAGTGAGGCCGTCACCACGCGTTTGAAAGGTGTAGTTTACTTTTGCAAACAGGCCGGTTTGCAGCAAGCGGTCCGCGGCAGCTTGCAGGTCTGATTTTCCAACCTGCGAATCTTTTTCTAGCTGAGATAGCGCAACGATTTGAACTTCTGGGAAAGTTTTGAGCCCTTCGATGCGAATTTCATGGAGGTTTGCGGTTGCTGGAGGGGGCGTTTGGGCTTGGGCCGAAGGAAGGAGAAGAATCGCAGCAAAAAAAGAGATTCCCAAGAAAACCTGAAAGAAGCGACGCATGATTTCATTTTAGCGGAAAAGCGGGCATGGGCCTACCGGTGGCAGAGCTTACAGGCAGAATGCACGGTGAAGAGCCCGCAGCAATTTTTCTCCGCTATTCGACCGTCACGGATTTCGCCAGGTTTCGTGGCTGGTCCACGTCGCACCCGCGGCGCACCGCGATGTGGTAGGCGAGGAGTTGCAACGGAATGATCTCGAGTAGGGGCGAGAGAATCTCGGGCGCTGGAGGGAGCTCGATGATATGGTCGGAGGCTTCGCGAGCAAGATGGTCCTTTTCGGTGGCGATCGAAATGACGATGCCGTCGCGGGCTTTCACTTCTTTGATGTTGGAGACACTTTTTTCGTAGCGCGTGACGGATTCGGGATCGGTGTCGTCGCGAGTGGCAAGGACGACGACGGGAAGATTTTCATCGATGAGCGCGTTGGGGCCGTGTTTCATTTCGCCGGCGGGATAGCCTTCGGCGTGGATGTAGGAGATTTCTTTGAGCTTCAGCGCTCCTTCAAGGGCGATCGGGTAGTGAATGCCGCGACCGAGATAGAGAAAATCGGTGTAGCGGAAAAACTGGCGGGCCAGGTTTTCGTAAAAACCGGACTCGTCGGCTTGTAAAATCGTCTCCATCTTGTGAGGGATGCGCGTGAATTCCTGCATGAGCTTAACGGCGGCAGCCGGGGCGAGCTTTCCGCGAATTTGTCCGAGGTAAGAAGCCAGGAGCAGAAGAGCGGCCAGTTGCGCGCTGAACGCCTTGGTTGAGGCCACACCGATTTCGGGACCGGCGTGCGTGATAATGGTTCCCGCGGCCTCGCGGGTGATCATCGATCCCATGACGTTGCAGATGGCGAGAGTTGGCGAGCCTTTGAGCTTCGCCTCGCGTTGCGCCGCCAAAGTATCCGCAGTTTCGCCGGACTGGCTGATGCACACGGTCAGAGTTTTTGAATCCACGAGGGGATCGCGATAACGGAATTCGCTGCCGTAGTCGACTTCGACTTGCAAGCGGGCCAGCCGTTCGATCATGAATTTGCCGGCAAGGGCGGAGTGCCAGCTCGTTCCGCAGGCGACGATGCGCACTTGCTGGAATTCGCGGAACTGCTGTTCGGAGATTTGCATCTCGTCTAGGAATACCTTTCCCGTGTCTTGCGAGATGCGGCCGAGCAATGTGTCCCGCACTGCGCGAGGCTGCTCGAAAATCTCCTTTTGCATGAAATGCTTGTAGCCGCCCTTTTCGGCCATGATCGGGTCCCAGGCTACATGATGCGCCGGGCGATCGACCGGGCGACCGTCGTGGTCCATCACACGGACGCCTTTTTGCGTGAGAACGGCGATATCGCCATCTGCCAGAAAGAAGATTTGGCGAGTGTGTTCGAGAAGCGCAGGGATATCGCTGGCGACAAAATATTCGACGTCACCCAACCCGATTACCGAAGGAGGACCAATACGCGCCGCGACGATTTTGTGCGGATCGCGTGCTGACAGAAAAACCAGGGAGTAGATGCCGCGAAGCTCCTTGAGAGACCTGCGAACCGCATCTTCGAGCGGGGCTCCGCCTTGCGAGTTTTTTTCGATAAGATGAGCGACGACTTCTGTATCCGTCTCGGTGACGAATTTGTGGCCCTCACGCTGGAGTTGTTCCTTGAGCTCGAGATAATTTTCGATGATTCCATTGTGGACGACGACAATTTGGCCGGTGCAGTCGCGGTGCGGGTGCGCATTCTCTTCCGTGGGGCGGCCGTGGGTAGCCCAGCGGGTGTGGCCGATGCCGTAGGTGCCTTCAATGGGCGATTTCTGAATGACTTCCTCGAGATTGCGCAGCTTGCCCGCGGCGCGGCGGATTTCGAGCTTTCCGTCTTTTGTGACAACCGCGATGCCCGCGGAGTCGTAGCCGCGGTACTCCAGCTTTCGCAGGCCTTCGATGATGACAGGCACCACCTTCTTCGGCCCAATGTAACCGACAATTCCGCACATGCGCGGGATCTCCTGGGAATCTATTTGATTAGACTAGCACGGACTTGCGGCGTGTTAGCGGGTTCATCGCGGGGATGTGGCGAAAGGCGTCAAGGTACCTCAGGGACGCAGGGGAGCATCCGGTGCCGACTGCAGGTCGTAGGAGACCAGCTTTTCATTGGCATCGAAGTGGAAGGTGACGCGCGCCGTCGCGGGCTGGAGAGTGTCGGTGTCCACATGGCGCACCATGGCCACCAGTGAGCTCTTGTCGGAAGAATGCTCGACGCCATAGCCGCGCGAACTGAGGAAGAATTCGACGCGCGACCTCGGCGTGCCTGGAGGAAGCTGGGTGTTAAGCATCTCATCGATCTTTTGCAGGCGGGAGTCGGACGTGTGGGAATTCCTCTTGCATCCGCAGGCGAGTAGCGAGGAGATGAGGACAGCGAAGGCCAGCAGCAACATTGGTCGAAGCGCGGATGGTGGCCACACGGCGTTGCGACGGCAAATCATGGCGCGCAGCACTTACTCCACGATTTCGAAGCGTGATTCTTCGATGACCGGATTGGTGAGTACTTCTTTCGAGATGTGCTCAACCTGCTTCAGAGCTTCGTCGCGGGTCAAGCCTTCGACATTGAGGACGAAGAACTTGCCTTGGCGAACGTCTTTGACCGAGGCGTAGCCCAGCCCGGTAAGCGCATGCTGGATTGTTTGTCCCTGAGGATCGAGTACCGTGCGCTTCGGCATGACCCAAACGTGTGCTTTCATGGGCTAAGTATAACATTGCGGGCGGCGTGAGAGCGTTCGATGGAGGCGCACGACCGGATTGGGGCAGCGGGTCTGCGCGGGATCAAGCATTGCGGGATTTTCTGAGGGAGAACTTGTCGGCTTCTGAGAGGAAGGCGTGTTCGAAACTCATGTCCCCCAGTTGGGCGAGTTCCGTTTCGTTCATGCCCATTTGAGCGGCGTTTTCGTATTCGGCTTGCAGCGTCGTATGAAACATTGCGGGGTCATCCGTGGAAAGGACGATGGGGATGCCATGGCGCCAGAGTTGCGGCAACGGATGGTCTGCGATGCGTGCTTCGAGGAGACGCAGCTGTTTGGCTAGCGCGCCAGTGCGGATATTGCTCTGCGGGCAAATCTCGAGCGGAATGCGGCGATCCACCAGGAAATCCATGAGCGCGGGATCCTGGGCTGCAGCAATGCCGTGTCCGATGCGCTCGACATGAAGCAACTCGATGGCCTCGCGAATTTTTTCCGGGCCGCCGACCTCTCCCGCGTGCATCAACAGATGAAGGCCATTGTTGGCGGCTCGTTCATAGACGGGGCGAAATTCGTGAGTGGCGACGCTCGTTTCGTCCCCGCCGACGCCAAACGCCACGATTGATTTGGACTGGCAGAGCTTGGCGGCGTTTACGACGTCCATGGCCGCCTCGGCGCCGAACTGCCGCGCGGCATCGAAAACCCAGTTCATGCGGAGCCCTTTTTTTTCAAACGATTCGGTGGCCTGTAAGATAGCCTCGAAATTGGCCTCGGGCCGTTGCTTGCGGAGAAGCATCACACCGATGGAAAGAGTGACTTCGGCATAGACCACGCCTTGGGTCAGCAGATGCTCGCTCAAGTCTCGCGCGATGAGCCCATAGTCGCGAGGCTCGCGCAGAAAAGAGGTGACCCATTTGAAGGCGTCGATAAATCCAGTGAAATCGCGATAGGTGTAACGGCGGCGAACTTCGTCTTCCGTTAGCAGGATGTTGTGTTGGGCCGTCAACGCGCACACTGTTGCCGGTTGAATGGATCCTTCGAGATGAAGATGCAATTCAGCCTTGGGAAGGGGAGCGATGTTCGCCGGAAGAAGTGACGCAGTCATCCGCTGGCTATCAGTGAGGTAACGGCGGGCGGCCGGCGTTAATCCACGCCGTCAGCCAATACGAGCCGACATCGGTGGACGCCTCGGAGAGTTGGCGAATCAACATGGCAGCTGCCTGATTGTAAAAGCGATCGTAGTATTCGTCGTTATAGGCATAAGACTTTCCCGCAATGTAGGCATTGCGATCCGCAAGGAGAATCGTTTCGAGCCAACTGTGCGAGGCCAGGCAGACTTCAAAGGCGTGATCCGTCGGATCGTTGATGAAGGAGGCGTCGCTTGGGCGCATGGGGAAGAAGGAAGAATAACGATCGATGAGGCCGGTCCCAAATCGTTCGTTGACACCTGCCTGCGCGGTCAGTTTGCCGTCAAAATCTTCCGTGGTGCTGAAGGGGTCGTGAGCCTCGGCAACGTAGTTCGCGAGGATCGCGGCGTCGAGTTTGGCTTCGTCCCAGCGCCCGGTCTTCATGTCCTCCGTCAGTTTCTGGCTGTAAACCCCAATCTCCCAGGGCAGAACACCATTGGCCTCCAGCTTTGATTTTCCGTATTTGGCCACCGCCGCTTTGTAACTGCGAGGAAGGGCATCGAAGGGGAAGCGGCCGTACTTGTCGAGATAAAGATGGTTGTTGCGCTTTTCGGCGGGAGTTTTTGCCACGGCATCCATAGGGTCGACGACGTGCAGGAGAAGAATCCCTCGGTAGGATTCAAAGAAGCCACGAATATCTTGAGGCAACGTGTCGATGGCTTGGTTGACGACCAGCTTGTGGGCGTTACGCCCCCAAGCAGCGGCGGGCTGCGGGAGCAGCACAGAAATAGCCGCGCACGCGAGCAGAAAGCCTGCCCGAATCTCCACTTTTCCAAGGAATCCCGGACGCATCTCGATTCCTTTACCCGGCGTTGGCTGCCCGGAGTGTGCTGCGCTTCCGGCCGAAGTTGTAGTAAATCACCAGGCCGATGGCCATCCAGACAAAAAAGCGAATCCAGTTCGTAATCGGCAGCCCGGCCATGAGTAGAATGCACGTGAGGATGGTCACGATGGGCGCCAGCGGGCCGCCAGGGGCGCGGAAGGCGCGGTGGCGGTCCGGCTCCCGGTAACGAAGGATTAGCACGCCGGCTGCGACTAGCGCGAAGGCAAACAGCGTGCCGATATTGGAAAGATCGGCGAGCGTGCCGATGTCCAGTAATCCAGCGGGGATGCCAACGACAAAGCCTGCCATCCAGGTAGAAAAATCCGGCGTGCAGAACTTCGGATGCACGCGCGAGAAGATTCGCGGAAGGAGGCCATCGCGAGACATGGCAAACCACACGCGGGCTTGGCCGAGCTGGAAAACCAGAAGCGATGAGATCATTCCCATCAGAGCGCCGATTAACACCACCAGACGTACGCCCCCAAAATGCAATTTTTTCATGGTGTTGACGACGGGAGCGGCATCGTCGAGCAGAGTTTGGTAGGGAACTAGTCCCGTGAGCACAACTACGACGCCGATGTAGAGGAGCGTACAAATTACGAGAGTCGCGATGATGCCGATGGGCAGGTCTCGCTGAGGATTCTTGCATTCCTCAGCCGCGGTTGAAACGGAGTCGAATCCAATGTAGGTGAAGAAAACGATGGATCCGCCCGTCAAGATTCCCGGCCAGCCGTTGGGCGCGAAGGGATGCCAGTTGGCTGGATGAATGAACCGCATCGCAAAAGTGATGAACACGAGAATCGCCACGATCTTCAGAAACACCATGATGTTGTTGGCTTCGGCGGACTCGCGGATTCCGCGGACCAAAATAACGGTTAACAACATCACGATGATGAATGCAGGCCAATTAAATCCGAAGTGCCAGCCCGGCCCGTAAAGCATGTTGCCCTGCAAATCAGACAAACCGCTGGGCAGGTATGCAGGCGAGATCCAACGCGGGTTAGGATGTACGCCGAACCAGTCGAGCAGGTCCACCATGTGCGCGGAAAAGCCAACGCTGACGGCCATATTGCTGACCGCGTACTCGAGAATGAGGTCCCAGCCAATGATCCAGGCGACGAGTTCACCCATAGTGGCGTACGTATAGGTATAGGCGCTGCCTGCGATGGGAATCATGGCAGCGAGTTCCGCGTAACATACAGAGGCGAATCCGCAGACAATGGCGACCAAAACAAAGGAAAGCGCGATCGCCGGCCCTGCACCGGGCCGCCCAAATGAAGGCGAGTGGTAGATCAGGTATTCCAGCAGCGGTGCATTTAGGATGGAGCTGGCCTGCATCTTTTGGCCGGCAATCGCCGTGCCGATGACCGTGAAAATTCCGGAGCCGATCACTGCGCCAATGCCGAGCGAAGTCAGGCTCAGCCATCCGAGGGATTTCTTTAATCGAACTTCCTGGTTTTCCGAGTCCGACAGAAGTTGGTCGATACTCTTGCAGCGCAGGAGATGTGATCCCACCCATGCTCTCCGATCGCGTCCGGGCAAGCCGGAGGCCTGGAATTACCGGGTACGCCGTTCAGGGAAGATTGTCTGGCTCAATTTACCCTGAGACGCTGCGTTTCGCAACCAAGTGTGATGCGTCGTTTGCGAGGAGCTTTGCATGAATTTAGGCCAGCTCAAGTTGAGCGTAGCGCTCGATGAACTTTTTTGTGCCGCGGCCCGGAAAACTTACGGTGACGCGGCGATCTTCCTCGTCGCCTTCCACGCCGACGACAGTGCCTACGCCGTAGCTCGGGTGGCGAACCTTACGGCCAAGCATGGGATCTGCGTTGGCGCCACGTTTTACAGCCGGTCTGCCAAACGAGCTTGTGGCGCGTGTTGGTTTTGGCGCCGCCACCGTGGGTTCCGGTTTGCCGCGAACGCGGCGCAGAAACTCGTCCGCTGAGTAGGAATACTCCGGGTCGGGTTCGTAACGGCGCTTTTCACCGATTTCCGCCATCGAGCCGCGAACCGTTTCCACTAACTCACTGGGAATCTCCGCCAGGAAGCGCGAAGGCAGGGACGCGCGCAATTGTTGTTCGTTGCCGAAGATGCGGCGGTAGACGGCCCGGGTAAGCGTTAGCGACGTGCGCGCGCGCGTCATGCCGACGTAAACCAGGCGCCGTTCCTCTTCAATCCCTTTTTCTTCATTCAACGAACGGCCATGTGGACAGATGCCTTCTTCCATGCCCGTCAGGAAAACGTGATCAAACTCCAGACCCTTGGTGCTGTGGAGCGTAATGAGCGTCACGCCGGCCTTGCCCTCGAACGAGTCCGCGTCGCTTACCAGGGCCGCGGCATCCAGAAAATCTGTGAACGATTCGCCCGCATCCATACTTTCGGCTACTGCCCGCGTTAGTTCTTCCAGATTCTCGAGCCGTGCCACATCCTCGGGCGTGTTGCGGTCCTTCAGCATGTCCATGTAACCGCTCTCTTCGAGGACAATGCGCAGAAACTCGGCTGCTTCTTTGTTGGCCAGGGCTTCTTGCAGTTTGCCGATCAACTCTTGAAATGAGCGCAGGGGCGTCACCGCGCGGCCACCGGCCGCCACCGAGACGAATTTTTCGATAGCTGCCCAGAGAGGCGTCCCGTCGACACGTGCGGCCTCCCGTAGTGAATCCACGGTAGTCTTCCCGATGCCGCGCGGAGGCACATTCAGAACCCGCAGGAGCGAAATATCATCCTCCGGGTGCATTGCCAGCCGCACGTAGGCCAGCGCATCTTTGACCTCGGCGCGATTATAGAAGCTGAATCCTCCTACAAGTTTGTAACGCAAGCCGCGGCGGCGGAATACTTCCTCAAAAGCGCGGGATTGGAAATTTGTCCGGTATTCGACGGCGCACGTCTGCGCGGAGTCATCATTCAAAATACGCTCCAGCTCTCCCGCGACAAATTCCGCTTCGGCTTGAGCATCACGGGCTTCGAAATAGCGGAGGTTTGCGCCCGCGCCTTTCATCGCGCTAAGAGACTTGCCCAATCTTTCCGGATTATTCGCAACAACTGCACCTGCCGAATCCAAGATATTCTGCGTGGAGCGGTAATTGCGCTCCAGCTTAACGACCCGTGCGCCGGGGAAGTCACGCGAAAAGCTCAGCAAGATCGAGACGTCTGCACCGCGCCAGCGGTAGATCGACTGGTCTTCATCGCCAACGACGCACAAATTGTGTTTCGGCCCCGTCAACAGCCGCAACAGGTCGTACTGCACGCGGTTGGTGTCTTGATACTCGTCGACGTGAATGTATTGAAAGCGCGCCTGCCATTTCTCGCGCACAGTCGGTACTTCTCGAAGTAGGCGGACCGAGCGTAGCAGGAGATCGTCAAAATCGAGAGCATTGCTCTGGTGCAGCAGCTTTTCGTAGGCCGCAAAAATATCAGCGACGCGCCGACCGTCCTGTCCAATAGCCTCGGCGCGCAACATCTCAGGAGTCTGCCCGTGGTTTTTCGCGTAGCTGATACGGCTTAGAATATTCCGCGGCGTCAGGCTGTCGTCATCGATCGCCAGCTTGCTCATGGTGAGCTTCACGGCGGCGAGCTGGTCGTCGTCATCGTATATTGCGAAATCTCGCGGCAAACCCGCGCTTGGCGCTTCGCGCCGCAGAAGCCGTGCGCATAGGGAGTGAAAGGTCGAAAGCCAGGGCTGGGCGGGCGGCACTCCGGAACGCAGCAGCAGGTCAGACACCCGCGTACGCATCTCCTCCGCGGCCTTGTTGGTGAAAGTGACAGCGAGGATCGATTCGGCCGGTGCGCCCTTGGAAATCAGATTGGCCATGCGGAACGTGATGGCGCGCGTTTTGCCCGTTCCTGCTCCGGCAAGGATGAGCACGGGACCTTCTACGGTTTCTGCGGCCAGGCGCTGTTCCGGATTCAATTCGTCGAGGAGATTCAACATTTACCTGCAGTGGTCGAAGATATTCTGCCTTGTGATGGTAGCCGACTGAGCGAACGCGCGCAAATTGCCGGATTTTTCTAAAGCATTCGGAAAGAAATCGTCCGCAAGCAAGTGCAGTCGACGTTCAGAAATGGACCTACCGGCTAAGGTCAATTTCGAAATAAAGAAGCGGGTGATTCTTCTCGAGCGAGCGGACATCCGGGATATAGAGATGCGCCGTTTTGAGCAGATAGATCTGTCCCTGCAGATCGAAGTAAAGCAATCCTTGCACGGAATGATGGGGCGCGACGATGCTGCTGGTAATTCCAGCATCGGCTGCAGCCTTTTGCATTTCCGTCCAATGCTTGTCGCGGCCCACTTTTTGGCCAGTAGGGATAGGAATGGGGGACCTGCGCGATGCCGTTGGATCCTTTATCTTTGTGCCTGTCACTACGTCGGCTACGTCGTTCGCCGTGAGGGAGAGCAGCGCCTGGCGGTTGTCCTCAGACACCGTGACATTCAAGCGGATTTGTTCGAGGTCAACTTTCATGCTTTCGTCCGAATCGTTGCGAATGATCGTATCTATGGCTACGACGCCAGCGGCAAATGGAGACTTCTTCGGAAACTTCGCCTTGTAATTGGATGCGTCCGTCCAGGGCTGAGCGGAGATGGTCACGCCCTCATGCGATTCGAGCGCTGCCGCTATCAACGTGGTTTGAGGCTGCTGGGCGATCGATCCGTCAGAAAAAATCGTGGCGGCAAGAAAGGGAACTATAATGGCTAGGATTCGCATCGGGTTATAATAGTCCTTTCTCATCTCGACGCCTTCGATTCCTGGGGGAAGTGCAAGGTTGCCCGCACAGCGCACCGCTTGCTCGCGGGGAGTGCGGAAGAGAGACCGGAGCCACGCTTAGTGTATTTTGTCTACAGCCTGCTGATGGGCATCGTTGCCCTGCTGCTCACACCCTACTGGATTGTGCAGGGATTGCGCCACGGCAAATATTTCCCCAATCTTGGCCAGCGCCTTGGTTTTTCGTTTCCGACGCTGACGAAATTACCTGAAAACCGCCCTGGCTCTATCTGGATCCATGCTGTTTCGGTCGGCGAAGCTCTTTCCGGCGTCACTCTCGCCAGGCGATTGAAGCGGGCGCATCCAGACCGGCCGCTCCTCATCTCTACGACTACTTTGACTGGCCAAGCTCTGGCTCGTGAACGCATGCCCTTTGCCGATGCCATTTTTTATTTTCCGTTGGATTGGGCGTTCTGCGTTCGCCGTGTTTTGCGCGCGGCGCGGCCTTCAATCGTCATTGTTTTGGAGACGGAGATCTGGCCCAACTTTCTTCAAGAAGCGCGGCGTCGTGACGTACCTGTTGTATTTGTCAGCGGGCGCATTTCGGACCGCTCGTTTGCTCGCTATCAACGGTTCCTCGGCCTTTTCGGATTCTTTCTCCGGCCTTTTCTACGTGCTGCTCTTGCGAACGCTGCCGCATTTCTTATGCAGAGTGAGAAGGACGCCGAGCGGATTCGCGCGCTGGGTGCGCCTCGGGATCATGTGCAAATCAGCGGGAATTTGAAATATGATTTGGAGCTTCCTGCACCTACGCCGATCGCTAGTTGGCTTGCAACGGAAGCTCGGCGCGGCGGACGCTCGCCCATCATTGTGGCTGGTAGCGTCGTCGCGACTGAGGAACCTCTTGCGTTGATCGCCTTCGGAACACTGCAAGGGGAACACCGCAAGGCACTTTTGGTACTGGCGCCGCGCAAGCCAGAGTGCTTTGATTCTGCCGCCCAATTCATTGATGATTCTCACCGAAAATTTATTCGCCGTTCGCAGCTGCCCATTCCCGGGCCTTCGCAGAATGGTAGGCCAGCCGCCGAATTTTCGATAGCCGATGATGTGACGGTCATTCTGCTCGATAGTATCGGTGAGCTCGCTTCGCTTTACCGTGTGGCTGATGGTGCTTTCGTTGGCGGTTCGCTCGTTCCGGGTGGTGGTCACAACATTCTAGAGCCCGCGGCGTTCGGAAAAATTCCGGTGTTTGGCCCATCGATGGAAAACTTCGCGGAAATTGCGCAGCGATTCACTGACGCGGGAGCTGCTGTTCAGGTGGAGAGTCCTGAAGACGCGGGCGTTGCGTGGATTGAGTTTCTGCGCGATCCCGAGCGGGCGGCGCGGATGGGCGAGACTGCGCGCAAGCTTGTCGAAAGTAGCCGTGGCGCTACGGATCGAGCCATCGCCGAGATTGCTCGACACCTTGACGGCGCTGCGCGAGAGAATGGATGAAGCTTCCGCTGCTGGCGCGAATCTTGCTCTGGCCGCTGTCGGTGTTGTACGGCGGTTACGTTCGAACGCGCGCCTGGCTCTATCAGAAAGGCTGGCTGAAGCAGCGGCGCTTAGGCTGTAAGGTGATTAGCGTCGGCAATTTGACGGTTGGCGGCACTGGGAAGACGCCCATGGTTTTGTGGCTCGCAGAAAAATTTCTTGCGGAGGGGAAGCGCGTCGCTATTCTGAGCCGGGGGTATCGCGGCTCTGGCGGCACGAGCGATGAAATCAATCTGATGAAGCATCGCCTGCAAGACCGGGTCAGGTTTGGCGTCGGCAAAGATCGTTTTGCCCAAGGACATCACATCGAACAGCAGCAGACCGTCGACGTTTTCCTCCTCGACGACGGATTTCAGCATCTCCCTCTCGCACGTGATCTAGACATTTTGATGCTCGACGGTTCGCGCAAACTTAAAAACCAGTGGCTTCTTCCATTGGGAACTCTGCGCGAACCCATTTCCGCTTGCCGGCGCTCTGATCTTTTGGTTGTGACGCGCAAAGCCGAACGCCCCGACATTGATACGGGCGGCGTTAACCAATATTGCATTTTTTACGCGCGGACACGCTTGTTAGGTTTTCGTCGCCATGGCCATCACACTGGCATCCAGCATTTGAGCGAGATCGGACACGGGCCGTTTTTTGCTTTCTGCGGCATCGGTAATCCCCAGGCATTCTTTGACGATCTGAGCAGCTGGGAAGTTCCCATCGCGGGAGAAAGCGTCTTTCGGGATCATCATCTGTACAGGGAAGCGGATCTTCGGCGATTGGAGAGGGCGGCTCAAAGAGCGGGCGCTATTGCATTCGTGACTACGGAAAAGGACGCGGAAAACCTGAGTCGAGGAAAGAGCACGGCGATTCCTATCTTCGTCGCTGTGATCGATTTTGTAATCACCGAGGAAAGCGAGTTTATCGCCGCCTTAGAACAAAAGCTTCAGATGCCGCGAAGGGCGTCCGCGTGAAGATCCTTATTCGCGCGACAAACTGGGTCGGCGATGCCATCATGGCGCTGCCTGCGCTGCGATGTGTGCGGTCACGATTCCCTGAAGCCGAGATAACGATACTTGCGCGGCCCTACGTTGCATTCATCTACCAGAATCAACAGGTATGCGACAAAACCGTTTTCTTGGACTATAAGAGCGACATAGTGGATGAACTTCGCGCGCAAAAATTCGATGTCGCTCTGTTGCTTCAAAACGCTTTCGAAGCGGCTTGGTTGGCCTGGCGCGCGGGAATTCCAGAACGCATCGGCTATGCACGTGACGGTCGCAGCCTTCTTCTCACAAAAGCAGTGCCGGTTCCAAAGCCCGGAGAAATTCCCCTTCATGAGCAGTATTACTATCTGGAATTGCTTCGGCGTGCCGGCTGGCTCGCTTCTTTGCCGAGCCAATCCTTCATCGGTCTCGATGTGCCCGAGGAGAATCGCCAGCGCGCGGCGGAGTTCCTTCTTTCTAGCGGAGTGAGCCCCCATAGCATGCGCATCGCGATCGGAGCAGGCGCCTCGTATGGCTCAGCAAAATGCTGGCCGCCGGATCGCTTTGCAGAACTGGCGAATCGTCTCCAGGCGCATGGCAGCGCGGAAGTGATTCTATTCGGCACTTCATCGGAAGCGCCCGTTTCGTCGGCGATTGCAATGGGCATGCATCGACCGCCTATCGATCTCACAGGAGAAACCTCCATCAGTGATTTGCCCGCGCTTCTTTCGCAGTGCCATTTGTTTATTGGGAATGACTCCGGCGCGATGCACGTCGCAGCGGCAGTCGGCCTACCTGTCGTGGCCGTCTTTGGGCCGACCGATCCCTTCGGTACAGCTCCCGTCACGCCACGGTGCAGCATCGTTCAGGAAAAACCGTACTGCAGCCCTTGTTTTCTGCGCCGGTGCCCGACGGATCACCGGTGCATGACTCACGTTACTCCTAACGTTGTCGAAGATGCCGCGCGTCAATGGATTTCATCGATGGGGGTGCGATCTGTCTGACTCCAGCGCACTTCGCCCCGCGGTTTTTCTCGATCGTGACGGCACTATTTCCGAAGAAGTTGGCTACTTGAATCACGTCAGCCGATTTCGTATCCTGCCTCGCGTCGCGGAGTCCATCCGCCGCCTAAACGAGGCTGGTCTGCCAGTGATTGTCGTGACAAATCAGTCGGGCGTGGGACGCGGCTACTTTCCGGAATCACTCGTTCACTCCATCCACGAAATTATGGCTCAGCAGCTCGAAGCCGCTGGCGCGCGGCTTGACGCCATATACTATTGTCCACACACGTCCGTCGACCGTTGCGATTGCCGCAAGCCAAACACGGGAATGCTCGAAGTGGCAGCCCGCGAACACGCCATCGATCTACAGCGATCTTTCGTCGTCGGAGATCGGCACGGCGACATCGAGCTTGCCCGCCGTGTGGGCGCGTGCAGTATTCTGGTGCGCACTGGTTATGGAGAAGGTGAGTATCTTTGGAATGCCGCGAAATGGTCGATTCAGCCTGATTTCGTGGCCGCCGATCTTGCGGACGCCGTTCATTGGATCTTGAGGCCAACGAAATGAAGCGCTCTTCAAAAAAGTATGTGCCGTCATCGTCCGTAGATCTTCTGGCCCTCGCGGACTACGTCGAGCAGTTCTCTTCGAAGACTGTCGTTCTCTTTGGCGATTTTGTCGCCGATGAATATCAGTTTGGCGAAATTTCTCGCGTTTCGCGCGAGGCGCCTGTCTTGATCCTGCGTCATCGCGAAACGCATTTCGCTCCTGGGGGCGGCGCCAATGCCGCCAACAACCTTGCAGCCCTCGGCACGCGCGTTTTCCCCATTAGCGCAGTCGGTGACGACCCCGCCGGAGAGGCGCTCATCACTTATTTCCGAAACAAGCGTGTCGATGTCTCCGGGGTCCTCCGCGTTAAGGGTTGGACGACCCCCATGAAGACCCGGTTTCTCGCTGGCTGGGCTCACACCGTCGGCCAGCAAGTTCTCCGTGTTGACCGTGAGCCGCAATCTCCGCTACCGGAGGCGGTGCACAAAAAGCTTCAGGCAAAGTTGCGGGCGAAACTTCGATCCGCGAATGCGCTTGCCATCTCCGATTACGGCTTTGGGGTCACCGCGCCCGCGCTGGTTCGCCAGGCTATTTCGACGCAAAAGAGCGCGGCACCCGTCACACTCGATGCTCGTCACAACCTCAACGCCTACTCCAAGGCCGGCATAACCTCGGCCACCCCTAACGAAGCGGAGATAGAAGCACTCCATCACGTTTCCATCGGCCAAAATCTTTCTGAATTGACCCGCTGCGGCGCTGCAACACTAGCCGAAATGAAGCTACAGTCCCTTCTTGTTACGCGCGGGCGCGATGGCATGGCGCTTTTCGAGCCCGAAGGTCGTCTCACGCAAATATCCGTGTATGGAAGCGACCAGGCTGTTGACGTCACGGGTGCGGGCGATACCGTTCTTGCTGCCTACACGGTTGCGCTGGCCTGCGGCGCTTCTCCTCTCGAAGCCGCTCACATTGCAAACATTGCGGCCGGCCTTGTGGTCATGAAGCGCGGTACGGCCACCGTCACACGCGATGAGCTTCTCGGTGCCTTGCGCTATCAAGCCGGCGGGGCTGCTTCCTGACTCATGCGCCACGCCGCATGCAAAATCGTCACGCGCGAATCGCTCCGCGATAAATTAGCGGAGCATAAGCAGCACGGCCAGCGCATCGTTTTCGCTAACGGTTGCTTTGATACGCTTCATGTGGGACACATCCGCTATCTGGAAGGTGCGCGGCGCGAAGGCGACGTGCTCGTCGTCGGCGTCAACGCGGACTCGAGCGTCTGCACGCTGAAAGGTCCCGGTCGTCCCATACTTGATGAGAACGCCCGCGCGCTTCTAGTTGCCGCGCTTCGCGCCGTCGATTACGTGCTTCTTTTTACCGAACCGAGCGTCGAGTCTTTACTTGAAGACCTCCGCCCGGATGTTCACGCCAAAGGAACCGACTACACGGCGGAAACCGTACCTGAGCGGGCCACAGCGGCGCGTCTAGGCATAAGTGTTGCCATCGTGGGCGACCCCAAAGATCATTCCACGCGCGATCTTCTTGAATCCGTCCGCAAGGCGCCGCATGCCTGACCCCCGTTTCCTGGTTTTGCGCCTCGGCTCGCTCGGCGACATCGTCCACACTTTTCCTGCGGTTGCCGCGCTGCGTGAGACTTTTCCAACCGCGGAAATCGTTTGGCTCACGCACCCACGCTGGAAGCTTTTAGTCGAACGCAGCACCCTGGTTTCGCAGGTATGGGCGACGGAAACCCGCTCGATACATTCGCTGCGCAAGATCATTGAAGATCTTCGAGCCGTTCACTGGAACGCCGCAATCGACTACCAGGGCCTATGGAAATCCGCAGCGCTGGCTTTTTTCGGGGGCATCAAATGCAGAATTGGCTTTTCCTCAGAGACGATTCGCGAGTTTGGCGTTCCCGTCCTTTACACTGATCGTGTCCGCTGCACCACCACACACATCGCCGATCAAAACGGCGAATTATCTCTTCGCGCAGGAGCGCGTAACGCCGTCGCACCGTTTTCTTTGCGCGTTCCACAGCAAGACGACTGCGGTACTCGCGATTATTTGCAGAATCTTGGCCTGGAGCGCTACATCGTCTTGAGTCCCGGCGGCGGCTGGCGTTCGAAGTGCTGGCCGCCAGAGCGCTTCGGCCATCTCTGCAAAATGATTCGAGACTCCCTCAGTCTGCGGTGCGTGGTGAATTACGGTCCCGGCGAAGACGACCTCGCCCTGGCCGTCCGCGAATGCAGTGGCGATGCTGAACCCATACCTTACAATGGGCCACTTGGACCATTGATGGCTCTCCTGCGCAACGCGGCGTGCATCGTCGGCGGCGATACCGGCCCTCTTCATTTGGGGATCGCTCTCGGCACTCCGGCTGTGGCACTTTTTGGTCCCACGGACCCGGCGCGCAATGGCCCTTATCGCACAGAGGATATCGTTTTGCGTGCGCCCGGCGCCGTCAGGACGCACAGCCGCATTGATCAAACCGATCCTTCCATGCTGCAAATTCAAGTGAACGAAGTTTTCGACGCGGTCCGCCGCCGACTCGGAATCCCGGCATGAACTCCGCCAGTGCTTTCTTTGCCCGTTGGCGCGTTCGACTCAGCTATCCCCTTGCCATTCTCGTCTTGTGGTGCGCGCGGCCAAGCCCCCGCAGCGTTCTTTGGGGAGCGCCTCTGGGCTTGCTCGGTTTATTCATCCGCGCGCGCGCCGCCGGCCATCTTCACAAGCAGGAGGTTTTGACGGTCACAGGGCCCTATGCCTACACACGCAATCCTCTCTATTTTGGCAGCGCGATTCTCACCCTTGCCGCCGCGGTTGCCACGCGGTCCTGGATATCGGCCGCAATTCTGGGAATTTATTTTGCGCTTTTCTATTCGATAGTCATGCGCCGCGAAGAGGCAGAGCTTCGCCAGCATCACGGTGCTGCGTTTGACGAGTACGCGCTCGCCGTGCCGCTTTTTTCCCCACGGCTCACTCCGGCGAAGCTTTCCTTTGCCGGCCCCGGTTCATTTTCCATTGCGCAATACAAGAAAAACCACGAATATCAGGCGGCTATCGGATTCTTGCTATTGCTCGCGGTGCTGTTGTTGATCTGGTGGTTGCGCCTGCGCTGAGGCTGCTCCCGCTGTTTTCTCCGGACATGCCACGAAACAGCTAATCTCAAGTTGCTTCCCATCGGTCAAGACATGCACCGCGCCGTCGCGGTCCGTCCGCAGCGGCGATGGCGACGGCCGGAAATCTCACGAGACTCTTCGCAACCTCACTAGCGCTTCGATGTGATACGTCTGCGGAAAAAGATCGAAGAGGTGCATTTCGCTTATCTCATACCGTACACTCGGCCCCGCAATTTCCTTCGGTTTGCGCGGCGAGCTTGTCAGAACGGACAAGTCTCTTGCCAATGTGGATGGATCGCAGGAGAGGTATACGATTTCCGCGGCTCCAAGCTTCGCAAGAAGCGCTGAAGTCTCGGCTCCCAACCCCGCCCGCGGAGGATCGAGCACGATGAACTCCGGCCTTTCCTGTGTTTTCTTCAGAAAATCTTCGGCGTGTTCGTTGTGCGAGGTTACCGAGACTCCCGCCGCTTCCGCGTTGGCATAAAGATCGCGCGTCGCCGCGAGGTTTGCGTCCACGCATACGACATTCTCAAACGCCCGCGAAAGCGGTAGCGTAAAAAAGCCGACACCCGAATACATATCCAACGCCAGCTTGCCCTTCGCGCCGGCCGTCACCGTCTTCAGCAAGTCCTCGATCAGGAATCGGTTCACTTGGAAAAACGACAGGTGGCTCACCCTGTATTTGAAACCACCCGCTTCGTGCACCAAATATCCGGGGCCAGTAAGCTCGAATTTGTCCTTCTTTTGATCCAGCAGCAGTAAACTATCCACCTGCGGCATCGCTTTTCGCAAGATCGCAGCAAGTTCCGCCGCGGGCTTCGGAAATCTCTCGAACGCGACGTTCAATGCAATTTTCTCGTCCGCTGAGTCGGCAAATGCTTCAATCTCAAGAATTGCCTCGGGCAGCGTCCCGGCCCTCGCCATTTCCTGCAATCGCCCGAACGTCTCCGCAAGTCGCGGGGAAAGCACCGGGCATTCATCGATGGGCACAATGAACGAACTCTCCGGCAAGAAATATCCCAGCGCCCGCGGCATCCCGCTGCGCACGGCCCACTGCGCGCGGTTCCTGTAAGCGTAAGGTTCCGCGGTGTGTTCCTGAATCGCACCATCCCAGGAAATCCCGCCCAGTCGCGACAACGTCTCTCGCAAAATGTCCTTCTTCAGGCGGACTTGCTCGCCAACCGCGATGTGTTGGTAATGGCAGCCTCCACAGGTCTGGAAGTGTGGGCACGGCGCTTTAACACGCTGTTTCGACGGAGAAATGACCTCAAGCAAATTTGCCCAGATCACTTTTTTCTTTTTCGATTTTTCCGCGGCCCGCACCTCTTCTCCCGGCAGCACGTACGGAACAAAAATCGTGTTCCCATCGGCGTGCCCCAGCCCGTCGCCGCCATACACCAGCTTCTCAATCGATAATCGTAACTCGTCAGACATATCAGTAAGGTCCCATTCTGCGATTTTTCGCGTGGAAAGAAAAGGCAATTGCTTCCGGAAAGCGTGCTTCAGGAAAAGTAGTACAAACTCAGCCGCGGCAAACGATATTCCTCGAGCAGCCGCTTCTGCAAATATTGTTTTTCGACCAGCGCAATCTGCTCCGTCTTCATCTTCCGCCGGTACGCCGCAAGCTGCCCATCCATCTCGCGTCGGATCTTCAACATCGTCTCTTCGCTCACAACGCTCATTAGCAGCGCCATCAGCTTGTCGTCCAAAATCGTCAGCCGCCTCTCCAAATCCTCTAAGTCCAGCGGGCCCTGCGCATCAAGCAGCGTCGCTATCTCGGCTAGTGACTCGCCGATCTCGCGCAAACGCCCGAGGCATTCAGCGCCAACCGATCCCATGCTGCCCGTCGCACCAACAATCCGCCCAACATTGTTCGCGAAATACTCCCGCAACTCCTCTCGCGAAAATGGGTCCTTCGCTGCGGCCTTTCCATTCTTCCGTGCGCGCCCCGCTGCAGCCTCCAGCTGCTCTCCCGCCGCTTCCAGCACCGCATCGGTGCAATACGCCAGGCTCTTCAGCGGCTTCCCCGCGCCGCGCCGCGACCGTTGATAGCTCTCGAACGCGTGATCGATCCCTTTCAACACAGCATCCAACGGCACGCCCGCCTTCTGCCACGTTTCCATGATCGCCCAGTCCAGAGGCGAAACCAGCAGATGTGCGCCGCGCTTCTTCCAGAAATAATTTTCGATTTCCGTGAAGTAGTTGAAGTAGTTCCAACTGTCCATTTGATTTGCCATCGCGAAGCGGAACATCAAAAGCGGCGCCCTCGAAAAGAGCAACGCGCGGCGGCGCCAATGCCTATTTACCTTTGCGCTTTCTTCGCCGGGACTGTCTCCGCTGCCGCAGTTCGCGACCCACGATCGGCCGCGGCTCCTTTTCCCGCCTCGGCGGGCTGGTTCTTCTCCCAGATCAGCCGTAGCCCGGTCAACGTCAGAAATTCATCCGTGTCCTGAATCTGCTTCGAGCCTTTCGCGACCAAGCGCGCCTGCCCGCCCGTGGCAACCACTCTCACCTCGCCCCCCAACTCCGCCTTCATCCGCATGAGCATGCCGTCGACCATGTCCACTGCACCGTAATAAAGCCCCGCCTGCATATGCGTGATCGTATTCGTGCCGATGACTTTTCCCGGATCCTTGATCTCCACCCGCGGCAATCTCGCGGCCCGCGCAAACAGCGCTTCCGAAGCAATCCCCAGCCCCGGCGCGATTACTCCGCCGAGATATTCGCCCCGCGCCGAGATCGCATCGAACGTAATCGCCGTTCCAAAATCCACGACGATGCACGGCCCGCCATACTTGTGAAACGCCGCAACACCGTTGACGATCCGGTCCGCCCCAACTTCGAGAGGGTTATCCACCAGCACCGCCATCCCCGTTTTCACGCCCAGTTCGACGAACAGCGCTTTCTGCCCAAAATAAATCCTAGACATCTCCGCGAGTGTCCAATTCACAGGCGGCACAACGGAGCTAATAATCACGCCGCTGATTGACTCGCGGTCAAGGTCTGCGATAGTAAACAAATTTCGCGTGAGCACGCCGTACTCATCGATCGTCTGCTGTCTTGCCGTTGTCAGCCGCCAGTTTGCAATCAGCTCTTCGCCGCGGAAAACGCCTAGCACCGTGTTCGTGTTCCCGACATCGATTGTGAGCAGCATCTACTGCGCCTCCGCCACGTCGCCCGAAATCACCGTCACCATTTTTCCATCGTCGCGCGTCACCTGCAGTAAACCCTCGGGGCCCAGTCCCGCCGTCGTCCCTGCAAAACTCTCCGAGCCATTTGTCACTCTCACGCGCTTCCCGTTCGCGTAGCTCGAAACCGCCTCGAACTTCCGCGTCACCGCCGCCGGGCCTTCGCGCAGAAAACGATTGTAGTCGTTCTCGAATTCCCTCAGCAACCGCACCAGCAATTCCAGCCGCGACACCTGCTTGCCGGATTCCAGCCGCAGCGAACTTGCCGTCGTCCCCAGCTCGCCGGGGAATTTCTCCTGATTCACGTTCAAACCAATCCCCACGATCACAAATCGCACTTGCGACGGTTCCGCGTGCATCTCCGTTAGGATCCCGCCCACTTTCTTCCCGCTCACCAGCAAATCATTTGGCCATTTCAGGTCGGGCGTGAGCCCCGTCTGCGCTTCGATGGCAGTTCGCGCCGAAAGCCCCGCCATCATGGTCAAAAGCGGTGCCTGTACCGGTGCCAGCCGCGGGCGCAAAAGCAGCGTCACGTAAATCCCCGCCGCTCGATCGGATTGCCAAGTACGCCCCGCGCGCCCCTTGCCGGCCGTCTGCTCTTCCGCCAGGACGACCGCGCCTTCTGGCTCGCCCGCATGCCCCAACTCCAGTGCCACCCGGTTCGTCGAATCGACTTTGAAAAAATGATAAATGTGCTTTCCGAAAAGGCTCCCCTTCAACCACTGCCGCAACATGTCCGGCGTCAAAATATCCGGCACGCGTTCCAGAAAATATCCTTCGCCTGCTTTTCCCTTGACGCGCACGCCAAGTCCGCGCAATTGCCGCACCCACTGCCACACCATCGATCGCGACACCCCAATCTCTCGCGCAATCCGCGCCCCGCTGATAACGATCGTGGCGTTTTCCGCCAGCAGCGTCAGCAACGCCGCCATCCGCTTGTCCGTTGTTCCTGGAAGGGTTTCTTGGGCCATCGAGGTTCTAGTGCGCACTTCCGCGCCGCCTAAGCTTACGTTTCCTCTAGGCAATCGACAAGGTGGACGCTAGACGCGAACGATTAGCGCAAGAGTTGACGCAGACAGGTCTCTTCCTAAAGCTGTCCCAAGCGCTCGACGATCTTCTGCAGCTCAACGCGTTGCTCCGCGAGCGTCGCTTCTAGTCCGCGAATAATCTTCTCCGGTGCCCTGCTGCGAAAAGTTTCGTTACCCAGCTGGCTCTCCTTCGACGCTACGGCCTTCCGCAATCCTTCCATTTCTTTCTTGAGGCGTATCTTCTCTGCCTCCAGGTCCACCACATCTGAATACGCAATCCGAACATCAAATTCCGCGGTCGAGCGCATCGCCCCGCCCGCCTGCTCCAACGGACGTGGTGAAATGTTTAGCGCGCCTAAAAAGGCTAGTCTCGAAATTGCATCCGACTCGGCCTGCACTCTGTTCCGGACCAATTGGGCTGTGCTCCAAAATTCAGCTGGAACTCGCTTTTTGGGATCAAGCTTCATTTCTGCCCGAATATTGCGGAGTGCTGTGATCACGTCTTGTATCTGGGAAAAAATGTTCACTGCGTCTATGATTCTCCCATCCGCCCACCCATTCCGCGGTTCAGGAAATTGGTCCAGTGAAATCGACTTTGCGCCGGATGTTTGCGGTAATTGGTGCCACAACTCTTCTGTCAAGAATGGCATGAACGGATGCAGCAGGCGCAGCGCATCGTTAAATGCGGCGAACAGATTCTTCCAGGCCACAACTGCTCGTTCCCGGTCCACGCTCTGCAGTTCCGGCTTGACCCATTCGATATACCAGTCGCAGAAGTCGCCCCAGAAAAACTGATATACGTTTTGCGCAGCTTCATGGAATCTGTAGTTTTTCAGCGCCTCGTTTACAGTCTTAATCGTGATCGTCAGCCGTGAATAGAGCCACTGATCCACAAGTGGTACACTCCCTTCGAACTTATACGGCGCTCCCGTGCGCACTTCAGGCGAAGCCAACTCTTCAAGTGACGCGCCGCCTTGCTCAAATTTCTCCAAATTCATGAACAAAAACCGCGCCGCATTCCAAATCTTGTTAGCGAAGTTCCGCGCACCAGCAAGTCTGTCGTCGGACAACACAATGTCCGTCCCCGGAGCCGCCATCGACGCCAGGCAAAACCGCATCGCATCCGTCCCATATTGCTGGTTCAGCACCACCGGATCGAGCCCTGTCCCCTTCGACTTGGACATCTTCTCGCCGCTGCCCGTCCGCACCAGCGAATGCAGATACACCGCTCGAAACGGCACTTTTCCCGTGAAATGAATTCCCAGCATGGTCATCCGCGCCACCCAGAAAAACAAAATGTCGTATCCCGTGATCATCAAACTCGTCGGATAGTACGTCCTGAAGTCCGCCGTATCCTCCGGCCACCCCAGCGTCGAAAAAGGCCACAGCCCTGAACTAAACCATGTGTCCAATACATCCGGATCCTGCGTCAGTTTCTTCGATCCGCACTTCGGACATTTCGCCGGCGCCTCTTCAGCCACTACAATGTGCTCGCAATCTCCGCAATACCACGCAGGAATGCGATGCCCCCACCACAACTGCCTCGAGATCGTCCAGTCGCGTATATTGTCGAGCCAGTTCAGAAACTCCTGCCGTCGGTTGTCCGGAACAATCTGGGTCGTATTTTCTTTTCCCGGCTCGTATTCCCGCACCGCTTTGATCGCAGGCTCCGCCAGCTCCTTCATCCTACAGAACCACTGCGTCGATATCCGCGGTTCCACGATCGTTTTGCTGCGTTCGCAAATTCCAATGGCATGCGCGTGGTCCGTCACCTTCTCCAGCAATCCCTGCGCCTTCAAGTCCTCTACGATTTTCTTGCGCGCTTCGAACCGGTCCTGCCCAGCATAAGCTCCTGCCGCTTTACTCATGTGCCCGTCATCGGTCATCACGTCAATTTCTGCCAGGCCATGCCGTTTACCCACTTCAAAGTCGTTCGCATCGTGTGCCGGAGTAATTTTCACGGCGCCTGTCCCGAATTCCCGGTCTACCATCGCGTCAGCGATGATCGGAATCTCGCGGTTCATCAGCGGCAACAACACATTCTTGCCCACGAGGTGTTTGTAACGTTCATCCTCTGGATGCACGGCTACCGCCGTATCGCCCAGCATCGTTTCAGGGCGCGTCGTTGCCACCACCAAGTATTCCGTGGTCCCTGCCACAGGGTAGCGGATATGCCACAGATGCCCCTGCCGTTCCTCGTGGTTCACTTCTAGATCGCTCAGCACCGTCAAGCAAACCGGGCACCAGTTCACCAGCCGCGTTTCGCGATAAATAAATCCCTCGTTGTAAAGCTGCACGAACACCTTGCGCACAACGCGCGACATTTCCGGCGAAAGAGTAAATCTCTCCCTAGACCAGTCACAGCTCTCCCCGATGCTCTTCATCTGTTCCGTGATTTGGCCGCCCGCCTCCGCTTTCCACGCCCAAACTCTCTTCTCAAACTCCTCCCGCCCAAGCTTGTGATAGTCAATCCCCTGATCCATCAGCTGTTTCACCACCACCCGCTGCGTCGAAATGCCCGCATGGTCCGTCCCCGGCAGAAACAAGGTGTTGTACCCGCGCATCCGGTGCCAGCGCGTGAGGATATCTATCTCCGTGTGCTCCAGCATGTGGCCGATATGCAGCGACCCAGTCACATTCGGCGGCGGAATCACGATCGAAAACACGGGTCCGGGAGCGTTCGGGTGCGCCTTAAAGAGCTCTTCTTTGGCCCAGTATTCCGCCCAGCGCGGTTCTATTCGCTGCGGTTCGTACGCTTTGGCTATCTCGCGAGCCATTCGACAATCGTCTCCCAGCGCTATTAACTGTCGCACGTATACACGCGCCTATACGTGTCCCAGTTCAAGAACAAAGCAATCTTTGACTATACGGGGGAAAATCCAGCGTCGTCAATTCGACGCCAAACGAGAGTTTTTCTTGGGGTAGGGAACTACTTCTTCTTCGCGTTCATTTCGTCGCGAACCATCGATTCCACGACGTTCTTGAGGATATCGCGGGTGACGGCCTGCAACATATCCGGACTCATCTTAGAGAGAACCTTGGCTACCATGTCTTCCATGCTGGGTTCAGGGGCCTTTGAGCTTGTATCCACGGCGGGCGCCTCCTGCACTGCAGTTTCTGCAACATGCTGGGCCTCTTCGCGAATCGCTTCTACGGTTGCTGCTGGCAGTCCTGCCTCCACCCTCGTCTTCACTTCCTCGCTCAAGGCCGGCGTGAGAGCGTCAACCGTTGCAGCTGGATCTTCCTTCGCAACCTCATCATGGACTTGAGACGTTACCGTCTCGGGAATCGTATTTGGCGCGGCCGGGCTCGGCGCAGGAACGTCCCAGGTTGATGCAAGCCGGCTTGCTTTCTGCGCTTCCGTGTCCCATGGACTGGCCACAGAGGAAAACCAAGAGCTAGCCGCCCCGGGTTTTTCGGGTTCCGGGGCCGACTCCATGATCGCCGGTGCGCTGGCTGGAGCCTCCACTTGAACTACCGCCCGAGCTTCTTCCCGCATTTCCTCTTTTAGAGGCGCAGGCGCTTCCATCGTCGCAGCTTCCACTGCAGTCTTATGACTCAGCGCGGCTGCCCACGCGTCTTGCGCGAAAGGGGCGACTGGCGCGGCCTCCAACTTTGTCTCTGCCATCGGCGCGTCCGTCACCATCGCGCTCACGCTCTGTTCTGTTTCCGCGGCTTGCTCGAACGCGGAAATTTCTTTTTGCGGCGCCCAGGACTCATTTCTCATTTTCCGCGCTGGGGCTTCCGAGAACGCTGTCTCGCGCCAATCCTTCACAGGGCCGCTGGCTGTTTCCTCTTCCCCCATCGAGTCACCCGCATCGCGCCTCCAGGAGCCAGACTCCTTTTCCTCTTCTTCCTCTTCCACCTCGTCTTCTTTGTCGCCCGAATTCCAATCGCGCTCCAGTTCCGGCCGCGCTGTTGTTGCGTAGCCGAGATCTTCTTCTGGCTCCGCTACCGGCGATTCCAGCAGATTCCCGAATGCCAGGGGCTGCGATCCCGCTGCAAACTTAACGGGTTCCGGCGCTCCGGACATCTCTTCTTGCGCTTCCATGCTCTCGACCGCCGGGAATTCTGGAACCGGCGCGAGCGTACCCATGTTCGGGATCTCTCGGGAAGATGGTACCGGTTTCGGCGCCAGCATTTCCGCCACGCGCACCGGCTCCGCTTGCGCCGGCGGCGCAGGAGCCGCTCCGCCGATAGAAACGCCCGCCCGGGCCAGCGCGGACTTCACCATCGAAATCAGCGGATCAGGCGGCACAAACGGCTTCTTCAATACTCCGTCCGCGCCAACTCGCTGCGCTTCTTGTTCATCCAGCGGATCAAAGGCTCCGACCAGCAATATCACCGGAATATGCGCAAGCGTGCTGTCCGATTTTACGTATTGACAAACTTCGTATCCATTGCGGACGGGCATGAACACATCGGCAAGCACCAGATCCGGACGAATATCAGAAATTTTTCGCACCGCCGCTTCGCCATTGCCCACGGCAACGACGTCAATCCCCTGATCTTTCAGGGCGAGCCCCACCATCTTCTGGATGTTGCTGTTATCGTCTGCTACGAGGATCCTGGCCACTAAGCTTCCTCCGGATGTATATCACCCGTGTCATGCACGTCGACCGCTCTGCGGTCGCCTTAAAAACTGACCGGCTCGCGGTCGCCTACTCATTAAGACTCCACAGTATTGGAGCACCCGCCGTATTGGCCGTCAATCTCCTCGCGGTACCTGTGTGTCGGAAATGAATATGCCCTTCTGGGCTGTCCAGGGAGGCACATTTGGCCAAAAAACAAGGGGTGCAGCCCTTGGCTGCACCCCTTGTTCCTGTCCGCGTTAGCTCTCGGTGCAAACTACCAGGGTACTAACTTGCGTAATCCTTTCTTCTTCTTGCTGCTGGATTCCTTCTTGGAATCATCGCTGTTTTGCGAGTCGCCAGTTTTCGCCGCGTCTGCGGCTGGTGCCGTGTCTGCGGCCGCTGCGTCACTCTTCGACTGGGTGCCTGCCGCACTTCCCGTTGCTGTAGGATTCTTCGCGGCATCGTCGCTTGTAGCAGTGCCAGGTGTTGCTGGCGTAGCGCCTGTCGGCGCCGCTGCAGCGGGTGTCAGCTCTGTGCCAGCATCCTTTGGTGGTTCACTCGTCGCGGGTGCGCTTGCCGTGCCATCATTAACAGTCTGCGCCGTACCTTCCGATCCGCTGACAGTTTCAGCCGAGCTGGTCGCTCCGGAGGTTCCGGGCACTACCGTCTGAACGATTGCCGTTCCAGCTCCTCCGCCACCCGCCTGTTTTCCTCCAGGCGTCAGCACGTCACCACCTGCGGACAACGTGTCGGACTCCGGCTGCATGTTCGGTGTTCCGTGCGTTGCCGACGCCTGCAATTCCCCAGTTGGCCCGCTCTTCATCAAATCGAGCGGTTTCTTATACAGGGGAGTATGTGGTCTCGGTGTATTCTGTTCCGCCGTCATCCATGCAAGGGCATTGGGGTCGGCCTGTGGCACGGGAACTCCAGACGCCTTCAACTTGTCCTTGGCCTGCGGCGCAAGATTGGACAACGGATAATCTTTCACAATTCTTGCGTAATACAGCGAAGCAACCTCTTTGTGCTCGCTCGTCGCGAATATGTCTCCCATTATCCACAGAGCTTCGTCGGACTTGCTGTAGAGCGGATACCTGGCCGTGACCGTCAGCAGCCTCGCCGCCGCTGCCCGCTTATCGCCTTTCACGTAGTAGTAGTAGCCGATGCGATATTCGCCCTCTGCCAGCACTTCTTGCACTTCTCTCAGGTGCTGCTGCGCCTGCGGTGCCAGCGGGTCATTCGGATATTTCTGAAGAAAAATCTGGAACTCCTCCTCAGCCGCCAGTGCATGTGTTCTGTCCCGATCCGGCTTATCCATCTGTTTGTAGTGGGTCATGGCCACTTGCATCTGCGCGTAGGTCGCTTCCGGCAGGAAGGGGAAGAACACTTCAAAGTCTTTGTAGCCAGAAACGGCCAGCGCCAGGTTGGACGTTCCGCCTTCTTTGTAATACGAATCCGCGATTGCCAGCTTCGCCTTGGCCAAATACTCGCTGTCCGGATACGTATTGATGAGCGTCTGCATGTTCAGCCGGCCAACCTCTTGCCGGCCGTGCTTGATGTCGTCCACCGCCTTGTCATACAGGATCTTGTCTGGCTGCGCGTTATTGTCTACGCTCGTCGACTTATCGACCTTTTTCTTCTTGTGGAAGATCTGGGCGTCGGACGACGTCGCTCCCAGAAAAAATAGCGCTCCCAGAACACAGAGCGCTAGAATTTTCCCGGTAACATGTAGCTTTGAGGCTGCACAACCTACAGTTCGGCCCAAACTTCACCTCTCTCGCGAATGTCGGGTTCCTCGCCGCAAACTTTCGGCTAAGCCCGCTGGAAATTGGCCCAGCTCAGACCTATAGATCTCAGCAGTTCGACCGGCGGGAACAATCAAGTATAACCTGAACGAAAGGCCAGGTGGGGCAAGAATTTGCACCTAAGGACAGGTCCCGTCCGGGCTTCCCCACCCCTTGTGATGCACACTTTGGTCTCTGGGGGTTGCCTCGCAGCACCCTCCCACTTCAATTATTTTCAACGAAATGTAACAATGTTCCCGCCCGCCATCGCTACCATACGGCACGGCGTTCACGCTTCCGAGGAGCTGCGGCCAGCCGCCTACTCATCTAAATGGAAAAACGCAAATTTCTCTTTGTCTCGCTCTCCGGTCTCATCGGCGACATCGCTTGGCAAGTCCTCAAGGAAGGCCACGATGTCCGCTACTACATCGAAGCTGAAAAAGAACGAGACATTGCTGACGGCTTTGTGCCCAAGTCCAAAGATTGGGAACGTGACGCCAAGTGGGCCGATATCATCGTCTTCGACGACACCCTCGGTCAGGGGGCTAAAGCCCACGCTCTCCGCCAGGCGGGCAAACCTGTTATCGGCGGCACGGAGTACACCGATCGTCTCGAAGACGATCGCTCCTTCGGCCAGGAGGAGCTAAAGAAAGCCGGCGTCAGCATCATCCCTTATCAGGATTTCGATTCCTTCGATCCCGCCATCGAATTCGTAATGAAAAATCCTGACCGCTACGTCATCAAGCCCAGCGGTGAAGCCCAAAACGTCAAGCGTCGCCTCTTTGTGGGCGAGGAAGAAGACGGCGACGACGTCGTCCGCATGCTAGAAGCCTATAAGCGCGCCTTCTCCGACGAAATCAAAGTCTTCCAATTGCAGCGCCGCGTCACCGGTGTAGAAGTAGCCGTAGGCGCCTTCTTCAACGGCAAAAAATTCATCACTCCGGTCAACATCAACTTCGAACACAAAAAACTCTTCCCCGGCAACATCGGCCCGCCCACCGGCGAAATGGGCACCTCCATGTTTTGGAGTGACCCCAACCGCCTCTTCAATCAAACGCTCCTCAAAATGGAGCCCAAGCTAACCGAAGAAGGCTACGTCGGCTACATCGACCTGAATTGCATCGTCAACAACAACGGCATCTACCCGCTCGAATTCACCAGCCGCTTCGGCTATCCCACGATCAGCATCCAGCAAGAGGGCATGCTCACACCCATCAGCGATCTCTTCTGGGAACTCGCCACAGGCGTCGAGCCCAAGTGGCGCACCCGCAGCGGCTTCCAAATCGGCGTCCGCATCGTGGTTCCACCATTTCCTTTCGACGACGAACCCACGTTTGAATCCTTCTCCAAAAACGGCGCCATCGTCCTAAAAAAGCCCAACTTCGACGGCATCCACATCGAAGACGTAAAAGAAGTCAAAGGCCAGTGGCTCATCGCCGGCACAAGCGGTGTTGTGCTGGTCGTCATCGGCACGGGCCAAACCATGCTCCAGGCCCAAGCCCAGGTCTACTCCCGCATCAAAAACATAATGATCGCCAACATGTACTACCGCACAGACATCGGCGACCGCTGGGTCGAAGACTCCGACAAACTCCACAACTGGGGCTATCTCCGCTAAAAGTTCCCTCCCCCCCACCGTCATTTCGAACGGAGCAAGCCGACGCTTTTTCTTTCACGTTTGCTCCTGCGAACGTGTCGGCTTGCGAAGAGAGAAATCTCTCTTCCTCTTTCTTTTCTCTCCCACTAATCGTCCACGCCCTCCTCGCCAATCTCCAAAAAGGCACCAGCTTCGTCTTTGAGCAATCCTACTCCAACAACGAAGTCTGGCTCCCCACCTAGGAAGAAGCCCACGTCGGCATCCGTGTCCTCCTCATGAAAGGCATCAACGTCAACGCCCCCACCCGCTACTCCGACTAAAAACGTTTAAACTCTCCACCATCAACCAACCCAAGCCCACTATCCCCGACCCCGCCCCCGAAAAACCAAACTACCAGCGTTTCGCGTAGATCTTCAACGTTTTCCAACATTTGGTGCCGGGTGGCCCAGATGTCGGTTCCACACCTGGGGTTTTTGACCCTTCGTTGGTGGCTGGCGCATACCTTGATCCCCAATTCAATCCTGCCCCGCCGCTACGCCACCCACTTCATCATCAGCTTCTTCCGCTTCTTCGCGCAGTCGAGTAGATACAGATCGATCAGCTTCTGGTAAGGAAGTCCCGTCTCCTCCGCTAGTCCCTTGAAATAGTCCACGACTTCCGGACTCAAATTGATTCCCACGGCCTTTTTCTTTCCCGTGTACGGGTTCTTGATCTCTTTCAATTTGGAAAAATCATATGCCTTCTTCATAAAATCGAACCTCCTTCTTGATGGCCTTCCGCGCAGAAATGATCCGAACCACGAAATCGGATTCCCTGTAGCAGTGAATGACGACGAGCACCCTTGCTGCTGAACTCAATCCAAGGAGGATGAACCGCTCCTCTTCCTCGGAATGTTCCGGATCATGGAATACACGTGACTGCGGATCGCTGAAAACGCTCTGCGCCTCTTCAAACCAAACTCCATGCTTCGTCCGATTGGCCTTGTTCTTCCGCTCGTCCCAATCGAACCGCAACATATCTAGATTATATCTAGATACAAGACCGATGGCAAGAGGGATGAAAAGGAAACGATGACCGGTAGCGGGTCTTCCATAGGGCGTCGGGGCAGTCGGGACTTTCCCTCTTCTCAATCCACGAAAGCACGTCCGAGATCCAGCGACTCCTCATCAATCCATGAAGCCACGCGGGCGGGTGGCCCATCCTTGCGAATTTGCCATTGCCTGTTGCAAGGGTGGGGCAGTTCCACATTTTCTGCTTGCCGAACCCATTACTACTCCGGTATAGTTTCTTCTGGATAGAATTGCGCCCTCGCCTACGCGAGGCTTCTCTTTTTGTGGCACAGGCAATCCTGCCTGCGCTTTTTTTATCTAAATCCCAAAACTCAGCTCTAAGGAGACACCCATGTCCTCGATTCGCCCACAGGACCGCGCGTCCTTGTGTTCTTTCACGTTTGCCGACGGTCGCCGTTGCCGTACTCCACTCTCCAGCCGCCACCCGCGCTGAGCCACTACTGCCTTGCCGCTTACTTTTCTCGCGTGCTACGCTTTTGCCTTCATGTCAGACGCAATCAGAAAACATACCAATTCCTCTCTCTGGCTGGGCCTGCTGATCACGGTGCTCGGTGTCCTGAGCAACCTGCTTTACTTCTCCAAGGTTCCAGCGGCGGGGCTTCCGTGGCTAAACTTGACGCTGCCGGCGATCGGTTTGACATTTCTGCTGATTGGTGTCGTCCGCGCCTTCGGCCAATCGCGGATTTATCGCGGCAAGATCTGGGGAACGATTGCCGCTGGGCTGGCGGCTTTGTTTCTCGCCGGCTCCGCTTGGCTTTTTGTCCAGGTCAGAAACGTTCCTCGCTCCGCGGGCGCGCCGCAAGTGGGCCAGCGCGTGTCGGATTTCACATTGCCAGACAGCAACGGGCAGCCCGTCGCTCTGGCTCAATTATTTGCCGCATCACCGGGAATGCCTCAGCCCAAAGCCGTGCTGCTCGTTTTCTACCGCGGTTACTGGTGACCGTTCTGCAACCTCGAGTTACGAGGCATTCAAGAAAATCTTTCGCAGTTTGCAGCTCAGGGCATCCGTCCGGTAGCGATCAGCGTAGACCCGCCCGATGTCTCCGAGCATCTTCGCGGCAAGCAAGGGTACACGTTCACTTTTCTGAGCGATCCAAAAACGGAAGTGATTCGCCGTTACGATTTATTGCATAAAGCCGCAGGGCCGGAAGAGAGCGACATAGCTCGCCCGGCTGAGTTTTTAGTTGATCGGAACGGCACTGTGCGCTGGGAAAATTTTACCGAAGACATACGCGTCCGGCCCCGCGCGCAACAAATGCTCGCCGCCGCCCGGTCCATTCAATAGGCGGGCTATCGGTTTGTCATCCTGAAACGTCAATCGTTTCTTTCCGATTCTGAAATTCGCGCAATTCGATTTCGCTGTCATGGCGGCACGGTGTGCCCGTAGTGAATTGCGAGTGCCGACGAGGGTTTGGGTTTGAAAACGGACGCGGCGGCTATCTGGAAAAGTAACCGGTCTTGGCGCGTACCTTTACGCCTTCGCGTTTTGGCTTGATTACGATTTTGCGGAAGCTGTCGTCTTTTAGCGGGTCTGTCGGGTAGTAGCCCAATTCATACGACGTTCTCAACTCCTCCGCAATTTGCCGGAAATAGACATGAGCGTCCGTCGTCTCCGCATCAATATGCGCCCCGCCCGTCTCTCGGGCCACGCGGTCCATCACGCTAATCCCATACTTGTTTCGCGCCGTCAGCTTTCCGTGTTCTTTATCCGTGTACCGTATCGCGTATACCACCACGTTTTCGCTCTGCGCGGTTTCGATAGCAGTCATCATGTTGTGCGAACTCGAATTATCCTCGCCATCGCTAAAGAGCAAAATCGCACGTCTTCCATTTTCCTGTGCCAGTTTTTCTGTCACGGAATAAAAAATGGAATCATAAAAAGCAGTCCCCAGATCGCGGTCCTCGCGCGGCCCCAGCTCTGGAAATCTCCCTGTCGACTTCTGGTATTGCTTCCACAGTTCCAGCAAGTCTCCGCCCGATTGCGAAAAATCGCTCACCAGCCGGATATGGTTCCCAAATCCCACCAAGAACACCCGATCCTTCGGACCCAAAACATCCTTGAAGAAAACCTCCAAATCATTCTTATGCTGTTTGGAAAAATGATCCTGGCTTCCGCTGGCGTCCACCACCAGCCCCAGCGTCAAAGGCACGTCCGCGCTTCGCGAAAAGAAAGCCACTTTCTGCGGTATCGCATCCTCAAGGACTTCCACGTCGTCCTGCGTGAGTTTGTTCACCAAAGCGCCGTTCGCATCTCGCGCCACAAACGCCACACTCACCAAATTTACTTTGACCCGTATCGGCTCCTGGCCGTGGCTCAGCGCAACACCCAGAGTGAGAGGTCCAAGGAATGCTAGCGCCAGCAGTCCTCTGCGAAACCGCAATCCCATTTGCATTCGGTGAAACATCAAGCTGGAGTCTTGTCTTCGCCGCGCGCCTCGATGTAGAGCAGGTTAAAAATGCAGCCCGTTCCGCTCGGCTTCACGCTCACCTGATGCTGTTTTTCCTTGGTTCCCGCTTTGAACACCATTTCGCCCGCATCCGGATGGTCATCGTCGCAGGTAAGCTTCTTCGAACTGTCGCTCTTATCCTTGTCCCCTTGCGCTTTTGATGCTCCACTGCAATTCAGCACGGTTCCATACTTCGCGAGCGCCTTCTGATAAAACGCCGCCACTTTTTCCGGCGAGTCGCTCGACTCCATCTTCAAAACCACCAGCTTGAATCCGAACGTGCTTCCCCAAAGTCCCAAGTTCGCTGCCGAAGAATCGTTCTTCTCGTCCTTGTGCGGTGTCGCGCCCGGATATATCGGCAACCCCGCTTCCTTTGCTGTGGCTTGCGCGCTGATTACCAATCCAGCTTCGCTTCCATCCTTGCTCGTCACCGTCACATTCACGCCGGTCTTGTCTTTCTCTTGCCCAGCCGCAGAAAGCCCCGCGAGACTCATCATTCCGCACAAAGCCGCGCCAATCACCGCCGCTCGCGCGCTGCCAAGCTCTCGTTTCCCCATACCACCCTCCTCTACACCCGACTTAATTTTATAGGACGGCACGCCACCGCGATCTTGCCCGTCACCCGTACATACGGCAAGCGCCCCCTTGAAGTTCCCACTCTTTGCCCCCAAATGCCAGTTCTACCTAAACCTCCATCAGAGGCCCCGGGAATATTTTTGAGTGTTCTCCGGTCCTACATCTTGATAGGGTGTACTCGCTGTTCGTTTCACTATCTATCTATAAACAGATAACAGGAGAGTGCGAATGAAACGTGCCTTGGCTCTACTGGTTTTGCTAGCCGCTACGCCAATCGCTCGGCCCCTGGCGCAAGAGGCGCAAAAACCGGAAATGGCAAAGATGACGCTGAAAGTGGGCGACACCGCGCCAGACTTCACCCTGCTCAGCGACGATTGGAAAAATGTAAAGCTCAGTGACTTTCGCGGCAAGAAGAACGTCTTCTTGGCCGTCTACGTCCTGGCCTTTACCGGCGGTTGAACGAAACAACTTCAGGCGGTCCAGGCTGGAATCGCCTCTGGCAAGATCGACACCTCGGATACAGCAGTCTTCGGCATTAGCATGGATTCTCCCGCTGCCAACAAAGCATTCGCCAAGGAAATCAACATCAATTTCCCGCTTCTAAGCGACATGAATCACAAGATGCTCACGAGCTACGGCATCCTGAAGGGCTACGACGTCCAGAACGAAACCTATAAGTGGGCGCTTCGGGCCAACATCGTGATCGACAAAGAGGGCGTCATCCGCCTCATCGAAGCCGGCGACAGCGCCGTCGACCCTAACACCGCGCTAACGGCCTGCTCCACGCTGCACAAAAAGGACGCGTCAAAATAAGCCTCTCTTGTGGCAACCTCGAGCCGCGGGACGATTCGTCTTGTGGCTCGAGGTTCAACTTCATTCGTCTTTTGTCTTTATAAGAGTCGCGAGTCCTCTCGCTCCTCTTCCGTTTTGAACTTACTTCGGTTCCGCCGCGAAATTCACGACTTCGTTTTCCAAGGGGATTTCATTCTTGTGTACTTCCGCTGGCCCCTTCGCGTCCGCGGGTTTCCATTCCTCGCCGCGCCCCACCACTTCAAACGACGGCAACGCGTAAGGCAATCCCTCAGCTCCCAATGGCGAAGTCGCATTCTCGATATGAAAATGCAAGTGCGGCTCCGTCGAATTTCCAGAATTTCCCACCAATCCAACAACCTGCCCGCGCCGCACTTTATCCCCAAGCTTCACGCGCAAAGATCCCGGCTGCAAATGGGCATAGAAAGCAAAATGCCCGCCACCGATGTCCAATATCACGTGGTTCCCGCCAACGGTCTCCAGAGTAATCGGTACAGCACGTGAATTTATTCCCGGAACATTTTCCGGTATTCCATCCTTCACCTCAGTGACGACTCCGTCCGCCACCGCCAGCGCATCGCTCCCGTACGCGTAATAATTCTTGTTGTCCTTTTCATCTCCCTGAAAAGTCTTCCCGTCATCGCGCAACCGCACCCAATCAATTGCAAACCGCTGCGCGATCGCCGCGTGGCCATCAATCGGAATCAGCGCGCGCCGGTGGCCGGACGTGTTCGACGGGCCGTTTGCAGCCAGCCAATGATCTCCGCGAAGCGGTGAGCTGATCGCAACTGCTTCGCGCCCAATAGGAATCGCTGACGTATCAATCGTCATCTCTTCTGGGTACGTTCCGATTTTAACCGTCAACCGTTGCCGTATCGTCGCCGGCACTGCGTCTTCCCTATCCACGGTCGCCCACACATAAACCACGGCCATCGTGCCCGGCCCGACCTTGGCTTTTTCCGCAGCTCCCGGCTGCCCCGGCCGAGCCATCGCACCTTCCAAGTCCGCTCCCGCGTACGAAACTAGCGATCGCCCCGCGGCATCTCCCGACACCGCTTCCACTTTCGTCAATCGGTAGTCCCACCGGTCCATGTTGTTCAAATGCAGTTCATAGACCATGTGCCACTTTCCATCCGCCTTAAACGCCGTCGGCGCGATCGGCACCACGACATCCACAAACGCAGAAATCGGTTTTGTCTTCGGCCCTTCCACCGGTTTCTGCGCGGCCGTATCTTTCGCCGCCGAATCTTCTGCGCTCCGCGCAAACTTCAACGGTTGCGCCGCCACGTTCGCTTGCGTCCACGTGCCCGCAAACTCTGTTCGCGCCGCATTCAAAGTCCCCTCATACACTCCGCCAATGGCCTTCACCTCAAAGCGCACCGCGTTGCCCTTCAACGTCACGTTTTCCATGGGGATCGTCGCGCCCTGATCCACGCTCTGCAATTGACCGCTAAACACACCGCCGTCCAGCTTCGTAATCGTCAAGATGATATGCAGCTTCTCGGCCCCTTCACCCAACTCACCCTTCCACGAACCCGCAAGGTCGCCGCCTGCTTTTGCGTCCTGCGACATGGCACGGGAGGGCATAAGAGCAAGAATCGCAAGTGCCGTAGCAAGTGCAACAAATGTTGCAGTACGCTGAGCCAAACAACGATTGCTCGTATCACCCGTGCCCTGTCTGCCGAGAATCTGCCCAAAAATGTAATGCAATGTGCCTCCTCTTCACTTTCAACAGACGTTGCGTTGTTCAAGGCTTGCAGTATAGGACACGGAATCTTCGCGCGGGCGGCTCCTCGTTGTCAAAGAATTCTTCAAAACTTTCCTCGATGAGCCCGGCGCGCACAAACTCGTTTAATTCGTTCCGCGTCAACGGCCATGGCATCTGTCCCTCAGGCTCATCCGCTTCCCGCCCCCTCACGATGGCCAGCAGCTTGCCTCCCGGCCGGACAAAATCGGCGATTTTATGGATCGCTTGCAATCGAATCCCGACAGGCAGTGCTTGCACCGTATTTGCCTCGAAAACGAAATCAAACTTCCACTGCCATTCAGCCGGCGGCTGAAACAAATCCGTCACGCTGTACTGGACTTTGCTGTGCGGAAATCGCGCGCGCGCCGTTCGGATGGCCGTCTCCGCAATATCAAAAGCGGTCGTTTCGAATCCCCATGCCGATAATTGCTCCGCATCGTCGCCCAGTCCACAGGCGATCACCAGGGCCTTCTTCGCGTCCGTTGGGTGCGGATGCGCACTCCAAAATTCCACGAGAGCGGGATTGGCCCCGCGGTCCGCCCAAGGCACAACGCTTTGGCCGGCCTCTGCCTCTTTGTAAAGCGCTTCAAACCAACCCGTCGGATCACCTTTTCGAAGAAACTCCGCCGCCAATTCCCGCGCTCTGCTTCGATCCCTCATAATTCTGTGATTCTACCCCGAGGCGGCGACGAAGGTAGTATTCTTAGCGCCCCATCACACCTAAATGAGGTGAACGATGTTGCTACGAGATCTGGCGTTCGCTGGTCGAACACTGCGCAAGAGTCCCGTTTTCGCACTCACCGCCGCAATAACTATTGCCCTGGGCGTAGGCTCGAGCACCGCCATCTTTAGCGTCACCAATGCCGTGCTGCTGCGCCCGCTCCCGTACAAAGACCCCGATCAGCTCGTCATTATTCCCACGGACATGCGCAATCGCGGCGTCAAGGACTTTCCCTTTTCCAATGCGAATTTTATCGATTTGCGCGAAGCGACGAAGAACGAATTCCAGGGCCTCGGGGGCGTCTTCACGTTTCCCTTCACGTTGACCGGCGAGGACGGCACTCCGGAACAAGTCCACATGGGCTTTGTGACGACGAACTACTTGCGACTCGTAGGCGCTAAGATTGCCTTCGGCCGCGATTTCTCCGATGACGACGGTCAACCGCAGCCGCCTCCACCTGCGCCCGGAACCCAATCCGCAACGCCACCTCAACGTCTGCCGCTCATAGCGATCATCAGTTACGAATATTTCCAGCGCCAGTTCGGCGCGAATCCTGCTGTACTCGGACAATCCTTAAATAAGGGGAAGCCGTTTAGTCCGCGAATCGTCGGAGTCCTCGCCCCGCACTTTCAGATTTACTTCCCGCCTTCCTCCGATTTGGAAGCCTCGCCCGAGATTTGGATTGCCAATCGCCTTGGCTATGACGCCGAGCAACGAAATTCCGTTTCGATGCGTGTGATTGGCAGATTGCAACCTGGCATCTCCATTGGACAAGCACAAGCTGCCGCCGATCAGGTCGCCGCCGAGGCGCGCAGAAATTTCAAGATCGAAAACACTGCAGGCTACGCCATCCGGGTGGAGCCGATGCGGCAACATCTCGTCTCGGAAGTCCGCCCAGTAATTCTCGCGCTGATGGGTTCCGTCATTTTTCTTTTGCTGATTGCCTGTGCCAACGTGGCCAACCTCTTGCTGGTGCGAGCTTCCTTGCGTGAACGCGAACTTGCCATTCGCTCCGCTATCGGCGCCAGCAGGTGGGATCTCGCCCGCTAGATCTTATCCGAGTCGTTACTGCTTTCGACGATTGGCGCTTTAGGCGGCCTCGGCATCGCGTGGGTCGGAATTCACGAACTGCTCGCCATCGCTCCCGCGCATCTCCCGCGCCTCGATACGATTCGAATTGATTCGACCGTGCTGATCTTCACTGTAATTTCGAGCCTCGTAGCCGCTGCCATCTTTGGTCTGGCGCCGGCATGGCGCGCGGCTCGCCCAGATGTGATGATCGTTCTGCGCGGCACGAGCCGCAGTGAAGCCCTCGCCAGCGGTGGCCTCTCTCGCAAAATCGTCGTCGGCCTCGAAGTCGCCCTCGCATACGTACTCCTGATCGGCTCGGGACTTATGGTCCGCAGCTTTCTCGAATTGCAGCGCATCGATCCCGGGTTCAATCCTCATGGCCTCCTCACCTTTCAGGTTCAGTCCGATCGATTTTTGCAGAAGCCGGAAGAGCGCGCCGTCGCTACCCGCCAGCTCGAAGAACGCCTGCGCACCATCCCCGGCGTGCAAAGCCTAACCGCCTCAAATCCATTTCCGCTCACGGGTGGCTACAGTCCGATTCGCTGGGGCACCGAAGAAGCCCTCACCGACGCGAGCAGGTATAAAGCAGTCGATCCTCTCATCGTGCTTCCGGGCTACTTCGAAACGATGCACACACCTCTGCTCGAGGGCCGCACATTCACCGACGAAGACAACCAGCCGGGCCGCACTCAAGTCGTGGTTGATAAAATACTGGCGGATCGTGCCTATCCTGGCCAGCCCTCGGTTGGCAAGCATTCTTATCCGCATTCAAACGCCGGAACCTGTGTGGGTGGAGATCATTGGCGTCGTCGCTCACGAGCACGGTGTCTCGTTGACCGAGCCCGGACGCGAGCAAGTTTATTTTACCGACGCGTACATCGGCTCCGGCGCGACCGATCACTGGGCGCTACGGACCGGCAGCGATCCATCGAAGTACGCGAACGATGTTCGCGCTGCGCTCAAGACCTTCGATTCCCACCTCTTGATCACCGACATGCAGCCCATGGATGCTGTGATCGAGAAGGCGCAAGCCGGCACGCGCTTTTCCTGGCTTCTTATCGGATCGTTTGCGGTCATCGCAGCGATGCTCGCCGGCGTCGGTCTTTACGGTGTGCTTGCGACCGTCGTGCGGCAGCGCACCGCGGAGATCGGCATACGTATGGCCCTGGGCGCTCAGTCCAACAACATTTTCAAACTCGTCGTAGGCCAGGGACTTCGTCTCGCTGGCATCGGTATTGCTGCCGGCCTGATCACAGCGTTCGTACTCACACGCGGGATGACGACGATGTTGGTGGGTGTTAAGTCCACCGACCCTGCAACTTTTGCCACGATGGCAGTGGTCTTCTTCCTAATCGCTGCCACCGCGTCCTGGCTGCCTGCTTTGCGCGCTTCCAGCTTGGACCCGATCGTTGCACTTCGCGATGAGTGACGTCCTCGCTTTTGGAGCACCCGCGCCTCGCTGGTGTTTTTCTGTTGTTTCTGGTGCACACAAGGTGCCGTCTCCTGGCTGAACAAACACGCCCACTTGCCCGTTCGCTAGGCCAACATCAGCTCATCCAAGAGAAATTTCACCGAATCGTCCGTGGCTTTTATTCGTATCCACCCTCGCAGGAGCTCTCAGCCAAAAATCGATACCGAACCCGGCACCACTAGTTATGATTTGGGCGACTGGCAAACAACATTTTTGCAATCCGTCGTACCATCGTAAGAAAGGGGCAACGGGGCATCCTTTCGGAGGCAGCTCATTGGGATCTGAACGCCGTCGCACACCGAGATATACGTTTATCGCCAGTGCCGAGCTCATCGAGGAGACGTCGGATGTGCGCATCGCCACGCGCGTCAGCGAGTTGAGCCTCTACGGCTGCTACTTGGATATGATGAATCCTTTTCCGGTGGGAACGCTCGTGCTGGTCAAGATTTCGGCGGGGGACGCCTTCTTCCAGGCCAAGTCAAAAATCGTCTACGCGCAGCCAAATATGGGCGCCGGCGTCGTTTTCCTCGAGACGGAGGCGCAATACCAGCCTGTTCTGGAGCGCTGGCTGGATGAAGCTTCGAAGGGCAATCAAACTCGCGTCGGCTGATTCCCCTCGCCCGCTTTTTTTTCCAAACTGGCTTCCTGTTCGACTTCTACAGCTTACTTGCTTCGCGTTTTTTCCTGTTGATCGACAGCGTCGTGTAGCCCTTCGAGGAGTCTGCTCTTTTCCTGCGGGTTGGATGTCTTTCTCACGTCCGACCACAAAGTGGTTCCGCTCTTCGGTTCGATCAGTGTGATCCTCGTGCAGCCCGGCGGAGCCAGTTCTTCTCCTCCGGCGGACTTTTCGCTCACCGGCCTAGGATTGTAGGTGGTGGCTGCGTCGCCGCCGGGAACGAATTTCACCACGCTGCTCCCGGAAAGCCTCAGCACGAGGTCCGCTTTCTGCGGAGAATCCACGATGTCATACCGTCCCCACTTGTTCAGTCCCATATAGGCGTCATGTTGAATCTCAGCGTCGTTCGTTTGGTTATCCACGAAGATCGTTTTTGCGGAAAGCACTTTCGAGGGAACGGCGCCGCGCTTGTCTCTCGCGTGTGTTATTTCAATGCCTAAAAGCATTGCCGCAAGCAAGAAGGCGGACATTATTTTTTTCATGGATGCACCCCGGTGTTGACAGTTCTTAGGCTGGTGAGGGTTCCACTTTATGGAGCGCAATCTACCCACGTAACTGGACATGAGACGCGAAAGAGGCCATGTGGCGCGGGGTTTAAGGGCCTGTCCGCGAGGGTAGGGAAGCGGACCGCGCGAGCAATCGCCGCCCGTAGAAAGGGACTGATGATTCTTGTTCCAGGCTTACTTTTTGCGGGCTTTGATGTCGTCGTAAACAATCAAGGAAAGGACTACAAGAATCCACACGGGGAAGACGCCCATTCCAGGAATGGCTTCCGCAACCAAGCCCGGCAAAATCGCCCATCGACGGCCGAGAATTAGAAACAGGAGCAGAGCCGTTGCCAGGTCGATCACCCATTGCATGGGTGGGGCAAGCACGGTCCAGAAGGACAGGAAGTCCGAGACTGCAGCGACTAGGAAAGCAACGGCCTGCCGTTTGCGTGAGGGCCGCTGGATGGGAGTCAGCACTTCCGCTGGTGTCAAAACGATCGGCTGATCGGTGGGAGTTGTCATTACTTCAACTGCGGTCCTCAGGTTCTCTCCAAATGATCCTGTCATGGGTGCGGGCGAACCGCAAGATGTGACTGCCCGAGCTCACTTATACGAAGGAATGCGGGCAATGAGTTTCGGCTTGTTCTACACTAAAGTTGTTGGGCAGACCGATGACGAATGACATCACACCACTCGCGAACGAACCAACGCCTCACGGAACGCGCGGCAGCTCACGGCGCGTGTACGCGTGGGTTCTGGGAGCGCTTCTGGGCGCAGTTCTTACGGTCATCTTGATAGCAGCGCTGGTGTGGTTGTCGACCGGGCTCGGGTTATTGCACCTTTTGGGGATGCTGCGCGAAGGGAAAACGCAAATCAATGTCGATCAGCCCACCGTAGTTCATCAGATTCAGCAATTGCAGCGGCTGGAAACCGTAAGCTACACGATGGATAAGATTATCTCGGGCGAGCACGGCAATGCGTACCTACCGAAGTTTCTAGCGGGTGATCGCTTACTATTAGTGGTGCATGGAGAAGTAGTTGGGGGCATCAATCTCGCGGGTTTGCAGCCGGGCGACGTCTCGATACAAGGGCAGAAAGTATCGATTCACCTGCCCGCAGCGGAAGTCTTGAGCACACGAATCGATAATGCAAGGACAAAGGTATATTCACGAGACACCGGCCTATTCTCGTCCCCTGATCCCAACCTGGAGAGCGAAGTACGCGAAGAAGCCGAGCGGCAACTCTTACAGGCTGCACTGCAAGACGGGATTCTCAAGCTCGCTGCCGATAACGCGCGAAGCACCATCGCGGGAATGCTAAAGGGCTTCGGTTTTCGTGAAGTGGAAATTCGGTAGATCCGAGGAGCTTTAGGCAGCCTGCGCCGAAGCTCTTTCTCTATTCATCGCCGGCCCTTGCACGACTCTACGTGCGAGGAACGGTGGCTTCCATGGCATCGCAAAACCGATCGATCTCCGCCGTCGAAGTGTACACGTTGGCGCTGACCCGGATTCCATTGAGGAAAGGCGCCGTAATAGGCGTAACAAAAATGTTGTATTTGCTCAGCAGTACATCACCAAGTTTTCCCGGCTCGATCGTATCGAAGTGAATCGTTCCAAATGCGCCGGACTGCTCTGGGTCCAAGCTGACCAGCACTTTTGCCCCAGGAACCTTGCCCAACCGTTCGGCCCAGCGATTTTTTAAGTAGCACAGCCGCGCGAATTTTCGCTCCGCGCCAATCTGCTCGTGAAACTCCAGCGCTTGCAGAGTCGCATTGTGCATGGCCGCTGGGTGTGTTCCGATTTCCTCGTACTTGCGGATATTTTTGTCCATCGATGGCGGCGCGGCCATCAGCGCCCAGTGTTTTTCGATGCGGTCTTTTCGCACATACAACATGCCTGTTCCGATGGGCGCAGATAGCCACTTATGCAGGCTGGCGCCGTAGAAGTCGCAGTCGATATCGGCGAACTGGAAGGGCACGTGAGCAAAGGCGTGCGCCCCGTCGACGATGCTGATGATGCCCCGCGCTCGCGCCAGCGCGCAGATCTCCTTCACAGGAAATCTCTGGCCGGTCATAAACCCGACCTGCGACACATGTATGACGCGCGTGCGCGGCGTGATGCCCTGTTCGAACAACCGCACTAAATCCGCGGAATTATTTACCGGCACGGCAAAATCCAGTTGCTTCAACACAATTTTTTCGCGGCGCCCGCGCTGCTGCCACGCGGTGATCATCCGGGGATAGTCCTGGCTCGTCGTCAGCACTTCGTCGCCAGGTGCAAGGTCAATGCCAAACTGCGCGATCTGCAGCGATTCACTCGCGTTTCGCGTAATCGCAATGCATTCCGGATCGGCGCCCCACATGCGCGCCAGCCGCGTCCGCACGTCTTCGATTTTGGGTTCTAAGTCGTGCCACATGCGGTAGCTGGGCAGCTGATTGCTATAGCGTATGGCTTCGATCTCTGCATCAAGGACCGAACTCGGCGCCGGCGCCACACCACCATTGTTGAGATTAAGGATAGTCGGGTCGTGTCCGTACGCGTCCCGGATGCTCTTCCAGTAGCTCTCGTCGCTGGCCACATCTTCCGGCGAAACATGCGCGTACGCGCGGTTCAAGAGGCCAGCCACCACGATTGCCTCTGCCCCGAGCAGAAAATGACGACGGTTCAGTTGTGTCTGCATGGCTGTAAACTCGCACCAACCGCTTTGAATTGCAAGCCCACATTGCAAAGGGAGCATCTCGCGCGAACGCTCTGGGCGAGCGGCTTACCGGATGCCTCGATTGGCCGCGAATGAAACGCTTCCGGGATGGCCGTTACTCAAGCAGCACCTTGGCGACTTTCGTCGAGTGTTGTGGTGGCAATAGCCCGGTTGGCAGCCTATTCTAAATCTCATCTGACGGAGGGAAAAACGGATGGGATTCGCGCAAATTCCCCAGCAAAAAGCGTGTTATTACCTCAAGTATGCGGCCACAATCGCCGCGATCTTTGTGTTTGCCTCACCTTGTTGTGCTCAGTCTGCGCCAGCAAGCAAACAAGCCGAAACGCCCTGGGCTCAGGAGCTGAAGAGCCATCCTGAATTGCTCTCTGAATTCGGCCGGCTGTTTGAAAAACTGAAGCAGAACATCCAGTTTCCGGCGCCTCGCACGGAAAGCCATCTCTTACCTCTGCTGCCTCCATCCACAATGTCCTATGCCGCGATTGCCAACTATGGCGACGTCACGCAGCAGGCGCTCAAAGTTTTCCGGCAGGAGCTCCAGGAGAGCGCGGTACTTCGCGATTGGTGGCAACACGGCGATATGGCGACTGCCGGCCCCAAGATCGAAGATTCTATGGAGCAGTTCGCTCAATTCCAGCAATTCCTGGGAGAAGAGATTGTCGTTTCGGGTTCGCTCGAAGGTCAAGATCCGAAGCTCCTGTTTGTTGCGGAGATACGAAAGCCTGGTCTGAAAAAGTTTCTTCAGGAAACGATAACGCAACTCGGCGGGGAGTCGAAGCAGGGCGTACATGTTCTGGACCAGCAAGATCTCGCTGCTGCAAAGGACGAGGGTTCCCCGAAGGGCCTCCTCCTATTGGTGCGTCCTGACTACATCGTCGCAGCGACGGATCTTTCCACGCTGCGCAAGTTTAACTCCCGGCTGGCCAGCCAAGACCGGGAGTTCGTTTCTACACCGTTTGGCCAGCGGGTCGCAAAGGAGTATGCAGGTGGAATCACTCTCTTGGCGGCTGCTGATCTGCACAAAATCGTGGAGCAAACTCCGCATGACGTAAGGGAGGACACAAGTTTCCAGCGCAGCGGATTTGCCGACGTAAAGTATTTAATCTGGGAGCACAAGACTGTGGGCGCACAGACAATCAGTCAAACCGAATTGAGCTTCAACGCGCCACGCCACGGGTCAGCAGCCTGGCTTGCGAGGACTGGGCCGTTGAGTGGCCTGGATTTTATTTCTCCGAAAGCGATGGTAGCAGGCACCGTGTTGCTCGCGAACCCCGGACAGATATTTGAAGATGTAAAGGGAATGTACAGCAACTCGAGTTCGAGTCCATTCGCGTCGCTACCGGCGTTTGAACAGATGTTGAAACTCAGTCTGAAGGACGATCTGCTCAACACGCTGGGGGGCGAGGTCACGCTGGAGTTGGATAGTGTCGGTCCACCAAAGCCCGTTTGGAAGGCCATCCTTAGCGTTCGAGATACCAGCCATTTAGAGCAAACGTTGACGACATTGCTGGCGGCAACGCATATTGAAGCGCAGAAGTTCGAGGAGTACGGAGTCACCTATTCTACCGTCCACATTCCTTCTTCCACGCCTCCGCTCGAAATCAGCTACGCTTTTGTTGATGGCCATTTGATCCTGGCCTCAAACCGGGAAACCGTTGCCGAGGCGGTCCGCCTCCATAAGACAGGTGAGTCGTTGGCAAAGTCCAAAACCTTCCTGGCGTCACTTCCGCCAGGCCATCCGCTGGAAGCATCCGCATTGCTCTATCAGGACCCCGCCGCCATCGCATCTCTACAGTGGCAACGGTTTGCCCCAGAGATGGCGCATTCACTTGCGCAGGGTTCGAAAGAGATTACGCCCGCGGTCGTCTGCGTTTATGGCGAGGAGAGTGCGATTCGCGAGGCGAGTGGTCGCGGCGCTTATGACTTCGGTGCAGTTATGGTCGTGGCGGCAATCGCGATCCCCAATCTACTGCGTTCGAGAATGGCCGCCAATGAAGCGAATGCCGTGGGCAGCGTGCGCACGGTGAACGTCGCCGAAATTACTTACGCGGCCGCGTATCCCCAGAGAGGCTATGCGCCCGATCTGGCCGCTCTCGGGGGGGATCCCCGTGACCCAAAGGCCGAATCGCCGCAGCACGCCGGTCTCCTTGACGAGACTTTGGGCAATGAAGGTTGCACGGGCGACGCATGGTGCACGAAGTCTGGGTACCATTTCCACGTTAAAGCAATCTGTAAGCTACACAAGTGCGACGAATACGTGACGGTTGCTACGCCCACCAATGACAACACGGGAGTAAGGAGCTTCTGTTCGACTTCCGATGGCATCATTCGCTACAAAACCGGCTCTCCCGTGACCTTGCCGCTCACTGTGGCGGAATGCAGGACGTGGGCGCCGCTAAAGTAGCCAAGTTTGAAATCTTCGACTACATTCTGGGACGGTGCAACCAGGGCGCATGGGCACCGCATGCTCTGAAGGGTGCTGCCATCCGACTGTTTTCTATGATTCTGTTGGAGCGATATGCCGCGAGCTACTGAATTGCTAAGAACCCTGCTTGCACTCATTTTAAGCGCGACCACTGTCACCGGAGTTGTCGGCCAGCAATCTTTCCCAGTAACCTCCACGGTGAATGAATCTTCCATTGCCGGACGGCCCGTCGAACTGGATAGCCAGCGCAAGCTTCTGCCCTGGCCGATGCCCAACAACACCGGATACTCCTACTCAGCCTATTTCCTTTCGCAATGGACTATCGTCTGGGACCAGTACAATCGCCAGCGCCTTCCTTATTTTTTTTGCTGCTTCGATTTTGACCGCACAACCTTCGAATTGATGCCGGAGTGGCATTGGGTGAATTCAACAGGCTATTTGCGCGCGATGATGCAGGGTTTTGTCGAGCGGCTCTATCCCTACACGGGCGATCCACATACTCTGGAATTCCTTCAGAATTTTGTGGACTACGAATTGGAAAACGGTTTGACGCCGGAAGGCTACGCCTGGGCGCAAGTGCCTTACCCCTCGGCGAATCCCGGAAGCCGGCGCTACACCGGCTGGAGCGAACATGGAGAAGATTTCGTGGAGCCTCACGTGGTCGGAGAAGATGGCTACGCATATCTCCGGCTCTATGAGATGACCGGAAACACGAAGTATTTGCGCGCGGCGATTCGCTGCGCTGAAGCGCTCGTAAAGAATTTCAAACCCGGCGACGAACTCCATTCGCCGTGGCCTTACCGGTGTTACGCGCGCGATGGCAGCCTCGTTGGTGGAAAGGGAATGTTCCCCTATTCAGCGAATGTCGTAGAGCCGATCATGCTTCTGGACGAGTTGATCCGGCTCAATCAAGGCGACACCGATTCTTACAAGAAGATTCGCGAAGGCGCTTGGACCTGGCTGATGAAATATCCGATGCAGAATAACGTGTGGGTCGGATATTTCGAGGATGTGCAGGCCAGTATGGGAAACATGAACCAGGTGATTCCGCTGGAATTTGCGCGTTACGTGCTACTGCACCCGGAGAAGGATCCCGAGTGGCGCGAGCATTCGCGAAAGCTGATCGAGTGGGTGAAGATCACGCCAAAGTGGCCGAAATACATCGTTCACGGCGCATTAGTCACAACGGAGCAGGGAAACGGCAAGGAATTCTGTTGCAACCTTCCGAATCAGTGCTGCGATAGCCATAGTGCTAGGCTGGCCGCGGTTGAGGCGTTCTACTACGCAAAAACGGGAGATGCTGCGTACAAGGAAGCGGCCTACCGCACCTACAATTGGGTTACTTATTTTCAGGGGCTTCCCGGAGCCGCCCACGCCCCCTTCAGCAATCAATGGTGGTTCACGGATCAATTTGCCGATGGGCCGCGCAGGATGATGGATGCATTTTGGGCAGTACCCGAGTGGGCTCCTGCGGATGAATCGCACTTGTTGGGCTCGCTCTCCGCGGTTACAAGAATCGCCTACGGCAGCGGCTCCGTCACTTATTCGACTTTCGATGCTGATTCCACCGATACATTGCGCGTCGATTTTGTTCCAGACTTCGTAACAGTTGGCGGGAAAATCATCAGCCGGCGCAAGGACCTCGATCAAGAGGGATACACCTTCGACGATGCTACCCACGCCCTTTTCATCCGCCACACAAGTTCCAGAGATGTGGACATTCACGGGAAGAGCGATCGCGTCCCGCCGTCCTACATCACTTTCGACGATCCTCATCTTCCTGCGGGAACGCCTTTGACGGGCCAGTATCCTTCCGGCCTCATTGATTGGGGCACGGGTGAATGGCAGATTGGCACGCCCTACGGAAAGTTCGGAACGTTCACGCTTGCGCTAACCGATCCAAAAGCGCCGCACGCGGAGTTTCATTTCTATACGCCCCAGATCTTTTCCGGCGTGGATATTTACAACGACGGAGACAGCGATGCGGCAGTTACTATTCGTTCGCCAGAAAACCGCGAAGTGTCTTTTACCATCAAACCCAAAGAGCTTCGCCGTTTGAGGACCGGTTGGCGAGACGTAAGCTCGCGTGTGTCCTTCGACATCACCAACGGGCAAGCGCTGCGATTCGACAATCTGGTCTATCTGCGCCCCTGAGTTTATGAGAGCTGAAGCAATCTTGAGAGTGATTCCACTCTTCCAGTAAAAGTGTGCATCAGACACTGGGCTGATCCTCTGTGGTCCGATGCTGCGGCAGCTTAACCTTGGTCAGCAGAAATCAATCACGCTCTTGACGAGCTTCGCGAAGGCGTCCCACTGCGCGGGCTTGCTGAGGTAGCAGTTCACTTGCAGCTGATAGCTAGTTGTGACATCCGCTTCCAGCTCGGAAGTAGTCAATACGACTGTGGGAATCGTTTTCAATTTAGGATCCGTCTTGATGAGGGCGAGCACCTGGCGGCCGTTCATTTTAGGCAGATTGAGGTCGAGCAGGATAAGATCCGGACGCGGAGCGTTGGCATGAACGCCTTCCCGCCTCAGAAAATCCATGGCCTCAACGCCGTACGCCGCCACGTGAAAATGGATGGACTCATTCGCGTCGCGAGAGGCTTCTTGCGTTAGCCGTACATCGCCGGGGCTGTCTTCGACCAGGGGAACTTCTCTAGCCCCGCCTGCTCCTCTGTTGGTTTTCATGGTTTCCTCTCCGCTGCTGCCATGGCAAAGCGAAACGCACCTCAACAGTGCACTGCACAACTTTTGCGCTTGGCTGTTGACTTAAGAGGTCAGCCGGCTTCTAGGGGAACCTTCATTTTGACGCATGGACGGGCGAAGTCAACAGCAGCAGTCGAAGCTCGGACGGTTTAGTTAGCCTCGTTCCCCGAGCAGGCCAACCGGACTGAGACTTGGAGCCCTGAAACATCACGATAATTGGTTCGTTTCAGCCTCAAATCACGCCATCCGCTTAATGAGGGCGATTCTGTGCATTCGCTTGTGCCCTTTTGAACAGACAGCTGTTTTCTTGTTGCATACACTGCAGCCCCAACAGGGTTTAGCCGTTCAATCACAAATTGCCCGCCCAGGAGTGGAGGAGCTATTGAAACGCGAGCACAAGGAGGCTTCCAGCCTTCGATACTTCTCTTCCGGATCCGCCCTGGGTGGCGAGGTCTCGCGCTATCTGCAGAAACAAAACATCTATGCGCAGGGTGAACCCGCCGAAACGCTTTTCTATATTCAAAAAGGAGGGGTGCGCCTCTCGACCCGAAGGAACAAGCGACCATCGGCTGTGACTGCAATCTTGGGAGTGGGTGATTTCTTTGGCGAGCTCTGCCTCGCAGACTACCCCCTTCGTATGTGCACGGCTGTTGCGCTGACGGCTAGTTCCATACGCATCATCAAGAAAGAGAAGATGCTCCAAATGATCCGCGGAGGGAGTAAGACCTCTCGTTCTCTGCTGGCCCATCTGCTTTCCAACATCAAGAACTATCGGGATCATGTGGCAGATCTGCTTACCTCCTCTGCGGAACAGCGGCTGGCGCACGTGCTTTTGCGGCTTGCCCACTTGGGTAAGAATGGCCGGACGGGCGTTGAGATTCCCCACGTAACGGACACAGTTCTGGCGGAAATGGTGGGGACCACACGCTCGAGAATCAATGAGTTCATGAATCGGTTCCGGAAGCAGGGATTTATCAGCTACGCCGAGGGACTAGAGGTTCATCCGTCGTTGCGCAAAGCTCTCGGCACGCGATAAGAGCCGAAAACATTTTGCCTACGCAGGCTTCATGTCTTTTCCGCTGATTTGCAGATCGAAGCCGTTTGGGTCCTTGATGTGGAAACTGTTGTCGGTATCCGGCCGCGGGTCGAGGCCGCGGCGCTCCAATTCTGCCTTCACGGCATCCTTGTCCCAGTGCTCGATTGTGTAGGCAATGTGGTCGATGCGCGGCGGCGTGCTCCCTTGAGGGGCATTCCGGGGGATCACAAACGTATTTGTATCGCCGAGGATCAGGTTGCACTGGGTCCCGGTATCTCCGGCGACTTTCATTCCCAGCAAATCCGCGTAGAAGTCGCGAGTCCTCGCGTAGTCGTTCACCTGGTAGGAGATGTGGTTGACGGCAACCGTCTTGAATCCTTTCGATTTTTCTGCTGAAGCGGGTGTTGCCTCTGCAGCCGCGGCTGCGACGACAGCAAGGCTCTTGATGAGCTGGCGACGCGTCATCAGGCCGTGCTCAAAGTCATCTAGCAGTTTGGCAATCACGTTTTCCATTTTTGTCCTCCATAAAAGCGGCCAAATGCTCCGGCCACAGGGATTGAACCACGGCAACGCCGCTTCGTGCACAGATTTATGCATTGACGTCAGGGGAAAATCTCAGTAAGTAGTTCGCCTGCGTGCGGGAAGTTTGGAGTGCTCGAAACTCGCATGGACCTGTTCGTGAAAGGACGGAGGTATATGGTTTCGCTAAAGGCAGCATACGGGTTGCGTTCGGTCATTGCTGTGCTGTGCTCGTGCGCAGTTTTCGCTGCTGCCCCCTCGCCGGTGAATGCCCAGGCGGCGGTTTCTTCGAACGCCCCGACGGCGGCTCAAGATCCAAGAGAGATCGATCAAGCCTGGCAGCGCGGCAGCGCAAAATACGATGAGCCACGCGCGGCCCTCTTGAAAGAAGTGGATCGCAGGGGCCACGAAGGCCCCTTCCGTCCCGATTGGGAATCGCTGCAGAAGTACGAGGTGCCCGAGTGGTACAAGGACGCGAAGTTCGGAATCTTTATACATTGGGGAGTGTATTCGGTCCCGGCCTTTGGCAACGAATGGTACCCGCGAAATATGTACCGGCCGGAATCGGAGGAATACAAACATCACATCGCTACGTATGGTTCGGTGGAGAAGTTTGGTTATAAGGATTTTGTGCCGATGTTTAAGGCGGAGCACTTCGATCCGGCGGCATGGGCACAGCTCTTCAAAGAAGCTGGCGCGAAATACGTGGTGCCGGTGGCCGAGCATCATGATGGCTTCGCGATGTACGACAGCGAATTGAGCGATTGGACCGCCGCGAAAATGGGGCCGCACCGCGATGTGATTGGAGAATTGGCAAAGGCCGTCAGGGCCGAGGGGCTGCATTTTGGCGCATCGTCACACCGCGTGGAACATAATTTCTTTCTGGGCGTCGGGCGAAGCATCTCGTCCGACATCAATGATCCGAAGTACGCCGCGTTTTATGGGCCCGCGCATAACTGGTTGGAAGCCAAGCAGGGCACACCGTTGGCGAATGATTTTACGTTCGTCTCACCGGCGTGGACGGTGGATTGGCTGGCTCGCTCCTCGGAAATCGTAGAGAAATACCACCCGGACATTATGTATTTCGATTGGTGGATCGGGCAGGCTTCGGTGCGGGCGGATCTGACGCGCTTCGCGGCGTTTTACTACAACACTTCGTTGAAGTATGGCGACCACGTTGGAGTGATCAACTACAAGGACTACGCGATTCAGGAACATAGCGCCGTCCTGGATTTGGAGCGCGGCCAGTTGGGCGACATCCGCCCGCTTTACTGGCAGACCGACACTTCGGTAAGCAACAAGTCATGGGGCTACATAAAAGACGACACGTTCAAGACGCCGCAGTTCGTCGTCCAGCAGCTGATCGATATCGTCAGCAAAAATGGAAATTTGCTATTGAACATTGGTCCGCGGTCTGATGGCACGATCCCGGAAGAAGTGCAGGCCGTGTTGCGCGATGTGGGTTCATGGCTGAAGGTAAATGGAGAAGCGATTTACGGTACGCGTCCGTGGAAGATCTACGGAGAAGGGCCAACAAAGGTGGCAGCCGGTTCGTTCCACGATACGGACACCGCGGGTTACACGCCGGAAGATTTTCGCTTCACGACCAAAGGGAACAAACTCTACGCGATCGAATTGGGCTGGCCTTCCGGCAGCGAAACAGTGATCCACTCCCTCGGAAGCAGCGCAATGAGCGGCCAGAAAATTGCGTCGGTTGTGTTGCTTGGTTCCAACGCAAAGCTGACATTCCAGCAACAGCCTGACGGGCTGCGGATTCAACTTCCCCCGCAGGCTCCAGGCAAGTACGCCTACGCGTTCCGCGTTACGTTTGAGGGCCTGGCGCAATAATGAGTGACCTTAGTGCCAGCTCCGAGAATTGCGAGAAGCTAGTCGGTTTAGTTAGCGACGGTGAGTTCGATAGTGATGGAGCCGAGAATACGCTGCCCGGACAGCGGAGTTTGATCGATGACGGCGCCGTGCGGCCACTGTGGGGCCGATACATAATTGACTTTGCGCCGGAGGCCCGCAACATCCAAGCGGTGCTGTGCGTCAACTTCGTTCAGACCGACGAGATGCGGCATGACGTAGGCGGTATCGCGAGGGCCGGCGGAGACAAGCACGTCGACCCGGGGAGTGGCAGCGCCGGCACCCGGGCGCGGTGTCTGAATCATGACGGTGTCCGCGGGCTCGTCCGGAGTGGTGATGCCAGAAACTTCGCCGACTTGCAGGCCGGCGCGGAGCAACTCAATGCGCGAGGCGCGAAGGGAGTTTCCCTCAAGCAGGGGAATTTGCAATTGCCGCTGGCCGAGGCTGAGAACCACATGCGCTTGCTGCGAAACCTTCATAAGCATGCCGGGCGGCGGGCTTTGCCGGACCACGACATTAATAGGAAGTTCGCTGTAGATGCGGTCCGCCACGCGAAGGACAAGCCCGCGAGAGTGCAGTAGTCCGTTGGCTTCCGAGACATTTTTGCCGACGAGATTGGGCATGTTCACTTCGCGGCCGTGAATGGCTATGCGCATCGCGGTGATCGCGCTGAGAAAAGCGGCCGCCGCCAGAATGAACACCAGCAGCGCCATCCGGCTTACCCATTCCAGTCGCTCTCTGAGAGTCATAAAAGTCAGCCAATCTCAGGTTTTAACAAGCTGATGTAAGTGTAAGACTGCAAGCGCAGTGACGGAAATCTTTTTTACTTTCTAGCTTCACTTCTTGAGTGGCGGCGCCGGATACTCCGGCAACTTGTCTTTGCTGGTGTCGGCGCGCTTCACTTGGAGTTCGTCAAAGAGCAGCGAGGGGCAAATGATAGTTGTGGGCACGCCGCCGCTGCGATTGCTCACGAGCGGGTCGTTGCCGACAGCGATTAGATTGCTCCTCAGCGCCCGGACATCGAGCTCGCTAAAGACAGCGCCGCGGACCAATTCCTCATGGCCATCCGCATAGACGCGATACAAAAGCCGCGGAGAATTGCCTGGGCCAAGCGTGTCCACGCGATACGCGTAGGGCTTGCCCTGCTCGGTGACCATCTGAAGTATTTTTTTCTTGAGCTCGTCCGGGGATTGCGCTTCGGCGCTCTTTAACAGCAGTACGCCGAGACTCGCGGATGGGAAGGAACCCGGAGCGGCGCGCCCGTGGCCATTCGAAGCAGGGAAGTCGCGCACTGGTTGGCGGCCCAGCAAATAATTGTTGAGCATTCCGTTTTCGATAACGTTGACGGTTTTTGCCTTCACGCCTTCGTTGTCAATTTCATAGCTGCCGACCAGGCTGTGCCCCTGAAAATCCTTCAACGTCGGGTCGTCGATCAGCGTAAGAAAGCTGGGCAGCACGCGGGTTTTATAGCTGGTGGCGAACGCCCCGACAGTACGGTTGGGTTTGCCGGGCTGCGGCTTGCGCCCCACGACGTTTGAACCCACCAGAGAGGCGATTACATCATTCGCTGCATCCGGCGCGAATAGAACTGGGCCACGATATTCTTCCTCGACGATCGGCGCCTTGCGAAGCGCAATCACCGTTTCCAGTGCTTGTTTCACGTCGCTCAGCAATTTCTCGCGCGCTGGAAGTTCTTCAGCGCGGCCAACCATCCAGTACGGATTGCGGCTCACCCGCATGCCGTCCTCGGCCTGCGCAGAGCTATTCAATTGCAGGTTGTAAGTGGTTTTGCCGTTGCGCGTAACGGTGCCTTCGGAATCGACAAAGTATTCGTTGATCGCCGAAAAGCGCGCTGAGGCGCTGACCGATTGAATCTCGGGATACTGGCGATAAAGATTTGTAATCTCCTCGAGAGTCTTGCCCCAAGCGGCTTCATCGACCTTGAGAGAAACGATGGGCTCTAGGACATTAACGACGGGCTCCTTGGAAAAATCGTCGACCGGGTTGGGGTCCGCGCTGAAGCGCTTCATTTCCGCTTGTTTGTCCGCGAGTGCCTGGCCAGCGGCCTTGTAAGCTTCGTCAGTGGTCAGCCAGATTTGGTGGCGAAGAGCGATAGGATCGTTATCGAGCGGCAAAATATTGGTTTCGCCCATGCCCTGGCCAAAATAGCTGTCCTGCTTGTAATCGCCGACACGCACGACCACGCGAAGGATGCGCAGACGAACGCGCTGGCTTTCGCGGAGAGCACCGAAGGCGGCTTCGGCGTCATAGTCGTCGACGTCGTTGACGCGGTATTCAATGTAATAAGGTGCCTGGACTTGTTCGATCTTCAGTTGCGCTTTGGAACGGTCCAGTTCGGTAAGAAGAGCTTCAAGCAGGGCATCGCCACCGGCGGCAGGGTGCGGCGCTGGACTTTCCGACGCGGCCGCTTCCGGCGCAAGGGGGTCCGACAGTCCGGGTTTTCCCAGTGCGTTCTTCGAAGCCGAGTTGTGCGTGGAAGCGCGGAGTTGCGCAACGCCAAAGAGCAACGAAGCAGTTAGAAGAGTTTGCGACAGTAGCCGAAGTATTTTCATGGCTTCACCGCCGGCTTGGCTAGGTCATCTTTGGCAGCCGTTTTTGTAGCGGGACTATCTTCAAAGCCTGGCGCAGGTAAGATGGGCGGCCGATCGTGAGAATGCTGGCGCTTTTGGACTTCCATTTCCGAAAAGAGCATGGCGGGCGCAACGGCGGAAACGGGCACTTGCCCGCTTTCCGCGCCGCAAACGCCGTTGAACACGTGCTGCTGGTCGCCGGTCAATAGGATCCGCGTGAGAGCCGCGAGCGGCGTGCCCACAATGTCCACGCCGCGCACTAGTTCATCGGGCCGGCCGTCTGCGTAGACTTTGTACACGATCACCGGAAGAACCTGAAACGCTTGCGGAAGCGAGCGCGTGGTAAGCGTGAAGCCTCCCTGAATGTCGTCGAAATACAAGCCGTAGGGCTTGTTCTGTTTTTTCACCTCATCGATCAGCTTTTGGCGCATCTCAGCTTCCGGCACGCTTTGCGTGGAAGTAACGATCAAATTTCCCTGGCGTCCAGTGGGCATCAGGCCCGGTTGGTTGCGGCCGTGGCCGTTGGACTCGGCAAAGTCCTTGATCGGCATGCGCGACATCAAAAAATTTTTCAGCACGCCGTTTTGAATCACTTCGACGCGCCGCGCGGGAACGCCTTCGTCATCGAAAGCATACGAGCCTGCCAGTTTCATGCCCGCAAGCTCGTGCACTGTGGGATCGTCGGTGACGCTCAAAAATTTCGGCAGAACTTCCTGGCCCACCTTCTTTGTGAAAGTCTGGCCTTCTTCCTCATCGCGCTGGCGGTGGCCTTCAAGGCGGTGGCCGAGCACTTCATGGAAAAACACCGCTGCGGCGCGTCCGCTCAGCAGAGCCGGACCGTCGTACGGTTCGGCGACCGGAGCATTCTTGAGAGCCTTCAAGTCGTCGGCCATCTTGCCGATCTTGGCGGTGAGATCCGCCTCGCTCGGAAGGCCGCTGGCCGAAGGAGCCTGGAAAGTCTCGACGCGGAGCAACTCCATGCCGTCCTCTGCGCGCGTTTGCGCCTCCATGATGAGGCGCGTGCTGTTGCTCGGAGATTCGATGGCGCTCCCTTCGCTCGATACCATGCGGGAGTTGGAATCCGTCACTTGCAAGACGACCGTCGCAAAATAAACATCGGGATACTTGCGGAAAGCTCCCGACAAGCGGCTGACTTCGCTTCCCCATGCGGAGCGATCGAAGGCGGGCGGGGGCATGACGTTGCCCAAGTGCGTTTCGGGTGTCTCTTTCGAGAAATCTGGCGACTTGTCCTCTTCTTCCGCGCGCACGGCGGTGTTGGTTCGCACGTTTAGAAACGCCGGAGCAGCCCGCTTATACTCGCGATCGGTCAATTCCCATAGCACGCGGGCAATGGCGTCCTGGTCGTCGCCGATAGGCAGTGTGCCCGAAGTCATTCCCGTGGAGCGGCTTTGGCCATGTGTGTTGTCGAGAGCAGGTGCGCCCACGCGCATGACCACGTCCGCCTGGCGGCGCTGCAAAGACGCGTTCGTGAGCAAGCTGCCATAAGCGCCGACTAGAACGACGAGATTCTGATCATAGACGGTGTAGCTCATGTAGTAGGGCGCGGAGTCCGTTTTCCCGAGTTCCGTGGACGCGCGCGCGAGTTCCGTCTGCATCACTTTCATAACCGGGTCGCTTACGGTTTTCGCGGCGGGCTTATCGACGGCCGCTGCCGAGGAAGTTTCGTTGGCCGCGGAGGCCAGCGGCAGCGTGGCGAGTTGCCCGGCGAGCGCCCAGCAAGCGGCAAAACGCAAGAATTGTTTCGCGCGGATTTTGAAGCTCTCGCGCGTTAGAAATGACTTGAAACTGTTCATGAGATGTGAGCTCCCGATGCTGGTGTTTCCGATGCCCGCTCTGCCGAATACCCAGGCAGATATGTATTGCACGAGTAGGTCAATTTTTGAGTATGCCTGAGCGTTAGGCGGCGCGCAAACTAGCTTTCGCCGAAGTGTTCGCTGGTAAGCAAATGGGCGCCATTGACAAACTCAGCCGCTGAGACATGCTTGCGCCCTTCCAGTTTGACGCTGAGCAGGCGTAAATAGGTTGTGCCGCCGCACCGCACCAGCACTTCATTCTTCTGCCCACTCTTCTGCCCATTCTTCTGAACGACCAACGAACCGGGAACCATCGCCCTACCTTGGGACGCGCTCTGTTCGCCCAGATCATTAGACGACGGCTCGCCCCAAATGTGGCAGGTCTGGCCCCGGAAAGACGTATACGCGCCGGGCCAGGGCGCGAAGCCGCGGATGCGATTGTAGATTTCGTGCGCGGGGCACGACCAGTCGATGCGGCCGTCTTCCTTTTTGAGCATCGGCGCGCTGGAAGCATGTTCGTGAGCTTGCGGCCGCGGAAGGATCGTGCCGGCGGCCAACCCACGAAGTGTTTCCACCATGAGCGGAGCGCCAAGCTCGGACATGCGAGCGGCCAGCTCTGGAGCGGTTTCCGCAGGCCCGATTTCCATCTCTTTTTGCAGCAAGATTTCTCCGGTGTCCATGCCCGCATCGATGCGCATGGACGTTACGCCGGTTTTCTTTTCGCTATTAACGATGGCCCAGTTGATAGGCGCAGCGCCGCGATACTTTGGAAGCAGGGAAGCGTGGAGGTTGACCCAGCCAAGTTTCGGGATGGTGAGAAGCCGCGCGGGTATGATTTGTCCGTAAGCGATGATGACGATTACGTCCGGCGCGAGCTTTTGCAAAAGCTCTTGAACCTCAGGAGCACGAATCTTTTCCGGCTGGTGCACTGGAATTCCTGCGGCAAGAGCAGTTTCTTTCACCGGAGAAAAAGATACTTCCTGCCCACGCCCACGTGGACGATCCGGCTGCGTAATCGTGGCGACGATCTGAAAATCAGGTCGCGCAAGGAGGTGCTTGAGCGTGGGGACGGAGAACAGTGGCGTGCCACAGAAAACAACTCGCATGCATGCCCTCGGCAATCTTTGAGGCGGGGAAGCAGCCGGACCAGAGCCTACCACTCGCCTTGTTTTCTGAGTTTTTTGATTTTGCGCTTGATAAGGTCGCGCTTGAGCATGCTGAGGTGCTGCAGGAACAGAATGCCGTTCAGATGATCGATTTCGTGGCAGAAGGCCCGAGCCAGGAGGTTTTCACCGCGAATCTCGAAGGATTCGCCTTTTGCATTTTGCGCGCGGATGGTGACGAATTGAGGCCGCATCACGTAGCCGCGAAATCCGGGAATGGAGAGACAGCCTTCTTCTTCGCGAACTTCGCCTTCGGCATGGATGATTTCCGGATTGGCTAACACGATTTTCGCTTCTGGATTTTTTCCACCCGTGACGTCCACGACAGTCAGCCGCATGCTCTTTCCGATCTGCGGCGCAGCCAGGCCGACACCCTGCGCGGCGTACATGGAAGCAAACATGTCCTCGGTGAGCGCCTCAAGCTCCGCATCGAATTTTTTCACTAGCGCGGTAGGCTTTTCGAGAATGGGATCGCCGTACTTGACGATCGGGTAGATTTTGCGCACTGGCGCTGCGATTTCGACGGACGCCGGGGCCGGGCTTGGGGCCACTTCAGAAGTCTTCGATTTGTCTGGCATAGTTGTCGAAATTCCGCCGCATCTCGGAAAGGCTGTCTCCTCCAAATTTTTGCAGAAAAGCATCCGCCAGCACAAGTGCGATCATGGCTTCGCCGGCCACCGCGCCAGCAGGGACAACGCACCAGTCGGAGCGCTCGTAAGCAGCCGCAACCGGCTCCTTGGTAACCATGTCCGCGGTGTGCAGCGCCTGGCGCAGCGTGGAGATGGGTTTTAGATACCCGCGTATGACCACATCTTCGCCGTTGGTGATGCCGCCTTCGAGGCCGCCGGCCCGATTCGTGGACCGGCGAAAGCGCCGTGCGTTCTTATCGTAGGAAATTTCGTCTTGGACTTCGCTCCCGTAAGAGCCTGCGGCAGTGACACCGGCGCCGATTTCGACAGCTTTGACTGCTTGCACGCTCATGAGCGCCCGAGCCAGTCGGCCGTCGAGTTTCTCATCCCACTGCGCATGGCTGCCGAGCCCAACAGGAACATTGTGAGCGACAATTTCAAAAATCCCACCGACGGTGTTCCCCGCCTTTAGGGCCGCGTCCACCTCGGCTTTCATTTTTTCCTGCGTGGCGTTGTCGATGCATCGCAATGGCGAATCCAGATCAGCGCTAACAGCTTGAATGTCTTTCCATGTCGCAGCGCGTTCGAGTCGAACATGTCCGACTTGAACGGTGTGGCTGGCAATCTCCGTCCCAAATTCGCGCAGCAGCAGCTTTGCGAACGCGCCAGCAGCGACACGCGCCGCGGTTTCGCGTGCCGAAGCCCGCTCCAGTACATAGCGCGCATCGTGAAAATTAAATTTCTGGGAGCCAGCAAGGTCCGCGTGGCCCGGCCGAGGCGCAAGGAGTTTTTTCTCCTTACCCGCGGATTCAGCTGTAGCTTCGACAGGGAGAATGTTCTCCCAGTTGGCCCAATCGCGGTTCTCAATCCGAAGCGCGATAGGCGCGCCAATCGTCTGCCCGTGCCGCACCCCAGCAAAAATATCGGCTCGATCCTTCTCGATTTTCTGACGCCCGCCTCGCCCGTAGCCAAGCTGCCGCCGATGCAACTCATGATTGATGAAGTTCACATCGACGGGCAGTGACGCAGGCAGCCCGGAAACAAACGCAAGCAGCGCCTGTCCGTGCGATTCACCGGCCGTGTAGAACTTAAGCATCTGCGCAAACGTCCTCACTTACTTGAAAACTTGGCACTGTGGAAACAAGGAGTGTAACTGTGGTCGCGCCGTGCGTCCAGCAGGTCAGGAGTTCGTCTCCAGGAATTCGAGGCGGTTTCCCCAAGGATCTTCGGCAAAAAAGCGGCGCGTACCAAGTATGGAGTCGTCATCGGTGATTTTTACTGCAAGCGCGAGGAGAGTTTCCCGGAGCTTGCCGAGATCAGAGACCGCAAAGGCGGGGTGAGCCTTCTTGGCCGGTCGAAAATCGGGTTCCACGCCGATGTGAATCTGTTGCTCGCCACATTGGAACCAGCAGCCGCCACGCGCACGGAGCGAAGGAGGTTTCTCGATTTCAGCCAGGCCGAGCATCGAGCCATAGAATTCTCGAGCGGCAGCCTCACAGCCCTTCGGGGCAGCCAATTGCACGTGATCGATACGAGCAATCATTGGATTCACCTCGCATTGGAACACCCTCACCTAGCGATGCAGCCCCAGCCTCAATAGTTCTCGGCCGGGAGCCCGAGCAGCGCATCGCCGCCTAATGTGAGAAAAGCCGCTGCGGCTTCACGGTGTAATTGCTGGCACTTCCGCATGATCGCTGTAAATTCAGGGCGCGACCGCAGAGGATCGAGCCAGGGGTCGCGCACCATCGCTGGATAACAGAAAAAGCCGCCATCAATGGCGCGCGCGAGCGTCTCCAAGGCGTCGTCTTCCAGACGGAGATAGCTAAGATGGCGCGCAAAATAGTAAACCCCTTCAGGATCACGGAAGGTCGATTTCCGAAATTCATCACTGGCCTCGAGACTCTCTTCGCGTTTACCTTCGAGTAGCGCGCGCAAAGAGGTTAGGTAGAGCCATCCCAGCCGCAACGGCTTGTCTGCTTCGCGCTCCTTCAGGAGCGCCACGGCCTCTTCGAAACGCCCAAGTCCCGTAAGTGCCAATGCTCTCCCGTAACCATAGTCGCTGGTGGAAATCTCCAGCGCCCGCTGATAGTCGCCCATCATGATGTACGTGTTCATTATGCTTGTGGAAATCAGGGGGTCCAGACGTTGTGCTTCCTGATGCGCTACCAGGGCGGTCTGCAATAGTCCGCAGTACCGAAACACGTGCCCAAGTCCGGCAAAGAGTTCGGCATCACTTCTGCGATGCTTGGCGCGTTCGAGCAGGCGCTTCATGGCTGCCAGCGCCCGGCCCTGATCGACTTGAAGATGCGTGTATAGATTGTGAGCAAGCGTGAGGTTGGGATTCAGCCGCAGGGCAGTTTGAAACGCTTCATCGGCGGCACGCAACCCCTCAAGCGAGCCCAGGCTGTACTTGTCCAAAAGCCACCGCGCTCGGCCGAGCCTGACCCACGCCGGTGCGTACGACGCGTCCAGACTTACGCACCGTTCATACAACTGAATGGCAGCTGGAAGATTATTCCACTGGCGGCCGAACTCGTTGGCCTGCAGGTAGAGCTTATAAACGGTCGAACTGGCTGGACGGTCTAGTTGGAGCGATTCGTGTTCCTGCACGCTAAGCGACGGGAGTACGGAATCAATGACTCGGCGGACCAGGTCATCGTGAAGTGCGAGCAGTTCCCTGATCGTTGCTTGGGAGGAGTGTGACCAGAGCAACGTGCCGCTCGGAACTTCGGTGAGCTGCGTGGTGATCCGGAGCTGTTCACCAACATTGAGGAGAGCGCCCGAAAGAACTACATCGACCTCTGCCTCTTTCGCGATTTGTTGCAAATCGAGAGCGTCGCTGGCGTAACGCGAGGCCACAACGGAAGAGCGAACGACCAGGTTGTCGAGGCCTGCAAGGGAAACAGTAATGGCTTCCGGCAAGCTGTAAGCCAGGAAATCGATGTCTTCATTCGGGCGCAAGACGCGGAAGGGCAGGACGATTATCCTTCGCAGCGTCCGCGCACAAGCGGTTGTCTCAATGCCGTCCATTAAAAGCGTGGTGCGGATTTCCGCGGCCATCGTCTCGGCGTTTGCGTAACGGTCTCCGGGGTCGCGGGCTAGCGCTCGATGAATGACTCGGCCCATCGCGGAAATTGCCGCTGAGCCGCTAAGCGCAGCCGGGGAACCCTGAAGCACGGAGTGGGCAATCTCCGCGAACGAATTGCCCGGGAACGGTGGCCGGCCGGTCAGCGTTTCAAAGAAAATGGCGCCCATCGAATAAAGATCGGAGCGGGCGTCGACCGGCTGCCCGCGAAATTGTTCGGGAGAAGCGTACCTGGGTGTGCCAAGAAATACTCCTGGCATGGTGGCCTCGGGAAGTGTTGCCTCGGCATCTTGTGGCGTGGCCGCAAGTTTACACTTGGCAATTCCAAAATCGAGGAGCTTTGTCCCGCTGGAAGACAGAACGATATTGGCCGGCTTCAAATCGCGATGAACAATTCCCGCTTTGTGGAAGGCCTCCAGTGCGGACAGAATAGAGAGAACAATCTGGGCTGCTTCCTGGGCTGGAAGAGGACCGCGCTCGATTCGAACTGCCAGCGATTCTCCTTCGATGAATTCCATCACGATAACCAGCCGGTTTTGGTCGTCGGTTATATCGTAAATGCGGCAAGCATTCGGGTGCGCTACCTGTGCCGCCGTGCGGGCCTCTTGCAGAAAACGATTGCGCCTCCCGGAATCCGAACCGGCCTCGCGAACCACCTTCAGAGCGACCACGCGATCGAGTCGCTCGTCGCGCGCTTTGTACACGATTCCCATCCCGCCTTCGCCGACTTGCGAAAGGATGCGGTACGGGCCAATACTGCCTGGATCTTCAGACATCGACCTGATCATACCTTTTAGATGTGGTGTAAGGATACCGGACTCGTTTCACCCGCGCCACAGCCCCGCGCCGCAACAACGAGGCGGGATTCACTCATCGTGCCGGAGGATGGCCGCTGCGTTACTCTAACTCATCGTTTACTTGACGTGTTCCGGCCTCGCGGTTACGCTTCCGACTCAGGTTTTTGTGCCGCAGGAGTTCAGCGAGACGGCTGACGAACAGGTACTCGTGGCAGACACACCTCTGCAGGTCGCAGGTCGCGAAGACGAGACGGAACCGCAAATTACCGTCGCAGGAGTGCTGGTCAACGCCCTGAAGGGCGCGGTGGCCGATGTGCAGGACTACGCCATGCTCTGCGGCCGCACGCTGGTCACTCTGGTCACCCCGCCGTACTACCTTCAAGACGTTCTGCAGCAGATGGACAGCATCGGCGCTGGCTCGCTCCCCATCATATTGCTTTCGGGTTTTTTTATAGGCGCGGTCATGGTGTTGCAGACGGGGGCGCAGTTCACTCGCTTCGGCCAGACCTCACTGACCGGCGACGTGGTGGCCATCGCACTTGTCCGGGAGTTGGGGCCTTCGCTCACGGGGTTGCTGGTGACGGGCCGTTGCGCGACGGGGATCGCTTCCGAGCTTGGTTCGATGCTGGTGACCGAACAAGTCGACGCCATGCGCGCAATGGGGACCGATCCCGTTCGCAAACTGGTCGCGCCACGGGTAATTGCCACGCTGTTGACCCTTCCTCTCCTGACCGCGATGACCGATTTCATGGGCTTGATGGGCGGCTGTGTGGCTTCGGTTTTTTCCCTGCGCCTCACCGCGGTCGAGTTCTGGCGTCGCGCGATCGATGCCCTGGATTTTGCGGACTTGATGCAGGGGTTCACCAAGCCGTTCTTTTTCGCATTCATTCTCGCAACCATTGGCTGTTACAAAGGACTGACGGTGCGCGGCGGCACGCAGGGTGTCGGCCGGGCCACGACACAAGCCGCGGTGCTGTCTTCCGTCATGATCATTGCGGCCGACGCGTTTCTCACCAAAGTGGCTTTGTACTTCGCCGACAAACTTTTCTAGAACCTGCGGGACCAACCGAACTTCAGTAAGCGCAGGTTGTTTCGTACCCTCGTAACAACAGAATTACCGCTATAATGGCGGCCACACGCCCGATGACCAGCGCGCTCACATCGAGTTACGACTCCAGTCCAACCATCAGATTTGAGGGCGTACGCATCGGCTTCGACGGAAGAGACATTCTGCGCGCAGTTTCCTTTCAGGTGCAGGAGCGGGAGACGCTGGTACTGTTAGGCGAAACAGGGATGGGCAAGACCCTTTCGCTCAAACTGGCAGCGGGACTCCTGCGGCCTTCGAAGGGTAACATCCATGTGCTTGGCAGGGATGTATCCGGCATGGCGGAGCGGGACTTGCTGGCCTTTCGGCGCCAAATTGGTTTTGTCTTTCAAGAAGGAGCGCTCTTTGATTCGATGACTGTCGGAGAAAACGTGGCCTACAGGCTGCACGAAGACAGAGTTAAGGGCGATGAGGTCGAGCTGCGCGTGCGCGAGGTGCTGCGCTTTGTTGAGCTGGAGCACACCTTGGACCTGTTTCCGTCCGAACTCTCCGGAGGAATGCGGCGCCGCGTGTCCATCGCGCGAGCGCTGATTAACCAGCCGTCCATCGTGCTCTACGATTCGCCGACAGCCGGGCTGGATCCAGTCACTTCGCAAACAATCATCACGCTCATTCTGCGCTTGCGAGACGTATTCGGCGTCACGGCGCTCCTCGCGACGCAACGGCTTCAGGACGGTTTCGCTCTCGCGAACTTTCGCTTCGACGCCGCATCCAAACGGGTTGTGCGAACGGTGTCCAATGGAAACGCGCCAGGCGAAGCCAGGATGGCGGCGACGCGTTTTCTGGTTTTGCGGGATGGCGGAGTTTATTTCGAGGGCGGCCAGGAAGAACTTGTGAATACGAAAGATGAATATCTGAAGCGGTTTCTCGTGTGATTGCCGGTAGTCGGTTGCAAGATCGAAAGGGAGGGAAGAAAAAATGGCGCAGCGCAAACAGGTGACGTGGACGGAACTGCGCGTGGGGTTGTTCGTGCTGGTAGGCCTGTCGGTCCTGGCCGCCGGCATTTTCTATGTGACGGGGGCGGGAACGATTGGACCAAAATACCGGCTCATCACTTATCTGTCAGACGTTTCGGGTCTGGTGCACGGAGCTCCGGTGCGATTGAACGGAGTGGAGATCGGGAATGTCGAATCCATTAATCTGGCGTCTCACATACCAGGCAAGGTGCGGCCGAAAAACAGGAACATTGAAGTCGTCATGCGTGTTAGCAGGAAGTACGAGAGCGACATTCTGACGGATTCCGCGGCGAGCCTTGTGACGGAAGGATTGCTCGGCAACCGCTACGTCAACATCAGCTTGGGAGTCACAGGTGTACCGCTGAAGGACGGGCAAGAAGTGCCGGGTGTAGAAGAAAGGGCGATGAAGGAAGTGATGGAGCGAAGCGCGGACGTGCTGGGGAATCTTCAAACGCTGTCGGAAGATATCCAGGAACTGGTCAATGGAGTTAAGGCAGGGAAAGGTTCGCTTGGGAAATTGCTCGTCGACGAACAGGCTTACAATCATCTGAACAATATCCTTTCCCGCGGCGAGGGCATGCTTGCGAATATTCAAGCAGGACAAGGAACCCTCGGAAAGTTGGTAGCGTCGGACGAGATGTACAACAAAGTGGACAAGGGTTTGGACAACGTAAACGTCATACTGACCGATGTCCGTTCGCAGAAGGGAACCATCGGAAAGCTGCTCTACGATCCCTCTCTCTATGACGAAGCGAAGCAAGCAATATCGAATGGCAACGCCGTGATCGGCGATGTCCGCGCGGGCAAAGGCACCCTGGGCAAACTGGCGACCGACGATACGCTCTACAACAAGATGCGGGAAACCACCGAAAATGTGGCTAACGCGACCGCCAAACTGAATGACAATACGACCACCGTCGGAAAACTGTTTTCCGATCCGAGACTCTACGACAATTTGAGCGGCCTTACCGGCGATATGCGATTGCTCATCGGAGAGTTCCGGCAGAATCCGAAGAAATTCCTGCACATTAAAGTAGCTGTTTTCTGACGCGCCGGATTCCTCAGTTTGCATGCAGCGCACTTTGCCTGTTATTGCGGGGTGTGTTGTAATGCATTTGTAACAATGCAGGCATACGCTGAGTTGCCAGATCGGTTCTCGCTAAAGATTAATGGAAAATCAGGACATCGTTCAAAAACAGCCGCGTACGGAAGCGGGCAAATCCACACTTCCGCAACCCGGAAAGCCTGTGCCGAGCCGAGCGTACCCCGGCGCGCTCATCGTCGTGGAAGGCACGGATGGCTCGGGCAAGAGCACGCAGCTTTATCTTCTGAAGCGCTGGCTGGAAATCGGCGGCTACCGGCTGCATTTTACGGAGTGGAACTCGTCGCCGTTGGTGAAGTCCGCTACACGCCGCGGAAAACAGCGGCGACTGCTCACGCCGACGACGTTTTCGCTCCTCCATGCGGCCGATTTTGCCGACCGCTGCGAACGTCAGATCATGCCACTGCTGCAAGGCGACTATTTGGTGCTCGCCGACCGCTATATTTACACGGCGTTCGCACGTGATGCGGCTCGTGGTTGTCCTGCGCGCTGGCTGAGAAATCTTTATCGGTTTGCACCTGTGCCGGACATTACGTTTTATTTTCGCGCTCCACTCGACGTTGCCGTGCATCGCATTCTGAGCGGGCGTCCCAAACTGAAATACTACGAAGCGGGAATGGATATGGCGCTTTCGTATGACCGCGCGGAAAGTTTCCGGCTGTTCCAGGCGCGCATCCTCGAGGAGTACGACAAGATGGTGGATTCCGATAATTTCGTCGTGCTGGATGGCACGTTGCCGGTCAACAAGTTGCAGAAACAGATGAGAGAGATTGTAGCCTCCAAGATTGATTTGAAGCGTTTCGCGCCAGGCGTTCAGGCTCCGGAGTAAGCATGTCCGATCAGGAAAAAGAGAAAGAAAAATCCAGCGTGCCGGCTGTCCCGGTGGAACTGACGCAGGCGACGGGCGCACCGCTTCCAGGGACGAAACCGGCGGCGCCCGGTGAGGATGACGCTGCACAATATTTCTACGGCGAAGCTCTAGTCGGCTTTGACCCGAGCGAAATCACCGGAAATCTTATCGTCATCGAAGGGATGGACGGTTCCGGGCGATCTACGCAGATCGCGCTGCTTCAGGAATGGCTGGAATCCGAAGGGTTTGCGGTCCAGACCAGCGGATTGCGAAGATCCTACCTCGTGGGACGCGACATTGATGAGTTGCTTGCGAAAAACGCGGTAACGCGGCTGACGCTGTCGCTGATGTACGCCACGGATTTCTTTGATCAAGTGGAGCACCGCGTTTTGCCTGCTCTCCGCTCTGGGACGGTCGTGCTTGCGGATCGATTCATCTTCACGTTGGTGGCGCGCGGCGTAGTTCGTGGAATCAACCGGGATTATTTGAACGGTCTCTACGCCATGGCACTGCGCCCGCATCTTACGTTCTGGCTGAACGTGCGCCCTGAAACAGCTTTCGCGCGCGAATTCAAAAAAGCGCAAGCCATCAGCTACTGGGAAGCCGGTCGGGACATGTCTCTCTCTCACGACCTCTATTGGTCGTTCATTCGCTACCAAACCATGATCAAGCGCGAATTCGAAGTGATGGCCAAGCGCCACGCGTTCATCGAACTGGACGGCGAAGCGAGTGTTTCCGCCGTCAACAAACAGCTTCGCCAGCGCATCGGCGAGCAATTGGGAATTCGCGCGACGAAATACACACCTTCCGCCGCGCTTGCGCACCTTTGGCGGTAAATTCCGAAATGTCCGAACCGGTTCACATTGCCGCCATCGACGCGGGTTCCAACGCGGTGCGCCTCGCGGTCGCGCGCGCCTATTCCGCGCTGGACATTGAGCCGCTCGTGAACGAGAGATATTCATTGCGGCTGGGCGAAGGCGTTTTTCTGCGACACCGTTTCAGCGAAAAGCTTTTTAAGAAGGGCATCAAGGCGTTTCGGCATTTCCACGAAGTCATGGAGGAGTTTGGAGTTACGCGCTACCGCGCGGTGGCGACGAGCGCATCCCGCGAAGCCCGCAACCGGGATGCGTTTGTGCGGCGCATCAAGCAAAAGACGGGGGTCGCGCTCGAAGTAATCAACTCTTCGGAAGAGTCGCGGCTTGGCCGTGTAGCGGTCCTCGCAGCGCTCGGACCGGAATCTCCGCCGCGCTGCATCGCGGACTTGGGCGGCGGGAGCCTGGAGATAAGTATTCTCCGCGATCACACCGTGGAACAGAGCGCACAGTTGCCGCTGGGAGCGGTGCGGCTGATGACCACACTGAAAATTCCCGGCGTGATTCGGCCGGCGCAGGCGGAACAGGTGCGCAGGTACGTGCGCGCGCTTTTGGAATCGCGTTTGCCGACGCGCCCGAATCTCGGTGAGCAAACCGCAGTAGCCCTGGGAGGAAACGCGGAAACGCTGGCGAATATAGCGCCTGGTCCCCGGCTCCATGGACTCCCGACGATCCAGCTTTCCTTGCTGCGCGAGCGGCTGCCAGACCTTTTGGAACGCGACGTTCGCGAGCGTATGAAGAGCTATGGGATAAGGCGGGATCGCGCGGATGTGCTGGGCATATCGGCGATTACATTTGTCACGCTCGGGCGCTACCTGAACATTCGAAATTTTTCCATCCCCAGTGTGGGGTTGCGCGAAGGATTGCTCCAGGAGATTGCGCGCGAGGCGTTCTCGAGGACGGAGCCGCATCGCTACAATGCGGCAGCGCGGCAATTGCTCGTGGGCACCCGGAGCCTCGCGCGGCGCTTCCAAAAGGACCAAACGCACGCCGAGCACGTACGGGAATTGAGCGTCCTCCTGTTCGACCAGCTTCAGCCCGTGCACCATCTTCCGGCGCAATCCCGCGTGCTGCTCGAGGCTGGGGCCCTCCTGCACGACACGGGACACATGATCAGCCATCGCGGTCACCACAAGCATAGCGAATACCTGGTTTTGAACGGCGATATTCCCGGCATGGAAGGGCGGGACCGCGCCATCGTTGCCGGGCTGGTGCGCTATCACAATCGAAAATCGGAGCCGGCGGGCCATCACGTGGCTTATTCTTCGCTGAACAATAGCGACAAACGGATTGCGCGGCGGCTCGCCGCGATTCTGAGAATCGCCGAGGCGCTGGATCATTCGCATCGCCAGCGAGTCACGCAGCTCCGCGCAGCTTTTCAACGTGATGCCGTGGGGCTCCAGATCTTTGCTCGTGGCGATGCCACGGAAGACTTGCTGGACGCAAACCGCAGCGCGGAACTTTTCGAGAAAGAATTTCACGTGCGGCTTTATTTTCGGCAGTTGGCTTCGCAACAAAAGTGACGCGGGGCTTCGCTCGAGCGTCCCAGTGATATTCTTTAGGTTCGTGGAAGGGGAAAATCGCCCATGGAAATATACGTCGTGCGCCACGGCATTGCGATCGACCGGGAAGATCCCAAGTGTCCGCCCGATCCGGAAAGATACCTGACCGAGGAAGGCATCGAGAAAACGAAGCGGGTCGCCGCGGCGGTTGCGGCGCTCGGCGCGTCGCCGGACCTGTTGCTTTCCAGTCCGTACGTGCGGGCGATGCAGACGGCGGAGATTTTCGCTGCCGCTCTGGACTATTCCAAACAAAAGATTCGGCGAACGGATTTGCTGCTGCCAGGCGCGGAGCCTTCGTTGTTTTTCCGCGAGCTTGCCAAAGACAAGCAAACTTCGACACTTTTTGTATTCGGGCACGCGCCGCAACTGGATGACATCATCGCCGCCTCGCTGGGTTCCAAACACCACATTACATCCTTGAAAAAAGCAGGCGTCGCATTGATTGAATTGAAGCGCGTTTCGCCGCCGAACGGGCAATTGGTTTGGCTGGCGCCGCCGAAACTGCTTCGGCGGGCGGGTAAATAAATTCGATCACGCTCGGCTTCTGCGAGGATGACTGGCGAAACGCTGCGCCAGGACGGAAGAGCCGGGGCTAAAGCCCGGCATCTACACACGCCGCCTGCACTAGCCGCCCACATAAGGGAAATTTGGCACTGTGTATTGTGGCCCAATAGTTGTGTCGCTGGATTCCTGCGGCCGTCGTTCAACCTCTCCCTGGATTTTTGTAAATGTTGCTGTCTCCTGATTTAGTTTTTGATTTGGACTGACGGAAAAAGAAGGAGCACAGCCAAGATTCATCGCAGAAGGCGCGATGGAGAAGAGTTTGGCCGTGCCACCAAACATGGGCCTAAAAACGAAAACGCCTCGCGGGTGGCGAGGCGCAGTACTGAACGTAAATATTATATCGCAGCTATAATGCGAATCAAACTAAAAAGTTCGGGGCAAAAGAGAAGACGCACTCCGAGAATCCGCAATAAGGTGAGCGAGCTGAATCTCGAAAGGTGGTATTGCGCTAGGCGGAGGCGGCGGTGGTGACCTGCGGAAGCTCTGACGGTTGCGAGGGGGGCGCGGGGACTTTCTCGGGCTTCGGAACCGATTTAAGGATTAGGGGCTTGTCCAAGACGGATTCGAGAAGATGTTTGGCGGCGGCGAGGCGGGCTGCGATTTCGGCAGTGTCGAGCAAACCCGGGACGCTAAGTATGATGGCGTCGGCGGATTTTTCGCAGCGAAGGCCAACGGCGCTTTCCAGGCCGGATTTTCTGAGGGAGCGCGCCAGGCGCAGGACACCTGCCAGCGTTCGAACCGTGATTTGCTGCTCTTCGGAAAGTTTTGCAAAGCCATTCTTCTGTTGGGGTTCCGGCCCGCGGTGAAAGCGAATGGCCCAGGCCATTAGATTCCATTCATCCGAAGACCAGTTGGGCGGAATCGTCAAGCCCAGCAAAAACTTGCGAACCGCTTTTGGGGAGAGGTTTTTGTCGCCAACAGAGCCGACGCCGTGCAGCTTGGCTGTCGCTTGCATCAGCCGGCGCATTGTCGCCCCGCGAAACGCCGGCGCGGCGTCTACGCGGCGCAAAACTTCGAAGACTCGCAGACCGACGCGCGATACCTGGCCCGTCCTGCGCATGCGGGGATCGGCGGCGCGCGCCGTGGAGCGAAGCCGGGCCATTGCCGCGGCTTCGAGCCGCTGGCCATGGGGCAGATTGTGACGCCACCCTTGCCAAAGGCTGGTCTTCCCAAGAGTGAGCTGACGGTAGGTTTCGACTCGCTTGTGACGCTCTTGAAGGATTTTCTCTTGCCACGCTTTCGCAGGTTCAGAGGCTCCGGCGACTTTGGTGTCTTCGATTGTTTCTGAGAGTACATCCAAATCGTGAACATCGCCGAGAATATCCTGCAGCCGTTTCAGATTTTCGCCCCAGGCGGCATAGTGCTCGGGCAGAAAGCCTTCCACTGTGTAGCGAAATCTTTTTAAACCGATACGGAGAGCGTGCCAGGGTTTGGGCTTTTCCGTTCGCAACGCACGGTTGTGCAGCTCTTTTGCTTCCTCGAATCGCTCGAGGGCCAGACATTCGGCTGCGAGGCCTCCCACGGGGACGAGCCGCACGCACTGGCGAAGACGCCGCTCGAGACTTGTCCATTCCTTCTCGTTAAATTTTGCAGCCACGCGCAGCGCATCGGCGGAGCGCTGTTTCTCATTTGTTCCGAGCGAGGCGAGAAGCTGTATGCGCAGAGGGTCACTCTCAGGGCCAAGCTTCTTGATCCACTCCTCCATCACTTGAGCGTCGCGCACGGCGCCGAGACCGCGAAACAGCTTGCGAGCGACTTTGCGCATCTCTGGCCACGCGGGGTCGGCGTCGATTTCTTCCATCACGGCGGCCAGAGAGCGGCAGCGGCGGATCGCGACGCGAAGATCGTGCACCGTTTCCGAATCAGGCGAAGATTGCAGACTCGCAAGCTCTTCCAGAACGCGATTCATCGAATGGGACAGACTACGATATTCAGGGCGCGAGTTTGCGGGCGAGGTTACTGCAAAAGGTGACCGTGGAGCAGTCAATGAGAGGGGTGACCGCGAAGCGGTCAACGCGGTAGCCATCGAATACCTCGACCTCGGAAACCGTTCGAATGCTGCGGAAGGGTCGGCAGCCCCTGCGAACGGGGGGCTATAGAGTATCTCTCGGCGGCAGCCCCGTCCAGTCGAGGGCTTGCGGCGAAAGGTCATGCAGCTTCCGGGGCCCGATTGAGGTTCGCGACGGGCTTTCCGCGTCTCTGAGGGCGGTCGGGCTGGGCGGAGTTTATTGGCGCGCCGACTGAGGGCAAGCGCACGATTCGCACAACAATCACCAGTCGCTTAGAATGATGAATAGATTGGAGAAGGAATGAAACTGAAATTGCCGGCGGGCTCGTTTGACGCATATCTATTCGATTGCGACGGCACGATTGCCGATTCGATGCCGCTTCATTACGTTGCGTGGAAGAAGGCGCTCGGCGAGTGGAACTGTGAATTTGCGGAGGAGCTCTTCTATGCGTGGGGCGGCAGACCCACGGCGGAGATTATAGCCACGCTCAACCAAACGCATGGCCTCAGCATGCCCGTGGAGAGCGTGGCGAACAGGAAAGAGGAGCTTTATTTCGAACTGCTGCCGGAACTCAAAGTTGTTCCCGAAGTGTTGGAGCATATCGAGGCGCAGCACGGGCGGATTCCGTTTGCGGTGGTTTCGGGGAGCGCCAGGGATTCGGTGACGGCGTCTCTCGAGATGCTGAAGCTGCTCGATCGATTCGACACGCTGGTCTGCGCCGGCGAGTATAAAAAGAGCAAGCCCGACCCTGAGGCTTTTCTGCTTGCCGCCTCAAGACTTGGAGTGGCACCGAAGAACTGCCTGGTTTTTGAAGACACGGAGATGGGGGTTCAGGCCGCCACGGCGGCGGGAATGGCCTCGGTGAAAGTTCCTGCGCCGTGGGAGAGACGCGTTTCTTAAGGAGACGGAGTGTTTCTGCGCTGCGCGACCGCAAGGGTGAAAAGCCCGAGCATCAGGAGTTGTCCCGCTAGGGTTCGCAAGGCATCTTGAGTGCGAGGCGGCGGCATGTTATTTTTAATCGTCAGCCCGGAGTGGCGGAACTGGCAGACGCGCCGGACTCAAAATCCGGTGGCCGCAAGGCCGTGTGGGTTCGACCCCCTCCTCCTAAGCAGTAGACTTCAGAAACTTGCGGAATCCTAGACAATTTACGTTTTTAAAGGGATTTTTACAGAATCTAACCCGCCAAGTGTGCCAACCTCTGCCAACCTATGACACATTTTCGGGGTTACTGGTAACAACTGGCAACAATAGAAGGGAATGAATTGTGGTGCCGGGCATAGGAGTCGAACCTACACGACCTTACGGTCACCGGATTTTGAGTCCGGCGCGTCTGCCAGTTCCGCCAGCCCGGCACGGGTTTCAGAATACCACAAGAACATGTCCATTGAGATCGATTGGCGTACCACCATGAGCGAATCACTTGTAGGATTCTGTAGATGATGCGAATCACCTACGACGTTCAGCTTCAAATGAGTCAACCCTTGCGAGCATCGCCTTGGCATGCTTCTCAGCCTCAGATTTGCTGTTAGCAAAACGGGCGACCCGCCACTCTGTAAGAGTTGTCAGAATTGACCGTCGATAAACTTCCGAGTCTTCGACTGAGCGTTCGCATCCGTCACACGGGCGAAACCTAAAAATGCCGTGGGCACACTTATTCTCAACTAAGCCGCGTGGCTGGACTGCATGTTTCGAAGGGACATGTCCGTGAAAGTCCGAGCCGCAGTGCGGACACTTGCCGCGCACATTTTCGTGAATCTTCCCGTAGTTCGGATTCGGGCAGATCATTGTCTGAGT
>DATFZQ010000259.1:0-4407 GCA_035314345.1 Candidatus Acidiferrum sp.
GATGACGCTCGAACAAGCAGTTGGATCGGGCTGGAATCGAATGGTGCATCCCGATGATATCGAGCGCGTACTGAGCAAGTGGCGAACACTCATATCGGAGGGAAAGCCCCGCGAGATCGAGTCACGTCTGAGAAGATCCGATGGAACGTACCGTTGGTTCCTCAGTCGTGTCTGTCCGCTGGTTGACCGCTCGGGACACATCCTCGGATGGTATGGCAGCGATACGGATATCCATGACCGGAAAGAGGCGGAAGAAAAGCTACGCCAAAGTGAGACCTATCTATCAGAGGCGCAAAGATTGACCCAAACGGGCAGTTGGGTCTATGAAGCTGGAGGATCTCCTCTCTACTGGTCTGAAGAAACTTTCCGAATCTGGGGCTTTGATCCGCAGCAAGGCACTCCGGATCGCGAAACGGTGCTGCAACGCATCCATCCAGAGGATCGCAAAACGGTGCGCGAACGCGGCGAGAACGCAATGCGGACGAAAACGGACTGGTACGACGAGTTCAGAATCGTGCTATCTGACGGAACAGTTAAACACATTCATGCCATCGGCCATCTGGTTTTCAATGCGAGCGGTGAGCTGATTGAAGTGGTGGGAACCCACGTTGACGTGACGGAACGCAAGCGGGCAGAGGAGGCACTGCGTAGGAGCGAGGCGTATTTGGCCGATGCGCAGAGGCTAACGCATACAGGGAGTTGGGCCTGGCAGGTAGCAGAAAGAAAGGCGGTGCATCTGTCCGAGGAATGGTATCGCCTAAATGGCTACGATCCGCAAAAGGGCCCGCCGGCTTTTGAAGAAGGGCTGCTGCGCATGCATCCGGAGGATCGAGCCAAGTGGCGACAGACAACCGATCGAGCACTCAGTGAAAAGTCGGATTTCGAAGTGGAATTCCGAATCCTTCTTCCGAACGGCACGGTTAAATACATCCACTCCGTCGGCCATCCTGTTTTGAACGCATCCGGGGATGTGGTGCAATTTATGGGTAGCTCGACTGACATAACCGAGCGCAAGCGGGCGGAGGAAGAGCGCGAGAGATTGCGCCAGGCACAAGCGGATCTCGCACACGTCAACCGTGTGACCACCATGGGAGAGTTGACGGCTTCCGTGGCACACGAAGTGAATCAACCGATTGCCGCTGCCGTCACCAGCGCCAATAGTTGTCTCCACTGGTTGGCGGCCGACGTTCCAAATCTCGACAAGGCGCGCGCGGCCGCCACGAGAATAGTGAAAGACGGGACGCGGGCGGCGGAAATCATTAGCCGAATTCGCCTCCTCTTCCAAAAGGGTACACAGCAATTGGAATTGGTCGACGTAAACGAAGTCGTTGAAGAGATGATCGCTCTGTTACGCGGCGAGGCGATGCGATACACAATTTCGGTCCGGACTGAACTGGCGGCAGATCTTCCCAATGTCATGGGGGACCGCGTGCAATTGCAGCAGGTAGTGATGAACCTCATGACGAACAGCATCGATGCAATGAAGGGCCTGGACGGGACCCGCGAGCTCACTATCACGTCGCAGCGGGCGGAGAACGACCAACTTCTGGTGTCCGTCAGCGATACCGGCGTGGGGCTGCCCCCACAGCAGGCGGACCAGATATTTAATGCGTTTTTCACCACAAAGCCTCACGGCACTGGCATGGGACTGCGGATCAGCCGTTCCATCGTCGAGTCGCATGGCGGCCGCTTGTGGGCTGGCGACAACTCTTCCCGCGGCGCGAGCTTCTACGTCAGCCTGCCCACCAAAGTCGAGACACGTGAATGACGTCAGCGGGTACTCCCACGGTGTTCATCATTGATGACGATGCGGCGGTGCGAGCGTCCATCCAAGATCTGCTGGAGTCGTGCGGGTTGCGTTCCGTGTCCTTCGGGACAGCGGAAGAGTTCCTGCGCAGCGAACTGAAGGGGGAGCCACGCTGTCTAGTTCTGGACGTGAGCCTTCCCGGAATCAGCGGCCTGGACTTTCAGCGCCGGTTGGCCGACGCAGGTTTCCAAATTCCCATCATCTTCATTACCGGCCACGGAGACATTCCGATGACCGTGAAGGCCATGAAATCCGGTGCGGTGGAATTCCTGACCAAGCCGTTCCTAGACCACGACTTGCTAGCTGCGATCCGCCAGGCATTGGAGCGCGACCGGGCGACGCGCCAGCAGCAGAACGATCTTGCCGGACTGCGAGAATGCTACGAGACGTTGACCGCGCGCGAGCGCGAGGTCATGGGCCTGGTGGTTTCGGGCATGCTCAATAAGCAAATCGCCGGTGAACTCGGGAACAGCGAAGTTACGGTGAAGATCCAACGCGGCCGGGTGATGAAGAAGATGAAAGCTGGATCTCTGGCGGAATTGGTGAAGATGGCGGGGCTATTGGGGGTTCCGCCTGGCGCGAAATAGCATAATACCAACGTGTGATTGCGCCACTTTCCGCGAAGCTGGTAGCTTTCTGACATGGTCAATCAGAACAAAGCCAAGTTGGTCGTGGTCGTCGACGACGATGATTCGATGCGTAGCGCTGTGCAGGACTTGCTGGAAGCAGTTGGGTTGCCGGCAAGAGGCTTTGCGTCCGCCGAGGAATTTCTCAGCTCCGGCAAACAGCACGAGACTGCTTGCCTGATCACGGATATCCGCATGCCGGGAATGTCCGGTCTCGAACTGCAGGCGCGGTTGAACGCCGAACGTTGCAGGATTCCGATCATCTTCATTACCGCACATGGCGACGAAAAAATGCGGTTGCAGGCGCGGAGAGAAGGCGCGGTAGAGTTTCTGTCAAAACCGTTCGACAACGAAGTCTTGCTCGATGGTGTTCGAGCCGCTCTGGAAAGCTAAGCCCCAGGTAGAGGTGCGCATCAGTGCGCACAGGAGGTCTCGCGTGGCAGCTGTTGTAAGGTTTGGATCCGCCGACCAAGACGCCAAGCAGCGCAGATTCGAGCAGATCATAGGCAGGAGTCCTGCTCTGGAGTCGGTGCTCGAACAAGTCGAGCAGGTTGCGCCTACGGATTCCACGGTTCTTATCCAGGGAGAAACAGGCACGGGCAAGGAGCTGATCGCGCGCGCCGTCCACGACGCAAGTTCACGGTTTGGTCGTCCTTTCATCAAGCTGAATTGCGCTGCTATCCCGTTCGATCTACTGGAAAGCGAGCTGTTTGGCCACGAGCGAGGCGCGTTCACTGGAGCCATAGCGCAAAAGATTGGCCGTTTCGAGTTGGCCGACAAAGGGACACTCTTCCTGGACGAAGTAGGAGATATTCCGCCGGGCCTGCAGCCGAAATTGCTTCGTGTTCTGCAAGAACAGGAGTTCGAACGGTTGGGCAGCACGCGGACTCACCAGGTGGACGTGCGACTGGTGGCTGCGACCAACCGGAATTTGGAGCACATGGTGAAGCGCAACGAATTTCGCAGCGACCTCTATTACCGATTGAATGTGTTTCCGATCTCGCTGCCGCCGCTGCGCGAGCGCCGCGCAGACATTCCCGCGCTGGTCACGCATTTTGTGGAGCTTTATGGCCGCCGAATGGGTAAGCACATCGAACATGTTTCTCCAGACACGATGTCCGCGCTCATCTCGTATCTGTGGCCGGGAAACATTCGCGAGCTTCAGAATTTTATCGAGCGGAGTGTGATCGTTACTTCAGGTAATGTCCTGCACCCCCCTCTCATGAGTTTGAAGACCGCCGCAGCGGCGGAATCGATCGGTGCAATCACCTTGGAGGACGCGGAGCGCGGCCACATTCTCAAGATTCTCGAGCAAACTCGGTGGGTGGTCTCCGGTCCCAACGGGGCGGCCTCCCGTTTGGGAATCAAGAGGTCCACCCTTTACTTCCGGATGCAAAAGCTCGGCATCTCACGTACCAACAGGAATGCCCTTTCCTCCTAGCGGAGTCGCTATCGTCCAGGACGGGGATCAGTCCGCCAATCGATTGACTCTTTCCATGCAGCAGGCACAACGCATTAGCACTTCCCTCCCCAGTCGACCAAGATCTGAAGCTGTTTGAAACTCAACACATAAATGATCTCACTGAGCCCGTCGGCGTGACGGACGCCGTGTATAGCGGGCTGGCATCGCATCCCGCGCTATTGCTTGCGTGGGTCTCTGCTTTCAGTCACTTACGCAATCAATATGTTTGGCAACCGGCTTGCCTTCTTAGTCGTGTCACACGACGCACCGAGTGGTTTCGTGGCAAGTCTAAGATTGAAGAGGAATACCATGCTGCACAGGATTTCGATTTTTGTTCCACTTGGCTGCAAAAGCTTTGTTCAAATTGCAGTGTCTGTTCTGTTCGTACTTGCCTTGGGGTGCTCATCAGCACCAACGTTTGCCCAGGAGCCGGGACAGAGGACCTTTTCCTCTGTCCAAGATGCCAGCCGCGCTTTGTTTGCTGCAATGCGGGCACAGGACGATCAATCTGC